>CAIJVD010000001.1 GCA_903824045.1 uncultured Chlorobiaceae bacterium
CAAGGCGACACCAAGGAGCAGCGCTTCACCGCCCTTGCGGGCTGCCTTCTGCATCGACCGCTTTCGGGCGCTCACCACAAAGGTGCCCGATAGTGCCGTCGTGCTCTTCTTCTCTTCCGTCATTGATCGTTCTGGTTGGTTGGCCTTGGGTTCGTCAGACAGCATCAATCGGGCTGCTGAAGAGTGGCCTGAAAATCATGGATTGATAAAGCCGGTTTCACTGATCATCTTTTTACCGACGGCTGTTTTACAGAGCCCGACAAACATTCCGACAGCTCCCGATGGCTCGCCGTCCGTATAGAGATAGAGCGGTCTGGATACCGGATAGCTGCGATTTTTGACACTCTCCACGCCGGGAAGAACTCCGTTGACTGCAATTGCTCTAACCGATGAGTCGATATAGCCAAGTCCGATAAAACCGATGGCTGACGGGGTTGAGCTCACCCGGTTTTTTATTGCCCCGTTGCTTGACTGCGTTTCAGCACTCCCCTTGATGTAAGCCCCCTTGCCAACAACCATAGACTTGAATGCCTCCTCGGTGCCGCTGTTTGATTCGCGCTGAATGACCACGATTTCCGCATTTGGACCGCCCACCTGCTTCCAGTTGGTGATCGAACCCCGATAGATGGCCCCAAGCTGTGCCTTGCTCAGTGAACGCACAGGGTTAGCGGGATGAACAACAACGGCAAGCCCGTCAAGAGCAACCACATGAGCGACCGGGTTTACCCCCTTTGCCCTTGCCGCAGCGATCTCCTTCTCCTTCATAGGTCGGGACATTGCTGCTATGGCACAGGCTCCGTTGATCAGGCTTTTGGCGCCATTGCCGCTCCCCGACTCACTGACCGAGACCTGAACTCCATATTTTTTCGTGAAATATGCCGCAAAGGATTTCGCAATCGGGCCGACAGTGGTGGATCCATCCAGAACAATAGCGCGATCAGCCGCGTCGGCACTGTCTGCTCCCGCAACAAAAAAAAGAGCGAAAAGCAGCAGAAGAGTTCTCATCATGCGTTAACGGATGGGTTTGTTTGCGTCGAACGGAACCTGAGTGATGGTGGCGTTATACCGGTGAAAAACACCACCCTCGAATGCCGAAAGATAAGATAGTGAGTGAAAAAGCAAGTGTGAAATTTTATCTGGCCACTTTCGCTCCAGTGAACCCTCCACTGGAACGCGCTCTGTCAAGCCTCTACCGAGATGTCAGGATGGTTAGGCAGTGGATTTTTCACTGAGTTCGAAATGACAATGGCGCACGTTTGAAAAGAGAACAGTGTGCGTTTGAAACAAGAATGCTGCACGTTCAAGATGACAGGAGCGGGGGTGAAAAGCGCATTGCTTTTGGATCGCTGCAGGTTTGTTTATATTGGCTGTACTGGCTTGTGCCTGTGACTCCTCCCCCCTCCCGGAACCCTGTCCCGATCGAAATCGGGAACCCGGCTGCCGTCCGCAACTTGCCCAAACTCCCCCCTTAACACCAATAAAAAGGAGGAATGATGAATCAGCTGACAGAAAAGTGCGGAATGGGATGGCTTCCAGACTATCCCGATTTCAGGGATTATACGGCCGAGCAAAGTGAGATCCCTGCAACCCTGCGCCGTCTTGGCCAGAAAGACTCCATCAAGGAGATGCTCGCAAAGACCGGGGTGTCTAAACCCGGAAGGAAGCTGGCTGCGTCGGCTGATCTCAGGGCGTGGTGCTCGCCTGTCGAGAACCAGCTCTCACTGGGCTCATGCACGGCACACGCCGGAGTTGGCGTTGTGGAGTATTTTGAAAGGAGGGCCTTCGGCAAGCATATCGACGCATCGCGGCTCTTCCTCTATAAAACCACACGAAACCTTCTGCACTGGACGGGAGACACCGGCGCACTGCTGCGGTCGACGATGGGCGCACTGGTGCTCTTCGGTGTACCGCCTGAAGAGTACGCTCCCTACGTGGTTGCCGACTTCGACAAGGAGCCCTCGGCCTTCTGCTATGCCTATGCACAGAATTTCCAGGCCATCAGCTACTACAGGCTCGATCCGGCCGGAACGGCAAAGGACGCTCTGCTGCAAACCATAAAAACCAATCTTTCGGCAGGCCTCCCCTCTATGTTCGGCTTTACCGTTTACAGCTCCATCACTCAGGCAGACAAAACCGGCAGGATACCCTTCCCGACCACCGGAGAAAAAATTGAAGGTGGTCACGCCATTGTTGCCGTAGGATTTGACGACACCCTGAAAATCAAAAACAGCGCACCGAAAGCTGTAGAGACTACTGGAGCGTTGCTTATCAGAAACTCCTGGGGAACCGGCTGGGGTGAAGGCGGCTATGGCTGGCTGCCTTATGAGTATGTGCTGAAGGGGCTGGCGGACGACTGGTGGTCGCTCCTCAAAAACGAGTGGATCGACTCTGGTATGTTCAAAGCCTGAACAAGAGCCGTTCATGCGAGAAGCCGCAAAGACCGGGCGCCCTCTCAGGCGTCCGGTCAATCTTCCCACTGGCACACCTCTTCAGCTGGTCAGCAGCTTGCAGATTGCATCAATCTCCCCTTCATACCTGGTGATAAGCCGCGAGGCTTCACCCTTGAGCTTCTCAAGGTTTGCTTTGGTCACATTGTCCATGTCGTCAGATGCGACCGAGAGCGTGGTCTGGAGCCGAACATAGCGCTCGCCGAGAAATATCTCCATCTGGTAGTTCGATGCATCCGACATGCCGTCAAACATGCAGCTCATTACCGGAATGGCCCAGCCGGCCTTTCCCCACCCTTTAGCCTCATCATAGCCGATAGGACGGATCAGTTCTCCCGTCCCGAGAGAGAGAAGAAAAAAGTCGTTCTCATCCGGAAATATTTTTTTCGCTTCGGCGTAGGCTGAAACAGCCGGAGAGTTGATGAATACGCCCCCGTCGATCAGGGCCCTGATTGCCCCCCCAATCGGGACAAGTGCGGGCTCAAAATAGGTCGGTGCTGCCGAGGTTGCACGGGCGGCATCCTTCATCAGCACTGCATGATGCTCCTTGCGCCAGCTCTTGATGAAGAGCGGCTCACGGTTCTGTATATCGTAGCAGGTAACCAGTGTGCGGGTTAACCCGTCACCGATCGGCTCCTCGCCAAAATACTCCTCGAGTATCGACTCGAGCCCCTGAACGGGATAGCGCTCATCCATCACCCCGTCGAGGGATACAATATCCTTCAAGAGAGAACGGGGAAAGATCTCCTCTGCGCGTTTCTCGTACATTCCGGCAAGATCCGCGGCGCTGTAGAGGGCTTTGCCTTCGCCGGAACTCCTGCTCAAACCCAGAGCAATGATGCCGCCGGTCGAGGTGCCGGCAATAAGATCGAAATCAAGCGCGGTCGGCCGACCGGTTTTCATCTCGATCTCGGCAAGAACAAGAGCCGGAATAATGCCGCGGATTCCACCGCCATCAATAGAGAGGATTTTCTTCATAGCAGTCTCCTTTTGCTTAATGGTTGTAAACGGAGCCACGGCAAGCGGTTCAAAAGCCGGGGCGTCCGAAAAAGTAACCGTACAACAAGGAAATCCTGGGGGCAAGCTCCGTATAGCAGGGGGAAAACATGGTGACTTCCATGCGTAATAATACAGAAAAGATCAACAAACAGGAAAGCGCAGCCAAGAGAGGCTTGCGTTCGAGTCGTTTTTAGCCTGCCCACACGCTGCTGGCAGGGGATGCAGCAAGCATGTTCTGGACACTGATGCCGAGGGAGTGAAAGGTAAAGGGTTTTTGAATGAAGTTGACACCCTCCTCGAACTCAAGGTACGTTGAGATAACCTCACTGGTATAGCCGGACATGAAGAGGGTTTTCAGCCCCGGAGAGAGATCGGTCAGCACTCTGGAGAGCTCACACCCGTCCATTTCAGGAAGAACGACATCGATCAACAGCAGGTCAAAATGACTCCCTGGCTGTTTAGCAATAAAGAGCGCCTCTTTGGGAGTTGCAACGGCCTCAACGCTGTATCCGTTTTTTTCGAGCATAAGCCTGCAGAGCTGGAGAATGTCAGCCTCATCCTCCACAAGCAGTATCCTGCCCTTCCCCCTTGTACTGAGATACTCCTCCGGCGGACCGTAATCCAGCTCCATTTGATTGGTATAGAGCGGGATGTGGATCTTGATGGATGTACCTTTGCCTGGCTGGCTTTCGCACTCGATGCATCCATGGTTTTGCTCGACAATGCCATAGACCATGGAGAGCCCGAGCCCCGTACCTTTGCCAACATCTTTGGTTGTAAAAAAAGGCTCAAAAATGTGGGGGATATCCTTTTTTTCAATACCACAACCGTTATCACTGACCGAAAGCGTCACATGGTCGCCGGCATTAGCACCGGGAAAGTGTGGCTGGCCGGCCGGCCGGTGGTGGGACAGCCTCCCGGTCTCGATAACGATGCTTCCTTGACCCTTGATGGCATCACGGGCATTGATGCAGAGATTGACAAGAATCTGATCGAGCTGCGTCGGGTCGAAAAGTATCCGTGCACTCTCTTCAGATGGCTGCCAGGAAAGAGTGATCTCTTCGCCGATAAGCCGCCGCAGCATGCTGAGCATTCCTTCGACCATAGTGTTTAGATCAATGACTTTCGGCAGTATGGTCTGTTTTCGTGCGAAAGCGAGAAGCTGGTTTGTCAGGTCGGCCGAGCGGGATGCCGCCTTGAGAATTGCTTTGAGATCGATATATACCGATCGCGCCAGCCCATCCTGTTCGAGAGCCATCTCGCAGTGACCGAGGATCACACCGAGCATATTATTGAAATCGTGGGCAATCCCCCCGGCAAGCCTTCCAATCATCGCCATCTTCTGCAACTGGATTACGGTCTCGTGCGCCTGCAGTTCAGAGTGCTCTGCACGCTTTCGGGCAACAATGTCGAGGGTGATATCGGCAATTATTTCCAGCGTACGGGAGTCTTCCGCGTCATAGTCCAAATGCTTGTTAAAAAGCCCGAACACCGCCACAAGATGCTCACCGTTCATAATCGGCAGCACAAGCTCCCTTTTTACAGCAGAATGAGAGGCTGGGGTCTTGTGAAAAGCCATGAGTTTGGCCTCATCATTGTTGACAACGATGCGCTTCTCTTTGAGGAGCTCCACCCATATATCGGGATCATGGAGCGATGGATGGGCTCGACTATACTCCTTCTGGCCGGCAAACTCTTGACGAGCCGAGAAAGACCAGACATGCAGGGCAGGCAGGCGGCTCTCTTCGTCCAGAAACTGGCAGAAAGCCGAGGAGCTCCCGGTATGGCGTTCAGCCTCACTGAGCGCAAAGCGCAGCAGATCCTCAATGGAGTGCTCCCGCGCCATTTCGTGCAGGCGAATATGAAATGCCCTTATTGCATCATAACGCTTGCATTCGGTGACGTCCCTGATGATGCTGTGAATCCTGGCGTTCTCGCCCGAATCGATCCTGTTGCTGAATACTTCAACATCGCGTATTGAACCATTGGCCTTCCGATGGCGGAAGAGAGCCTTGTTTTGCGGAGATTTTCTGAACCGGGCAAGATGACGCTCCACCTCCGTTGGGCAAAGCACAGTAAGATCGTGGAGGTGCATCCGCCGAAGCTCATCGATCGACCAGCCGTAAAAGTCAGCCGCCGACTGGTTTGCATCGCTAATCACTCCTGTTTTTTCTTCAACAATAAGCTTGATGTCAGCATTGCTCTCGAACATCTGCCTGAACCGATCTTCGCTCTCGAAAAGCTTTTTCTCGAAAACCTTTCTCTCGCTTATGCTGTCGAAAACAGCAGCAAATCCATCACCCTTGAGAGGCCAGACCGAGAAGTCGAACCATAGATCCAGTCCATGGATATAGATCTCGAAACATTCAGCACTGCCGGTCATGACCACCCTGCCGATGTTTTCGATCAGCCCGGAGTTGGACTCCAGGATGCCGGGAAGCATCTCGGAAAATCGCCGGCCCTCAACTTGCGAAAATCCGGTAAGCTTGTAAAATGAAGGGTTGACCGCATCAAAAATAAAATCAGCCGCGCCTCCCTCTTCAGAGAGTAGCCTGCAATAGGCGCATCCCTGCGACATATTTTCAAACAGGGCATCCTTATCGATTGCACAAAGCTTCATGGGGGCGGGTTAGGACTCTTCCTTGGGAGCCAGCGCCTGGATCTGGCCGGACAAAAACCGCTTTTATTGCGCCAAAAGTACGCTTCACTTATTTCATATATACAAAAAAGAGTATAAAATACCAAAGGGATATAGATAACACCAGAACAGGCAAGCAGGGACGGCCGGGATGGCAAAGAACACCTCCTGCCACTGAATGCAGTTTTGAGCTCTGCCCTGATTGTTTATTTTCATTCATTACCTGACCACATTTTAATGAAACCACATGCCCGAAAGCTGGAACTCAACTGACAAATTCAACCGCGAGGCCCTGCTTTGGGATGAGGACCCGCGCCGCAGAAAACTTGCCCATGCCGCGGCAAGGGCGATCACTCCCCATGCCGGAGGGCTGAAAACAGTTAATGCTCTTGAATTCGGCTGCGGAACAGGGCTGATTTCGCTTGAAATCGCACCTCTTGTCGTTAAGCTGAAGGCGCTCGACACCTCCCCCGAAATGCTTGCGGTGCTGCAACACAAAACAGAGGTGGCAGGGTTAAAAAATATCGACACCGCTTGCCTCGACCTTTCGGCCGACGGTTCAGGAGAGGGTGCGGGAGGCCTCTTCGGGCTGATCTATGGCAGCATGGCGCTGCACCATATCGACGATACCGGCGGATTCCTGATGAGGCTCTCGGAGCTGCTTGCGCCAGGCGGCACCATCGCCATTGTCGATCTCGAAGAGGAGGACGGAACCTTTCATGATGACCCGCGTGAAAAGGTCCATCACGGATTTGAGCGCACAAAACTTGCCGGACTGCTCGAGAGCGCCGGACTGCTCAACCCCTTTTTCGAGAGCGTCTGCAGAATCGAAAAACCGAACAGTGAGGGAAAGCTCAGTTCATACCCCGTATTTATCGTCACCGCAAAAAAACCTGGAACCGCTTCAACCCCATGAGATATAATGCTGTAATTTTCGACCTGGACGGGACGCTCCTCGACACGCTTCAGGATATTGCCACCACCCTCAACACCGTTCTTGCCCGCCACGCTTACCCCATCCATACGCTCGACGAGTGCCGTATGCTGGTCGGCAGGGGCATGAAGGAACTGGTCAGGACGGCCATTCCCCAAAATGCACAGTCACCGAAGAACATCGAGATGCTGCTCGGTGAGCTCATGGAACACTACGCAGACAACTGGAATGTTCATACCCGCGCCTACCCCGGCATCAGCACGCTGCTCGACGCCATACAGGAAAGGGGAATAAAATCGGCCATTCTCTCCAACAAGGCCGATCGGTTCACCCGGCTCTGCGCCGAGTTTCAGCTCTCGGGGTGGAAGTTCAATGTCGTCATGGGTCAGCAGAGCCCCATACCGCCCAAGCCGGATCCGGAAGGCGCGCTGCTGGTTGCCCGAAAGCTCGACCTGAACCCTTCGGAGATTCTCTATGTCGGGGACAGCGGCATCGACATGGAGACGGCAACAAGGGCTGGAATGTTCCCGCTCGGCGTCCTCTGGGGGTTTCGACCGGAGAGCGAACTGCTCGAATTCGGGGCAAAGGCGGTGGTCAGACGGCCCGAGGAGATTATCGACATGCTCGGCTGAGAGCGCGAGGTCAGAATGGTTCAGGCTAGGAGATGAAGGCGTGAAAAAACGTAGTCGAGGGAGTCCTCGTTGAGCACTATACGCGAAAAACCGGTCGCACCCAGCTCCAGCGGACGGTTGTCCCTGGAACTCATGAACTTGCGACTCTGCTTGCCGTTATACCAGTAAACAAGCCTGATCTTGCTCCCCTCGATCTCGATACAGGTAATGCCCCGCTTCCCGATTGCACAGCCGGAGTTGAAGACGCTCGGAATGGTAATATTGTTGTAGAGACCGCTGCGCAGTCCTATTCTCTTGCCTTTTGTGTAACAGGCGTCAAGCTCAATCTTTAAGGCACCGATTTTCCTCTTGATCTCTGAGCGCCGCTCTGTTTCGGCAAGAGGATAGGCACGACAGAGCTCCTCGATCCTGAAGTTCAGAAAATCCACTTTTGAGAGCGATTCAAAGAGCGGGCGGTGGGTATGGCCGATGATGGAGACTATTTTAGCCAGATTCGAGAACTCATAGATCGACTTCTCAATAGCGAAACGGCGCCGGCTGTTGTAGGCGCTCGAAAAATTCCTGATGCCGACGGGCTTGGCGATGTAGCGGAGAAAAAGAACGACTGCACGACTGACGGCCGGATAGCTCTCCCACAGCAGCACCGAAGCCTGGTGGCCGTGAAAAAGGAGCATCGTCTCCTCGCCGTACTGAAATTTAAGGGACTCGAGCATCGATGAGGCGAGCGGATAGTTCTTCTCTTCAAGCAGCTCGGCATCATGGTTCCCGTAGGTCTTCCAGAAAAAACCGTTCTTGCGGAAGCGGAGAAAGAGTTCGTAAAGCTCTCCCCACTGGGAAACCACACTCTCAATGGGAAACTTCAGCAGCTCCTCAACATCACCATTGAGCACCATGCTGTACTTTTCAGGCAGATAGTAGTCGGCCAGCATTGTCTTCAACAGCTCGGCGTTCCGCTTGAACTCATCACGCCGGCCGCCATTGCCCATGTGCAGGTCGCTGACAATGAGCACCCTTGAAGAGTCGTCAATCCTCACCGGCTTTGCGGTTTTCAGCAGGCGGTCAAGCTGGGGATGTTTTCTGGTATGAAGCCTCATAGATAGTGAACTCACCTCCCGAGAGGTCTATAGTGTTGCCGCAACGTCAGATCCTGGCGTCCGCAACGCACCCTCCCCGTGAAGTCATGGTATCAAATACAGATATAGTCAAATTTTTCAACCCCCGCAACACTGACCCAATCAAGGCCCGGGAACATCACTGATTGAAGAAACCCGAAAAAATAGCTTTCTTGTAGAGCCGAACACAAATGAACCATGCTCACGAACCCATAGCAAGAACTCTTGATAGCCCCTGAACGATTCCGGAAAATCCGGCAGATGCTGCTCCATCGCCAGCGAGACCTGACAGTGGTCATGGACAATGTCAACAAAGCCCACAACCTCTCGGCCATTATCCGCAGCTGCGACGTTGTTGGTATCGGCGAGCTCCACGCCATCTCCTATCGCAAGAGCATCCATACCCGCCAGGATGCCGCTGCGGGCGCAAGCCGCTGGACCACGGTAAACCTCTACCACGATGTCGCCTCGGCCTACAGCCGCATGTCGGCTTCGGGGATGCAGATTCTGGTTGCAACAAACAAGGAGGGATGTGTGGATTTCCGTTCGATCGACTATACACTGCCGACGGCCATTGTTGTCGGTGCTGAATGGGACGGCATTTCCGAAGCCGCACTCAGCGGGGCTGACCAGGCAATCTGTATCCCCATGTTCGGCATGGTGGAGTCACTCAACGTCTCGGTAGCCACCGGAATCATCCTCTTTGAAGCGCAGCGCCAGAGGGCCGATAAAGGAATGTACAGCGCGCCTCAAATGAAGCAGGAGTGCTTTGAGCGGATGCTCTTCGAAGCAACCTATCCGCGTCTGGCAGGAGAGCTCAAGCAGAAAGGCGCTGCCTACCCCTCACTCGACCAGAATGGGGAAATTCAAACCGGAAGCACTCCCCCGCAGCCATGAATCATTCCGGAACCAGCATCATCTTCCACAACGCGGCCCGACAGGTACTGCTCGTGCTGCGCGACAGCATCCCCACAATTGCCTGCCCCGGCATGTGGGATCTGCCGGGAGGGCATATTGAAAAGGGCGAAACGCCCGAAGAGTGCATTGTAAGGGAGATGCAGGAGGAGATTGAAGTCGATGTCGCCAACTGCAAACTCTTCCGGGTCTACGAATTTTCAGACCGAAGAGAGTATGTGTTTCATCAGGAAGCGGAGTTTGAGCCCGAAAAGATGGTACTGCATGAAGGAGAGATGCTCCGCTGGTTCTCATCCGCCGAAACAGAAGCGTGTGAACTGGCCTACGGATTCAACGAGGTGCTGGCCGACTGGTTCAGCGTCCCTCAGTCCACTTTACGCTGACGGTCGGGACGCCCCCCAATACTGAATCAATACTCAGCGTATAGTCTCCAGGAACCGCTCCGCATCGACCGCCGCCATACACCCTGTTCCGACGGCCGTAACCGCCTGGCGGTAGGTGAAGTCCTGTACATCTCCGCAAGCAAAGACGCCCGGCACCGAAGTCTCGGTCGATGATTTCTTGGTCAGGATATAGCCGTAGTCGTCCAGATCGAGCTGTCCCTTGAACAACCCCGAATTCGGCGCATGACCGATGGCCATGAAGACGCCGTCGCAAGGATGCTCGGTAAGCTCTCCGCTCACCACGTTTTTCAGCCGTATTCCGGTAACATGCAGGTCGTTGCCGAGAATCTCGTCGACCACCTCATTGAGCATCATGCTGATTTTTTCATTCTTGCGCACCCTGAGGCTCATGATTTTAGAGGATCTGAACTCCTCACGCCGGTGCACGAGCGTCACATGCGACGCAAACTTGGTCAGGTAGAGCGCCTCCTCCATGGCGGTATCGCCGCCGCCGACAACAAACACCTTGCTGTCGCGGAAGAAAAAGCCGTCACAGGTCGCACATGCCGAAACGCCCTTGCCTCTATATCGGTCTTCCGACTCAATACCGAGCCATTTGGCATTCGCCCCGGTAGAAATGATGAGCGTGTGGGTGAGCAGCTCGCGTCCATCATCAAGCTGAAGGAGGAAGGGGCTTCTTGAAAGATCGGCATCGACAACGCTTCCCGGGATGAACTGCGCGCCGAACTTTGCAGCCTGCTCGCGCATCTTTGCCATCAGTTCAGGCCCGCGAATCCCTTCGGGAAAACCGGGAAAGTTCTCAATTTCCGTAGTGATCATAAGCTGTCCGCCTGGCTGGATACCTTCGATAACGAGCGACTTGATATTTGCGCGCCCTGTATAGATGGCCGCCGTGTAGCCGGCAGGGCCCGTCCCCATGATAATGAGATCATGCACTTCTCTTTCCATAATGGTATGCCGTTAACGTTAACAAGTTAAGCCAGGGCTGTAATCTCAGGGGTGGAGGAAGGGCCCTGTCCCGGCTCCAAGGCCGGGTCAGCGGATGACAAGGCTGCTGTGTGCTCAGCCGATCTGATCGTCGATTTTCTTGGCGATCTGGTTCTTGGGAACTGCACCAACAAGCTGGTCGACAACCTGGCCATTCTTGAAAATCAGCATGGTCGGGATGCTTCTGATACCGAACTGGGCTGCGGTTTTGGGGTTCTCGTCAACATTCAGCTTTGCAATCACAGCCTTGCCTGCATAGTCTCCGGCAAGCTCTTCGATGACAGGTCCCAGCATCATGCATGGGCCACACCAGGTTGCCCAGAAATCGACCAAAGCCACTTTATCTGAATCAAGAATTTCGACCTGAAAATTCTGGTCTGTGGCAGCAAGATATTTTCCGCTCATTGTTATTTGTGTTTTGTTATTGAGTGATGACCTAAAGGGAAAAATACAATGTGTTTGACAAGTATGTAAGTAAGCAAAGGTAACCAAAAAACAAACTAATGGCGGCTTAAAAAGCGGCAAAGAATCGAAAATTCATCATTCAGGAAAGGTCATCCCGAAATCCGCACATTGTCAGGACCCAGTATCTCCTCAAGCCTTGCGATCGTATCCTCCACCGGATCGATCGGCGTGCTGCGCGCAAAGATGGTAAGCATCTCGATATTCTCCCCCGACTGCGCCTTCACCTCAAAATCGACCGGGGTACCCCCGCGATGCTCTTCAAATACCTTCCTGACCTGCACAAGCTTTTCAAGCTGAAGCTGGTCGTCGGCATCGATCTTGAGAATGATCTTTTTGACCAGAGCCTCCCTGACCTTTTTAATCTGCACAACCTCCCTGACAAGCAGCTTGAGCATCCCGCCGCTCACCTCACCCTCAGCCACAAGCATCAGCACCTCTTCAGGCTTGACGAGGTGCCCGTACTGCTCATAGATGCTGGCAAACATCGTAAAGTCCGCCTTGCCGTTAAAATCCTCAATGCTGCCGAAAATCATCTGCTTCCCCTTCCTGTCCTGATAGGGCTTCACCGAAACGACCACACCGATCACCTTGTACTGCTTTGACCCAGTAACCTCCTTGGCATTAAGCTGCAGGGTCGAAAATGCCTGCCAGTCGCGCCTGTAGGGCGAAAGCGGGTGGCGGCTCAGGTAAAAGCCAACCAGTTTCTTTTCGTGCAGCAGCTTCTCCTGCTCCGGCATCATATCGGCCTGGTCCATATCAGGGTAGTGTTCATCTTCGAGTACCGCGCCCTCCGCAGCGGTAAAAAAGCCGCACTGGCCAAGCGTAACCGAACGGTTCTGCATCTGCCCGAATTTGATAGCCTTGTCGACATTGGCAAGCAGGCGGGCGCGATGCTGGTCAATCTCGTCGAAAGAGCCGGAGAGGATGAGGCACTCAAGCGCCTTTCGGTTCATGACCCTCAAGTCAACCGACGCCGCCAGGTCAAAGAGGCTCTTGTAATCCCGTTTCCTGCGCAGTTTGGCCGTAACAACCGCTCGCGCAGCTCCCCCGACCTGCTTGATGGCGCTCAGTCCCACACGGATTGATGAACGGCCGCCGGAATCCTCAACCGAGAAGAGCGCATCGCTCTTGTTGATCGAAGGGGGGAGGGTCGAAATGCCGAAGCTCTTTGCCTCGTCGGTCAGATGCTTCATGCGCTCGGTATCCCCGATTTCGCTATTGAGAATGGCCGTCATGAACTCGATCGTATAGTGGGCCTTCAGGTATCCGGTCCAGTATGCAAGCACGCCGTAAGCTGCCGAGTGGCTTTTGTTGAAGCCGTATCCGGCAAACTCCGCCATGAGCTCAAAGACCCGAGTGGCAAGCGTATCATGAACTCCCTGCGCGACGCCACCCTTCACAAAATCGGCCTTGTACTTCTCCATGATCTCGGGCTTCTTTTTTCCCATCGCCTTGCGGAGATTGTCCGCCTTGGCCATCGAAAAACCTCCCATAACCTGGGAGATCTGCATCACCTGCTCCTGGTAGACAATGACGCCGTAGGTCTCCTTGAGGATCTCTTCGAGCATCGGGTGCATGTAGTCGATCGCCTCCCGGCCGTGCTTCCGGTCGACAAAGAGATCAACGGCGTTGCGCCGCTCGTCGATGCGCGCATTGAGTGCACCGGGTCGGTAGAGCGCGCTCATGGCTATGATGTCGCCGATCTGTGTAGGTTGCAGACGGGTCATATAGCTCTGCATGCCCGATGACTCGAACTGGAAAATGCCGGCCATCTTGCCCTCCTGGAAGATCCTGAAGGTTTTCCGGTCGTTCATGGGAACTTTCTCAAGCTCAATATCGAGGTTGTGACGCCGCTTGATCATCCGGAGGGTCTCGTCGATAACGGCAAGGGTCTCAAGACCGAGATAGTCGATCTTCAGCAGTCCCGCGGTCTCAATCCAGTTCTTGTCGAACTGCGTAACCACCTGTTTCTCCTCGCTGCCATCCGCATTTTTCTCCTTTGCGTGATCCGGCTCGTCAAGATCGATCTCGTCGGCAAATTTGCGCACCTCGGTCTCGATCTTGTTGGAAACATAGAGCGGCACCTGCTCTTCGAGGTTGCCCGAGGTGATAACCACCGCGCCAGCATGCATCGAAACGTTTCGCGCTCGACCCTCAAGCGCCACGGCATACTGCATCAGCTCACGGTTTGCCGAGTTGCTTTCGGCAAACTGCTTCAGCTCCTTCACCTCATTCAAAGCCTTTTCGAGCGTTATGCCCGGCTTGGAGGGAACCAGCATTGCAAGCTTGCCGACCTCCTGAAGCGGAACCTCGAGCACCCTTCCGGCATCGCGAATCGCCGCCTTGGCACCGAGCGTACCAATAGCTATGACCTTCCCGACGCTCTCGGTCCCGTATTTCTCAACGGTATACTCAAGAACCTTCTGCTTGCCGACAGGGGTAAAGTCGATGTCGATATCCGGCATCGACAACCGTTCCGGATTCAAAAAGCGCTCGAAAAGCAGCTTGTATTTCAGCGGATCAATTCTTGTGATCCCGGTCAGATAGGCCACAATGCTCCCCGCCGCCGACCCTCGTCCGGGACCGACCGAATAGCCCATTCTGCGCGATGCATTGATAAGATCGCTGACAATGAGAAAGTAGGAGCTGAACCCCATGTTGCGGATGACGCCAAGCTCAAGCTCGATGCGCGCCTGCACCTCCTCCTGTGTAATGCCGTCGGCCTCAGCCTCGGCATACTTCTCCCTGGCGCCCTCAAGGGTCAGGTGGCGAAGGTACTCAAACTCGTCATCAAAGCCTTCCGGCAGAGGAAAATGCGGCAGGACAGGCTCCTTCTGGCAGAAGCTGTAGGTACACTTCCCGGCAATTGCAGTGGCGTTGGAAAGCTCCCGATATTCATCGCTGAAAAGTCGGCCCATCTCGTCGGAAGACTTCAGGTAGTGATCGTTGCCCGGCAGCGCCTGAAGCGTCTGGCTCGACAGCTTCTCCTTGGTGCGGATGGCAACCATCGCCCTGTAGCAGCCGGCATCCTTGCGTTCGAGGTAGTGCACATTGTTGGTAGCAACAAGCTCAACCCCGCAACGCCCGGCAAGCGCTATGGTCTCTCGATTGAGCTGTTCATCGAAAGGGGTGTGGTGGCGCTGAAGCTCAAGGTAGAAGTCATCACCGAAAAGCTCCTGGTAGTAGCGGCAGAAGCTCTCAGCCTCATCGACCGCTCCGGCAAGCAGCGCCCGGCCGATACGCCCGGAAGAGTATGCTGAAAGGCAGACAAGCCCCTCATGACACTGCTCCAGCATTCTGCTTTCAACATGCGGCATCCCGTTGACAAACCCCTCCTTTGCCGCCCGCGACAGCAGAATGCAGAGATTGCGGTATCCAGCCTCACTCTTGACCAGGAGAATCAGCGAAGGAGAGACCGGGTTGCGGCCGCTCTGATGAGAATCCGACTCGAGCAGAAGAATCTCGCTGCCGATGATAAGCTTGATGCCGGCATCCCTGGCATCGCTGAAGAGCTCGGGCATATTGAAAATTGCGCAGTAATCGGTAACCGCAACGCTCTTCATCCCGAACCGGACTGCCGCAGAAAACAGCTCACCCGGAAAGATCGGGCTGCTCTGCATCGAATAGTGCGTATGCACATGCAAATGAACGAAATCCATAACAATCGGGGCTCTTCAGCAATTTATTGGCAGGAGAGAAACAGGCCGGCGCCACGGCTCAAAGGGAGGGGGCCGAAGGGGAAAATAGTATAATTTTTCGGGAATAAACGGCAAATGCGCGCAGAGGACAATTCATCAATTCCGCTCCCCCCGACCACGCTCACGAAGCACAGTAGGGAAAGCTCTCCAGCCGGTTCGTTGCGATCTGATAGCTCTTTCTGTAGAGGCTCAGCGGCACAAAAATCTCCTCATCCGAATGGATCAGCACTGAAACGCTCTCATGGCGGACCGTCACCTCGACAACTCTCGAGCGCCACCGCACGCGGAACGAGAGGCTCTCCCATTTTTTCGGTAGCCAGGGTCTCAACACAAGACGGTCAGACTTGATCGAAAACCCCCCGAAACCGTAGACGACCGTCTGCCATGTCCCCCCCACTGCCGCAGCGTGGATGCCGAGCGCAGTATTTTCATGAAGGTTCTCAAGATCAAAGAGCGCGGTCTTCATAAAATAGCTGTATGCCCTTGAGCGCCGTCCGGAGGCCAGACCCATCATGGCATGAATGCAGTGGCTCAGCGATGACTTGTGCGCCGTGCGCTTCTCATAAAAGTCGAAATTGGCAGCCTTCTCCTCATCACTGAAGGCGTGAGGAAAGAGCAGCATCATGATGAGCACATCGGCCTGCTTGATCAGACGGGTCGAGCTGATGTTCCGGTAGTGGACTCCGCGCGGTAGAACCGGCGCGCCCTTGCGGTCGAACCCCTCAATCACGTAGTCCCTGAGCCGGAAGTAGCCGTCGAACTGCTCGTAAAGCTTCGACTCCGGGTCGCGCGTGAGGCGGAGCTTCCGGCTTATCTCCATCCATAAATCGACCTCCGCCTGGTCGAGCTCCAGCGCAGCCGAAAGTTCGCCAAGAAGCGCCGTGTTGGTTCGGCCCATGTACTTGAAGAGCATTCCGGCAAGCCGCAGGTGCCACTTCACCATAAAATTGGTGTAGGCGTTGTTGTTGACATGCTCGTGAAACTCATCCGGACCGATGACGCAGCGAATCTCGTACTCTGTGTTCGACCCAACCACCCTCGATGCCCAGAACCTTGCGGTCAAAAAGATCATCTCAAGGCCGCACTCAAGAAGAAATCGTTCGTCTCCGGTGACCCGGAAATACTTTTCCACCCCGTAGATCACATCGGAAACGATATGATCCTCCTCGGTGCCGGTATAGATCAGCCTTATCGTCCGCTCAAGCTTGGAGGCGAAACGCGGAGTGACATCCTCACCGGTGGTCGCCGACTCCCAAGCGTACCTTGCACCCCTGTAGCCCGCCTTCCGGGCGTTACTCATGGCACCCTCAAGCGTATGGTAACGGTAGAGGAGCATGTTCCGGGCGATATCGGGAAAATTGTAGATAAAGAACGGAAGGATGAAGATCTCGGTATCCCAGAAAACATGGCCAAGATAGCCCTCCGAGCTCAGGAACTTCGCCCCAACGCCGGCAGGCTTTGGGGGGCCGTTGATCAGAAGCTGGTAGATGTTGTAGCGCAGGGCGTGCTGCGCCTCCATGTCGCCCTCGATGACGATATCGGCCTGCCTCCACCGCTCATCCCATGCCTCAATATGGGCGGCAATTTCAGCCTCCGCACCCCGGCGGACAAACGATTTGAGCATGCAGATGGAACCCTTGAACATCTCGTCCGGCTTCATCTCCCGGCTGGTCGACACAACCGCCAGTTTTTCGAAAATATAGTTCTCCCCCTTCACGGCGTCGAGCGTAATTTCGCTGGCAAACTTCTCTCCGTATATCCTCGGCTCCCACTTGTGGCTCTGCATCGAAGGCAGAACAAGCTTCCATGAGGCCGCCTCGGCTATCCTTATGCCCCTCTCGCGGGTTTTCATCTCAAGGTACATGAAGGCCCTGCCTCGCTCGATACGTTCAAGTTGCAGGTGTTTGAGCTGTTCACGAGGAAAAAATCCCCGGTTGCTGATATCCCCGTTCAGGCCGCTGAGCACCCGTATCGGCCCCGAAAAATTGCGGGGGGTAATTTTGACAAGCATGTAGCCCAGATGCACATCGTGCATGGAGGCGAAGCGGATGGTCTCAAGAGAGAGAACCTTGCCAGACGGGCTCCGGAAGGTTGTCTTGCGGTGGAGCACCCCTTTTTTCATGTCAAGCACCTGCTCATGCCAGAGCGCCCTGCAGGTTGAGAGACAGAACTTGACCCCTTCGCTCCACACCGAAACATCGGTCCACAAAGGGCATTTCACCAGCTCCTCAACATCGGCTTCCGACTTGTCATAGATACCGCTCAGGTAGATCCCTCCGCAATGACCCTGAGGCAGCTCCTCAAGGCTTCCGCGGATATTGAGATAGCCGTTTCCCAGCGTCAGCAGGGTCTCGTTTACCTGAATATGCTTTTCCTTTTTCCGGAATCCCCTGCGCCGCAGCAGCCACGCTTCGGGCGAAAGGAGAAGAAGCGATTCCGGGCCTGTCCCGGAAGCCGAATAGAGTGAAGATGAACTGTCGCGCATGACGCCCCCCGGTATGTTGCCAACCACCCGGTTACAATGAGGGACACTGGTAAAAGCGAACAAAGAGTATCGCCAAAAAGTTTACAATCTCTCGCTATCCGCCACTGCCGAGCACTTTCAATGGAGAGATACCGCTCCCAATTTTCCGGCGCGGTATGGCGTTACCGCTTTTTTTCTTATCATTCATGAAAAACCCATCCTCAGCCCCCGGACTGTTTGTTATCCATAACATTAATTCTCGTAGCGCCTTGGAGCAGAACACCTATAACAAATGTCCAGTCTGCGGCTATCCCCTCACAGCCGACACTGCCGTATGCCCACGATGCGGAAATGACATACTCGAAGACATTTCATCCCTCGACCAGCAATCCATTGAAGTCCATCACCAGAACATAGAAGAGAAAAAAGCCGCCTGGTATACCCGATCTCTTGCTGAAAAGCTCAACTGCAGCCCGGACCTGCCCGCAGGACCTTCAATTGAAACCCTTCATCATGACCCCAAGGGGCACCACTACTGCCTCGACGAAGAGATCGAACACCTCCGCACCGTTACAAGATCGGAGCTGCTCAAGGAGAGCAGTGCAAGAAAAAAATGGTGGAACACCATGACCGAAGAGTGGCAAGAGATCGTCCGCACGACACTCAAAGTCACCAGGGAACCCTCCGACCATGAGCTGCTCGCTTTTCTCGACACAACCCATCTGCGCTGCGACAACCGCAGGATCCACGACCTCCTTCCTGTGCGGGTGCTCGAAAAGCTCCAGCAGCTGCGCTGCGACGAGTCGCCGGTAGAGAATCTCGACCCGGTTGCTCAGCTTGAAAAGCTCCAGCGCCTCTATGCTTTCGACTGCAATTTTTCCTCGCTCGAACCGCTCCGTAACCTCAAAAGCCTCAAGCTTCTCTGGATATCGAGCACGCAAATCACCTCTCTTGAGCCAATCAGCAACCTGCTGAGTCTCGAAGAGCTCTACTGTTCCGAAACCCAGATCGACACCCTTCTGCCCCTGCAAAAGCTCACGAATCTTGAAAAACTGAGCTGCTACAGTACACCAATCTCATCCCTCGAACCGCTGAGGCAGCTTGAAAACCTTATAGAGCTTGGAATCAACAACTCCTTTATTGCCGATCTCTCACCGCTCGAAGCACTCGACAATTTAGAGTATCTCCGCTGCAGCAAAACGGCGGTCGAAAGCGTCGAGCCGCTCAGATCGCTGCCAGGCCTGCGGGAACTGAGCCTCTCCTGCACCCCGCTCCTGACAATCGACGCCCTCGAGGAGCTCCCCTGGCTCGAAGAGCTCGACATAGCCAACACCATGGTCTCATCCATCGGGCCGCTCATGCACCTGGAACATCTCGAAAAACTCGAACTTTCCGCCGGCAGCATCCCCCGCGAGGAACTCGAACGCTTTATCGAGCTCCACCCCTCCTGCGAGGTGCTCCTCCGTAAATAATCAAACTCCGGGGTCAGGTCTTGTATTTTGACTTTTTGACGGATCTCACCTAACCGCTTGGGAATAAAAAAAGGCCGCCTCATGTTTATCTATGAGACGGCCTTTTGCCGTTTTATGCCGTTCGGATGGTCAGCCGATATACATCATGACATCACCCATCCCCACCGTGCCCCCCTTGACGGAGATGATCGAGAGGATTTTGCCGGAACAGGGTGCCTTGACCGGGTTTTCCATTTTCATCGCTTCGATGATGGCAACATCCTGACCTTCCTTGACCTCCTGGCCGACCTCAACCTCAATGGTATAGACGTTGCCCGGCATGACTGCCGTTACGGGAGTACCCGTCTGGGCCGGAGGCGCAACGGCAACCGGGGCTGAAGAAACGGGAGCTGCCGGCTGCGGTGTGCCCTGCGGATTGATGGATGATCCTTCGGCAAATGAGACGGTAAAGGGCGCTCCATCGACATAAACGGTGAAGTTGCCCGCCATAGAGATGACCCTTGAGCCTGCCGGGGAGGCCGGAAGTGCCAGCGCCGGTGAGGGAGAGGGAATCTTTGAAAAGAGATCGACAAGCCGCTTGTTAACCTCTTCCTGATGCACGTCATGCTTGTGTGCCTCGTGGTAGGCCTTGAGGACCTCAGCACGCGGGGTGGCCTTGATTTCAACAGCGATATCAGCCTTGTAGCGAATACCGGTCGAGCAATCCCCTTTCAGGAATGCGATCCCCTTGGCGCCACAGGCCGCAGCGATAAAGATGTTCTCGTCGGTAAGGGGAAGCCCTTCCTTTTCGAGAAGCGAGCGGTTATAGGCAACACCGAGTTCGGGGTTGCGGTCGTTGATGTCATGGACATCCTCACTGGTCGGCTCGAGACCGAGCTGCCGGGATGCGAGTTTGACCACTTCAGGATCGGGCGTTGCGGGCGTCCGGCCGAAGTATCCGAGAACCATCTTGCCGTAGCCGTCGGTGATCTTCTTCCAGTGGCCCTGAATGGTGTTGGCAAATGCCTGCTGGAAGTAAAACTGCGAAACGGGCGTGACCGATGCGCCGAAACCACCCTTGACGACGACTTCACGCATGTTGTTGATGACTGCGGGGAAAAGATGAAGCGTGTTGTTGTCGCGCATCATCTGGGTATTGGCCGTGAGGGCTCCTCCTGGCATCGGCGAGAATGTGATGACCGGATTGACCGCAGTGGCCTCGGGGGGCATGTAGTACTTGTACATCTGGTCGGTGAAGAGCGCTTCGACCTCAAGATATTTCTCCTGGTCGATATCGAGGGTGTAGTCGGTACCCCTGAGCCGCTGCCACATGGTCAGAATATCGACCGCGGCCGTTCCGCCACTGACCGGGGCCATGGAGAGGTCGATAATGTCGGCTCCGCCCTGGATGGCGGCAAAGTTGCAGGCAACGCCCATCCCGGCAGTGTCATGGGTGTGGAACTGTATCTCGGTCTCCGGGGGAAGCATCTTTCGCGCCCCTTTGATGGTTTCGAAAACCACTGCCGGCGTGGTTGTGCCGGAGGCGTCCTTGAAGGCAACGCTATCGTAGGGAATTTTGGCATCGAGAATCTCCTGAAGCCTGTCGAGATAGAACTGCGGCGTATGGCAGTAGGTCTCGGTGAGGCCGGGCGGCAGGCCCATCATGGCAACAACCACCTGATGCTTCAGGCCGGCATTGTGAATGCACTGCCCGGAGTAGGCGATGTTGCGCACATCCATGAGCGCATCGAAGTTCCTGATGGTGCTGATGCCATGCTTCTTGAAGAGACGGGCATGAAGGTCGATGATGTCACGCGACTGGGATACCAGACCGACGACATTCGAGCCTCGCGAAAGAGTCTGGAGATTAATCTCCGGCCCGACAACTTTGCGGGCAGCATCCATCATGGCAAACGCATCCTCTTCGCAGTAGAAGTAGAGGCTCTGGAAACGCGCCCCGCCCCCTATCTCGAAGTTGTCGGTCCCTGCGTGAACGGCAGCCTCAAGCGCGGGCAGAAAATCCTCCGTCCTTACCCTCGCTCCGAAACAGGACTGAAACCCGTCACGGAAGGAGACGTCCATAAATCTTATTTTTTTCATCAGATCTTTTCTTTCAGATTAAACGCTTCAATTCTTCTGTCTTGATAGCCCCAAAGGGCCTAATGTTTCAATGTCACTGCCCGGAAAACTTTCCGAGCTTGCGGAAGGAGTCCTCATCAACCAGGCTGTGCAGGCTGTTGCCGTGCGCATCCATGGTAACGATAGCCGGGAAGCCCTTCACCTCGAGATGCCACATTGCTTCGGGCACTCCCATCTCCTCGAGAAAATCGACGCCGGTGACTTTTTCAATGCAGCGTGCGTAGTACTGCGCGGCACCGCCGATGGCGTTGAGGTAGACCGCACCGTGATCCTTGAGCCCCTGAAGGGTTTTTGGACCCATGCCGCCCTTGCCGATAACCGCCCTGAGGCCAAGCTTTTTGATAACGTCGGCCTGGTATGGCTCCTCGCGGCTCGAAGTGGTTGGCCCTGCTGCCGTCACCCTGTAACTGCCGTCCGGATTTTTGAGCACAACGGGTCCGCAGTGGAAGAGAACCCCGCCATCGATATCGACGCTCTCGGGAAGGTCGTGGTGCATGATGTAGTGATGGAAGGCGTCTCGACCGGTATGCATTGCGCCGTCGATGAGCACCATATCGCCGACCTTGAGGCTGCGAATCTCTGCTTCGGTGACGGGAGCCTTGAGGGTAACCTCACGGCCGGTCAGCGGAATGCCCTCGCCTCTTGCCATACGCTTGATCTCATCCGAATCGCGGTACTGCCAGCCGGCAATCGAGCCGGTTTGGGGATCGAGCAGCACGCCAAGGCGGCGGTAGGCCCAGCAGTTGTAGGCAACAGAGACGTAAAAGCTTGCCGGAACCCTGTGCGACTTGCCGATCTTGCATCCAAGCAGGGTGGCTTTGCCGCCGAATCCCATTGGGCCGATCTCCATCGTGTTTGCTTTTTCGAGAATCTCCTGCTCAAGCAGGTCAAGCTCGCTGTCGGGGTTGCGATCGTCAATGCGTCGGAAAAGCTGCTGCTTGGCAAGATCAAATCCGCTGGTGCGGTCGCCGCCGATACCGACACCGATAAATCCGGGGCTGCACCCCTGCCCCTGCGCCTGATAGACGGCATGCAGCAGGCATTTACGAACACCATCAAGGTCACGCGAAGCGCTGCCGAGGCCTGCGATCTCCATCGGAAGCGAGTACTGGATATTTTTGTTCTCGCACCCTCCACCCTTCAGAATCAGGCGTACTTCAATCTCATCTTTCTCCCAGGGCTCAAAATGGATGACGGGAAAATGGCAACCGAGATTATTGCCCGAGTTTTTTCCAGTGATGGCATCGACCGCATTGGGACGTAGCTTGCCGGTTTTTGAGGCTTCAGCGACAGCCTCCTCTATCTCCTTTTTCATCAGAAGCTGGTCGACCCCCCGCGGGGTGTGGATGAAGAAGGTCGGCATGCCGGTATCCTGGCAGATCGGGGAGACATTGTCGACAGCCATATCAATGTTGACCGAGATGGTCGACATTGCAAGACCTGCCTGAGAGGAGGGATCCTCACTGTCAATGGCCTTTGAAATGGCACAGCGAACATCGCTCGGCAGATTGGCCGAGGTCTCGGTAATAAGGGCAAGTATCGATTCCCTGAAATTTTGCATATCAGTAACTCTAATTATTTGTAAAACTTCTAACTGACTTCACACTCCCTCACTGAGATGCTGACTTGTCGCGGGAGTCCCGTTTGACCAGAAGAACGGGAATATCGGAAGAGCGGAAAACCTCTTCGGCGACGCTCCCCATCACAAGCCGCTTCAAGCCGCTACGGCCGCGGGATCCCATAATGATAAGATCGGCGCCCCATGTTGCCGCCTGTTCAATGATAACCGGTGCAGGCGCTCCCTTGAGCACGCGGATGTCGGCATCAAGGCCCTTCTTTTTTTCAGCCATCAAAACGCTTGAAAAGCTTTCGGGAATCACATCATCCTCGTCCGGAACAGCAGCGCTGCCAGATGAGAGAATATGAATGAACCGGACATGTGCGCCGACCTTCCGCGCAAATTCAACCGCATAGCGCACCGCGTTATCTGAAGCTGCGGAGTAATCGGTCGGACAGAGAATTTTGGTGAGCTGTATCATGAGTTCGATGTTACTCGTGAAGGGCACCTCTATCAAGCAGCTCCGCGCTTTCCCGACTATTCGGGACTTACGCTAAAAGACAGAAGTTCCCGAAAAGAATAGATGACACCGGCGCAAAGTCTTAATGTACAAAAAAAAACGATTTCGGGTTGATGCTGTAATGGGCTGACATGCCCACCCACCCCCCAGTAGTCTTCAGCACGTTACTGTGTGTGATGGAACCCCGCACCGGCCAAAAAAAAACCTGACAAACATAGCTATTTGCCTTTGTAACCGGCAATAGCCTCTTTTAAATAGTTTACATAATTTTCGGCACCGCCATACTGATACCCTGATTTTAAGACAAATCCTCCATTTGGCGAGAACATGATAATCGTTGGATACCCTGTTACTCCATACTTCTTAGCCAACAGCTTGTTCCATGCCTTCTGTTCATCGCTCTGATACTTATCTTGTGGGAAATCAACCAATACACAGATAAGATTCTTTGCGGCATATTTCTTGAACTCAGGCTGACTAAACACTTCCTCTTCCAGTTTCATGCACCATGGACACCAGTCAGAGCCAGTGAAATCAACCAGCACGTATTTGCCTGATGCCTTGGCTGTTTTTACTGCTTGTACCAAGTCAGTCTCCCATTCGGCGGCTTCAACTCTCACGCCAATACTCAACATCAAGAGTGCAAGCAAACCGGTAAGCAGAATTTTCCTCATATACATTACTCCTGTTTTAGTTTTTTACATTCATAACAGCACCTCACCGAAGTACTGGCCCCAGGCATAACCCTTTCTCTCTGTCGAACTCCAGTAATTGCCTTCCGTAAAACCTCCAACACCATCCTTTTGCTCAAAGAGTTGGTGTAACTCTACCTTGCTCGGCAAAAACCACTCTTGATACCCTCCTTCCCGAAAGTCCTGACATGATTTTTTTGCTGAATCCCAACCTAACTCCACGGGTATATCAGCTTTAGCGGCAACAAGGCCGTGCTGGCCTGTAGCATCGACAGAAAAGACGATGCCGCCACCATAGTTGTCACCAATAACCACCGCAAAGGAGGGCGCTGAAAAGAAAACCATGCTCATTGCAGTGAGCACGGCCATCATCCCCAGATGCCGAATGCATTCTTTTCCCATCAGCATCATCTCTTTACGAATGCGACGCCCTTTTTCCTTCTCTGTCATCTCTCATATCTCCTTTTGGTTGAAGATATAAATTCTTCCCCTGTCGGTGAAAGGGGGGGGGGATTTCAAACACGTGCAATGGAGGGGTGCTCGGGCCTGAATTGTTGGCTGCCGTTCAGGCTTCCACTATATTGAACCAAGGGCCGCACTTTTTCGTGAGAAACCAGAGAACTGCCATGGAAGCGTTAGCCGAGGCGTTGAAACGTCCGGAAGCATACCCCCACGAAACCGGAACCATCGAGGTCGTCGAGACCCATATCTCGCTGATCTTCCTCACAGAGTCGTGGGCGTACAAGATTAAGAAGCCGGTCAACCTGGGCTTTCTGGATTTTTCTACGCTCGAGGCACGAAAGCATTTTTGCCATGAGGAGCTTCGCCTCAACCGGAGGCTCTGTGCCGACATCTACCTCTCGGTGGTGCCGGTGACGGTGTCTGAGGGCAAGCTCTATGTTGACCAGCCGGGAGAGATTGTCGACTATGCGGTCAAAATGGTCCGTTTCGACCGCTCGATGGAGCTCGACAGAATGATCGCCTCCGGGCGGCTTGAGCACCGTCATATCGATCTTGTTGCGGATATCATAGCCAGCTTTCACAAGAGCCTTTCCGCGGCCTCTGAGGAAAGCGGCTTCGGGCTTCCGGAAAATCTGATCAGGCCGATTGTGGAGAATTTCGACCACATGGAACCTGCCGCATCCGACGCCGGGGAGCATGAGGAGCTTGATGAACTGAAAATGTGGCTGCAGAGGGAGCACAAACGGCTCACTCCGCTCTTTCTCGAACGAAAACAGGCGGGGTTTATCCGGCAGTGCCACGGAGACATGCACACCGGCAATATGGTCTGGTGGAGAGAGCGCATCCTCATTTTCGACTGCATCGAGTTCAATGAACACCTGAGTTTTATCGACGTCATCAGCGACCTCGCCTTTCTCTTCATGGACCTCGAACACGCAGACAGAGCGGATTTCGCCTGGCGCATGCTGAACCGGTGGCTGCAGGCGACCGGTGACTACACGAGCCTCCGCCTGCTGCGCTTCTACTCGTTCTACCGGGCGATGGTGCGCTCAAAAGTCACCGCCATCCGCTACAGCCAGTGCAGTGAGCCAGCCGCGGCCGTGAGGGCGCTTGAGGAACACCGTTCATACCTCTACCTTGCACGCCGCTACTGCGTAAGGCAGCAACCGTTGCTGGTGATCACCTGCGGAGTTTCGGGAAGCGGAAAGAGCCGGTGGTCCGCCCAACTCGCAGAGAGAGTCGGGGCAGTGCATATCCGTTCGGATATTGAACGAAAGCGTCTTGCGGGGCTCGAACCCTTGCAGCGAAGCAACAGAACCATTTATTCCGGGGAGATGACCCTGGCGACCTACAAGAAGATGCTAACTATCGCCGCGATCTGCCTGCAAGAGGGGTTTGCGGTCATCGCCGATGCAACTTTTCTCCACGCGTCCACCCGCCAGGAGTTTACCAGGCTTGCCGAAGATTGCGGCTGCCCATGCAGGATACTCCAGTTCGAAGCTCCGGTTGAGGTTCTTTCGGAACGGGTGGAAATGCGCTACCGCGAAGGTCTCGATGCCTCAGAAGCCAGTATGAGCGTCCTCTGCGGCCAACTTCAGCGGCGTGAAGCGCTCTCGGCCCGGGAGAAGGCAATCTCTATGACGATAAACACAGCGGAAAGGGTCGATATTGAGGCAGTTGCGTCCCAGCTGAACTGCCTGAGAACGATGCCCAGGCAGCCCAAAAACGAGGCACGCTAAGCGGCGACGCCGACAAAGCGGAGGGCGTAGCCGGCAAGAAAACTCAGTGCGGCAACTGTAAAGCTCAAGCCCACCATCTCAAGGAAGCGGCTCCCGAAAGAGAGATCACGCGCAACGGAGATGTAGTAGTTGAATACTGCGATGATGAGAACGGCTGTGCCGAATGCCAGACCAAGGCAGAAATAGAGGTCGGTAAAGAAGAGATAGGGCAGAATAAGGAGCACCACGGTGCAGATGTAGGCGACACCGGTGTAGATGGCCGAGAGAAAGGGGTTTTTCCCGCCAGGCTCGGATTTTGTAGAGAGGTAGGCCGAGGCCGACATGGAGAGCGCGGCGGCAAACCCGGTGATGGCACCCGTCTTGGCCACAAGCGCTGAGTCGTTGAGCGCCAGCGTAAGGCCGGCGAGCACGCCCGTAAGCTCCACAAGCGCATCATTGAGGCCGAGCACGACAGAGCCTGTGTACCTCAGGCGATCTTCGTCGAGCAGTGCCATCAGCGCCTGCTCATGCTCCTCCTCGTCACGGATGATACCGTTGATCTCCTTGAATGAACCCGGAATACGGCTGTATGCGTCATGAGCGCCCTGCTCCCCCTTCTCCATCAGCTTGATGCCGAAGGTAAAGCCGAAAACAAGGCTGATGACGGTATAGAACCAGATCCTCAGGCGGCTCGGGCTGACATCCTCCCTGGTATAGGTTTTCCAGACGTTGTAATGACGCATCTCGTCATCGGCAATCTGGGCAAGGATACGGCGGTTCTTGACCCCTTTTACCCGTCCGGCGAGGTTTTTGTAGATGTAGTGCTCGGTTATCTCATTTCTCTGAAAAACCTCGATAGCCCTTGAATCAAGATTCCGTCCCTGTTTCACAGATTCACTGTTTAATGCGTTGTGGAAAAAACCGGTCGCTTATCGTGAGAGCGTTGCCGCCTCAATAAGCTCATTCATTCTCGATAGAAAAGCAGTCGTCGAATCAAGGCTGCCCTCAACAAGCAGTGCCCCTTCATAGAGCTGCCTGATGGCGGTAGCGATGAGCGGGTTATGCTCGTTGGTCATGATCATGCCGGAAAGGTTGCGAATGATTGGGTGCGAGCTGTTGACCTCAAGAACCCTTTTTGCGGCAGGCATGTCGCTCTGCATCATCTTCATCATCCGCTCCATCTGGCTGTCGAGGCCGTCCTTTCCGCTGACCAGCGTCACCGGAGAACTGACAAGACGGTGCGACTCGATGACATCCTCGACACCATCTCCAAGCGTCTCCTTGAAGATCTTCAGCACCGGATCAAGCAGGGTTTCGGGAAGCGGTTCGGCGGCATCCTCCTTCTCTTTGGAAAAATCAATATCGGCTTTTTCAATCGATTTCAGCGGCTTTTTGTCGTACTCGTGAATCGAGGGAATGACAAAAACGTCGACCGGATCGCTCAGCAGCAGCACCTCGATCCCCTTCTGCTGGAAATACTCAAGGTTGGGATGAGCAAGCAGCTGCGCACGGCTGGAGCCCGAGTGATAGTAGATCTCCTTCTGGTCGGCGCCCATCCGTTCGCTGTACTCCTTCAGGGTCACGTATTCGCCTTCGACGGTTTTGGTGCTTTCGAACCGCAGGAGCTCGATAAGCTTGTCGCGGTTGGTGAAGTCGGTATTCAGGCCGATCTTGACTAGCGGACCGAACGACTTGTAGAAGGTCTTGAATTTTTCCGGCTGCTCCTTGGCAAGCGTCTCGAACCAGCCGAGAATCTTTCCGGTAAGGATCTGGCGGATTTTGGCCATGATCGGGCTCGACTGAACCACCTCTCTCGACACATTGAGCGAAAGGTCTTCGGTATCGACCACACCGGCAATAAAGCGGAGGTACTCGGGAAGAAGGTCGCGGCACTCGTTCTGGATCATCACCTTTTTTACATAGAGCTGCGGCCCGCGGTTTTCGAGCTCGCCCTGACGGTAGAGCAGCTCGGGCGGAGCTTCAGAGGGAAGAAAGAGCAGTGCCTTGAAGCTGACCATCCCCTCAACTGAGATCGGCAGATAGTCGAGCGGATCCCTGTAGTCGTTGGCAATGAATTTGTAGAACTCGTTAACCTCCTCCTCCTTCAGCTCATTTTTGGAGCGCTGCCAGAGGGCGGTGATGCTGTTGACCTGTTTTTCGGCGAGATAGATCGGAAAATCAACGAAGTTTGAGTATTTCTTGACAATCTGCTCAACCCGGTACTCCTCGGCAAACTCCTTGAAATCCTCCTTGAGCTTGAAGGAGATTTTCGTGCCGCGACCCGGCTTGTCGATCTGCTCGATAGTGTAGGTGCCCTGCCCGCTTGAACGCCAGCGATAGCCTTCCGCACCAGGCCTTGCGCTTTTTGTCTCAACCGTCACTTCATCGGTCACCATAAAGACCGAATAAAAGCCGACGCCGAACTGGCCGATCAGGTTCCCGTCAAGCTCCTTCTGCTGCTCCTTGAGCGCCTGCATGAAGCCGAGCGTCCCCGACTTGGCAACGGTGCCGAGATTTGCGATCAGCTCCTCCTCCGTCATGCCGATACCGCTGTCTTCGATGACGAAGGTCAGCTCCTTGGAGTCGATGGTGAGGCGAACGGCAAGCTCAGCTTCACGATCGGTTATCTCCTGGTCGGTCAGGGAGTCAAAACGCACTTTGCTCAAGGCATCGGAAGCATTGGAGACCAGCTCCCTGAGAAATATTTCCGGATGGGTATAGAGTGAGTGGACGATGAGATCGAGGAGCTGCTTCATTTCAGCCTTGTATTCGAACTCCTGTATTGGCGCGTTTCCGCTTTTTGGTTTCTTGCTCATGATATCCTTCGTGATTGGTATTGTGTGTAACAGACGCTGTTGCGGTCGCTGATGACCGCGGAACCTCCTCATCTTTCAAAACAAATGAGCCTTGAGGAAATTGACCGCTAAATTTAAGGGAGAGGAGCAAATATAACAAGCCTCGGGATCAATATCGGAGGGAAGGGGGACGAATAAAAGGGGGCGGCATAAAAAAACCGCCGGGAGTTGTGTCGTCCCGGCGGCATCCTTTCGGCAGTTCTTCAGGAGCGGCGAAGCTTCTTGCGGGCAGCAGCCTCACCATCATAGACGCGCTTGACTCCGTCACCGAGAGATTTCTCGATGTCGCGGATGTTCGAAACAAGGCGCGACATGCCGGAGATCTCAACGGAAGCGGCCTGGTCGGAACCCCACATGGCGCGGTCGAGCGTAACATGGCGCTCAACAAATGTCGCACCGAGTGCCACAGCTGCCCAGGTGGTGGAGAGACCAACTTCATGGCCGGAATAGCCAATCGGCACGGTGGGAAAAAGGTTCTTGTAGGTGGTGATCATTTTCAGGTTGAGCTCCTCGATCGGGCATGGGTAGGTCGAGTTGGTATGGGCAATGAGAAGCTTCTCAATGCCGAGCTCGGCAATTGCACTGTCGACCTCTTCCATGGTCGACATGCCTGTCGAGATGATGAGCGGCTTTCCGGTCGCGGCGGTTTTCTTCAGAAGCCCGAGATCGGTCAGTGAAGCAGATGCACCCTTGTAGCAGGGAGTGTCGAACTGCTCCATGAAATCCACCGACTGCTCGTCCCAGCATGAGGCAAACCATTCAACGCCCTTCTCCTTGCAGTAACGGTCGATCTCCTGGTACTCCTCAAAGCCGAACTCGACCTTGTAGCGGTAGTCGATATACTTCATCCGGCCCCAGGGGGTATCGCGCTCGATGTCGCGCTGATCCTTGGGAACGCAGTGCTCCGGTGAGCGCTTCTGAAACTTGACGGCGTCACAGCCCGCAAGAGCCGCGCCTTCGATGAGTTTTTTTGCAACCTCCATCGACCCGTTGTGGTTGATGCCGATCTCTGCAATGACGAATACGGGATGTCCGTCGCCTACTGTCCTCTTCCCTATGGTTATTTCTGCCATAAAAACACCTGTTGAAATGAAACGAACCGTGACAGAATGCCCGGAATCGAAGTTATAAAAACCCTGCCTTACTGTAAACCTGATATGCCGTTAGCCCGCTCAGGATGCCCTGAGATCGATCAGCCACTCTGCGAAATCCCTGAATGCGCCATAACCGCCATTGGCCTTGGCCCGGAAGTGGACCAGTGGCTCCACAAAAAACGTTGCATCACCGGGGCACCCAGTCAATCCGGCCTGCGATATCTCACAGAGAATGCCGACATCGTTGACGTCGTCGCCGATATAGGCAAGCTCATGAAGGTCGAGCCCGGTTTCGGCCACCACCTTTTCAAGCATCGCAACCTTGTCCTTGACGCCAAGATAGAGCCGTTTGATACCGAGCTTCTCAGCCCGCTTCATGATACTTGGCGACACCTCCCCTGTCATGATGCCGGTATCGATGCCCGCGTCCCGCAACCGTTCGACGCCCATGCCATCCCTGATGGAGTAACGTTTCATCTCCTCGCCCCGCTCGGAGTAGTAGACACCGGTATCGGTAAATACACCGTCATTGTCGGAGATGACGAGTTTTACAGCCCGAGCCCTTGAAGCAAGCTCATCGCGAGTTAATATCAGCATAAAAGCAGGGGCGCAATGTTGAGATGACCGGCAAGAACCGGTAGACATTATCCGGCCAATATATGACTTTTCCGGCATTTCACAGGAAGAGAAAAAAAACATTCCGGAGAGCCTTTCCAGCAAAGGTTTTGCGGGGTTATCCACAGTATATCCACATCAGGATGGGAGGCCTGGCACGGCATCCTGACGGCAATCACTGGCGCGACGGCACAAGGGAAGAAAGCTGCTATTGTATTGTAAAAAAGAATCTTACGGAAATACACCAAACAGACTACCCTGAATACGCCATACCCTAAAAAGAGAGGGATGCCAATGAAATCAACACTTTTCAACCTTTATTGAGAGAATTGAGGTACTGCTCCAGATAAAAAGAAAAAGGCGACCCTTGCATCCGCAAAAATCGCCCCATCTATCTCTCTTCACTGCTATGGCAAGCCCGTCACCGGGGATGCTTATGCGTAGACCTTTTTGTAATTGTCGATGGAGTGTGCCACGCACTGACGGGCGATTTCGGCATTCTGGAACTCCTCGACAAGAACGGTTTTCTGCTCGAGCGCCTTGTACTCTTCAAAAAAGTGCTGTAGCTCAGAACCGAAGTATGGCGGCAGCTGATCGATGTTGTGGATATTGCTGAGACTGACGTCATCTTCAGCAACAGCAATGATCTTGTCATCGCCTTCACCATGGTCGACCATGCGCATGACGCCGATAACCCTCGCTCTAACCATGCACATCGGCACGATATCGCACTGCGAAATAACAACGATGTCAAGCGGATCGTGGTCGTCACCAAGCGTTTTTGGAATAAATCCGTAGTTGGCAGGATAGAAAATCGAGGAAAAAAGCACACGATCAAGCTTCAGCATTCCGGTTTTCTTGTCCAGCTCATACTTCGTCTTGCTGCCTTTCGAGATCTCGATAATAGCTGTAACGATATTCGGCTGATCCGGCCCTATCTCTACATCATGCCAGGGATTGAAATTCATGGTGGTGGCGTCGTTATGTTTTAAGGAACAAAATGCTGTGCTATTATAGCATTTTTTTTAAAAACGCAAAGGAGAAAAGGTGCGTTTCGAGTCTGGCGGGATGCCAAAAAACGCTTTAAAAACGGAGATTCTTCGTATCTTGGGCGGCAACTCTCCGGCGCATGAGCGACGGATGAAAAACCAGTTATTTCACCGCAAAGAACGAGTCGAAAGAATCAGCAATGGATCTCATAAAGGAAACCGCCAAAAGAAAGACATTCGCCATCATCAGCCACCCTGATGCCGGCAAAACCACGCTTACCGAGAAGTTCCTGCTTTTCGGCGGTGCAATACAGACCGCCGGCGCCGTCAAGAGCAACAAGATCCGCAAAACGGCGACCAGCGACTTTATGGAGATCGAGAAGCAGAGAGGCATTTCGGTGGCAACATCGGTGATGGGGTTCGAGTATGCGGGCAAACGGGTCAACATCCTCGACACTCCCGGCCACAAGGACTTTGCAGAAGACACCTACCGCACGCTGACAGCAGTCGACAGCGTCATCCTCGTCGTCGATTGCGTCAAGGGGGTCGAGGAGCAGACCGAGAAGCTGATGGGGGTCTGCCGGATGCGCCATACCCCGGTCATCATCTTCATCAACAAAATGGACCGCGAAGGGCGTAACCCCTTCGAGCTGCTCGACGAACTTGAAGAGAAGCTTGAAATAAGTGCCCGTCCCCTGACCTGGCCGATCGGGCAGGGACAGAGCTTCAAAGGCGTCTACAATCTCTACCAGAAGGGGCTCAACCTTTTCGAGGCAAATACCACAAGAATCAGCGAAAGCATCATCAGGGTGAGCAACCCGGAGGACCCTGAGCTGGAGAAATGGATACCGGAGAGCTTCTGCAAACGGCTTCGTGAAGACGTCGCCCTGATTGAAGGGGTCTATGAGCCTTTCGACAAGGGGCTCTACCGTGACGGCCTGCTCGCACCCGTATTTTTCGGCAGCGCCATCAACAACTTCGGCGTCAAGGAGCTGCTGGAGACCTTCCTTGAGGTCGCTCCGAGCCCCGACAAGCGAGAGGCGATGGAACGCACCGTCAAGGCTTCTGAAGAGACGATGACGGGATTCGTCTTCAAGATTCACGCCAACCTCGACCCGAACCACCGCGACAGAACCGCGTTTTTCAGGATATGCTCCGGGCGCTTCGAACGCAACAAGTTCTACCACCACACCCGTCTGGATAAAAAGATACGCTTCTCGAGCCCGACCCACTTCATGGCCAACGAGAAGAGCGTCATCGACGACGCATGGCCGGGAGATGTCATCGGCCTCTACGACAACGGTTCGCTGAAAATCGGCGACACCCTCACCGAGGGAGAGAATCTTCACTTCAGAGGCATTCCGAGCTTTTCGCCGGAGATCTTCAAGTCGCTCGAAAACCGCGACCCGATGAAAAGCAAGCAGCTCGACAAGGGTATACGCCAGCTGACCGAGGAGGGTGTGGCGCAGCTCTTTATCCAGCCCGGCAACCGCAAGATTATCGGAACCGTCGGAGAGCTGCAGTTCGACGTCATCAAGTTCCGTCTGGAGCACGAGTACGGCGCGCAGTGCGACTTCACCCCTCTGCGCTACCACAAGGCCCTCTGGGTAACCGGAACCGACAAGGAGATGCTCGAAGAGTTCCTCCGCCGCAAATGGACCGCCATCGCTCACGACAAGGAGGAGCACCCTGTATTTCTTGCAGAGAGCGAATGGATGCTCAAGGTCGCCAGAGAGGACTACCCCGCTCTCGAGTTTCACACCACTTCAGAGTTCAAGACAGAGAGCGAGCAGCAGAGCAACGGTATTCATTGAGGGGAACCAATACTGACGTATCCGGGTAGTGATAGGGTGTGGCGCTTGGGAGACTCCGGCTCCCGGTGTTATATTGTTTGACCGTATCCACCAACCCCTCAGACAACGATGAACAAACGATATACCTATAGCGTAGAAGGGATGCATTGCGCCTCCTGTGAAGCAATCGTCGAAGAGAGGCTTCTGGAGTCCGGGCGCTTTAGTAAGGCCGAGGCCTCGATGGCTGATGGCACGGTAAGCATCGAGTGTGAAGGCGTAAAACCGAAGGCCCTGGAGCTGAACCGCCTCTTTGAAAGCGGCGCCTATACCTTTTCCGAGAGCAGTACCGCTCACCGCAGCACCCCAAAGGAGCTGCTGAAGGCGGCGGCCATTGCATCAGCCATCATCATCCTGATTGCCGGACTCTCCTCTTCCGGCCTGCTTCCAAACGTCGCCATAGAGAGTGCCAGCTCCCTTTCGGCGTTCTTCCTTTTCGGACTTCTTGGCGGCATATCGAGCTGCGCCGCGCTTGTCAGCGGCATAGTACTCTCGCTCTCCTCCCGCTGGATGGAACAGCATGGAGAGAAAAGTTCCTCGCTTGAAAGAGTGAAACCCCATCTCTTTTTCAATCTGGGCCGCATTGCCATCTACTCCCTCGCCGGCCTCTCCTTCGGCCTTCTGGGCAGGACAATCAGCCTTTCGCCGGCGGTAACCACCATAATGATTGTCATGGTCTCCGCCCTGATGATTGTCCTGGCGCTTCAGATGCTTGGCGTGGAGTTCTTCAACCGCTTCAGGATTGCGCTGCCGAAAAAACTCGCACTGAAATCCCTTGCCGGCAGCAAGAGGTCAGGCTCCGTTCACCCTCTGACGACAGGGATGCTGACCATTCTGCTCCCCTGCGGCTTCACCATGGCTGTGGAAGGAGTTGCCATACTCTCAGGCAGTCCGTTGCGGGGCATGCAGGTCATGCTCGCGTTCGTTCTCGGCAGCACCCTCCCACTCCTGGCTATAAGCCTTTCAAGCCTGAAGCTTTCTGGCAAAGCGAAAAGCAGCGCACTCTATCAGCAGTGCGCCGGGCTCATCATCATTGTTTTTTCGATCTATACGCTTAACGAGACACTCAACCCAGCCGGTCATCTCGCAGCGTTGGACTCCGGCCACTCTGCAGCATCGGATACCGCGTTTGCCGCACTCACCCCAGGTTCTGTGAGCACCCCTGCTGCGTCAAACACAGCCACACTGAAAACCGTCTATACCCTTCAGAACGACATCGTGCCCTCAACCTTCGAGGCCAAGGTCGGCAACAAAGTCCGCCTCGTGGTGGACTCTCGCGATAACGGCACCGGATGCATGAGCACCATCATGATTCCCGGCCTCTGGGAGAAACCTCTTCTCCTGGAAAAAGGAAAGACCCTTGTTATGGAGTTCACCCCGACCAAGCCGGGGCCCTATAAAATCACCTGTGCCATGGGCGTGCCCCGCGGAGTGATCAACGTCAAGTAATCAAACACCACCCTGTAACCTCATGCAGAAAATCTCGCTCTCGCTCGCCGTATCACTGGCAATCGTCATGCTGGTGGCCGGCATTGGCGTCGGATACTGGCTGACCCCGCAGTACTCGCTCTCGATGTACGACAAAAACACCATGGACCTTGGCCAGCCCGACAAGTGGGTCGACCTGCGCTACATCGACGGCATGATTGCCCATCACCGTGGCGCCATTCTGCTTGCTGAGGAGGCCGCGCTCTCCGAAAGGGCCGAAATCAAAAGCCTTGGCGCCGATATACGCAAAAACGAACCTGTCGCCATCGCGGAGCTCTACCAGATGAAAAAGGAGTGGTACGGCGATCGGAGAACAGTGCGCGACCCCCAGGTACCGAAGCTCGGCAGTTACGACAAGAGCTTCGACCTCCGCTTTCTCAACGCCCTTATTGCCCATCATGAAAACGGCATCCGCATGACCCGCGACATCCGCCTCAAGTCGAGCCGAGCCGAAATCATCGACAATTCGGACGCCGTTGAACAGTTCCTCAAAGGGGGAATTGCAATGCTCAGGGGCTGGAGAAAAGCATGGTATAACGTTATCGATCCGAGCCCCAGCCTATGACGACGAGAAGCTACACGGTCAAGGGGATGCACTGCGCAAGCTGCGCGGCGGTCATCACCAAAAAGCTCTCCCTTGTGGAGGGCATAAAACAGGTTGATGTCAACCTTGCAACCGAAAAGGCAAAGATTGAGTTTGACGGCAGCGCAATCGGTGCCGAGATGCTCAACGAGGTTGTCGCGAAATACGGTTACGGGCTTGCGGCCGAAGAGAGCACTGTGAGTGCCACCTCGCCTTCAATCACCGCCGCATCGGCTTCCGCAAAGCTGAAAGAGGAAAAACAGCGGGAGCTAGACGAACAGCTTTCGAAAGTGCAGTTTGCCCTTCCCGTTGCCATGCTCGTCTTCCTGCTGATGATGTGGGATATCGGGTCGCGGCTCTTCAGCTGGATGCCGAACCTCCCCATTCCCATGGAGCTCTTCAACATCATCTCCATGGTTCTCGGCACCTGGATGGTCTTCCGCATCGGCGCCCCCTTCCTGCACGGCATCACCATGTTCATCCGGAGCGGTGCGGCGAGCATGGATACCCTTATCGGCATCGGTACACTCACCGCCTACACCTACAGCGCCATCGTGACGCTCATTCCCTCGGTTCGCCAGCTGCTGCGCCTCCCCGACTACACCTACTTCGACGTCACCATCGTCGTCATCGGCTTCGTCCTTCTCGGCAAGTACCTTGAGGCCCGCTCGAAGCTGAAAACCGGCGAGGCCATTGAAAAGCTGATCGGCCTGCAGGCAAAATTCGCACTGGTGCTGCGAGGCGGGCTTGAGGTCGAGATCCCTATCGAACAGGTTGTCAAGGGGGACTTCATCATCATCAAACCGGGCGCCAAACTGCCGGTCGACGGCACCATCATCGAAGGCTTCTCATCAATCGACGAGTCGATGGTGACGGGAGAGCCCGTGCCGGCGGACAGGAAGCCGGGCGACACGGTGATTGGCGGCACCATCAACAAGCAGGGCTCATTCACCTTCAAGGCCTCCAACGTCGGGGCCGACACGCTCCTTGCCCGCATCATCCGCATGGTCGAGGATGCCCAAGGCTCGAAAGCGCCGATTCAGGCAATCGCAGACAGGATTGCCGGGGTCTTTGTTCCGGCAGTGCTGGTTCTTGCTGCTGCCACCTTCATCATCTGGCTGACGGTCGGTTACTCGTTCCTCGGCTTTTCCCTTGCGCTCTCCTACGGCATCATGGGGCTTGTCGGCATTCTGGTGATCGCCTGCCCCTGCGCGCTTGGCCTGGCCACGCCGACGGCAATCATTGTGGGCATCGGCAAGGGCGCCGAATACGGCATTCTCATCCGCAACGCCGAAAGCCTTGAAAAGCTCAGCACCGTCGACACCGTGGTGTTCGATAAAACAGGAACCATCACCGTCGGCACGCCAAGGGTCACCGACATAGAGCTTCTTGGTGAGGGCAAAACCGTGGAGGATATTCTGCAGATTGCCGCAAGCATAGAGAGCCGCTCAGAGCATCCGCTGGCCAACTCGATTGTCGAGGTGGCAGAGGAGCGAAAGCTTGCGCTTCTTGAGGTCACCGGGTTCGTCGCGCTGGAAGGGATGGGTGTCGCCGGAGTAATCGGCACGACTCCCGTAAAGGTCCGCAAGCCTTCTGAAAGCGAAAAAGGGAATGCAAAGGTTAACGCGCTGCAGGAAGAGGGGAAAACGGTCGTCATGCTTGAAGAGAACGGCATCGCTGTGGGCCTGATTGCCCTCAGCGATACCGTCAAGAGTGAGGCAAAAAGCGCTGTAGCCGCGCTCCACAAAAAGGGACTCAAGGTCATCATGCTGACCGGTGACAACCGTTCCGCAGCAAACTACATGGCCCGACAGGTCGGCATCGACGAGGTTATCGCCGAAGTGCTCCCCCACGAGAAGGCGGAGAAGATCAGGGAGCTCCAGAAGCAGGGACGAAAAGTTGCCATGACCGGAGACGGCATCAACGACGCACCGGCCCTCGCTCAAGCCGAGGTCGGCATCGCCATGGCCACAGGAACCGACGTCGCCATTGAATCGGCCGGCATCACCATCCTCAACGGCGACATCAGCAAAGTCGCCCAGGCATTCACCCTCTCCCGCGCAACCATGCGGGTCATCCGCCAGAACCTCTTCTGGGCCTTCATCTACAACATCATCGGCATCCCGCTCGCCGCCGGGGCACTCTACCCCCTCTTCGGCATCTTCCTCAACCCGGTATTCTCAGGCCTCGCCATGGCCGGAAGCAGCGTCTCGGTAGTAAGCAACTCGCTCCGATTGAAAACCAGAAAGCTTTAGGATTCACAGGACCAATAGGAGCCATGGGTTCTATTCCTCCTAATGCGAATGCGAAGGATCGCTACCAACAAGGAACGAGCGCACAACCAGAACCGTGAGCAGCGCCGAGGCGGCAATCGAGAGTACACCGGCCTCCTCAGGGGCGCTCACGCTCACCCAGTGCCGGATATCGAAGCCAAGCCAACCGTAGAGCGCATTGATGAGCAGGCCGCCAAGCAGCGACATGACGACGATGACACCCAGATAGACCAGCGTCGAGCGCTTGCCAAGCATCCGCGAGATGACCGTCAGCGAGGCCACGTTGGTGGCGGGGCCGGCAAGCAAAAAGACGAGCGCAGCACCGGGAGAGAGCCCCTTGAGCGCAAGGGCTGCAGCCACAGGGGTTGAAGCGGTGGCGCAGACATAGAGCGGGCCCGAGGCCACCAGCATCACCAGCATTGAAAGGAAATCGTTCGAAGCGACCGCTGAAACCATCTCCTGCGATACAAATATCGATATCAGCCCCGCAAGAAGAATTCCGAAAAAGAGCCAGCCACCCACATCCTTCAGAAGCTCCCCGAAGGCAAAATGCATGCCCTCTTTGAACTTCCCGATGGCACCGAGCTTCGCCGGCTTATGGTGACTGCAACTGCAAGAAGATGCACAGCCGCCACCTTCGGACAGCAGCTCGCCAGCTGCCACCGATGCACTGTCGCCATTGCGCTCCGACCATGACACAGCAAGGCCAGCCGCCATAGCCGTCAAAATCCCGGCCAGCGGCCGAAAAACGGTCATCAGCGGATCGAGCAGAGCGTAGGTGACAGCAATGGAATCCACCCCTGTTTCTGGCGTTGAGATAAGGAACGAAGCGACTGCCCCATTTCCTGCACCCTGCTTCTTCAGACCGGCCGCTGCAGGAACCACCCCGCAGCTGCAGAGTGGCACCGGGATACCGAGCGCCGCCGCCTTGAAAATGCTTTTGATTCCACTCCCGCCCAGGTGCGTGGAGATAAAATCATCCGGCACATAGGCCTTGAGCAGACCGGCAACAAAAAAACCGAGCAGGGCCAGTGGGGCCGACTCAAGCAGCACATCCCAACATGCCAGAAGGATACGGGTTAAAACAGCAACAATCTCATGCATACGAATTGAACTCCTTTATCACTCTATTACAGTCTTGTATGATTATGTATTCATATATCAAGACAAAAAAAACTACTTCCCCTCAACCACATGCTCGGAACCAAGCTGAATAAGACCTGAAACATGGCTGTCGTCGAGGCTGTAGAGCACCTTCTTCCCCATCTTTACCGATTTAACGATCTTGGCATCCCGAAGCACGCGAAGCTGATGCGAAACCGCCGACTGATTCATCCCGAGAATCGAGGTCAGATCGCAAACGCAAAGTTCACTCTGGTAGAGTGCGTTCAGGATTCGAATGCGAGTATGGTCACCCAGCACCTTGAACAGCTGCGCCAGATCCTGCTGCAGCGGCTCCCCCGGCATCTGACCGCGGACACGAGCAACCACATCGGGCCGGAAACACTCCTCACGGCAAAGCTCTTGATTCTCTTCATCCATAATCGTCATCCTGATATATGAGCACCCATTCATATAATAACCAATCGGGGCGGTTTTGCAAAAACGCAGCTGGTCTTAATTCTTTTATGGGACCAATAGACCATTACTATTAAAAAGATCATTTCTGCAGGAACTCTGCTGAGACTGCCAGAATTGATCTTAGCTCCTCCATAGGCCCCATGGGTCCTATATTCTTCACTCAGTGGTAATGTCGGCCATAAAGGCGTAGCCGACGGCGTGAGCTGTTTGGATGGGTGAGGTGATGGCATGAGCTTTTATCTTCTCCCGCAGACGGTTAATGAGCGCCTGCAACGAATGATTCCCGGATTCCGTATCGAAGTATCCAAGCTTATTCAACAGTTCCTGTCGTGTCACGACTGCGCTGGGGACGGAAGCAAGCCGCACCATCAGGTCAAGCTCTTTGGGGGTAAGTTTGATACGATCGCCCTCGGGGGTCTGAAGGGTCCATTGCGTGCTGTGGAGTTTCCACCTTTCAGATGGTTGTGGCGAGCGCGTTTCGGCGGCGGGAGGTGGAGGCACGGGAGTGTCGGCAAGGCGACTGAGCAGCGTTGCTATGGAAGCCGAAAGCCGTCGAAAGTCGACCGGTTTGACAAGATAGATATCAGCACCTGCCCGGTGACCTGCAAGCTGGTCATCAAGAGTGACATGGGCGGTAAGCATGATGATGCGCATATTGGTGTTCTTCCGAACGTATTCGGAAAGGACCAAACCGTTCTGATCGGGCAGACCAACGTCAAGAATGGCAACATCATAGTGCTCCGAATAAATCTGTTTATAGAACTCATGGGCTGTACCCGCCCCGGTGACTTCGTATCCGTCAAGGGTAAGGTATTTTACAGCGCTTTTGAGCAGCGGCAGGTCATCTTCAACAATGATTATCCTGCCCTTACTGCTGCCATGTGGGATATCCTGTAGCATAATCGAATAAGAATTGTTCTGAGTAGTGAATTACGCGGTGGTTATCATGCTCACAGCTACTCTGCGAGGGGCAGGCATACTGTCGCAATAATGAACGGGCTCTTGCTATGGAGCCACACCCTGCCGTTATGCTGCCCGATGATTTGCCGGACAAGCCAAAGTCCAACACCGGCGCCTCCTTTATCGCTGCAGTTCTTGCCTCGAGTGTATTTATCAAAAAGCTCTTCAGCATCTTCCCTCTTGATGGGATCAGCGTGATTTTTAATCGTGATGACGACTTCTCCCCCTTCAATATGGCTTTCGACATCAACGGGTGTGCCGGGTAAAGCGTATTTGCGAGCATTGTCCAGGAGGTTGAACAAAGCTGTTTTGAGCGTATTGGAGTCCCCGACAACGGGCTGGAGTTCGGACGCCTCAGTATAGGCAAAGGCTTGAAGAGGCCACATTGCCCGCATGAGTTCAACCTTTGAAGAGAGAAAAGGTTCCATCGCCATACGCTCCATCCCGCCTTGTATGCCAGGCTCTGAGAGGCGGCTGCGTTCCAGGGAGACATCCATGACCTCTACCAGCCGGTCAACAGCATGATGCATGGCGGTAAGCTCTTCCTCATGTCCGCATTTTATTCTGGCTTCCTGAATATCAATGATGTCGAGGTTGGCGCTGATAACGGCAAGGGGGGTACGATATTCGTGAGATAACATGGAGAGAAATCGGTGCTGGAGTTCGAGCGACTGCCGTTCAGAAGCGAGCACCACTTCCAGCTCTGTCTTGCTGTTGCGAAGTTCAAGCGTCATATCATTGGCAAGTGCAACTGCCTTTCGCTCAGTATCTTTGGCTGCCTCGAGCTCTCGCTGGGCAAGATTGATAAGCACTTTTTCAGACATCCTGATCCGCTCCGAGAGCGCTACGGATATGAGGGTCATGTGAACCAGCGAAGTAAACTGCAGCGTATTCATATCCCATAAAAAGCCCAGCGGCAACACGCCCATAAGACGCAGAAGCATATGAAAATAACCCAAAGAACTAACACCAAAGGCGATCACAATAAAGACTCCTGTTCCGGGCAGATGGCGAAGCATCCTGTGGCTCAACACCATCTGGATGACCACCAGAGTTAACATGCCGATAAAAGCAAGCTGTGCAACAAACGGATAGAACCCCAAAGGGACTGCTGCGATAGTCAAAAATCCCAGCAGCGACAAAAAGCGCATGTAACGAAGGCTCCATTTACCAGCAACCGCAATAAAAAGCTTGCGGGAGAACTCGCTGTAAACAAGAATATTGGCACCGATTCCCCCGTAGATAAGGTAATCGGAGAGCCTGTGCACCATTGATGGGAACAGAAGGGTCAAAGATCCCTCGGCGGCAAAATTAAACACTATTCCCGCAAGCAGGTAGAGCGAGTAATAACCGAACAGGGAGTCGCGGACGGAGATATAAAAAATCAGGTTTATGATAAGGAGCGTAAGCATAACTCCGAGAAAGGCCGACTGCATGATGACATGGCGGTTGGTAGCATCACGCAGGTCGTCAGCAGTGTGCATCTGCCCCGCAAAGCTGATTGAGCTATGAGAGAAGACCCTCGCATAGATGACCATTGGCTTGGACGCCGGCATATCGATCGGGACGACAAAGTCCGGATTGAGCACGGGACGCTGAAGAGCCGGAAGATGGTTGCCGAGAAGCACTGTACGGTAGGAAGAGGCGAGCGCAGGATCCTTGCCGGGGATCTGGATATAGAGCGTCAGCTCATTGATGTAGTTCGGCTTGAGGCGGAGCCATCCCGTTTCAGGGAAAGAGGCGTTCCGTTCAACAGTGAATCGAACCCAGCAGGCTTCACGCTTATAGCCGTTATTGAGGTTCCCCTCAAGCTGTCGGAATCGACCAGACTCCCCCGCTTTCAGGATGTCAGCAAACCCCAGCCTGAGGGATGGATCCTTAAGCACCTCCATATGCCCCGTCAGCTCATACGAGCTCCGCTCACCAAGCATAAGCGGCGTAGCCCATCCCCGTGATGAAACAAGAAGAAAAAGCAGGATAACGATGCCGCCAAAAAGTCGACGCAAAATAATGTAGGGGGAACGACTATGCATAATTGGCGGAAATATATCCAAAGAGGACGTTAGTGGCAAATGTGCACTATAGGATGTCCCCTAACCGACCTGTCGGGAGATGGCGGAATGGGGGGCTCGCTCGGTTCCAGGAGCTTCATCCATGGCTTGCAGGATTTCAGGTTATGCGCTCGTCTCCTCGGAGGGTGTCGCAGAGGAGCGGGGAGAGAGGGTCGCTGGCACGCATGGCTGCGCTGGCGACGGGGTGGCTTGCGACGGCGTAGCAGTAGCGGCAGCCGTGCGCACAGGAGTTGTAGCTGCCGATGTCGCGGCTCTCGATGCAACTGCATTGATGACGCTGACGGCTGTCTTTTTTTACACGCTGAAGCTTTCTTCCGGAGATACGTTCAACGAGATCGCCGTCGATGCAGCGACTGTGTGCAATGCCCTGAAGAGAGAGGTCAATGTCGTGGCTGCAGGTTGCGATCGATATGCCTCGGACTCGTGCCGCATCGGCAAACATGCCGGCGAGATCTCCCATCTGCTGCTTGTCCGGCAGAATGTAGGGAATCTGCGCCATCCGGCGTTGCTGCTTGCGGTACTCATCGAGAAAGCTTATGATGCACTGCTCCGTATAACCGGAAAGCCTTTCGGCAAGCCTGAGAAACTCCCCGGCATGCCAGGCAGGCGTGCAGCGGTCGGTGATGATAACGGGATCGTATCGCCAGACCACTCTTTCAGGGCCAAGCCGCCTCGAGAGCTCCCGGAAACTCTCAAAAATCGATTCCTTGTCGGGCACGCAAGGCTCAAGCTCCCGGTCGTAGGGGTTAAGAGTAAAGAGAAAATAACAGGCGTAGCCGAGTCCGGCGATTTCGGGCAGAAAAGGAATCAGGTTTGCCGGGTTCTTTGTCCAGAATACAATGGCGTCGACCGACTCCGGAGCGAGTGAAATCCTGCTCACCTGGCGATAGTTCATGGGGTTGCGCACCAGCACCTCCCCCGCTCTCAGGCGGTTCACAAACCACTCGCCGTAAAATGCCGGGATGTCGGTTCTTCTGCTTGCGCTGATAATCACAAGGTCACCGTTTACTCGTTGGCGGAAAAAGAGTCGATCGAACTGGTAATATAGCCCAGGGGAAAGATTGGCCTGCACCGGTTGCATCAGCACTACAAGATTTTCGTTTCCCTGTCGTCAAACAGGGTGAACGCATTGTCATGCACCCGGGTTTTACAATGCACTCTTTGTAACCTGCGGTTTATTCTGCAATTTCATCACGATAATCAACAATCAGGGAGCAGATCATGAAAAAACTTTTGATGGCAGTTGCCCTTTTCCTTTTTGGATTCTCCTCAGCTCATGCAGAGTTCAAGAGCGGAAACGGCCTGCTCTCTTCGTGGCGGGAGTACTCGAAAGCCACTCTTGGCCAGCCATACAGTGCCAATGATGACGGGTTCTACACCGGCTACGTCGCCGGGGTGTGCGACTCCAAAATGCACATCCTCTTCGAGATCCCTGAAGGCGCAACAATCGGTCAGGCATGCGATGTGGTGGGCCGCTGGCTCGACCGGCATCCGGAGGAGTGGAACAAACCTGCAGAACAACTCGTGATCAATGCACTAAAAGAGGCCTTTCCCCTGCCGAAGAGAGCAACAAAAAAAAGCAAATGAGATGAGCAGCAATTTCCCGTTAACCGTATTTTGATTATACTTCAGACGTGGTAACTATGGAGTATAATCGGACAACCTTACTAACGGCCTGAAAAGATTAACAACCAGGGGAGAGCCATGAACACTGTGAAACCTTTACTGAGAAGCCTTATCATCCCGGCCCTGTTTTTTATGGGCGCATGCAGTAGCGAAAAGAGTTTCGTTGAAGCACCGCCACCACCTCCGCCACCCAAACCAGCACCAGCCATCGTGCTGCCAGGTATGGCCGACCTCTTCTTTGATTTTGACAAATCGGAGCTTCGTACGGATGGCCGGGAACAGTTGCAGACAAATTCAAAATGGCTGCAGGCAAACACCTCTAAAAAACTCATTATTGAAGGGCATTGCGACGAAAGGGGCACCAATGAGTACAATCTGGCTCTTGGCGAACGCCGTGCAAACAGTGCAAGAGAGTATCTCATCAAACTCGGAATAGAGCCCGCGCGCATCAACACCGTGAGCTACGGAGAGGAGCGGCCGTTTGCAGCGGGGCACAACGAAAAGGCTTGGGCCCAGAACAGAAGGGACCACTTTGTTGCTGAATAGAAGGGAGTGGACTTTTGATCCAAAAAGGGCAGGCAGCGAGTAGTGCCTGCCCTTTTTTTATTACCGGCAACCCGACACGATGGGGGCATCAGGAGAGTTTCGCTGAACCGGCAGACTCAGTTGCCGCCGTAACGCTCTCTGCAGGTTGTTTCTTCGGTGCTGGTGAATCAACGGCCTTGTTGATTTCATCTTCCAAATCGGCCTGCGCTTTCTTGAACTCACGCATTCCCTTGCCGAGGCCTCGCATCAGTTCCGGCAGTTTTTGAGGGCCGAAAAAGAGCAGCACAACAAAAAGTATAAGAAGCAGTTCCTGTCCGCCAAGTCCAAACATCTCTCTCCCCTTCAGGTTAGTTTTATTATAAGTGTGGCGCTCGTCAAATATACAAATGGGAGCTTCCGTTTGCACAAAATAAGATGTTGTTCACGCCGCATCAACAGGGTCGGCGGCAGCGAAAACCGGTTTACCTTCACTTGACAGCCGGCAGAGCCCTCTCCGCCTGAGAGCCGGTCTGGGCCTTGATATTGCCGAGATCCATGACAATGCCTGCAGAGTGCTGGAGCAGCACATCCTTCTCGATGTTGGCAGCAGTTGACGGACTCTGGATCCACAACTTTTCGATCTTCTTTATTGACTCAATATCCGACTTGAAGTCTGTATCCTGAAGCGATACCGACTTCTTGCTGCGGATCCCTTCAAGGGTAGTCAAGTCGCGCCTGTAATCGAGGAAGAGGGGGCTTTTCGACGAACGATCCTGCTCTTTCTGGCGCAGAATCGCTATATCTTCAGGCTTGACGTCATTGAGCGGCTCGAAAGGGGCTCTGACAATGGTCGTCCATGGTAGACTGCTGGTATAGGTATCCTCACCGATGGTCGCCGGATCGATCATTGAGGGCATGGCGATATCCGGAACAACCCCCTTGTGCTGGGTGCTGCCGCCCGATATCCGGTAAAACTTCGCCATCGTCAGCTTGATCTGGCCAAGATCAGAGCTCTTGCCTTTAAGTTCAACCGGCCTGAAGAGCCTGATGATGCTCTGAACTGTCCCCTTGCCGAAGGTCCGCTCGCCGACGATCACTCCGCGGCCGTAATCCTGTATGGCGGCCGCAAAGATCTCGGAGGCCGATGCGCTGTAACGGTTCACCAGCACCGCAAGCGGCCCGCTGTACTGCTCGCGGCTGTCTTCATCATTCAGGACAATGCTTCTGTCCTGAGAGTTGCTCACCTGTACCACCGGACCGCTTGGAATGAACAACCCTGTCACATAGACCGCCTCCTCGAGCGACCCGCCGCCATTGTTGCGCAGATCGATGACTATGCCGGCAACCTGCTCCGCTTTGAGCTCATCAAGGATCCGGGCAACATCACGGCTGGTGCTCGTATAGTTGCCGGTGTTCTGCTGCTGGCCCGCAAAATCGAGGTAGAATGAGGGGATGGTTATCACGCCGATCTTCTTGCCGTTCTGCAGGATAATGCTTTTCTTGGCAGCCTGCTCCTCCAGGGTCACCTTGTCGCGCACAATCTCGAGCGTCTTGGCCGGACCCCTTCCGCCCTGGCTCGCTGGCAATACCTTCAGTCGAACAATGCTCCCCTTTTTACCGCGAATCAGCTTGACCACATCGGTAATCCTCCAGGCCGTCACGTCCACGATCTCGCCTGCCTTGCCCTGGCCGACGCCGATGATCTTGTCACCCTTTTTCAGCAGGTTGCCCCTGAAAGCAGGCCCGCCGGGAATGATTTCGTTGACAACCGTGTTCTCACCCTCTGTCTGCAGCTTGGCGCCAATCCCTTCCAGCGAGCGGCTCATGTCGATCCGGAAGTTTTCGTACTCATCGGGCGAAAAGTAGCTGGTGTGGGGGTCGAAGGAGGTCGTAACCGCGTAGGTATAGACCTGGAAGGCATCCTCCGGCTTAATCCGGTTCAGCAGGTTCAGCCGGCTCGTAAAGCTTTTGGCAAGTGCAGCACGAATCGCCGTACCGCTCTCTCCGGAATATTTCTGGTTGAGCCACTGGTACTTCAGCTCCTTTCTCCAAAGCGCAGTCAGCTGCGCCTTGTCGGCAGGCCAGGGATCACTCTTGCGATCGAGCTCAAAGCTCTCCGGTTTCGAAAAATTGAATTTGACAGTATCGGCCGTCGCCTTCATGAAGCGCATCTTCTCTTTGGCACGCTTCAGAAAGAAGTTATAGATAGAAAAGCCAGCATTCGTCTTGCCGGCGAGAAACTCATCGTCGAGAGTTGTGCCATAGAGCTTTCGAAGAGAGTCGAGTTCGCTTGCAACGAAGTAGCTGCGGCTGCCGTCGAGGTTGTCGATGTAGCGCTTGAATATCTGCAGGGAGAGCGAATCGTTCACCGAGATCTTCCGGTAGTGGTTCCTCAGAAGATATTGGCCGATATGTTTTGTAGCCTCCTCCTCCGCCTCGGTCGCCCGGAGCGTGACGACGGCAGGAACGACTGCTTTCGGCTTCAGCTTTGCAGCAAGCAGAGGCGAAATGCCCAACAACAGGAAAACAATGAGAAGCAGGCTTTTTCTGAACATGTTTCTGAGGCGAAAAGTTATGAGCTGTCAGCCGCGAGAGGGTCTCGCAGTTCTTGAAAAGAGTACTATGAATAATGCCTTTTGCGAAAAAAAGGTTCAACTCACAAGGATAATGCGCAATTATTACTCCAGAACCTCATAAACCAGGCACCGCAGGTCGAAAGAAAATGCGCAACGCCCTTCACTGCCGGGCATCGCCAAGTTCTGCTTTTGCTTTCGCCAGAGGATCGTCCGTCCATCCTCCTCCAAGGGCGGCGAAAAGCGCTGCACTATCCTGCAACTGGCGGGCCTCTGCCTGCAGGTAGCCGATGCGTGCCTGATGATACTGTATATCGGCAGTGAGCACCTGCAGGTAATTGACCATCCCCGCCTGATAATTTGCCTTGACAAGATCCATGGAGAGGCGGGCGTCCTGCACGGCACGAACTTCAATCGCTGTAACCTCGGCATCGTGCTCCAGAGCGCGCACAACATCTGCCACCTCTGCAAAAGCTGCCAGCAGGGTCTGGCGGTAGAGAGCCAGGCTCTGCTGATACGCATCAACAGCGGCCCTGCGGCGCCCGGAAAGGGTTCCGCCATTGAACAAGGGGGCAAGAGCACTCCCACTGATCCCCCAGAGCGTGCTGCCACTATCCGTCAGCGTACTCATCATCCGGCTGTTGCGGCCATAGCTTGCGTTCAGGGTAAAACTCGGAAAAAGTGCGGCCGTGGCAACGCCAATCTCGGCGCTGGCTGCATGCAGGCGGGCCTCTGCAGCCAGAATATCAGGGCGCTGGCGAACGAGTTCAGAAGGCATGGAGAGCGGAAGCCGGCGCGGAAGCTCGAGCTCAGCCAAGCTGATCACTGGCGCCTGAAATTCGGCCGGCAGTTTGCCCTCAAGAGTGGCAAGAAGATGCTCAGCCTGGCTCAGCCTCTGCCGCAAAGGCGGAAGCGAGGCTTCAAGAGCGGCCTGCTGGGTGCGCAGAGCGAGCACGGCGCCATAGAGCGTCAGACCCGACTGATACTGTTTTTCGGCAATGGCAATCTGATCTTTCTCAAGGGCAATCATCTCTTCCACCGCCTCAATTTCATCATGATAGGCCGCGATGGCAACACAGGTATTGACGATGTTGCCGGAGAGCATCATGTAGGTTCCAAGAGTGAGCGCCCTTTGCTGGTCGACCTGTGCAGAGAGGCCCTCTACGGCACGGCGCTGGCCGCCAAAAATATCAAGCGCGTAGCTGACAGAGGCCGAAAGCGTCGTCAGATTGAAGATCGTGGCTGGAGCAGAGCTTCCTATGGCTGCCGGAGAACTTTTCTGCCTCGACTGGCTGAAAAGAGCCCCTGCCTGGGGAAAAAATATTCCGGAACCTGCCCTCAGGTTATCCTGACTCTCGCGCAGGCTCGCCTGCGCCGCCTGCAAGCCGGGATTTAGGGCAAGAGCGTCGGCAACAGCGGCATCAAGCTTTGGGGAGTTGAAGAGGTGCCACCAGTTCGCAACTGCACTTGCACCGCTCTCAAACTGCTGGGAGTGGCCATTCACCGGCACGGTTTCTCGGGGATCGCCGCTGTTGTTGTAGTACTTTCCTCCCGGCGCTTCGGGGCGGACAAAATCAGGCCCGGCCGAGCATCCCGGCAAAATCGCCAGGAAAAGCGCCAGTGCTGCTCGCCAATGAGCGCGCCACACGGGGCGAATGCTTGAGCTATTTGCCAAGAGTGCCGCTCTCTTCACCAATGTAGACATCAACAAGTTGACCAGGATATATTGAAAGACCCTTCGGGGGTTCAAAGCTGAAAATGACCGGCAGAACACGCACATCGACCCGTTCGGCCCTCTGGCTGGAGAGTTCGATCTTGGGAGAGACGTTGGGCTGTATCCTTACAAATTTCAGAGGGAGGCTGATGGTTGTGCCGTGAATGAGCATACGGGCAGTGATACGTGAAGGGTCGGGAATGCGGTGAATCAGAATCTCATCGACGTAACAGCGCACAGCATACCCTCCGTTGAGGTTCCCCATGACCAGTACCGGCTTGAAGCCGCCAGTATAGGTATCGTAGACGCCCAGGCTGGAGATGAAGCTGCCTACCGCTGTGTTGATGGAGAGAATCGAGCCGTCAGCGACAGCTTTGACTGCATATTTTCCAAGAATTGCGTTCGAGGCCTGATACTGCTTCTGTGCAAGCTGCAGGGTTGCCGAAGCGCCCTTTACCGCGTTTTGGGAAGTATCGAGCGCATCACGGCTAACCGATCTCGGATCGAGCGCCGATGAGGCCTTCAGCTTGCCATACTGGTCCTGAAGGCTTTTGAGGGTCGCCTTTGCCACATCAATCTGCGCGGCCGCAGACTGGGATGCGGCCCGCTGCACCGAGTCCTCCAGAATGAAGAGCGGCGTCCCCGCCTTAACCCGTTGACCTTCAACCACCGCTATTTTAATGACCGTACCGGCGACTTCGGGATAGATGTTAACATTTGCCCCGCTGGTCTGAGCCGTCTCGATGATGCCGTTGGCGTAAATGCCCTTTTCATAGGGGTTCGACGCCGGCTTGAATGCCGGAGGCTGAGGCTTGGGCTGTATGCCGAGAATGTAGGCACTTGCGGAGCCGAGCACAATACCGATGAGGGCAAGCGTGATCAGGATTTTATTTCTCATGCAACTACTCCTTTCTGCGTGCCGTTTCTTTCGACGCGGGTAATTTTTCCATCTTCCATTCTCATTATGGTATCTGCATATTCATAGATCCTGCTGTCGTGGGTGACAATGATAATACATCGCTTCTCATTGAGAATGTTTGTTTTGACAAACTCGACAATCTTCCGGCCCGTATCACCATCCAGAGAGGCCGTTGGCTCATCAAATATAAGAATATCAGGATTGCTGGCTATGGCCCGGGCAATTGCCACCCGCTGCTGCTCGCCGCCGCTCAGCTTTACCGGCTGCAGCTCTGCCCGGTCCTTGAGCCCGACAATCTCCAGATAGTGAAGGGCAACCTTCAGCGCCTCATCCCAATCCATTTTTTTCAGAATCAGGGGAATCGCCACATTTTCAGCCGTGGTCAGCCGGGAAAAAAGATGATAGTCCTGAAAGACAAACCCGATCTTGTTCAGACGAAGATCGGCGATATCGTCACCAGCCATCTTCCAGAGATCCTTCCCGTCGACAACAACATCTCCCGCGTCAGGCTTGAGAATCCCGGAAATCATGCTCAACAGCGTCGTTTTGCCGCTTCCTGAAGGGCCGACGATGTAGAGTATCTCTCCATACACAGCCTCAAAACTCGCATTGCAGACTGCGGTTTTTCTTGCCTCGCCCTCACCGAACCACTTGCCGAGACCCGTTGTCCTGACTGCCACACTTGCCATATCAGCCCCTGAAAATTTCAAAGGGTTGGATCCTCAGCACTTTACGCACGCCGATATAGCTCGAAAAACCGGCGATAACGAGGACCATCACAAAAGCAAAACCGAGAATGGGAAAGGATATCTGGGCCGCATAGTCCGGCATGCGCAGTTTAGCCAGAATCATGAAGGTCGAAGCCAGCCCGACGCCCAGCCCATAACCGATAACGGAGGTGAATAAAGCCTGAAAAAGAATCATTGAAACCAGCTCGCCCCCCTTGGCGCCAATAGCCTTCAAGGCTCCGAACTTCTCAAGATTTTCAAGAATGAAGGTGTAGAAGGTCTGGCCTGAAATTGAGAGCCCTACTACAAAACTGATGGTCGTCATGAGCAGCACGTTCATGCCCAGCCCGGTCTTGAAGGTATAAAAATCGGTAATCTTGCTGACAAACTGCTCTCTGGTAAGCGCCTGATAGCCAAGCTTCTTTATCTCCTGCTGAATAAACGGAGTATCCGCATCGTTTTTCGGTTCTATCAGTATGAAGGATGTGGTATATCGCGCTGAGGGAATATAGCTGATGGCCCGGCTGTAGGTCGTGTAGAGTGTGGGAACGCCAAACAGCCCGGAAGAAGCGGCCTTTGCAATACCAACGACAACTCCCCTGTTGTCGTTGATCTCGAATTCCGAGCCTACCGCCGGTCGGTCAAGCTTGCTGAATTCAGCGTCCTTGACCACCAGAAAGGCATTTTCTGCAAAAATATCCTCAATGTTTCCCTCAATCATTTCGGGCCGGCCAAAAAGTGTCGCGTCATCCAGACCCACAACCGTCGCCGCCTGATAGGAGCCGTTTTTGAGCTTGACCAGTGCGCCGCCGAAATAGAGCGGCACGGCATATTTCACCCCGTTGATGCTTCTTGCCGACGAGAGCACGTAATCCGGCATCGGAATGCTGCTGGTGGCATTGTTGACCGCCGGATCCATGACCCAGATTTTTGCACCGATGTTGAGCACCGATGATGAAGAGCGCTTGAGAATGCCCGAAAACATGGACATCATCATCACCATGAGAAACACGGCAAAGGTGATGCCCAACAGAAGCGCAAGAAACTTGCTCTTGTCGTTGATAAGAAGCTTAAGCGCTATTCTCAGAATTCCCGGCACCCGCAATTACCCGTTTATGTTACTGTTTAAACTGCCAAACCCGCTCACTGCGCTTTGCGGGAGCTGTCATTGCCCTCGCCGCTGTCGGGCGAACTGCTGTTCCTGTCATCACGATGGCCTGCGCTTTTCGGCAGATCGGTGTCACGCAACTCCAGGTCATGCGACCGCCTTATCTCCTCCATCCGCTGCTTCCTGACGGTCTCGGGAAGAGACTCCTGTGTGACGACAACCCATGGACCGCTGTAATAGGAAGAGCGGTACCAGACGCTGTCATTGTACAGGTAGTAGAGGTTGTTATAATATAGTATATCATAAGGACTTCCCACGGCTGCGGGATAACCGTAGTTCGGCATGGCAACATAATTCGGCCGGGTATCGATCACAAAAGAGAGACCGCCCCACCCCCGGTAAGGCCTGCCCCATCCGCGGCCATGATGCCACCCGTCAGCCCTGACCTCCATTGAAAGCGTGCCAAGAACTGCTCCGGCGATTGCGGCTGAGAGCAAAATCTTATGTCTCATCGTTATGCTCCTATAAAAAAGGTTGAATGCCGGGAGAGCATGAAGGTGGGTGATTTCACCATGTCAACCGCCAAGCACTCTCGTCCATGGAGTTTGACGACCTATTGCCAAATTTCCAGCATTAGAAACGATAAGCAACTTTTTTTTGAAAAACGCATGCTTTACCCGAGGAAAATCTTACGTTATAACTGCTATCGAAGCAATGAGTAACGACTCTCGTCAAGATCCTCTGAGCTTGCAGCGCATGATCTTTGCGGGCAATAACACAAAATAACAATGAAGGTAATTGCAATAAACGGAAGCCCCCGCAAAGAGGGCAACACCTTTAACTCACTCTCGACAGTCGGCAAAGAGCTTCTGCAAAGCGGCATCGACTTTGAGATCATCCATGTCGGCGGCCAGGCCGTAAGGGGGTGCATGGCTTGCGGAACCTGCGCCAAAAACAGGGACGAACGGTGCACCATATCCAGCGACCCGGTGAATGAGTGGATTCAAAAGATCAAGCCTGCTGACGGACTCATTCTCGCCTCGCCGGTCTACTATGCCGGCATTGCCGGTACCATGAAATGTTTTCTTGACCGTGCATTCTACGTCGCAGGTGCCAACGGCGGCATCTTCCGCCAGAAGGTTGCCGCAGCGGTTGTGGCCGTGCGCCGGACAGGCGGCTCCTCCACCTTCGACAGCCTCAACCACTATCTGACATACTCGGAAATGATTCTGGCAACATCCACCTACTGGAACGTCACCCACGGAAGAGCTCCGGGCGAGGTCGAGCAGGACGGCGAAGGCGTGCAGACCATGGAGGTGCTCGGACGGAACATGGCCTGGCTGCTCAAGATGCGCGAAGCGACAAAAGCGACGCTCCCTGCTCCGGAACCTGTCGAAAAGGTATGGACACACTTCATCCGCTGAAATCAAGCGATGCCTGAAACGAAACCTTGAGTATGGCCAAAAAGAAGCAACCAAAAGAACAAGATGCGCCCGCGCTGAGCTGTGCTGAGTGCGGCATCCTGAACTGTTACCGACAGAGTAGCCGCTTCCCGGAATTCTGCCTTACTGAAGCGGTCGAGCCTTCGGAACTCGACGAGATCACCAGCCACTACAGAGGAGAGGGTATCGATGCGAGGATAGCAAGAGCATCGGCCGAAGTAGAGGGCACCTATTACGGCAAACTGACCCGCGTCGAGGAGATCATCGCCTTTGCAAACCGCATCGGAGCAAAGAAGATCGGTCTTGCAACCTGTATCGGCCTTTCGGAAGAGTCGCGCATCTTCATCAAGGTGCTGAAAGCCAATGGTCTCGAGCCATACTCGGTAATCTGCAAGGTCGGTTCCGTGGACAAATGCGAAGCCGACATACCCGACGACCTTAAAATCCAGAAGGGCACCCATGAATCCATGTGCAATCCGATCCTGCAGGCAAGGCTGCTCAATGGAGAAAAAACTGATCTGAACGTCATCATCGGCCTCTGCGTAGGCCACGACTCCCTCTTCATCAAATATTCCGACGCCCCCGTCACCACCCTCATCACCAAAGACCGCCTGCTCGGCCATAACCCCGCAGCAGCACTCTACACAAGCGGCTTCTACTACAAACGCCTCATGGAAGAGGGCCGCAATCTATAGGAGCGCAGACGGCATACCATCCTTACGGTATTTTTAGGGGATATGCTTGGAAACGCACCCGATATTGAGCTTTATAGAGCTTTGTCACTACAAAAACAGAGCCTGTCCGCTCAATATTCAGGAGAATTTCATGCGCCGTGTCTTGAAAAACAGATCATTCCTCTCTGCCCTCTTTATTATCGCAATCATGCTACCCGGAGCTCTTGCCGAGGCCGCAGAGAGCATATCGCTGCTCAACGTCTCCTACGACCCGACCAGAGAGCTCTACCTGAGCGAAAATGCGGCATTTGCAAAGCAGTGGAAAAATAAAACCGGGCAGAGTGTTGTCATCAACCAGTCACACGGCGGATCGGGAAAACAGGCCCGCGCCATCATCGACGGCCTTGAGGCGGATGTCGTCACTCTCGCGCTCGCCAATGACATCGACGCCATCGCCGACAGCAAGCTGCTTGCCCCCGACTGGCAGAACCGGCTCCCCTACAATAGCACCCCCTACAGCTCAACGATTGTCTTTGTTGTCCGCAAAGGAAACCCGAAACATATAAAGAGCTGGGAAGATGTGGTCAAGCCCGGCGTATCGGTTGTCACGCCAAACCCGAAGACCGGAGGCGGTGCCAGGTGGGTCTACCTTGCTGCGTGGGGATACAAGGAGAAGCAGAGCAAGTCCAAAGAGCAGGCAAAGATTTTTGTCAGGGCTCTCTACAAGAACGTCCCTGTGCTCGACACCGGTGCCCGAGGTTCAACGATGACCTTTACGCAGCGTGGGATAGGCGACGTCCTTCTGGCATGGGAGAACGAAGCTCACCTGATTCTCAAAGAGATGGGATCGGACAAGTATGAGATCGTCCTTCCGCCTATAAGCATCCTGGCAGAACCGCCGGTTGCCGTTGTGGATAAAAACGTCGAGAAACATGGCACCCGCAAAATCGCCGAAGCCTACCTGAACTTCCTCTATACCCCGGAAGGCCAGGATATTATCGGCAAAAACGCCTACCGCCCCCGCAGCCATGCAGCACTGAAAAAATATGCTGCAAACTTCCCGCCAATCAAGCTCTTCACGCTCAAAGAGGTGTTTGGAGACTGGCGCACCACCCAGAAGATCCACTTCGCAGACGGAGGGATTTTCGACCAGATCACCGCGCCCTAATGATTACCACGTAACAGTCAGAATCGGTCAGTACAGAGAAAAGCCATCCATTTCGGGGTGGCTTTTTCTTTTTTGGTACAATCAACAAATGGTACTCATACCGTAATCAAGGGGCAAAACATAGCGTAAAGAGGCGATTGTGGAGACCTGAATCAATAGCAATAATTTGTCGCTGCTGTATCAAGCGGAGAACTTCTGTCGCGCAGCGCAGTGACCATGAAAGTGCTCTCGATGGGGTACATCGGAGGCATAGCCGCTGCAGCTATCCTCTCCGCCCTGGCTCTGGGCTCCCGTCTCGCTTCCGATCTTCTCGACACCCTGACATCCATGTTCAATCTGCTCCCCGCAATCGCCCTGCTTCCGCTGTCTCTGCTCTGGTTTGGGCTGGGCACACCAAGCATTCTCTTCGTCCTGGTTCACGCCGTGGTCTGGCCTATGGCGCTCAATACGCTTGCGGGTTTTTCGGCTATCAGCCCCACATTAAGGCTTGTGGGGCGGAACTACGGGCTCCAGGGGCCACGATATATCCTTCTTATTCTTATCCCTGCCGCGCTTCCAAGTATCCTGACCGGTCTAAAAACAAGCTGGGCATTTGCCTGGAGAACGCTTATTGCCGCCGAGCTGGTTTTTGGGGTCAGTTCAGGATCGGGCGGTCTGGGGTGGTTTATTTACGAAAGGAAAAATCAGCTCGAAACCGACGATGTCTTTGCCGGGCTCTTTGCAATAATCCTGATAGGCATTCTCTTCGAAAACCTCATCTTCAGGACCATTGAACGCCAAACCGTCTTTCGCTGGGGAATGAGATCATGAAATGACCACTTGGAGCCCGATCCACTCGAAGGGTTCACCATTCTGCAATCAAACGATTAAGCCCCGAGGAGAGGAATCGTAAAGGTAAAGGTCGCACCGCCTTCAGGGAGGGTGAGGGCAGTGATTGAGCCCTTGTGTTTGTTGACGATGATGTCGTAGCTGATGCTCAAGCCGAGTCCGGTTCCCTTGCCCAGCTCCCTGGTGGTGAAAAATGGCTCGAACACCCTGTTTACCACCTCTTCAGGAATTCCCGGTCCATCGTCAGTGACGGAGCAGAAGAGGCTCTCACTCGTTACCCATGTTTTGATCGTGATTGTGCCCGGAGAGTTGCGCTGTTGTGACTTGATTGCGTGGGCGCTGTTGACAATCAGGTTAAGGAGCACCTGGCTGACCTGTGTAGAGTCGCACATGACTTTCGGCAACTCTTCAAGCTGCTACTCAACGGCTGCAACATCGCGATATTCGTTCCTGGCTAAAAGGAGGGACTCACTGATCACCTTGTTGAGGTCACTCGACATCAAGGCCCCCTTCTCATTACTGAAGGAGTAGTTGCGCATGCTTTTGGTGATAGCGGTAATGCGCCCGACGCCCTGCTTTGTCAGTTCAAGTGTTTTGGGGATGTTGCTGAGCAGATAGTCGATATCGAGGTCGCGTTCTTTATTGCGGAGCCGTATAACCTCTTCGACATCAGCGCTTACTTCGATGTATTTGTCAATGATCTCGCGGTAGTCGGCTACCATCTCCTGCAGATCGTGGAAATCAGTCTCCTGATTGCTCTGATTGATGGCGATGAAGTTGAGCGGATTGTTGATCTCATGAGCGATGCCTGCGGCAAGCTGCCCGATCATCTCCATTTTTGCGGCCTGCTGAAGCTGGTCGGCAAGTTTTTTCTTCTCTTCACTCTCAAGCTTGCTCTCAATGAGATCCCATGCCTGGTCGGCAAGTTCGCTGACCCAGGCGATCTCCTCCTCTTGATAATCGCTCTTTTTGTTGCCGACGCCGAACAAGGCAACAACTTTATTATCGCGTATGACCGGTACGGAGAGCTCTCTCTGAATCTCAACATGACCATCAGGCATTTTGGAGTCACGCATGAGTGATAGAAAATCGTTGTGGATGACCGCCTGGCGCTTCCTCACCGCATCAGCCCATAAGCCGGCACTGCTGAGAGGATAGTCCTCACCTTTTTTCCGGACATTTCCGTTATTCAAAAGGGTGCTGGTCGAGTAGGTCTCGCGGGTAAAGGAGGACTGGTTCTCCCCGACAAAAAACGCGAACGCAAGGGAGCTCTCTGTCAGCCACTCCAATTCGTCGGTGGTCGCCTGCAAGAGTTCCTGCACCGTCATTCTGGATGCAAAATTGAGGAGACGGATGCGCATCTGGGAGACGCTTTCAAGACGGTTGCGCTGCGTGACGTCATGCACAATATCAAAGACAAGATCCTTTCCGTTAATCCTGATTTTCTTGCCGAATATCTCAACATCCCGGATGGAACCGTCAGCTTTCAGATGTCGGGATTCCAGATGTATCGCCTCATGAACTCTCCATCCCTCCAGCTCATTGCGCAGCTTTTCAGGGGATGCGGCAGTAAGATCGGTTATCTTCATCGTCCTGAGCACCTCAACCGGCAGCCCGTAAAACTCAGCTGCCGACCGGTTGGCATCATCGATTCCGGCAGTTTCAGGATCGAGGAGTATCATGATGGCGGAGTGGTCCTCAAAAAGTGAGCGGAAGCGATGCTCACTCTCCATGAGAGCGGTTGCCATATGGGTGCGCTCAGTAACATCCTGAACAATATGGTAGAGCACCTCCCTTCCGCCGTAACTGACCAGACTCGTAAACACCTCGACATTGACCAGCGAGCCATCTTTTTTGACATGAACAAAACTGAACTTCTGCTGCGCTGATGTTCGCATTTTCAGCAGATTGCCCTTAACGGCTTCAGCAGTTACCGTCGTAATCTTCAGGATATTCATCGCTCCGAGTTCGTCGACTGAATAACCATAAAAGTCGGCGGCGGCCTGATTGGCATTGAGGATATCGCCAGTGTAGGGATCAAGGAGGATTTTCATCGCACTGTGTTTTTCAAACAGTGTCCTGAAACGCTCCTCGCTCTGCAGCAGCTCCTCTTCAGCCCGCTTGCGATCAGTGATGTCGACCCCGACACCGACAACACAGGGAGATCCATCGATCATGACCCTTTTGCCTGTCATGAGACGCCACTGAACGAGAGTGCCGCAGCTGCGCAACACCCTGAACTCGTCAATCAGCTCCGTGTCATTAGTGATGATATCCTGCATCTTTTCAAGCACACGCGTTCGATCATCAGGATGGATGGAGTCTGTGGCAAAACTTCCCGACATCTCCTCCTCGGTCTTGCCAAAGGCTGAAACGCGCAGCTCGTCATTCCATGCAACAAGCCTTGCATTTGCATCAACGATATAAAAAGTTCCAGGGATGGCATTGATGATCTCCCGGGTGAAGAGCTGCTCTTTTTTCAGCAGCTGCCCGATATCGGTGATATCCTGCGCGATGACCAGTATCCGGTCGACACTGCCATCTATTGATTTGAAGGGATAGAGCGTATGGCGGATGAACCGGCCATTGGCTTTATCGTCGAAGGTAAAGGGCTTGGCGGTTCTAACACTCTCCCGGAACATTTTCTCTCGATCGGCCACAGAGTCCTTCGGCAGCAATTCGAAAACCTGAGCGCCCAGACACTCCTTGAGGGTTTTATTGTGCCGGCGAGAAAAGGCTTCATTGGCATCAAGAACAATCCCCTCGGGGGAGACAAGCAGAACCGAATCCGGAAAGGAGTGAAATAAACTCAGGAGTGTGGACTCACCGTCTATTCTGGTTACTCCGTCTGGAGCTATGGTATAGAGAGGCATGGGGGGCCTTTGTCTTCAATGAGTATTACAGAAAACCCCGGAAAAGAAACGGAGGAATATCTTTCTTTGTTGGTCCCGGAAATCAGGGGTTTCGAGAGATTGTTCAGACCTGTAAAGCCTCCCGCTTCCATGGCCGGCTGCGTCGCGTAACTCAATGTACAAACAGGACTATACATATCCTATTTTTCGTTTCCATTATTTTCTCACAGCGTATCGGCATTGGGCAACGGAAGCGTGAAGGTGAATGAGGCTCCACCCGCTCTTGATGATGGATCAAGAGTGATGCTGCCATGATGCTGGGTGACAATGATGTCGTAGCAGATGCTCAGGCCGAGCCCAGTCCCCTCTCCAATTGCTTTGGTGGTGAAGAACGGCGAGAAAACCTTGTCGCGTATTTCATCCGGAATTCCCGGCCCGTCATCGGTAACAGAACAATAGAGGCTCCCGTCGGCACTCCATGTCTCTATGGTGACGGAGCCGGGCTCGCGCCTCTTTTGCGACTTTATGGCTCCGATACTGTTCAAGACAAGGTTAAGAAGCACCTGGTGGATCTGCGAGGGGTTGCATCTGACCATCTCACGGCTCTCGAGCTTGAGATGAATTGCCGCGCTGGAGGCATATTCGTTTTTTGAAATGGCAAGAACTTCCTTGACCGCTTTATTGATATCAAAGAGAACCAGGGAATCTGAAATCCCCTTATAGCTATAGCCTCTCATGCTTTTGGTGATTTCCGATATGCGCTCAAGCCCCCCTTTCTGCACCTTCAGTATACCGGGAATCTCTTCGAGAAGCGTGTCAAGGGCAAGGTTTTTCTCTTTCTCCCTGATCAGCTGAAGATCACTTGAAAGATCGGCGGCTGATTCCGCTTTTTCGATCGTACTCCGGTAGGAGTTCACAAGCTCGGAGATATCATCGAATGCCGAGAGCAGGTTCCCGTTGTCGATCAGAAGAAAGCTGAGCGGATTGTTTATCTCATGGGATATGCCTGCAGCAAGCTGGCCGACCATCTCCATTTTCTTTGCGTGCTCAAGCTGCACCTGCAGCTGCTTCTGGTTCTCCTCGGCCATCTTTTTGGCAACAATATCCCATATCTGGTTGGCAAGCATCTCGACCAGCTTGACATCACCGCTATCATAGAGCGTAGGCTTGTTGCCAATTCCGAAAATAGCCACCGCCTTACTGTCGCGTAAAATGGGGACGACCAGCTCACGAGTCACCACGGCATGGCCTTCCGGCATCCCCTTGCGATTGGGGAGCACAGCATAATCATTATGGATGACCGTTTTCCGCTGCCGCAACGCATCCGCCCATACACCTGCCTGGTCAAGGCTGTAGTGTTTTGATTCTTCATCCGCCGTGCACATGCGCCGGAGGGTATTGGTTGACCATGCCTGCATCACGAGCCTCTCCTGGTCTGCATCGACAAAGTGACAGAAGCCGATAGAGCTCTCCGTTATCTTTTCGGCCTGGTCAAGCGTCTTCTGCAAAAGCTCCCTCACCGAATGGGTCTCTGCCATATGAATCAGTCGAAGCCTGAAGGTATTGACCAGTTCGAGGCGTTTGCGTGTGGTGATGTCATGGACGACGTCATAGACAAGATCCCTGCCGTCGAGCCGTATCTTCGTGCCGAAAATCTCGACATCACGGATGGAGCCGTCAGCCCTCCGGTGGCGAAATGACATGATGCGCCGAGAGCGCGACTTCCATTTCATCATCTCACCCTCGAGGGCATCTGACGATTTGACATTAAGAGCTTATTCGTAAATAAATTGATCGATACTGGGAAAAACGTTATCTTTCTTCCAAAGGCAAATCATTATTATGGGAGAAGATGATGGCGAAAACAAAGTCATGGGAAGTATCTGATTCGTTTTGGGGAAAAGTAG
>CAIJVD010000002.1 GCA_903824045.1 uncultured Chlorobiaceae bacterium
CTCTTCAGCGCGTCCACTTTCGTCCACACCGTCCACGCTTCTGTCCACCCTCTTTCTTGTCCACAAGCGCTCTTCAACCCCCACCCTCTTTCTTGTCCACAAGCGGAAGAGCGCAGTGGACGAAGTGGACGAAGAAACTGTGGACAAAAGCGTGGACAGAAGCGTGGACTGCGCAAAGAGGAAGAAAACGCCCCCACGTTCACGCCAAGCCCCCGATCCTGCTACTCTTCAGCGCGTCCACTTTCGTCCACACCGTCCACGCTTCTGTCCACCCTCTTTCTTGTCCACAAGCGCTCTTCAACCCCCACCCTCTTTCTTGTCCACAAGCGCTCTTCTCCCCGCCACAGTAATGAAAGGGGTTGACTTATTAATTTTTTTTTTTATACTTGTCAGTTGAAAACCAGTTGCCTCGGCGGCAAAAAACACTTTTATTCCCGTTAGCCATATGGCGTCTCAAGCAAGCTTCATAGCAGCAGTTTCCGGTGTCAGGCCGGTGAGGCGATTGCTGTCGATGATGCTCTCTTCTGCCACCATTCTGCTTGTCGCCGCGACCCTCTTCATGGCTCCATCAAGCCTCCCTGCGGCGGAAAAGCAGGCACAGCAAACCACCGACGGGCTGCTGGCGAGCACGGAGCAGATGATCGAGCACATGATCCTTCAGCTTGACCGAAAGAAGGTTACGGATCTGGAGGAGGGCGAGATTGCCGACAATCCGAACCCGACCTCATTTTTTTCGAGCATTCCAAACATCAAGCCGGTGGCCGGCGCCGTTTCGAGCAGCTTTGGCAACCGCCTTCATCCTATTTATAATGTTCATCTCTTTCATGCCGGCATCGATTTCGCCTCGTCTGAAGGTTCGCGAGTAATGACAACCGGCGACGGGATTGTAGCGTTTTCGGGATACGACAAGGGGTATGGCCAGAAGGTGATCATCAACCACGGTTTCGGCTACAAAACGGTCTACGCCCACCTCTCCAAGACGATCGTGCGTCAGGGGCAGAAGGTCAAGCGGGGTGACATTATCGCCCTGTCGGGAAACACCGGACTCTCTACCGGTCCGCACCTGCACTACGAGGTCCACAAGGATAATGCCATCGTCAACCCGACAGCCTATTTCTTTGACGAGGCGAACCCAGACAAGTTCATGACGACCGAAAAGGTTTCACCTGAAAAAAGAGGTAACCACTCTTAACCTGTAACAACACAACAGACGAAGTATGTACTGGAATTTAGACCTGGCCCGTTATATAGCCGATGCCCCCTGGCCTGTAACAAAAGATGAACTGATCAACTACGCAAACAGAACCGGCGCACCTCAGCAGGTGGTTGACAACCTGTATGATCTTCCGGAAAGCGATGAAATGTATGAGAGTCTGGATGAGATTTGGCCTGACTACCCGACCGACGAAGACTTTGGCTATGGTGACGAAGAGCTCCAATCATAGGGCAAAACAGGATACCTTTGTTTTTTTTTTAACCATTTCAAGCCGCAACAGGATCAGCGCCCTCCTGCTGGCCCTGCTTGTTCTCTGCAGTTCATTTCCGGCACAGGCAAGAGCTCGCACTGCCGTTACCATTGACCCTGCCTCGACCCCCTATGTGGGCAACATTCGCTTCAAGGGAAACCGATCCATCAGCGAGGATGAACTCCGTCAGGTCATTGCAACCGCCCCTCAAACATCCTTTCTTGGTCTCGGCCTCTTCTGGTGGTCGCAGAAACCCTTCAATCCTGAGGAGTTCGAAAAAGACCTCTCCCTGATACGGAAGCTCTATACCTACAAGGGCTACTTTTTTGCCGATGTCAACGCCACACTGATCCCGAAAAGAGCGGGAAAAAAAGTGGATCTCGATATTCTTGTCCGCGAAAACGAGCCGTCAAGAGTCGATGCCATCGGCTATGAAGGGCTTGAGACTATCCCTCCTGATCTGAAAGCGAGCTATCTGGCAAAAAAGGCGTTAAAAATCAACGATATTTTTTCGGTCGAGCGGCTGATTGAGGAGAGAAACCGCACGACAACCTTCTTCAGGGAGAACGGCTATGCGTTTTTTCATGAAGACAGTGTGCGCATCAAGGTCGATACCTCGGGAACACATGCCGGGGTGCAGTTCAGGCTGAACATGCCGGATCGCCTGAAATACGGGCCGATACGAGCTGTGGTGCACAATGCGATGAAAAAGCGCGGGGAACCGGCGGACAAGCCATTTGCCAACCGGGGGGTCACGGGCACCATCGCCGGTAGTGAGAAGATCAATCCAGCACTGATTGCCTCGTCGATCGAGTTCAGACAGGGGGGGATGACTCGCCAGAGCCTTGAGCAGAAGACACTCCAGAATCTCGGCGGCACCGGCATCTTTTCCTCTATCTACATCAATCCCGATTCGGTGCGCGCCGGCGAGCTCTACACCACCCTCCATCTCGAAACCGCCCCGAAGCACCAGATAGAGCCGAAAGTGCTGCTCGACAACCGTTATGGCGCGCTCTTTTTCGGCGGATCGCTCGCCTATGAGAACAAAAACCTCTTTGGCGGAGCTGAACAGTTCCGTACCTCTACCGAATACGGAACCCAGGCCGGCTCAAGCACCCGCCTGCTTGGAAGCCTTACGCCCGACCAGTACGACAAGATCATTCCCTACCAGGTACGCCTGAAAAACAGCCTGATTCTGCCGGTGCTGACCAAGCCGGGAAACTACTTTTCGGCGACGGCGGAGTACTCGAAAACCCTTCAGCCTGTGCTGCTTTCGACCCAGACCGGCCTTGTGCGCGGCAGCTACAGCGCCAAACTCTCGTCATCATCACGCCTGAATTTCGACTTTTTCGAGTTTGAATGGGTGAAGAACGACTCGCTGAGAGGGTTCAAGCAGCTCTTCAAAAAGGATCTCGCAAAAAACATCGGCGTCGATCCAACAAAAGACGCTGCGGTCAATGCCGGTCTCGACAGTCTCCTGAACACCCATATCAACCAGACTCTGCGCCTCCGCTACAACTACACAAACCGCCAGCAGGTACAGCCCGACAATACGGTCTTGAACCTCGACCTGCTTGCTGAAGAGTCGGGAAGCCTTGCATGGTTTATCGACAAATATCTCGACCGGGGCAGCTACGCAGGCTTCTCTCAGAGTGATCCGCAGATCTTCGGTGTAGCGTATTCGCAGTATGTAAAGCTGGAGTCGGCGATGGGCTTCACCAAAAACATCAGCTCCCGCAGCCAGCTCGCAGGAAGGGCCCTGTTCGGCTGGATGCGACCCTACGGCAAGGCCGAGACCACCCCGGAGGAGCGACGCTTTTACGCTGGAGGAGCCAACAGCATGAGGGGGTGGCTCTTCAACACCCTCGGCCCCGGCAACAGCGCGAGTGCTGCGGCGGCGAACTTCGGTGCCGACATCAAGCTCGAGCTCGGGCTTGAGTACCGAAGGAAGTTCTTCAAGTTCTTCAACCAGCCTTCGGGCATCGCACTCTTCAGCGATATCGGCAATATCTGGGACAGAACCGGCCCTTACGCATTCACACCGGCCTCACTGGCAAGAGATTTCGCCTGGGACGCGGGCGTCGGGCTGCGGCTCGGCTCGCCGATTGGGCCGTTCCGATTCGACTTTGCCTACAAGCTCCATGATCCGACCTCGGCGGACCCCTGGCGCATCTCTCATTTCAACCCGAAGGATTTCACCTTCAACTTTGGAATTGGAGAGGCTTTCTGAGTTTTCAAGCGAGTTATTTATTTCACCTCAAGACCTTTGCAACCATGCCTTCACCTTCAACCCTCATCGCGCCGTCGATTCTCTCTGCTGACTTCACCGCTCTTCGCCCATCGGTTGAACTGGCCGAAAACGCCGGTGCAGACTGGATCCATTGCGACATCATGGACGGCAACTTTGTGCCCAACATCACCTTCGGCCCCCTGCTCGTGCAGGCGATCGCATCGTGCACGAAGAAGATGGTGATCGACACCCACCTGATGATTGTTGACCCGGACCGGTTTATTGAGGATTTTGTGAAGGCCGGCTCGCACCAGGTGACGGTCCATCAGGAGACCTGCCCGCACCTGCACCGCACCGTTCAGCTCATCAAGAGCTTCGGAGCAAAGGCTGGCGTCTCCATCAACCCGGCGACTCCCCTCTCCACGCTTGAATCGATCCTGCCGGATCTCGATCTTGTGCTCTTGATGTCGGTCAACCCCGGTTTCGGCGGACAGAAGTTCATCCCTTCATCGGTCGCCAAGATCCGTCAGCTCCACGAAATGCGCAGCCGGCTCAACCCGAACCTGGTCATCGCCATCGACGGCGGCATCACCGAGGAGAATGCTCAGGAGGTGGTTTCTGCGGGTGCGGACGCGCTGATTGCGGGTACTGCGTTCTTCAAGTCGGCCAATCCCGCAGCGACTGCGGCGAAGATCAAGAGCGCGACCAGGTAACGAGGGAGAGTTCGGGGCTGGTATGCAGCCCCTCGCCTATCAGAACGGCATCGAAGGCGGCCTGCTGGATAAGGGCGATGTCAGACTGGGTTTTCAGGCCGCTCTCGGCCACAGCGATAACCCCGTCGGGAATGCAGGGACGGAGGTTGACGGAGGTCTGGAGGTCGACCGAAAAGTCCTTGAGATTGCGGTTGTTCACGCCGATGATGGCCGACCCCCTGTTGAGAGCCACGTCAAGCTCCCGATGGTCATGCACCTCAACCAGCACATGCAGGCCGAGAGCGCTGGCCACCTGCAGGTAGTCGCCGAGCTGCACCGCATCAAGCGCCGCCACAATAAGAAGAATGGCATCTGCACCGATCAGGCGGGCCTCAAAAATCTGCGATTCATCAACAATAAAATCCTTGCGGAGCACCGGCAGGGGGAGTGAATGGCTGACCGTCTGGAGGTAGTCGTTTGAGCCCAGGAAAAACTGGCGGTCGGTAAGCACGGAAAATGCGGCCGCGCCAAGGTCAAAGTAGCGCTTTGCAATAACTGCGGGGTCAAAATCACTGACGATGAGCCCTCGCGACGGCGAGGCTTTCTTGACTTCGGCGATGAGCCTGAGGGTACCGTCCTGGCTGCGAAGCGCACCGGTAAAGTCGCGAACTGGCGGAAGGGTGGCGTGCAGCTCCCCGTAGCGCGCTGCCGGCCGCTCCCGCTTCAGCTCCGCCACTTCCCGCTGCTTCTCCTCGAGTATCCGGGTCAGGTAGGTCATGGCACTCAGTCGGCCGCAGCCAGCTCGCGGAGTCCGGTTTCGAACTCAACGATTTCGAGGATATTTTCAAGGAACCAGGGGTCAATGCCGGTCGACTGATAGACCTCGTCGACGGTGGCTCCGGCCTGGAAAGCGTAACGGAGGTAGAACATCCGGTCGGCCTTGGGAATCTTGATTTTTTCGAGAATATCTTCCTTCGCAAACTTTTTCTGCTGCGGAGTCATGTCGAGCACATTGATGATGTCCTTGCCGTCGGAACCGAGGCCGGCACGACCAATCTCAAGGCCGCGGAGCGACTTCTGCAGCGCCTCGCGGAAGTTGCGGCCGAACGCCATAACCTCACCGACCGACTTCATCTGCACGCCGAGGCGAGCGTCAACATTCTTGAACTTTTCGAAATCCCAGCGGGGAACCTTGACAACGCAATAGTCGATGACCGGTTCGAAGCTCGCGGGAGTGGTCTTGGTGATATCGTTGATAATCTCGTCCAGCCTGTAGCCAACAGCGAGCTTGGCCGCCACCTTGGCGATCGGAAAGCCGGTTGCCTTTGAGGCGAGAGCGGAGCTGCGAGAGACGCGGGGGTTCATTTCGATGACCACAATGCGGCCATTCTCGGGATGGATGGCGAACTGTATGTTGCTGCCGCCGGTCTCCACACCGATTTCGCGGATGATGCGAATCGAAGCGTCCCTCAGCTCCTGGTACTGCCGGTCGGTAAGGGTCTGAGCCGGAGCAACGGTGATGCTGTCGCCGGTATGCACACCCATCGGATCGACGTTCTCGATCGAACAGACGATGATGACGTTATCGGCAAGGTCACGAATGACCTCAAGCTCATACTCCTTCCAGCCGAAAAGACACTCCTCGACAAGCACTTCACTGATCGGGCTTTCGGCAAGGCCCCTGCGTACCGCCTCGTAGAAGTCGGCTTTGGTTTCGGCAAACCCGCCACCGGTGCCTCCGAGCGTAAACGAAGGCCGGATAATGATCGGCAGGCCAATCTCTTCGAGAGCTTCCTTGGCCTCTTTTTCGTTGCGGACAAAAAATCCCTTGGCCATTTCCAGGCCAATCTTTTTCATGGCATCGCTGAAGAACTCGCGGTTCTCGGCTTTGCGGATGGCACGAAGCTTCGCGCCGATAAGCTCAACGCCGTTGCGCTCAAGAATACCCGACTCGGCAAGCGCCACCGCGGTATTCAGAGCCGTCTGACCGCCCATGGTAGGGAGCAAGGCGTCGGGTTTCTCCTTTTCGATAATTTTCTGAACATACTCCGGCGTAATCGGCTCGATATAGGTGGCATCCGCCAGCTCTATGTCGGTCATAATCGTTGCCGGATTGCTATTCACCAGAATGACACGGTATCCGTCCTCCTTGAGGGCGCGGCACGCCTGGGTGCCGGAATAATCGAATTCACAGGCCTGGCCGATCACAATTGGACCGGCGCCGATCACAAGAATCGACTTGATATCTTCCCGCTTTGGCACGTTTATTTCGGGGTTTAGAACTTGGTAAGCTTGAAATTGAACACAATGTACAAAATATTTGCAGAGTTTCTTTTCAACACGAAGGGAAAAGAGCCCCTGCAGGGGAAGAGCGCTGGTGGACAAGAAAGAGGGTGGACAGAAGCGTGGACGGTGTGGACGAAAGTGGACGCGCTGAAGAGCGGATGGTCGGGCGTTCGGTGGCGGGGGCTTGGCGGCAGGCGGGGGCACTTCTCTCTTCCTCTTCGCGCAGTCCACGCTTCTGTCCACTCTTTTGTCCACAATTTCTTCGTCCACTGAGTCCACAGCGCTCTTCGCTCCCCCGACTCACTCCTCGACGACCTTGATCTGCTCCTGGTGAAATCCTCCTGATGGCCTTCTGAGCCATGCGGTTACACCTTCGGGGCGGCCATTCATGAAGGAGATGATGATCATGGTGTGGCCCGAGCGGGCAAAATCAACATCGTGGAGCGAGGGAACCGCCGGAGAGTTGATGTGGGAGTGGTAGGAACCGACGATCTCCAGCCCAAGATATCCAGCCTCCTGCTCGATGGCCAGATACTCATGGTGGGAGATCTCGAAGCCCTGCTCCCGGCCGAAATAGAGCACGTTGCGGCAGGGTGCAATTTCGTGGACGATGTTTTCGATGTTCCCCCGGTGATCGGCGTTCTGAACACCCACAAGCAGCCCGCAGCACTCCTGCGGCAGCTCACGGAAAGCCTGCTCCTGTATGATCTCAAATTTTCGCCGCGAGAGTTTCATAAAACCGAAATTGACTTAACTGATAGACCCTTTTAACAAATTATTTATTGTCGTGAGTGGCTTGAGGGCAAGGAGGACGGCGCGCAGAAACCGGAATGTATCCCGACAAGTCGGGAAGGATTTTGAGCACCGGACAACGAAGCAATCGGGCCGCTCACGGCAATAAATCATAACCCCTTGGCTCCGATATCCTTTCTATAGTAGGCCCCCTCAAAGCTGATGTTCGGCACCGCCTGGTATGCCCTGTCGATACTCTCTTTGAGCGTGTCGCCAAGCGCGGTTACCGAAAAGACCCTACCGCCGGCCGTAACAAGACGGTCGCCTTCAAAAGCCGTACCGGCATGAAAGACCATGCACTCCTGAAGCTGATAGACCTCATCGTCAATAGTGACCGGCTTGCCGGAGTCGTAGTGGTCGGGGTAGCCGCCGGAGGCGATGACAATCGTAGTTGCCGATTTGGCATGCATCTCAAACTCCACCGTATCAAGCGTCCCCTCAACGCTGGCCTGCAGGGCCGCGACAAGGTCGCTTTTCAGCAGCGGCAGCACCACCTGCGTCTCGGGATCGCCAAGACGGGCGTTGTACTCGACAACATAAGGGTCGCCGAGCGCATCAATCATCAGGCCGACATAGAGAAATCCGGTATAGGGGTAGCCCTCTTCGGCCATCCCTTTGAGGGTCGGCACAATCACCCGCTCCTCAACCTTCCGCATGACCTCGGCGCTTACCAGTGGTGCAGGGGCGTATGCGCCCATGCCGCCGGTGTTCTTGCCGGTATCGCCGTCGCCGATCCGCTTGTGGTCCTGCGCCGAGAGAAAGAGGCGGTAACGCGCTCCGTCGGTAAGGGCAAAGACGCTTGCCTCCTGACCCTTCAGAAAATCCTCAAAAACGACCTCATCAGCGGCATCGCCAAAAATCCGGTCGTCAAACATTGCATAGCTCGCCTCCAGCGCCTGCTGGCGGTCGAGAGCGATGATCACGCCCTTGCCGGCGCAGAGGCCGCTCGCCTTGATCACCTGCGGCCAGCTCTCAGCGGGAAGGGACTCGATATAGCGGTCGGCGGAAGCAGCATCCGTGAACACATGGTAACCGGCGGTCGGGATGGCGTACCGGCGCATGAACTCCTTGGCAAAAACCTTGCTCGATTCAAGCCGCGCTGCGGCCTGCGAAGGGCCAACAATCTTTCGGCCGTCACGGCGGAAGAGATCGACAATGCCAAGTTCAAGCGGCTGCTCCGGACCGACAACCGTAAGCTCAATTGCATTGGCGGCGGCAAAGGCGAGAAGAGCATCAAGATCGGTTGCCTTGAGCGGAACATTTCGCACCTTTCCACCCATCAGCGCCGTGCCTCCGTTGCCGGGAGCCACAAAAACCGACGAGACCCGGTCGCTTTTTGCGGCAGCCCATGCCATTGCATGTTCACGGGCGCCGCTTCCTATAATGAGTACATTCATGGTTCCTTTCAGTGGGGGCTATAGCCGGATTTCACCCTGCTGGTTTGTCAGCGTGGATTGTTAAATTACTTCGGTTCTGAGTGCACCTATATAGTGCATGACGGGCAAAATAAACAATAAAAAACATTTTTTGGGCTCCCCTTTATGGCCATCTCCCCGATGCTTTCGCGCACTCTTCTCCCGCTTGCCCTGAAGCTGCTTCAAGCAAGCCTCCAAATATCGGTGACACCGCCGCCGGACGGAGCTGAGCTGCCGCGAAAAGGAACCATCTTCGCCTTCTGGCACGGACAGATGATCGCCGGATGGCTGCTTGCCCGAAAACTCTTTCCCGGTCAAAAAATTTCAGCTGTCGTAAGCCTCTCCGGGGACGGCCGCATCCTCTCCGACGCCCTTGGGCGCCTCGGCTTTTCGCTCATCCGCGGCTCCAGCTCAAAAGGAAGCTCCGGCGTCCTGCTTGCCATGAAGTCAACTCTTGACAAAGGGGAGATAGTCGCCGTAACGCCGGACGGCCCCCGCGGTCCGATCTCTACCTTCAAATACGGCCTGCTCCGCTTCGCCTCATCAAGCCAGACCCCGCTGATCTTTGCCGATATCCGCTATGCGAACTGCTGGAAGCTGAAAAGCTGGGACAGGTTTGCAATCCCCAAGCCCTTCAGCCGGGCATCGGTCACCCTGCACTGCATCGATCTCCCGAAATTTGCAAGCGAAGAGGAGCTTCATCGGTATGCTGCGCAACTCTCAGACCGGTTCAGTCATGAGTAACCCCGCAACCATCCTGCTCCGCCCGCTCGCCCTCGCCTATCAGGCTGTGGTGCAGCTGCGCAATGCACTCTTCGAACGACGTATTTTCCGGGCCTGGCAATCACCCGTTCCGGTAGTCTCCATCGGCAACCTGACGGCCGGAGGGACGGGAAAAACCCCTCTTGTCGACCTCATTGTCAAATACTACCTCTCCATCGGCTGCAAGCCGGCCATCGTCTCACGGGGCTACCTGCGCGAGTCGAAAGGGGTGCAGCTGGTTTCAGACGGCCAGCGGATACTGCTCGGCAGCAGGGCGGCCGGCGACGAAACCGCGATGCTCGCCTGGAACAACCCCGACGCCATTGTTGTAGTCGCCGAAAAGCGCCGTGAAGGAGTGGAATTTATCATCCGGAGGTTCGCCGGAAGAGTGCCCGGCGTCATCATTCTCGACGACGCCTTCCAGCACCGCCAGATCGCCCGAAAGCTCAACATTGCCATTGTCAATGCCGCCGAGCCGCTGAAAAATGCGAGGATGCTGCCCGAAGGAAGGCTGAGGGAGCCACTGAAAAACCTTGCGCGGGCCGACCTGATCCTGCTCGGCAAGATCACCGATGAGAAAAAAGCCCAAGCCATGCAGAAGGAGCTTGAAAAAACCGGGCGACCCGTGCTGAAGGCCCGCCTCAAAACCGGCGAGCTGGTCTGTTTCTCCGGAGCATTCGACACACCCGACGACGCCCCCGCGCCCGAAAGCCTCAACGTCCTCGCCTTTGCTGGGATAGCCTCACCGGAGAGCTTTTTCGATAGCCTCAAGAGCCGAGGGGTCAGCATCGCAGCACACCAATACTTCCGCGACCACGAACCCTACACCGCCGCCAAGCTCAAAAGCGTCCGCCGTGAAGCTGAAAAGAGAGGGTTGAGCCTCGTCACCACCGAAAAAGACTACTTCCGAATCCTCGGCAGCCCCGAGCTGATCAGCATCATCACCCCCCTCCCCTGCTACTACCTCAAAGTAGAAACCGAAATCTACGAAGGCCAGGAAACCCTGCACGCCATGCTGCGAAGTGCCATGGGGTGAAGAAGAGCGCTTTTGTCCACCCTCTTTCCCCGTCCACAGCGCTCTTCCCTTCCCGCTCTTCTCCCCTCACTCTTTCACAATTCTGGAGATCGCCTTGAACTGCTCCCCTTCGGCAACGCGCAGGAGCTCAAAAACGGCCATTTCGGTGCTGGTGAGAGCGGCTCCGGCTTTGGCGATGCAGCGGATGCCGAGGTTCTTGTTCTCTTCGGTCCTCGACGAGACCGCATCAGTCACAAGATGGACGTTGTAGCCGAACTCGATAAGCTCGACGGCGGTCTGGTAGACGCAGACATGGGTCTCCATGCCAGCCACGAGGATATCATTGCGGTTGAAGGAGCGGAGTCGCTGCATGAAATCAGGGGTTCCGCAGCAACTGAAGGAGAGTTTTTCGACCGGCACACTCTCCGCCAAAAGCTCACGGAGCGGCTCGACGGTATGGCCAAGACCCTTCGGGTACTGTTCGGTCACAAGGACAGGCACATCGAGCACCTTGCAGGCTCTGATCAGCTTGCTGATACTTTTCTCCACGCTCTCTGCCTGAAAAACGGCCTGCGCCAGCTTTCCCTGCACATCGATAATCAATAGCAGTGTTTCCTTTGGAGTAATCATAATGGGCTTGGTAAAACTTTAAAACAGACTGAAACGCAACAAATCGACCGAAAAGATACGAATTTGTAACTTTATAACCGTAATGATCGAAAGACATTAAGGCAAACTACAAAAAAAACCACAGAGTCCGGGAGACCGTTCCCGCCACCGTCCACGCTTCTGTCCACCCTCTTTCTTGTCCACCAGCGGAAGAGCGCAGTGGACGAAGTGGACGAAGAAACTGTGGACAAAAGCGTGGACACAAGCGTGGACTGCGCCAAGAGGGGAAGAAGTACCCACGCCTGCCGCCAAGCCCCCGCGCCCGCCACAGAACGCCCGACCATCCGCTCTTCAGCGCGTCCACTTCGTCCACACCGTCCACGCTTCTGTCCACAAGCGCTCTTCAACCCCCACCCTCTTTCTTGTCCACAGGCGCTCTTCCGTGCCCGCGCCCAAACACGGCAAGCACCACAAGCGTCACCACGTAGGGCAAAGACTGCACGAGCTGGGAGGGGAGCCAGCCGGTCTGGAGCCAGATCTCCATGGATTCTGCGGCGGCGAAAAAGAGACTGGCAAGGGCGGCGCCGAGAGGGGTCCAGCGGCCGATGATCATGGCCGCCAGGGCGATGTAGCCGCGGCCGGCGGTCATGTTGTCGGTGAAGGTGTGCTGCTGGAAAACCAGGAACGCTCCGGCGAGAGCAGCCAGGGCGCCAGAGATGAGCACGCCGGAGTAGCGCATGCGGGCCACATTGATACCGGCGCTTTCGGCGGTTTCGGCGCTTTGACCGGTGGAGCGGAGCCTCAGGCCGTAGGGGGTTTTGTAGAGCATGTAGTGGCCGGCGGCAACGGCGACAACGGCAAGAATGACAATGGGATCGAGGAAAAGAGAGGGCACCTCCATGCCCGCAATCCGCTCGGAGTTCATGGCGCTGCCGAAAAAAGTGGTGAGCCCGAAGCGGGTTGCGCCCATGGCGAGCAGGTTGATGGCGATGCCGGCCACAATCTGGTCGGCCTTGAGCGTGATGGTGACAAAGGCGAAAAGCAGCGACACAAGAAGGCCGCAGGAGAGCGCGGCAAATACCCCTGCCAGTGCCGAGCCGGTGCGGTACTGGCCCAATGCAGCGCCGAACGCACCAACGAGCATCAGCCCCTCAAGCGCAAGATTAACCACCCCGCCGCGCTCGGAAAATATGGCCCCGACCGAGGTAAGCACATAGGGTACGGCGATGCGCACGATCTGCAGCAGAAGAACAATCAGCTGGAGGTCCATAACAGAATGAATCAGAACGACAAACTCCCCTTCAAAGAATTTTATCGCGCCGGTTTTTTTATTAAATTTCGATTCTTAGTAATAGTAGTCAACTTCATCTGCTTTTTCACCATCCGAGCGTTTTTTGTCTGGTGGGAAAACACAATTACTCTTGAAAAAAATGCCAACATCCAAGATCAGTAACGACAAGACCGCTGGTAAACAGTACATCTACGGTTTTTCCGGTGGTGCTGCTGAAGGTGATGCATCCATGAAAAACCTTCTCGGCGGCAAGGGCGCAAATCTGGCCGAAATGGCTAACATAGGTCTGCCAGTCCCTCCAGGATTCACCATTTCAACTGAAGTTTGCACCTACTATTACGACCACCAGAAAACTTACCCGACAAACCTTTTCGAGCAGGATATTCCCGACGCTCTGCGCAAGGTTGAAGAGGCTCTCGGAAAAAGCTTCGGCGATCCCGAAAACCCGCTGCTCGTTTCGGTCCGTTCAGGCGCACGCGCCTCGATGCCCGGCATGATGGACACCATTCTCAACCTCGGCCTCAACGCAAAAACGGTCGACGGCCTGGCAAGAAAATCCGGCAACCCGCGCTTTGCATGGGACTGTTACCGCCGCTTCGTGCAGATGTACGGCGACGTCGTGCTCGACCTCAAGCCGGTCGACAAGAAAGAGATTGATCCATTCGAGAAAATCCTCGAAGCCAAAAAGCATGAACTCGGCATCAAGCTCGACACCGAGTTTGAAGTCGAAGACCTGAAGGACATCGTCACCAAATACAAGGCCGCCATTCTTGAAAAAACCGGCCGCACCTTCCCCGAAGATCCGCACGAGCAGCTCCGCGGAGCCATCGGCGCTGTGTTCAACAGCTGGAACAACGATCGCGCAATCGTCTATCGCAAACTGAACCACATCCCCGGATACTGGGGCACCGCCTGCAACGTTCAGGCAATGGTCTTCGGCAACATGGGCGAGGATTGCGGAACCGGCGTGGCCTTCACCCGCGATGCCGCAACCGGCGACAACATCTTCTACGGCGAGTTCCTGATGAACGCCCAGGGCGAGGACGTCGTGGCTGGAACCAGAACTCCGCTGAAAATCGACCAGCTCGCAGCGGCCAACCCCGGCATCTACGGTCAGCTCGATGAGATTCGCTCAATCCTTGAGCACCACTACCACGACATGATGGACATCGAGTTCACCATCGAGAACAACAAGCTCTTCATGCTGCAGTGCAGGGTCGGCAAGCGTACCGGCATGGCTGCCGTCAAGATCGCCGTCGACATGTACAACGAAAAGCTGATCGACGAAAAAACCGCCCTCCTGCGCATCGAGCCCGAGCAGCTCAACCAGCTTCTCCGCCCGGTCTTCGACATGAAGGAGAAAACCGCCGCCATCGCAAGCGGCAGGCTCCTGGCAACCGGCCTCAATGCAGGACCTGGCGCCGCCACCGGCAAGATCTATTTCAACGCAGTTGATGCCTACGAAGCCGGCAAAAACGGCGATCCGGTCATCCTCGTCCGTATCGAGACCTCCCCTGAAGATATCAAGGGCATGGCCGCCTCAGAAGGCATCCTGACCGAGCGCGGAGGCATGACATCACACGCCGCGCTTGTGGCACGCCAGATGGGCAAGGTCTGCGTCGTTGGATGCGGAGCGCTCAATATCGACTACCAGACCGGCGAACTTCGCGTTCACGGCAACCCGACCGTCCTCAAAGAGGGCGACTTCATATCAATCGACGGCAGCACGGGTGAAGTCATTGCCGGCAAGGTTGCAACCAAAAACTCCGAGATCATCGAAGTGCTGGTCGACAAGACCCTCAAGCCGGAAGACGCGCCAACATGGCCGATCTACAAGCAGCTCATGGAGTGGGCCGACAAGTACCGCAAGCTCAGCATCCGCACTAACGCCGACCAGCCCGACCAGGCCGAAATTGCCATCACCTTCGGCGCTGAAGGCATCGGACTCTGCCGCACCGAGCACATGTTCTTCGGAGGCGAGCGCATCGACGCCATGCGCGAGATGATTCTGGCCGAAGATGTTGACGGCCGCAAGAAAGCCCTCGAAAAACTGCTCCCCTACCAGCGCGAAGATTTCTACGGCCTCTTCAAGGCGATGGGCGCTCGTCCCGTCACCATCAGGCTGCTCGATCCGCCGCTGCACGAGTTCCTGCCGCACACCGAAACCGAAATTGCAACCCTTGCCAGCAAGATGGGCCAGACCGTTGCGTTCGTTAAAGCACGCATCAGCGACCTCCACGAGTTCAACCCGATGCTCGGTCTGCGCGGCTGTCGCCTCGGCATCCTCCACCCCGAAATCACCGTCATGCAGGTCCGCGCAATCATCGAAGCCGCCTGCAAGATCAAGAAAGAGGGTCGCGAAATTATCCCTGAAATCATGGTTCCGCTGGTCAGCACCGTCAAGGAGCTCGAAATCACCAGCGAAATCATCCACAAGACCGCAAGAAGCGTCATCGCCGAACAGGGCGCCGGCGTCAAGTACCTTGTTGGCACCATGATTGAAGTGCCGCGCGCCGCAATCACCTCCGACCAGATCGCCAGAGCCGCCGACTTCTTCAGCTACGGCACCAACGATCTGACGCAGATGGGCCTCGGCATGAGCCGCGACGACTCCGGCCAGTTCCTGCCGATCTACCAGCAGCAGGAGATCTTTGCCCGCAACCCGTTCGAGTCCATTGATATCGACGGCGTCGGCAGGCTGATCAGCATCTCCGCCAAAGAGGGCCGTGGCGTCAAGCCCGACCTCAAGCTCGGCATCTGCGGCGAACACGGCGGCGACCCCTCGTCAGTCGAGTTCTGCCACAAGATCGGCCTCAACTACGTATCATGCAGCCCCTACAGGGTACCGATCGCAAGACTCGCCGCAGCCAGAGCCGCCCTCCAGGACTAAGGCAGAAGCAAAAAAGAACAAACGCCAGAGGCCCCGAAAAATTCGGGGCCTCTGGCGTTTACGGAAGAAAAGCGACGGTGGCGGGGAAGAGCGCAGTGGACAAGAAAGAGGGTGGGGGTTGAAGAGCGCAGTGGACAAGAAAGAGGGTGGACAGAAGCGTGGACGGTGTGGACGAAAGTGGACGCGCTGAAGAGCGGATGGTCGGGCGTTCTGTGGCGGGCGCGGGGGCTTGGCCGCAGGCGGGGGTACTTCTTCCCCTCTTCGCGCAGTCCACGCTTCTGTCCACTCTTTTGTCCACAATTTCTTCGTCCACTGAGTCCACAGCGCTCTTCTCTCCCCAATTCGTGTAATTCGTGGACACCCGAGCCCCTCCCAAAATTCAAAATGTCATAAAACATAGCGGCGCCTTGCTCCGTTTTTCGTACCATGATAGACAGTGTTTTTTCAGGCGGATGAAACCATTCCCGCCTCATTACCGTTTGAATCGTTTTGCAAGCATAAAAGCATCTATGGAGTTCAGTCATATTACCATCAAGGGGGCGCGGGTCCACAACCTGAAGAATATCTCCCTTGATATCCCCCGCAACAAGTTCGTCGTCATTACCGGTCTTTCCGGCTCGGGCAAATCCAGCCTTGCCTTCGACACCATCTATGCTGAAGGCCAGCGCCGCTTCATGGAGACGCTCTCGCCCTATGCACGGCAGTATATCGGCAGCATCGAACGGCCGGACGTCGACTTCATCGAAGGGCTTTCGCCGGTCATCTCCATCGACCAGAAAAGCACCAGCCGTTCTCCGCGTTCGACAGTCGGCACCATAACCGAAATCCACGACTTCATTCGCCTGCTCTACGCCAAGGCGGGACGGCGCTACGACCCCGTTACCGGCCATATGCTGCAGAAACAGAGCGAGGAAAGCATCTGCGACGCCATTCTCGCCCTGCCGGAAAGCACAAAGGTGCAGATACTCTCCCCTCTCGTCACCGGCCGAAAGGGGCACTACCGCGAACTCTTTGAGCGGCTGCTGCTGAAGGGTTTTCTGAGGGTACGCATCGACGGAGAGTACCGGGAGATGGAGAAAAACATGCAGATCGAGCGCTACCGGAGCCACTCGATCGAGCTGGTCGTCGACCGTCTGGTTATTGGCCCCGAGTGTGGCGAACGGCTAAAAAAGGCGGTCAACCTTGCGGTCTCCATGTCGGAACACAAGTCGTCGGTCATCTGCGACCCTTCCGAAAGCGATCTGAAAGAGCTGGTCTTCAGCACCCGCTACGCCTACTCTGACGGCTCCGTGCCGGTCGACACGCTGGCACCGAACCACTTCAGCTTCAACTCGCCCTACGGCGCCTGCCCCGAGTGCAACGGCATCGGCGAGCTGATGCAGCTCTCGGGCGAACTGATGATCCCCGACACCACACTCTCGCTCAACGACGGCGGGCTCGACCCGTTCGGCAAGCCGGGAAAGAGAAACCTCTGGCAGGTCATCCGCGCAATCGCCAAAGAGTTCGACTTCACGCTCGACACCCCCATGGACCAAATTCCGGCGGAGGCCATGGATATCCTGCTTCAGGGATCAGGCAGCCGCACCTTCAACGTCAGCTACAGCTACTCCGGCCGCGATACACTCTATCCCCAGCCCTTCCCCGGTGCGCTGCCATACGTCGAGGAGATCCGCCTCAATGCCGGATCGGCAAAGGTGCGCGAGTGGGCGGAAAGCTACATGATCCGCCAGTCATGCCCGGCCTGCAAAGGCGCGAGGCTGCGCAAGGAGAGCCTGCTCGTCAAAATCGGGGGGCTCAACATCGCCGAAGTCGAAGCCACTCCCCTGCCCGACGCCCTCGCCTTTTTCACTGCTCTGCCCCGAGGGCTGACCCCCAAAGAGCTGCTCGTTGCCACGCCGGTGCTGCATGAGATTATCAAACGCCTCGAATTCCTGCTGAACGTCGGGCTCGGCTACCTGAGCCTCGACCGCAGCTCGCAAACCCTCTCCGGCGGCGAGGCCCAGCGCATCAGACTCGCCTCCCAGCTCGGTTCGCAACTCAGCGGCGTGCTCTACGTGCTCGATGAGCCAAGCATCGGCCTCCACCAGCGCGACAACCACAAGCTCATCGACTCGCTGAAGCGGCTCAGGGATCTCGGCAACACCGTCCTCGTCGTCGAGCACGACAAAGACACCATGCTCGCAGCCGACGAGATTATCGACATGGGTCCGGGAGCCGGCGAATACGGCGGCGAGGTCATTGCCCAGGGGCTGGCAACCGAACTCGACAAAAGCTCGCTCACCGCAGGCTACCTCGACGGAACACGGCAGGTATTCTTCAAAGGAGAGGAAAAAACGGGGACAGACAAAGAGGAGTTCCTGAAGCTCACCGGGTGCAAGGGCAACAACCTGAAAAACATCGACCTCACCATCCCGCTCCACTCGCTCGTCAGCATCACGGGGGTCAGCGGATCGGGCAAATCGACCGTCATCAACGAAACGCTCTTCCCCATACTGGCGCGCCACTTCTACCGCTCGAAGCTGCTCACCTACCCATACGACCGCTTTGAGGGGATCGAACACCTCGACAAGGTGGTCAACGTCGACCAGTCGCCCATCGGCCGCACACCGCGCTCCAACCCGGCGACCTACACCGGCGCATTCACCTTCATCCGCGACTTCTTCACCCGCCTCCCCGAAGCGCAGATCCGCGGCTACAAGGCCGGGCGGTTCAGCTTCAACGTCAAGGGCGGACGGTGCGAGGTATGCCAGGGAGCAGGAACGAGAAAAATAGAGATGAACTTTCTGCCGGATGTCTACGTCCAGTGCGAGAACTGCAAAGGCGAACGCTACAACCGCGAGACCCTGCTGGTCAAGTATCACGGCAAATCCATAGCCGACGTGCTCGAAATGACCATCGAAGAGGCCGCGGAGTTCTTTATAGACTTCCCGCGGATCCGCAGAATCCTCACCACCATGCAGAGCGTCGGACTCGGCTACCTCAAGCTCGGCCAGCCCTCCCCCATGCTCTCAGGCGGCGAAGCACAGCGCATCAAGCTCTCCGCCGAACTCGCCAAAATCCAGACCGGCAAAACCCTCTACATCCTCGACGAACCCACCACCGGCCTCCACTTCCAGGACATCCAGCACCTCCTGGAAGTCCTGCGAAAACTCGTCGACAAAGGCAACAGCGTCATCATCATCGAACACAACCTCGACATCGTCAAAAACAGCGACTGGATCATAGACCTCGGCCCCGAAGGCGGCAGCGAAGGCGGCCAGGTAATCGCCCAGGGCACCCCCGCAGAGATCGCCCAAATGAACCACTCCCACACCGGCCGCTTCCTCAAAGAGGAGATGAAGTAAGAAGAACCCACGCCTTCCGCTCTTCTGCGCGGGAAGAGCGCAGTGGACGCAGGTGGACTGCGCCTGCCGCTCTTCAGCGCCGTCCACTTTGTCCACCAAATCCACTTCGTCCACAATTCTCCCTGTCCACCAGCGCTCTTCTCCCGGCGCTCTTCCCCGTCACAGAAACTCCTCATAATAATCAAGATCCTTATGAAACGTCTCCTCAAGAGCGCTCAGCGAAAGGAACGCCACCGCTATGCAGATCCCCCCAACCAGCAACGCCCCCGACTCCAGCCCTAAAATCCCGCGGCTGAACTGAAAAAGCATGGTAATCGGCACAACCATGCCGCGCACCAGGTTCGGCACCGTCGTGGCCACCGTAGCACGCAGGTTGGTACCGAACTGCTCGGCCGCAACCGTCACAAAAATCGCCCAGTACCCGCCGGCAAACCCGAGCAACGCACACACCATGTAGAAAAACTGCGGACTCTGATGACCCTGCAGGAAATAGAGCGCAACCGAGCCGACCGTCAGCAGCATAAAGAGCAGAATCACCTTCTTCCGGCTCTGAAAAAGCTGGCTCAACAGACCGCTCGAAAGATCCCCGAACACCAGGCCGAGGTAACAGAACATCACCGCATTACCCGCCGAAACGGGACCGGTTATACCAAGCTCAATGGCAAACTCAGGCGAAAAGGTGATCAGCACGCCAACGACAAACCAAATCGGCACCCCGATCAGAATGGAGTTGAGATAGCGGAAAAACCGCTCCCGGTTGGTAAAGAGCGCAAGCATGTTCCCCCGGCTGACACCGCTCTTCTCCTCCATCTTCTGAAACATCCCCGACTCAGCCACCTTCACCCTTGCCGCAAGCAAAAGCAGGCCAAGCCCGCCACCAATGAAAAACGCATTGTGCCACTCATAAGTATTGGCCACAATGTTGGCCAGAATCGCCCCGGAAACACCGATAGAAGCCACAAGCATGGTGCCGTAACCGCGGATTTTCGTGTGCAGCACCTCCGACACCAGCGTTATGCCCGCCCCAAGCTCGCCCGCCAGACCAACGCCCGCGATAAAGCGCAACGCCGCATAAGCCGGCAGCGACGTAACAAGCCCATTGGCAATATTGGCCACAGAGTAGAGCAGAATGGACGCAAACATGATTTTCAAGCGCCCCTTCTTGTCACCCAGCCACCCCCAGAGAATACCCCCCACAAGCATGCCAATCATCTGCATGTTCAGGAGATAGACCCCGTAATCAATCAGCTCCTTCCCCGCCAACCCGAACGACTTCAAGCTCGGCACCCGAACAATGCTGAACAGCACCAGATCATAAATGTCCACGAAATACCCCAGCGCCGCCACAATAACCGGCAAGCTGAAAATATCCCGAACCGAAGCATTCTCTTTATTTATCACTAAACCCTCCCCTCCCAATTCGTGCAATTCGTGGACACAAACTCTTCGCTTTCATTCGCGCTAATCCGCGAAAATTAGCGGGCCAACCCTTAGCACCCAGCACTCGCGACTCAGCACTCTTCTCCCTTTCGTGCAATTCGTGGACACAAACTCTTCGCTTTCATTCGCGCTAATCCGCGAAAATTAGCAGGCTAACCCTTAGCACCCAGCACTCGCGACCCAGCACTCAGCACTCTTCTCCCTTTCGTGCAATTCGTGGACACAAACTCTTCGCTTTCATTCGCGCTAATCCGCGAAAATTAGCGGGCCAACCCTCTTTCCCTCAGCCCTCAGCACATCCCCCCTCCTATACCGTCACAAGCACATCCGGGAAAATGCTCACCTCCACCCCCTGCATGATTGAGTCAAAAAACACCACAAGCCGTGTATCCCTGCCATGCTTCACCACAACCCCCTCAAAATCCTTGAACGGACCCGCAAGCACCTTCACCCTCTGGCCGGCAGGAAGCGAATTCACCGTCCGGCTCACCGCTTCAGGCTCCCGAACCAGCTTTTGCAGCCACTCGATATCCCGATCTCTGATAACCGAAGGGGTTCGGCCGATCCCAACAAACTTCACCACGCCATCTGTATCCAACACCTTGATATGCTCAGTGTGGATATCAATATTGACAAACACATACCCCCTGAACAAAGGATCAAAAACCTTTTTCTTTCGATCGCTCCACTGCTTCCACGTCTCCAGCAAAGGCAGAAAACTCGTCAGCTCCTTCTCACAAAAGAACTGATGAACCTTTTTCTCATGCCGCGACCGAACATACACAGCATACCACTGCGAACCCTGAACCTCATCCATTCACCAAAAACTTTTGTTAACTCGAATACCGCACTCTAACTCATTCAGTAACACAAGGTAATAACTACAAACTACATCACAAAAACCCACCCGAACGCAACACATCCCCGCATTCTAATTCGTGCAATTCGTGGACACAAACTCTTCGCTTTCATTCGCGAAAATTAGCGCAATTCGCGGGCCAACCCTCACCCAAACCCTCTCTTGCCTGCCATTCTCAGACCCGCCACCGAACGCCCGACCATCCACTCTTCAGCGCGTCCACTTTCGTCCACACCGTCCACGCTTCTGTCCACCCTCTTTCTTGTCCACCAGCGCTCTTCTCCCCCCACCAGCGGAAGAGCGCAGTGGACGAAGTGGACGAAGAAACTGTGGACAAAAGCGTGGA
>CAIJVD010000003.1 GCA_903824045.1 uncultured Chlorobiaceae bacterium
GAATACCAGATAACGATAAGGTACGAGATTCTACAGAAGTGAGCAACCCGCCTCTTTTTTTCGTGCTTTACAATGCACTGGAGGGGCTATTGTGCAAACGGTAAAACTTAGTATTTGGTAGTTTCAATATAGGATGTCCCCAAACCCGGTGAACGTCCCCAAACCCGCAATTCGGGATTCGTGGACCCCTTCTTTCTCTTTAACCGCCAAAATCGCAAATACTTCTGGCGGGGCAGGCGGCGCATTCAGGTTTTTTGGCTTTGCAGGTGTAGCGACCGTGCAGCAGGATGTAGTGGTGGAAGTCGATCACCCAGGCTTCGGGGATGATCTTCATCAGCTCCGTTTCGGTATCTTCGGGCTTTGAGGTGTGCACCAGGCCGATCCGGTTCGAAACGCGGTGTACATGGGTGTCTACCGGCATGACCGGCTGGCGGAAGGCACTGCTCAACACAACGTTGGCCGTTTTCCTGCCGACGCCGGGCAGGCTCTCAAGACCTTCACGGGTATCAGGCACTCTCCCTTCATGCTCATCGACAAGCAGCCGACTGAGAGCGAGGATGTTTTTCGCCTTGTTGTTGAAATAGTTTATCGAGCGCACAAGCGGGGTGATAGTCTCAATATCCATGCGGCTCATGGCCGCCGCATCGGGCGCCACGCGGAAAAGCTCCCTCGTGATAATGTTGACCTGCTTGTCGGTCGACTGTGCAGCAAGAACGGTGGCAATCAAGAGCTGAAAAGGCGAAGCGAAAACCAGTTCACTCTTCGGATTCGGGTATTTCGCCCCCAAAACCTCCTCCAAAAAAACAATTTTCTCCTTCGGTGTCATAAAAATGGTCAAGCACTGGTTGTTCAAGGACAGCAAAAAGATCTTTTCAGCCCCAGAGGGGCGACATGTCGGTAGCCGGGGATGCAAATCCCCGGTGGATACCAACGCATAGACCACGCCAACCAAACAAGCCACCCCGAATCGTCGTGATTCGCGGGTATATGGTGCAGTAAGTTGAATTTGTTGTGAACGTCCCCAAACCCCAAACCCGCCTCAGCACTCAGCTTTCTGGTTCGGTTTTCTGCAGCTTGGCGGTGGAGTGGTCGATCAGGCCGCGGCCGTTCTTGTTGACCTTTCCTTCGGCTTTCAGTTCGTTGAAGATGGCGTCGAGGATGCCGTTGACAAACTTGCTGCTCTTGTCGGTGCTGGTGAATTTCTTGGCAATCTCGATAGCCTCGTTGATGGAGACCTTGGGGGGAATGTCCTCGCAGTAGAGAATTTCGGCCAGCGCCATGCGCAGGATGTTCTTGTCGATGATCGCGATGCGGCTCATGTCCCAGTTGAAGGTATGGCGCTCGATCAGCTTGTCGATCTCCTGGCGGTTATCCTTGATGCTCTTCAGGAGCAGATTGAAAAACTTCATGGCATTCGCATCGCCGAGGATCTCCGGCGTCAGCAGCCATCCGGCGGCGGACTCTATATCGGTATCCCTGATTTCTATGGTGTAGAGCGCCTGCAGGATCTTTTCGCGTATCTGTCGTCGGTAGGTCTTCATAAAAGAGCAATTAATTGATTGTGGTTTGGAGTATCTCACTGATAACGGCATCCGTTCGGCTTAAGTTTTCATAAAGCACGTGCGGATCGTGTTTTTCAAGTTCCTCCATCGAGTAGGTTCCGGTGGCCACGGCAATAGACTTCGCATTGACGGTTCTTGCACATGCGATATCGTGTTCCGTGTCGCCGATAATGATTACATCATGGTTTGAAAATCGTTTTCCTGTCAGCCGGTAGGCCTTTTCAACGGCTACTTTTGGCAGGTCGTTGCGGCTTTTTCCGTCATCGGCAAAGGCGCCGAAGGGGAAGTAGCGGTCGATATCGGGAAGTTTCAGCTTGTGGCGTCCCGACCCTTCGAAATTCCCGGTCAGAAGGCCGAGCATCACCTCGCTCCGCTCTCTGAGCTGGTCGAGAAGTTCGCGCACCCCGTCAATCAGGGTGACGTCTGCAGCTCCTGCCTGAGAGCGGAACATCTCGATGTAGGTCTGGCGAGCCCGGTCAAAACTGCCGGCGATCTCCTTTTCGTCGAGGCCGCCGTTCTGCAGCACTTCAAAGATGATGGCACTATCCATCTTGCCGGCGAAATTGTGCGTCCGGGTGCTTCCTTCGGTGCCGTAGACCGCCCTGAGGGCATCGGCAAGGACGCTGCGGTTGATGGGGCCCATATTCAGCAGGGTTCCGTCAATATCGAACAACACCAGTTTTTTGAGCATATAGTCTGACGGCACCGTCAATTCCTGATTTTTTCCAGCCGGACGGGGATCAGTTTCGAGACCCCCTCTTCTTCCATGGTGACGCCGTAGAGGGCCTGGCAGGAGGCCATGGTTTTCTTGTTGTGCGTAACAATAATAAATTGAGTGTTATTCTCAAATTTTTTCAGGAGTTTAATAAACCGGTCAACATTGGCGTCGTCGAGCGGCGCGTCAACCTCGTCGAGAATGCAGAAGGGGCTTGGCTTGACCAGATAGATCGCGAAGAGGAGCGAGAGGGCGGTGAGTGCCTTCTCTCCGCCGCTGAGCTGCTCGATGGAGAGCGGCTTTTTTCCGCGCGGTTTGGCCACAATCTCGATATGGGCTTCAAGCGGATCATCCGCGGCGTGCACCAGCAGGTCGACCTCATCCTCTGGATCGAAGAGCTCATGAAAAATGATGATGAAGTTCTTGCGCACCTCGCGGTATGTCTCCTGGAACTTCTGCAGGGCGGTCTTGTTGATCTCCTCGATCGTCGTGCGCAGCTGTGTTTCGGCGCTGAGCAGATCCTCCTTCTGTTCACTGAGGAAGTCGAGTCGCTCCTTTTCCACCGCATACTCTTCGAGCGCCAGCTCGTTGACGGCACCGAACTGCTCCCGCTGCTTTCCGAGCGATTCGAGTTGCTGGGCCGCGGCCATCGGATCGAATGCGTCGTCGATTTCCGGCTCGTCCAGATCGGCGAGGTGGCAGTTGTGCTTGAGCTGGATTGCGGTGAAGAGGTGGTCGAGTGACTGCTCGAGCTGCAACCGCTCCTGATTGAGCGCGCCGAACAGCTGGAGCCCTACCTCGTGCTTGCGGCGCAACTCCCTGAGCTTCGTCTGGGCCTCGTGATGTTCCGCCTGCCGTTCTCGATAGGTCGATTCAAGCTCGTTAAGTTTTTTCTGGTCGCCGGCTGCCGCTACCAGCAGCGCTTCAAGCTCCTTTCCGGTCATCTCAGCACTCTCAATACCCGTTCCCCGTTTTTTGTCGGCACTCTCGCTCTCTGCCTTCAGCTTTCCGATCTCTTCGTGCAGTGCGCCACGTGTTTTGCGGGCGCCTTCGATGCTGATTTTCAGCTTTTCAAGCTCGAGCAGCGCGTCCCTGTAGCGGCTCTGGCGGGCCTGCACATCGAGCCCCATCTGGTGGTGGCGGGTTTCCAGAGCGGTGAGCTGCTCCTGGAGCTCCCTGATCTTTTCGTCGAACGCTGAGGCTTTAGAACTGCTGCCAGCTATTGCCGGCAGGAGCGCCTGCAGCTCGGTGTCGCAGATGCCCTGCTGCTGAACGAGCCCATCGCGCTCTCTCTCGGTCTGTTCGATAGCCTGTTTCATCCCGTTTCTTTCGGCGTCAAAGCGTGCGGCTCTCTTTTCGAGGGCGGCCAGCTCCGATTCGGCTTTCTCGATCTCCCTGCGCTGTTCGGCAGTTTTTATCGCTGCCAGTTCGCGCTGCAGCTGCTGGAGAGCACTCTCCTCAAGGGCGATCTGCCTCTCCTGTGCGTCTAGCTCTTTCTGCAGTTTCTCCCGTTCGGCCTTTCTGCCGAGCCGCAGACCCTCCGTGCTCTTTGAGCTTCCGCCGAAGAGGAGCCCCCTGCCGGAGAACTTCTCGCCCTCAAGCGTGACGAATGAGCTGTCGGGATATTTCAGCGCAAGGGCTTCTGCCGCGGCAAGATCCTCCACGATATAGCTTCCGGCGAGCATCAGACTGAGCGGGCGCTCCAGCTCGGCGGGGCAGCCGATGACTCCAAGCGTTTTCTCTGCGCCCTGGATTTGGGGATACTCCCCGGCGGGGGTTTCGGTAACCAGGTCGAGCGCGAGAACATGGATCTTTCCCTTGCCTGAGTTTCTGAGAGAGGCGAGCCCCTCTTTGGCCTCCTGGAGAGAGCGGCAGACATAGTAGTTCATGCACTCGCCAAGCGCGGCATTGACCGCCTTGCGGTAACGGCTGTCGAGTGAGACCAGGTCGGAGATGCAGCCGAGTCCTGGCTTGCCGCTTTTCTGCTTCTCGAGGAAGGCGATCCCTTCCGGCATGCCCTCGAAGTTGTCGAGCACGGAGTTGGCAAGAAGGATGCCGTTATGCAGCTTGTCACGCTCGGCACGAAGCTTCAGCAGCGCCTCCCTCTTCTCTTCGATCGTGGCGGAAAGCCCCTGCTGCTGCTCTCGCAGCATCGCTTCCTTCGCCCGAGCCTCCTCAATTTCTGTTTTTTTGGCGGTGATCTCCACCTCGAGCTGCTGCTCCAGGGGGAGGAACTCATCGAGTTTTTTCAGGGTTTCCAGCTTCCTCATCTCAAGCCGCTCGGCGGTTGCGCGGAGGTGCTCTTTTTTGCCTTCGAGGCTCTGCTTTTTCATGGCGAGCTGGTTGGCGGAGTGGAGCTCTTCGGAGCTGAGCCTGCGTTGGCGGGCAATTTCCTCCCTCTGCTCCCGGAGCGAACTGTTGAGCTGGCCGTGTTCGGCCGAGAGCGCCTGAAATGCCTCCAGCAGCGTGCTGCATGCGGTTTCAGCCGGCTCTTTTTTCTTCTGCAGCTCCTCTTCAAGCTGCTCCTGATCCCGGATTTTCTGCTCCTTTTCGCCGATGATCGCTTTTATCCTCGAGATCTCACCGGCAAGACCCTTCTGCTGCTCCTCGTGCTGGAGGAGCAGTTTTTCAAGCGAATGGATTCTCTGGTTGCTCTCGTTCAGTCCCTTCTGCGTTTCGGAGAGGGCGCCCTCCTCCTCCAGCAGCAGCAGCTCCCGCTCCTGACTGATACTGTCCTCGGTGGCAATCTTTGCGGCACATTCGTGGTTCAAGAGCTCTTCCTCCTGAATGCGCCGCTGCATCGGCTCAAGTTTTCGGCGAATCTCCTCCATCGAGAGCCAGGAGAGGGTGAGATCGAGCTCGCGGATCCGGGTTTTCAGCTCCCTGAGCTTTTCGGCTTTTTTGACCTGAAGCTTCAGGTTTCGCACCTTTTTTTCGACCTCCGCCAGAACATCATCGACTCTCGACAGGTCACGCGACGCGCTCTCGAGCAGCTTGAAGGTCTGTTTGCGGCGTTGCTTGTAGCGGGTTATTCCTGCTGCCTCCTCGAAAAGTTTCAGCCGCTCCTCGCTCTTGTTGCTGATGATCTCCTCAATCATTTTCAGCTCGATGACCGAATAGGCGTCGCTGCCCATGCCGGTATCGGTGAAGAGGTCGAGAATGTCCTTGAGACGGCAGGGTACCTGGTTCAGCAGGAACTCGCTCTCGCCGCTGCGGTAGAGACGGCGCGTGACGGTCACCTCGGTGTACTCTATCGGCAGTACATTGCGGGTGTTCTCTATGGTGATGGAAACTTCGGTAAGGCTGAGGGGCTTGAGGTTTTTCGAGCCGTTGAAAATGATGTTCTCCATTTTCGCGGAGCGCAGGAGGGAGGACTTCTGCTCGCCCAGCACCCAGCGCATGGCGTCAACGACATTGGTCTTGCCGCACCCGTTCGGGCCGACGATGGCCGTCAGTCCCTTGTCGAATGTTATTCTGACCTTGTGAGCAAAGCTCTTGAAGCCGAAAAGCTCAATTTTTGAAAGATACATCTGAACGGTGAGGGTTTGACGATCGCGATTCAGGTTCAACCCCCAACATAAGAAAAAAAGGGATTACCACCATATCGCCCCCCCCTTCGGCCAGGGGGATTTCCCCTGTCATCCCGAACGCACTCTTTTGTCATCCCGAACGAAGAGAGAGAGATCTCTCCCGCAAAACCTCCGACGAATCGCACGCAATGAGATTCCTCACTTCGTTCGGAATGACACCATCCAAAATGCTCTCCCAATTCGTGCAATTAGTGGACACCCCTCTTCAATCCAGAATCAAGCATTGCTCTTATGAGTGTTGCGCACAATTGCAAGGCACTCCGAGGCCTCCTTGACGTCGTGTACCCTGAGAATCGAGGCTCCTCGCATGAGGGCTATGGTGTGGGCGGCGGTTGTGGCGGCGAGTCTTTCGGCGGGCGGCGGTGCTGGTTCACCGGGACGTGCTATGGCGTGGCCGAGGAAGGATTTTCTCGACAGGCCAGCAAGCACTGGCCTGTCGAGCAGAGAGAGCTCGTCCAGGCGGTCGAGCAGCATGAAGTTCTCATCGACGCTTTTGCCGAATCCAAAGCCGGGGTCGATGATGATGTCGTGAACCTGGTGCTCTTCGGCAAGGGCTATCGAGCGGCGCAGGTGGCGGGTGACCGCGGCGACGATATCCTCCGAGCCTGATCCAGTTGCCGAGCTCCACTGCATGGTGTCCGGCTTGACCGGCGTCTGCATCAGTACGGCCGCTGCGCGGTATCTGCCGCACACTTCCGGCAGGCGGGCGTCGAAGGTGAAGCCGGAGATGTCGTTGACCATATGCGCACCGGCCTGCAGCGCCTTTTCGGCAACCTCCGATTTCCAGGTGTCTATGGAGATCAAGACATCAGTTTTTTTGCTGAGACGTTCTATCAGCGGGATAGTTCGCCGAATCTCCTCCTCTGCTGAGATCTTTTCCGAGCCTGGTCTGGTTGACTCACCGCCGATATCGATGATTGATGCGCCCGCCCGGATCATCGCAAGGGCATGCTCCATTGCCCGGTCGAGATCAACCGCCTGCGAGCCCTCTTTGAAAGCGCCGCCGTCATAGAACGAATCGGGCGTAGTATTCAAAATCCCCATGATTATTGGCCCTTCGGCAAGATCCAGCAGGCGCTCCCTGCAGTTGAGGCGGTAGTGCGTCGCTCTGTCGGTCGGGATGGTCATAGGGGGGCGCTTCTTCAGATGATGGAAAACGGTACAGGAGTGAAGGTCAGAACAAAGATCGCGATTGCCGTCCAGCCAGAGAGCTGCCGCGGAGCAGAAAGGGGGTGGTCGAATGAAGTCGGCGGATGGTGCAGGCCGATGACCCTTGAGAGGATAAAGACCCAGAGGATCCAGCCCGGCCACGACCAGTGCAGTAGCAGTTCGGGAATAAGCACCGCCGTTTCGAGATGGAGCATTGAGGCCACCATCTGCACGAACGAGGGCATGGCGAGCAGCGTGATGAAGAGCATGAACCCCCTCGCGGCCTTTGCGTGCCCTTTACGGCCGAACATCGCGTAGATAATGTGCCCGCCGTCGAGCTGGCCGACGGGAAGCAGGTTGAGGGCCGTGACGAGCGAGCCGAGCCATCCTCCAAAGAGGTATGGATAGTGGTACATCTCGCTCATCGGTGGCAGGTTTTTCGGTGCTATGGTGTGCTCCATCAACATCCAGAGCAGGTTTTTGCCGAGCAGGAGGGTCTCTCCCGGCGGGGAGGAGGAGGCGCCCCCTTTGGCAAGGTATTCCGGGTGAATCGTAGAGATGAAATCCGCCGGAGGCAGATGGGTGAAGCCGTAAGAGAGAATCGCGAGGCAGACCACAAAGCCGCTGATCGGCCCTGCCATGCCGATATCGAACAGGGCGGTGGTGGTTGTTATTCTCTCCCTGATCTTGATGACCGCCCCCATGGTGCCGATGCTCAGAAAAAACGGGAGGGGCGGTACGGGAATGTAGTAGGGGAGGGTAGTGCGGACCCGGTGATGAACGGCCGCGAAATAGTGGCCGAACTCATGGGCGCTCAAAAACGAGAGGAGTGCAAAAGAGTAGGCCAGCCCCCCTTCAAGGTTTCCGACGTATGGAAACAGAGTACTGAAGGTCACTGGCCGGCCTCCCCAGAACGCCCCTGCACAGAGCGTCGTGAAGACCGTCACCAGAAAAAGCGCCGCATGAAGGGGATAGTTCCTCCCGGAAAGATTCATAAAAAGGCACCTCTTTTTTCAAGGCCAGCTCTTCTCTTGCTTCAATTCAATTATCATCACTCATCACTCATCACTCGCGACTCAGCACCCAGCACCCAGCCCTCAGTCCTTATCCTTGTCGCCGTCCTTTTTCTCCCCTTTCTTCTTCTCTCCGAACGTAGAGACGAGTCCCTTCACCAGCTCATCCTTCTCCTGCGGGTTCAGCTTTGCCTCAGGGTGCATCGGCAGGTAGATGAACATCGGCATCTTGCCTTCCCTTACCTCTTCAGCCGCCTTGTCCCCTTCGTTCTCTCCCTTGCGGCCCCACTCCGAAACATTGAATCCCTTGCGTCCGAGGGTGACATCAAGCTGCGTCAGCCATGATACCGGAGCAACAGAGCTGTATTTCGGCCATACGGTCTCGTTGGAATGGCAGTCCTTGCAGGCACGGTTGAAGAGCTCATGCGTTCTCGGCGAATCCCACTTCGGCTCACCGGTAACTGGCGGATTTTTGTGGTCCCTGCCATAAGGAACAAGCTGAATAGCAGCAAGAGCGATAGCCGCCCCGCCAATAAATTTTACCAGACTCATCGGTAAGTACTCCCTGGATAATTAGTGATGTTTGAAATTATGCTAAGCCAATATACATGATTTGGAGAGACGCCGAAAATCGACACTATTGAAATTGCGGGCGGACTCTCCGCCAGCGTCACTACGGTTCAGATCTCTCCTTTCAGTCGAGATGACAAGAGTTGCATCCCAATCGTCGAGATGACAATCCGATCTTCCCGGCCATTACTTCGTGTAAATTCGTGCAATTCGTGGACCCGCTCTTCCTCCTCAATCCAAAATAAAGAATCGAACATTTAAAAACCCTTAAACGATACTTTTAAAACGCTTAATGGCCATGAACAGCTTATGCTGTGATCTTTTCGGCCGGTTGCAATCTCCGCAATGAGGCCGAGCTCCAGCTCCGAGTAGAATTTTCGGGCGGAGGTCAGGCCGTCGAGGGCGAATGCCGGGATGCCCTGCAGGGATGCAATGAGTGGCACCCCGCAGGCGAGCAGGGTGCTGCGGTATCCGTCGATGCCGATGAAGGCCGTTGATGCCCGCGTTGCCGACTGGGCGATCATCACCGCAAGCCGTCCGGGTGTGAAGTGGTGAAGGCTCTGTGAGATGACGATCAGATCAAATTGATCGCCGTCGAGCAGCTGCATGTTGAAGGCATCGAGCACACGGAAGCTGACAGGAAGCTCTCTTTCTCGGGCGAGGGCGTTGCCTGCGTCGATAAACGCCGGAACGATATCCGATCCGGTAATTTCCGCCGGCAACGAGTTTTGCCGGATCACCTCCGCCAGTGCCATCGAGAGGCCGCCGGAGCCGCAGGCCAGCTCGAGTACCCTTGCGTTCCTCTTTTCACGTTCGGCAACCTCAAGGATAAGCGGACGCAGAATATCGACATATCGCCCGTAGAGCTGCATCATCGCATTCTGCCGGTCGAGCGCCCGCACAAGTTCAAGTTTTTCCTCTTCGGGTATCTCCTTGTCCATCTGCTCGATGTCGGAAGTGCGCAGGGCACGATCGATCAGCTCCGGCAGCAGAAACCCTCCGCCAAGCTCCAGCGAAACCCTCCACCGTTCATCGAGAAAGCGGGCAACAGCAGTGTCTGCCGCACCTTCAAGCTCCGCCATGCTCTTCCATGGAGCCGGAAAGCCGCCGCCCGACCGGAGATTGTCCAGCGCCCTGTAACCCGCGGTTGTAAGTTGAAGCATGTTTTGTGTCCCGGTTCCTTTAAGATTGTGAGCTTCCCAGCAAATATACGCTTATCCGCCCCCAAACATTCCCCGCCACGTCCGGGTTTTCCGGAAATGTGGGGCGGGCGGGTGCAATGCCGCCACGTCGCGAATATTTTTTATAAAAATTTACAACCGCGGGAATTTATTGATTCGCGTTTTCCTTTTATATTAACTGATACTCATTTGGTATCAATTAAAAGAGGCTATGAAAGTACTGAACAAAAATACCGACTACGCAATCCGCGCGCTTCTGACGCTGGCGGCGAACCGGGGGAGCTATATGTCGGCCAAGAGTATCGCAACCCAGCAGGGGATGCCCTATCAGTTTTTGCGCCGGCTGCTTCAGGAGCTGCTCAAGCGGAACCTGATTGTCTCGAAAGGGGGTGTTCAGGGTGGATTCATGCTTGAACGCGATCCGCACGGGATCCGGGTGACCGAGCTTATCGAGATTTTCCAGGGCAAGGTGCAGGTCTCGGAGTGCATGTTCCGCAAGCAGATCTGCGGCAACCGCGCTCACTGCGTTCTCCGCCATGAGATCATGCGCATCGAGCAGGTTGTGCAGAGCGAGTTCGAAAAAGTAACCATCGGCAAGCTGCTCGGCGACCTCCAGGCGGCAAACGGGCCAAAGCTGACGACAACAGGAAATCAATAAAACGAAATCAGTTATGAAACGCCAGATCATCACCATCGACGAAGAAAAATGCAACGGATGTCGAAACTGCATTCCGGGATGCCCCGAGGGAGCGCTTCAGGTCATTGACGGCAAAGCCCGCCTTATTAGCGACCTCTTCTGCGACGGCCTCGGCGCCTGCATAGGCCACTGCCCGACAGGTGCCATGACCATCGAAATCCGCGAGGCCGAGCCATACGATGAAAAACAGGTGATGCGCGAGAGCATCGCCAAAGGGGGCCCGAATGTAATTGCCGCCCATCTGCGCCACCTCCAAGAGCACAAAGAGGAGGGATACCTGCAACAGGCACTGGAATATCTCGCCGAAGAGGGCATAGCCAATCCGCTCGAAAGCGCACCGGCCCCGACAGAGAAACCCGCAGCAGGCCATGCACACGGGGGCGGGGGATGCCCCGGCAGCCGAACGCTTGACTTCAGCGCAAAAACCGGGGCGGCTGTCAGCCCGTCGTCAGGGGAGAGCGCACTTCGCCAGTGGCCGATACAGCTCCATCTGGTCTCGCCACAGGCCCCCTATTTCAAGGGAGCCGACCTGCTGCTTGCGGCCGACTGCGCAGCATTTGCCGTCGGGAATTTCCACGACCGCTTCATGACCGGCAAGGGGCTGGCCATAGCCTGCCCGAAGCTCGATTCGGAGATGGAGATCTATGTTGAAAAGCTCGCTATGATGATCGACACGGCGAACATCAACACCATCACAGTTGCCATCATGGAGGTGCCCTGCTGCGGCGGCCTTCTCTCCATCGTCAACGAAGCGCTCCTCAAAAGCAGCCGCAAGGTCCCGGTCAAAAAGGTAGTCATCAGCCTCCAGGGCGAGACCCTCTCCCAGGCATGGATGTGAAGCCCCTTGAGCTCTGGGGTCAGGTCTTGTATTTTGACTTTTTCTCCGACGCGCTGGGGATTCTGAACTGATGGGGGAGATCTCTCTCTTTGTTCGAGATGACAGAAGAAATTTCGAAGCCTCGATACGTCGGGGGCAAAATGTTGGTAGCCAGAGATGCAAGTCCCTGGAGCAGGGGAATTTGGGTTAAACCGGGAGAGGGTATGCTAAAAGATGCAATGGGGGGGTATCGGGGGACGGCTGAGGAGATCAGCCGGCTCATTCTGGCCGAGCCGGGCAATGCGGACGCTTGGTGCAACCGCGCCAACGCGCTGAGCAGCACCGGCGATTACGAGGGAGCGATACGTGATTACACGAAGGCCCTCGAGCTCGGACTGCGCTTTCGCGAAGCGGTAACGGCTTATGGCAACAGGGGAATTGCAAGAGTCAAGGTTGGCGATATCTTCGGCGCACTGGAGGATTTTGGTGAGATCATTGCAAGAAAGCCCAACAACACACGACTGCTCCATGCCGCCTACACCAGCAGGGCATCAGTCAAAGAGAACATCGGCGATAAAGAGGGCGCGGCAGCGGACAGGCAGCTTGCCTCCATGCTGACGCCTGAAACAACAACAACATAACATAAGGAGATACATGAGCATGCACTGCAACCAATGCCAGGAAAGCGTCCGGGGGACCGGATGTACCGTCAGGGGCGTCTGCGGAAAGGACGACATGACCGCCAAACTTCAGGATCTGCTTGTCTATGCGACCGAGGGAGTCGCGCTTGCCGCAGAGCTTCAGGGCGGAGCTGTTTCAAGAGCTGTCGGCCAGCTCATCAGCGAGTCGCTCTTTGTAACCGTCACCAACACCAACTTCGACGAGGATGCCGTCGTCGAGCATATACGCAAAACACTTGCCAAGCGTGACGAGCTGAACGCCACACTCTCCCAGCTGCCGGCCCATGACGCTGCACGCTGGAGCGGAAGCACAAAGACGGAGTTTCTTGCGAAAGCGGAAACCTCCGGCATCGAGGCGCTCAGTGAAAACGAAGACCTTCGTTCACTGAAAAGCCTTGTGCTTTATGGCGTTAAAGGGCTTGCCGCCTACACCGACCACGCCGCCGCGCTCGGCTACCATGACGACGACATCTATGCATTTTACGTCAAAAGCCTTGCCGCTTTGACCAAAGAGCTTTCGCTGGATGAGCTGACCGCGCTTGTACTCGAAACCGGCGCTGTCGCCGTCAAGGCAATGGCGCTGCTCGACAAGGCCAATACCGAGAGCTACGGCCATCCCGAAATCACCACCGTCAAGACGGGCGTCGGTACCAACCCCGGCATCCTGATCTCCGGCCATGACCTTCGCGACATGGAAGATCTTCTCAAGCAGACCGAAGGGACAGGGGTTGACGTCTATACCCACTGCGAGATGCTCCCCGCGCACTACTATCCTGCCTTCAAGAACTACCCGCACTTCGTCGGCAACTACGGCAGTGCATGGTGGGCGCAGGATCGCGAGTTCGACACCTTCAACGGCCCGATTCTCATGACCACGAACTGCATCGTGCCGGTTCGCGAATCTTACCGCAGCCGCATGTTCACCACCGGCATGGCCGGCTATCCAGGGCTGAAGCATATTGCAGCAAGGCCAGAAGGGGGGCAGAAGGATTTCTCCGGGCTGGTCGCACTTGCAAAAACCTGCAAGCCCCCGGTCGAGCTCGAAAACGGAGAGATTGTCGGCGGATTTGCGCACAACCAGGTGCTTGCCCTGGCCGACAAGGTTGTCGATGCCGTCAAGAGCGGCGCCATCAAGCGCTTTGTGGTGATGGCCGGCTGTGACGGACGCCACGCGACCCGCCAGTACTACACCGACGTCGCCAGCGCGCTGCCAAAAGATACCGTCATCCTGACCGCCGGCTGCGCCAAGTACCGCTACAACAAGCTCCAGCTCGGCGATATCGGCGGAATTCCCCGCGTGCTCGACGCCGGCCAGTGCAACGACTCCTACTCGCTTGCCGTCATTGCCCTCAAGCTCAAGGAGGTCTTCGGCCTCGACGATATCAACGACCTGCCGATCTCCTTCGACATCGCCTGGTATGAGCAGAAAGCCGTCACCGTGCTGCTCGCCCTGCTCTACCTCGGCATCAAAGGCATCCGCCTCGGACCAACACTCCCCGAGTTTCTGACGCCAAACGTTGCCGCCGTCCTGGTCGAAAAATTCGGCATCAAGCCGATCTCCACCGTCAACGCCGACATCGAAGCCATGATGGCCGGCGCATAAGCCGCGGAAGATCCGCTATCCCATAGAAGCCCCCCTTTCACGCCATTTCGAGAGGGGGGCTTTTTTTTGGGTAGCCAAGATTGCTAAATCCTTGAGGGCAGTGTCATTTCGAATGCAGTGAGAAATTCCTGCCAGACGACAGGGTGGGGCGTAAATCTTTCCGTCTGCCACCATGCCATGCCTACGGCCTTTCCCCCAGCCTTCGCCTTCTAATTCGTGAAAAACCCGACAAGTCGGGATTCGTGGATCAACCTCTTTCAACCCTCCTGTCATCTCGAACGAAGAGAGAGATCCCTTTCCCGCAAAACCTCCGACGAATCGCACTCAATGAGATTCCTCTCTGCGTTCGGAATGACACAATCCAAAATCTCTTAAACTCAGCAGCTGAGCATTTTAGCAGCAGCCTTCATCTGCGGGTGTTCAAAAGCCGGCTCAAAATCTGTTAAGTCCTTTTTGCTCATGCCGATGGCAGGACTTTGTGCCACGGTTCTCCACCGTGTTGCAACGCGGTACACATCGCCGAGTATTTTTAGCGCCTGAGTACGCTCAAGCCAGAAGTTGCTGGCTACCCTCAGGAGCTTCTCAATGGAAGAGACCGGTCCCGAATCCTCTGTCAGCCATGTTTTTAGCGCCTGATTCTTTTCTGGAAAAGGGCCAATATCTCTCCTTTTGTGACGCTGCGTTCATCAGTGATACTCGGAAACTTCCCGATAGCCAAATAGCCATCATCATCAACAATGGAACATTTCGGCCGAAGCCCGCCAAGGGATGTTCCTCTGCCCCGAAGGTAGAGCAAGTCAGCTTCCGTTTCGGTTTTCAGCTCTACTGCCCGGCTTGCGCCAAGAACATGGGCGAGCTCAAGCAGTGGAGTGGGAGCTCTTTGGCCATCCCCGATATTTCGCAAGAATATGCCATGCTCATCCCGCAAACGCAGAGCGCCGACCCGGCATCCCCATCCATCAAGCTGCGTGTCCGCGATTGCATGGTGAAAAACGGAGTCATTGTCAGACGACGCCTTGTGATACAGGGGGCCATCAAGGAGCGGAAGATCAGGGGAGATCAAAAATCTTTCCGTTGACTGAAGCCACTGCTGAGTGCATGCATCACTCTTCAGCCAATCAATTCGGGCAATTCGAGCCCAACCCATACGCGCCGCCCATCTCCAAAATCTCCCCCAATGGAACGATTCTGAGCGTTAGCGGGTTCATCATAGGTAATACCCCCCAATTCTTCTTGTTATCAACACTAACGCTTAAAGCATTGGGGTTCCATGGCATATTTCAACCACCTCTGCCTCGTTGAGGCTCCACAGACAATCATCACCCCCTTTCCGCGCTTCATCACGGATTGTATTGGCGTCTGCTACCTTGCGGCGGCGGTGGAGCATGATGTCGAAAGCCTTGTGATGCCCGACAATTTCTACAACGGCGGCATTTTCGACAGCATGCGCACCCTCCTGAAAAAACGGCCGGTGGACCTTGTTGCCATCTCCTCGATGACCGGTGCGTTCAACCAGGCGCTCATGCTCGCTCGTATAGCCAAGGAGGCAGGCGCGTTTGTGGTCATGGGGGGATTTCACCCGACGGCGCTTCCCGAGGAGGTGCTGAAGCACAGCTGCGTCGATCTTGTGGTGATCGGGGAGGGGGAGGAGACCTTCCGGGAGCTTGTGCTGCATGGTCCATCGTCCGGCGTCAAGGGCATTGCATACCGGGAGGGTGGCGGCATTGTCCGTACCGCTGTGAGGGGGACCATTGCCGACATCGACTCAATCCGTTTCCCTCTGCGCAGCCTGCGCCCTGAGCGGTACGGCGAAAAAGGCGACGCATACTCCATCGATACCATCTATACCTCGAGGGGCTGCCCCTGGTCGTGCTCCTTCTGCGCCAACGACCAGATGCACAAAGGGTGGAGAGGGCGAAGCGCCGAGAATGTCGTCGAGGAGATCGCTCTTCTGCACGACCCCCGCAACAAGAAGCTCATCAAAATCTGGGACGCCAACTTTCTCACCAACATTCCGCGGGCCGAAAAGATCTGTGACCTCATGATTGAGCGCGGGCTCACCAACTTCAGGATCATGACTGAAACCAGGGCAAAGGACCTGGTCAGGGCCGAGCGCATCCTCGGCAAGCTGCAGCGGGTCGGGCTCAGCAAGGTCGGCCTCGGCATCGAAAGCCCCAGCAAGGTCACCCTCGAGCTCATGAACAAAAAGAACAGCCTCGACGACGTCTCCAAGGCCATCGCGCTCTGCCGCCAGTACAGCATCGGCGCGGAGGGGTACTTCATCGTCGGCCACTATACCGAAAACGTCGAGGATACCCTTGCCTATCCCGAGTTCGCCCGCTCTCTCGGCCTCCGCCAGTCGCTTTTTATGGTGATGACCCCCTATCCCGGCACCAAAATTTTCGAGGAGTACAGGGCGGAGGGGAAAATCAGTTCGTTCGACTGGGATCTCTACAACAACTTTTGCCCGGTCGTCGAAACCCGCAGCATGAACACGCGGACGCTGATAGCCATGCTGGCATACTGCAATGTCGCCTTCAACCGCTACCGTTCGGTGATGAAGCGCAGCACCAGCGGTGACTTTCTGCTCAGCTTCCTGATCGATCTCTTCCAGCTCACATGGCTGATGTGCGTCAACAAAACGCTCTCACGCGAAGAGATCACGGATATTGTCTTCAATGCGCTGCTTCGCTTTCATGAACACGAAGGCGGTAGAATCGAACAATCAGCCTCAACGGCCCGCACAAGACTGCCGCATCCGGTCTCTCTCCGCCTTCGCCACACCTCGGGCCAGACCATCGATTTCAAGCTCGAAGAGTGCGGCCAAACCCGTGTGCTCACCCTGACCTCAAGGCACGCCGGCGAACCTCTGCCCGCACTCTCCGGCCCCGAAATAAGGCTCGACAAGGTCGTCGCCTGTGCCAGCTCCATCTCCATGGACAAGCTGATGAGCCTCCTCTTCCGTAACGAATGGATCAGAAATAACCCCGGCCGGATGACCACCCAGCTCCTCGAAGTGCTCCTCGACACCGAAGTCCTCCGCTTCGCCGCCAGCATCATCACCCTCTACATCAACACAAGAAGAAAAGGCTTGCGGTTTACATAGCCCCCGACACGCCAGCCCATGGTAAGGCGCAATCCCCCATCATTTTTCCCCAGCTCCAGAGGAGCGGCATGTTTGTAGCCGGGGATGCAAATCCCCGGTGGTCGTCAACCCATGGACCACGCCAACCAAACAAGCCACCCCGAATCGTCGTGATTTACGGGTATATGGTGCCGTAAGTTGAATTTGTTGTGAACGTCCCCAAACCCTGGACCAAAATTCCCAATCCAAAATTCCGTATACTGAGCGATGCCTCAAACCACACCAACCCATCCCTCGCCGGATACCGTGCTGTTCGAAAACCTTCGCAAGGTGTTCGGGTTTCGTGAGTTCCGTCCTAATCAGGAGCGGATTGTCCGGGCAATTCTTGGCGGGCAGGATGTTTTTGCTGTCATGCCTACCGGCGGAGGCAAATCGCTCTGCTACCAGCTGCCTGCGGTGGTGCTCGAGGGCACCTGCATGGTTATCAGCCCGCTCATTGCGCTCATGAAAGACCAGGTGGACGGCGCGCGGGCCAACGGCATTCGTGCGGCGTTTCTCAACAGCTCGCAGTCACCTGAAGAAGGTGCCGCTGTCATGCGGGATCTGCTTTCGAACTCGCTCGACCTGCTCTATGTTGCGCCCGAACGCTTCACGCGCGACCATTTTCGGGATATGCTCTCCCGGGTGTCGCTCAGCATGGCCGTGATCGACGAGGCGCACTGCATCTCCGAGTGGGGGCACGATTTCCGGCCCGACTATCTCTCGCTCTCCGATCTGGTGACTTTTTTTCCCGACCTGCCCGTCTGCGCATTCACCGCAACGGCAACCCACCGGGTTCAGGAGGATATTCTCGGCAAACTTGCCCTGCGCAACCCGCTTGTTGTCCGCGCATCGTTCGACCGTCCCAATCTCCACTATGACGTCCGCTTCAAAGAGGGTGCCGATGCCCAGATTGTTGGGCTGCTCAAGGAGCATTGCGGCAAGGCGGGCATCATCTACCGCACCAGCCGCAAGAGCGTGAACGACACGGCCGCAATGCTGAAGGCGAAGGGGTTCCGCGCGCTGCCATACCATGCCGGCCTCTCTGACGATGAGCGCAAGCAGAACCAGGAGGCATTCATCCGTGACGAAGCCGACGTCATTGTTGCTACCATCGCTTTCGGCATGGGCATCGACAAATCGAACATCCGCTTTGTCATCCATGCCGACCTCCCCCGAAGCATCGAAAACTACTATCAGGAGACCGGCAGGGCAGGCCGCGACGGCGAGTCCGCGCACTGCACACTGCTCTTTGCACAGGGCGATATCCCGAAAGTGCGCTTTTTCATTGACTCCATGCTCGATGAAACCGAACGCGGCCGGGCCCTCGCAGCTCTTTCGAAGGTGATCTCCTTCGCCTCGACGTCGGTCTGCCGGCGCAGAACCCTGCTCGAATACTTCGGCGAAACCTACCCCGGCGACAACTGCAACTCCTGCGACATCTGCCTCGGCACCCGCGAAGTGGTCGACTGCACCAGGGAGGCGCAGATGCTTCTCTCCGCTATCGTCCGCACCGAAGAGCGCTTCGGAGCAACGCACCTTGTCGATATCGTCACAGGAAGCGCCAACCAGAAGATCCGCGAATTCGGCCACGACCGCCTGAAAACCTATGGGGTCGGCAAAGAGCACGACAAGAAATACTGGCGCAGGCTGGTCGACGAGCTGCTCGCACAGCAGGTCATCAACAAATCCGAAGGGCTCTACCCGACGCTCTACCTGCTTCCAAAAGCAGTACGGATCCTCAAGAATGAAGAGCAGCTCGAGATAGTGCGCGTTGTGGACAAGAAAAAAGCAAAATTTAGCAGGGCAGCGCCCTCAACGGCACAGCCCCAGGGCGACAAGGAGCTCTTCGATCTCCTGCGGTCGCTCCGCAAGCAGATAGCCGACGAGCAGGGCATCCCGCCCTACGTGGTATTCTCCGACCGATCCCTCCACGAAATGGCCGCAACGCTCCCCAAAACCGGCGAGGAGCTGCTCACCGTATCCGGAGTAGGAGAGGTAAAGCTTGACCGCTACGGCCGCCAGTTCCTCCAGGTCATCCAACGCCACATATCCGACCATCCCTAGCTCCAGAGGAGCGACCTGTCGGTAGCCGGGGGTGCAAATCCCCGGTGGGTGCCAACCCATGGAATGTGCAAATCAATTATTGTCCCCAACACATCGGGGATTGTGTGTGTGGGGCGCCGCTATGTTCCCGGGGATTTCCATCCCCGTATACCACCATGCCATGCCTAAGGCATTTCGCCAAACCCTTTCTTCCTTCGCGCTAATTCGCGAAAATTCGCGGGCCAACCCTCTTTCCCTCAGCACTCAGCACTCAACCCCGCTGGGCGAAATGCAAAAAAAAAAATGCGTTTTTTCTTCTGTTTTGTAGTCTCGGGTTTGCTTCTTTATTGTATATTCGATACCATTAGTAGGTCATATTGCTGAAGTATCGAAAGTATTTCAGAACGTATTATTGTTCTGCCTCGCCCCCCGTTATTTATTGTTTTTGGAAATATGTATACATCGCCTATAGTGAAGGGCGATACACTTTGTAGGAGTCTCTGCATCTGTCTCTATGCTGTTCAGGACGCATAGTTTTGTGGTGGGTGTAAAAATATTCAGCTGTGACTGAAGGAGGCGGAGCCTTTAGTGATTGACCTCCGCGTATCCGTCAACCGAAAACGTCAGAAAAAGTAAAAGCCAACAATCACTTGACAACCGTGCAATTCGTGGACACAAACTCTTCGCTTTCATTCGCGCTAATCCGCGAAAATTAGCGGGCCAACCCTCTTTCCCTCAGCACTCAGCACTCAGCATGCCCTCACAGAGCAACATAGATGACCTGATCAGAACCGTGCTCGAAAAGCATCCCGCCATTGATTTGGCAGTTCTGTTCGGTTCCCTTGCAAAAGGAACGGCAACATCCTTGAGTGATCTCGATCTGGCCGTCAGCGCAACTCATCCTCTGGATGTTAACGCGAAGATAAAACTCATTGAAGATCTTGCTGAAACCACAGGTCGCCCAATTGACCTTGTAGATCTCAGAACAGCAGGAGAGCCCCTCTCCGGACAAATACTGAGAAACGGCCGGCGAATACTCGGAAGCAAAACACTCTTTGCCTCATTCGTAACCCGTCATCTGATTGAACAAGCAGACTTCATGCCCCTCCGCCAAAGAATCCTCGAAGAACGGAGGCGAGCATGGATTGGTGCATAATTGAACAAAAACTTGAGTCGTTACGCAGGGCAATAGCAAGAGTTAACGAAAAATGCCCTTCGGATTCAGCGGCATTGGCTCGCGATGTAGATGCACAGGATATTCTTTCAGTCAACTTGACGAGGGCAGTACAGATCTGTGTTGACATTGGGGCGCATCTTGTTTCCGCCTTAGACGCTGCGGCACCGGAAACCATGGGCCAAACGTTTGATATTTTGTCTGAGACCGGCATAATCACTACGGATTTAGCCGCGCGAATGAAAAAAGCGGTAGGCTTCCGCAATCTTGCCGTTCATAACTACGACGCCATAAACTGGTCAATCGTTTACGAAATCGCACACAACCACCTCGACGACTTCCAAGCCTTTGCCCAAGCCGTAGTAAAGCAAAAGCATCCCTGACACCAGGGGGTTCGGTCAATGAATTTCATCAGTTTCTCGTTATTGCAAAGAGCTCGTGTGCAGAAGTCAAATCACAGCTCTATGTTGCACTCGATGCTGGTTATCTTGAGCAAACAAGTTTTGATCAGCTAAAACATCAAGCCGAAGAAACCAGTCGAGTTATCGGTGGACTAAGAGTCTCCGTCGACAGTAAAAGGCAAAAAAAGTAAAAGCCCACAATTACTTGACAAACGTGCAATTCGTGGACACAAACTCTTCGCTTTCATTCGCGCTAATCCGCGAAAATTAGCGGGCCAACCCTCTTTCCCTCAGCACTCAAACCTTCCCTAATAAATGCGCTATTCCTCTCGTATTCTTCTTGCCCTCTCTCTTGTTGCACTCCCGCTCCGTGGTTATGCCGCGGAGAGTTCGGATGCGGGCTCAGCCGCTCCTGCTGCGGCACCGTCGATGTCGATGCCTGCAACAGGTAATCCGTCGATCACCACAGCGCCGTCTGAGGCTCGAGAAGCCTTGCTTCGTCAGCGTTCGGCCGCAATAGACGAGCGTGAATCGGCGCTTCGGGCAGTTCAGGAAAAAAGCTCCTTTCAGAAGTTTGTAGAGAGTGCGACAGGAACTCCTTTAAAGGTCTTTGGCCGTGAGCTTTTCGGCAATGTGCCCAGCACCTATGCGCCGCTTGGTGCCGTACAGGTCAACCTCGACTATGTAATCGGCCCGGGCGATGCCCTGCAGATTCGAGGCTGGGGGATGGTCGATATCGATGTTAATGTTACGGTCAACCGAGGCGGTGAGATATACATTCCGCGTGTTGGTTCAGTAAAGGTTGCCGGTGTCAAATATCGTGACCTTCAGGGATACCTCAAAAAAGCCGTTGGCCGAATATTCACCAACTTCGACTTAAGCGCCAGCGTTTCGCAGACCCGCAGCGTGCAGATCTATGTGGTCGGCCACGCACAGCGCCCTGGTACCTACACACTCAGCGCCATGAGCTCCGTGCTTAATGCCCTGTTTACCTCAGGGGGCCCTTCAGCAACCGGTACGCTTCGCGACATCCAGCTCAAACGAGGCACAGAACCACCTGTTTCGATTGATCTCTACGATATGCTGCTCTACGGCGACAAAAGCATGGACAGAAGTCTGCAGGATGGCGACGTCATCTTCATCCCCGAGGTCGGCCCGCTCGTAGCACTGCTTGGCAACGTCAAACGGCCAGCCATATATGAGCTGAAGAAGAACACCTCACTGGCTGAAATTGTCAGTTGGTCCGGCGGGTTCGAAACGGCATCAGATTTGAAAAATGTCATTGTCGAAAAGGGCGTCGACAACCGGTTCCAGACTGTTGCAGAGCTCAATGCCGACAAAGCATCAATAGAAAAAGAGCTCTCAAAACTCACGCTGAACCCCTCAGACATCGTGCGAGTTATTGCTCCCGGTAGCATACCTCTGCAGGTAAAAATCAACCGTTCCTTTGTCCGCGTCGATGGCGCCGTAGCAAACAGCGGAGTTTTCCAGCTCGAAAAAGGTGAAACCCTCAAGGCACTCATCACCCGTATTGGTGGAACCACAAGCCAGGGCTATGTGTTCGGCACCAAGCTCAACCGCGAAAGCCTCAAGGCCGAGCAGCAGCAGAAAATCGATGAGTCAGTTGACCGCTACGAAAAAGATATCGAAACAAATGCCAAACAGCGATTAGCCGGGCAGTCCGACCCCGCCCAGGCCGCCACGCTTGCCGCTGAAGTTGAATCGCAGCGCAACCTGCTCAAAAAGCTCCGCCAGGTCAAGGCCGAAGGGCGTATCATTCTCAACCTCAAGAATGCAGATTCTCAGATCAGCGACCTCCCCGACTTCCCCCTGCGTGACGGCGACACGGTCTATATTCCAGAAAGGCCTTCCACCGTTGATGTCATCGGTGCCGTCTACCAGCAGAATACCATCATCTACACGGCCAACAGAAAGATAAATGACTACCTCGTCCTGGCAGGCGGAGTCAGCCCCACAGGCGAAAAATCCGAAGCCTACCGCATCTGCGCCGACGGCACCGTCCGCAGCAACCGCAGCGGCGGCTTAGGCGGCAGAGTCAACCCCGGAGATGCCATTGTAGTACCAGAGAAGATCCAGCGAGGCCAAACATTCATGCAAAGCCTCAAAGACTTCACCAGCGTCCTCTACCAATTCGGTCTCGGCGCCGCCGGCCTCGCCACCCTAAAAACCCTATAATCCCCCAAAGTTTCACCGGGGAGGGGGCATGCAGGTAGCCAGTGATGCACTCAATTCGTGAAAATTCGTGGACAATATTCTTTGAATTAATTCGCGGAAATTAGCGCAAATTCGCGGGCAACTATTCATTCTTGTGTCGGTGCCAGTATATAAGATGATGTTCCCCCAGTTGCACAAATAGTCAGGAAGCATTCCATGTTGGGAGAATAGTCCCCTGACCTCAAAGAAGGGGCCCGCTCTCCCGACACCCAATTCGTGTCAATTCGTGTAATTCGTGGACAACCATCTTCCTATGCGCATCTACAAAACAGAGTCATACGACATCATAGGTGCAGCACAGGAAGTTCACAAAATACTCGGCAACGGATTTCTTGAACCAGTCTACCAGGAAGCCCTGGCCATAGAATTCACAACCCGCAAAATCCCATACGAAAAAGAAAAAGAGCTCCGGATCACCTATAAAGGCCAGCAACTCACAAAGAAATACATAGCCGACTTCATCTGCTACAACCAGATAATCATAGAACTAAAAGCCCTAACCCAACTAACCCCCGACCACGAAGCTCAACTCCTGAACTACCTCAACGCCACCGGTCACAAACTCGGCATCTTGATAAATTTTGGAGAAGCAAGCCTAACCTTCAAAAGACTAGCCAATACCCGTTCAACAGAAAGGCTAATCTGACTCGGCTTTATGAATGTCGCGTGGTAATATTGATAGGGTCTCGGGTTTCTCGGATGCATGTATTGCGGTTTATGGCGGTCTGGGTCTGGGTCTGGGTTATATCTATTTCGTTGGTGTGCGTTTGGCAAGGTACGTTCGCCGACTGCACCAATAGTTCACAATCTTTCATGTTGGGAGAATAGCCCCCTGACCCCAAAGAAGGGGACTATTCTCTCGACACCAAATTCGCGAAAATTAGCGCAATTAGCGGGCAAATCTTTCCTAGCACTCAGCACTTAATACACATGTCCGACATCACCCCACAGCATAACGTTCAGCCCGAGCAGTTCGAAGACGAGATTAGCCTTCTCGACCTGGCCATTACGCTCGCCAAGCACAAAAAAATAATCCTCGGGGCCCCATTAGTGGCCGCAATACTCGCAGCTGTCTTCAGCCTGTTTCAGCCAAATATCTATACTGCTGACACCCAGATTCTCCCCCCACAGCAGCAGTCCAGCGCATCGGCAATGCTCAGCCAGCTTGGCGCGCTCAGCGGAATGGCAGGAGCCGCAGGTATAAAAAATCCGAACGATACCTACATCGCCATGCTCAAAAGCCGGACGCTGCAGGATAACATGATTCGCCGTTTCAAGCTGCAGTCAGTCTACGAAACCAAAACACCCGAGACCACCCGCAACGCACTTACCGGCGCTACCAACGTTAAAGTCGGCAAGGACGGGATTATAGGCATCTCGGTCGACGACAAAAATCCCCAGCGGGCAGCAATGCTTGCTAACGGCTACGTAGACGAACTGCAGCGCCTGACGCAGGTTTTTGCCGTCACCGAAGCTTCGCAGCGCAGGCTGTTTTTTGAAAAGCAGCTTCTTCAGGCAAAACAAAGCCTTGGTGACGCTGAAATCGCTATGAAGCAGTTGCAGGAGAATACGGGGATCATTCAGCTTGATGCTCAGGCCGGCGCATTTGTGCAAGCAGGTTCTCAGATAAAAGCCCAGATCGCCATGAAAGAGGTGGAGCTTGGCGCCATGCGTACATTCGCCACAGGCAATAACCCCGACTATATTCGCATTCAGCAGACGCTTGCCGGCCTGCGCGCGCAGCTTGCAAAGGTTGATGCTGGATCGGTTACTTCAGGTAAAGTCCCTGAGAAAGGCCTTGAATACATGCGCAAAGCCAGGGATCTGAAATACTATGAAACAATCTATGAGCTTCTCGCCAAGCAGTTTGAAATGGCAAAACTCGACGAAGCCAAGGAGAGTTCCGTCATCCAGGTGCTCGACAAAGCCGTAACTCCCGAGCAAAAGTCAAAACCAAAGCGTAGCCAGATGGTTCTCATTGCGGCCTTGGCAACAGGATTTCTCGCCATCCTCTGGGCCTTCATAACCGAAGCCATGCAAAACGCCAAAAAAGACACCGAAAGCCAAGCCCAACTCCAAAACCTAAAAGACCACCTCCGCTGGAACTGAATAATTAGCGGGAATTCGCGGGCAAGTTTTCGGACAAATGCATTAGGCGCTTTATTGCTTTCAGAATGACATGTATTTCAGTTTAAAAAAGCTTGGCTAGGTCAGTTCGCCGAGTGCACAAATAGTTCACAATCATTCTATGTAGGGGAAGCGCCCCCAAAGTACTCGACGGGGGCAGTTCCCCTACAATAAATTCGCGAAATTAGCGCAATTAGCGGGCCAACCACTTCATTCTTCATCTGTCAATTCGTGCAATTCGTGGACAATAATCTTATTTCCCCTTTTTCTTTAATGACGTGGACCAAGCTCATTCCAGGCGTAGTCAGTATGGCGGTCTCGATACTGATTGTGCTGACGAAGAATTTGCACGGAAAGCATACGATTGATCACCACCATGGAGTTCAAAAATTCCATACGTCTCCCACTCCAAGGATTGGCGGAGTAGCGCTCGCTCTCGGCCTGCTGACAGCTTGGCTGCTAACCCCGTCGTCTCAATCACAGCTATTCGGCAAGATGCTGATTGCTGGTATTCCTGCCTTTGCTGCGGGTCTCGCTGAAGACATGACCAGAAAAATCGGAGTTCGAGCGCGCCTCATAGCTACAATCGTTAGTGCCGCTACGGCTTGGTGGTTAACGGGTTACTTGATTACTCGCATTGATATTGGTTTAGTTGATCCTATCTTTTCCTATCTCCCGATATCCTTGGTCTTTACGCTTTTTGCTGTTTCCGGTGTTGTTAATTCCATCAATATTATCGATGGATTTAATGGGCTGGCATCAGGCACGCTTATGATCTGCTTTGCTGCTTTTAGTTTGATTGCCGCAAGTGCTGGAGATCTTCAGCTAGTCGAATTGTGCCTGATAATGGATGTCGTTTTAGCCGGCTTTTTTGTGGTCAACTATCCCCTTGGTAAAATATTCATGGGCGATGGTGGCGCGTACCTCATGGGCTTCTTGCTTGCATGGATTGCCGTGATGCTGCCTATACGCAATCCCCATGTATCCGTATGGGCGCCATTATTAGTCTGTAGCTATCCCGTCATTGAAACGACCTTTAGTATGTTCCGACGCCTTTTGAACAAACAGAATGCAGGCCACCCCGATGGCGGACACATGCACAGCCTGATAAAGGTCAACATAGTGAATCGTCATGCTTCTCATTTTCCGCAAAACGTAAGAAATAGCCTGGTTTCGCCACTGTGTTGGCTCTATGCATTGCTCCCATGCAGCCTGGCAGTGGTATTTCATAGCCAAGAGGTTATACTTATTATATCATTACTCTTTAGTATTGTGCTCTATGTTGCGATATACTTCTTTGTGCTGAGAAAAGAATATTCACAAGCTCCACCTAAGGCCTAAGATGGACATGGACGTACAAGTTATCTTAAAGGCTGAATACAATCAGAGTAGTCCCCACTAAAGTGATAGCATCTTCCCCTAATAAAATATATGTGGCCGGTCATCGAGGCATGGTTGGTTCAGCCATTGTTCGCCATCTGCTCGCTTCGGGCTATCCAGAGTCATGCATCATCACGCGGACGCATTCGGAGCTCGATCTGACGAACCAGGCTGCAGTCAATGAGTTCTTCGCCACCGAAAAGCCCGATCAGGTCTACCTTGCAGCAGCGAAAGTCGGCGGCATTCACGCCAACAATACCTATCCGGCTGACTTCATCTACCAGAACCTGATGATTGAGGTCAATGTTATTGATGCGGCGTATCGAAATGGTGTCGACAAGCTTCTTTTTCTTGGTTCGAGTTGCATCTACCCAAGAGAGGTTCCTCAACCCATGCCCGAAGAGGCGCTACTCACCGGCACCCTCGAACCCACCAACGAACCTTACGCCATCGCCAAGATTGCTGGCATAAAACTTTGTGAAAGCTACAACCGCCAGTACGGCACCGACTATCGTAGCGTAATGCCTACGAACCTTTATGGTCCCGGCGATAATTACCATCCAGAGAACAGCCATGTCATTCCAGCCCTGATAAGGCGCTTTCATGAAACCAAGGAGAATCACGCTTCGAGTGTGACGATTTGGGGGACAGGGAAGCCGATGAGGGAGTTCCTCTTCGTAGACGACATGGCAGCGGCGAGTGTGCATGTGATGAACCTCGACAAAGCCACGTATGGCGCTCATATCACTCCAATGCAAAGTCACATCAATGTTGGTTCAGGTGCAGACATCACGATAAGAGAACTTGCGGAAACCATCGCAAAAGTTATCAACTACAAGGGAAAGATTGAATTTGACTCTACCAAGCCCGATGGCACCCCAAGAAAACTGATGAACAGCACCCTCATCAACACACTCGGCTGGCAACCAAAAGTCACTCTGGAAGAAGGCCTTAAACTTGCCTATCAGGATTTTCTAAACAACACAATTCGCGATAATCAGCGAAATTAGCGGGCAAATATTTCCTTTCCTTTCGTAACAATTCGTGTAATTAGTGGACAAACTATTAAAATCAGTGGATAATAAATCTAAGGTTGCTTTGATTACCGGCATCACCGGACAAGACGGTTCATACCTCGCGGAACTTCTACTTGAAAAAGGCTACGAAGTGCACGGTATTAAACGACGGGCCAGCTCTCTCAACACCCAACGCATCGACCACCTCTACCGTGATCGTCACGATATTCAAAAAGACTCGGTACTCAGCACTCAGAACTCAGAACTGAAAAAGCACTCAGCACTTTACTTACATTACGGCGACCTGACCGACAGTAGCAACCTCACCCGCCTCATCGCCGAAATCAAACCCGACGAAGTATACAATCTCGCTGCGCAGAGCCATGTTGCTGTGAGCTTCGAATCCCCTGAATACACCGCCGATGTTGATGCCCTGGGGACCCTGCGGCTTCTCGAAGCCATCCGCTTCCTCGGCCTCGAAAAAAAGACACGTTTCTATCAGGCCAGCACCAGCGAACTTTACGGCCTCGTGCAGGAGATTCCTCAAACGGAAACCACCCCATTTTATCCGAGAAGTCCATACGGTGTTGCAAAGCTCTATGCATACTGGATCACCGTAAACTATCGCGAAGCCTATGGTATGTATGCATGCAACGGTATTCTGTTCAATCATGAATCCCCAAGAAGGGGAGAGACCTTCGTAACAAGAAAAATCACCCGTGCCCTCGCCAACATCAGCCAGGGACTTGAGGCGTGTCTTTACATCGGCAACCTCGACGCCAAACGCGACTGGGGTCACGCCAAGGACTATGTTCGCATGCAGTGGATGATGCTTCAGCAGGTCGAACCCAAAGACTATGTGATCGCCACCGGCATCCAGTACAGCGTCCGCGAATTCATAGAAAAAGCAGCAAACAAACTCGGTATCACCATCCGCTGGGAAGGATTCGGAGTAAATGAAGTAGGAGTCATCGATGCACTAACCCCGATTTCATCTTCACTCAGCACTCAGCACTCAGCACCCAGCACTAATAAATCAGCACTTAATGTTGGATCAATCCTCGTCAGGATTGATCCTCGCTATTTTCGCCCCGCAGAAGTTGAAACACTCCTCGGCGACCCATCAAAAGCCAAAGCTGACCTCGGCTGGATACCGCAGATCACCCTTGATGAGATGATAGACGAGATGGTAGCCTATGACCTTGAACAAGCCAAACGCCACTCGCTTTTAAAAGCCAATGGCTATGCAGTATCAGTCAGCAAGGAAGGGTGATTCCCTAAACACATTCTTTAACCCCCTGTCATTGTGAATACTAACGGCCCTATTTATAAGCTCCTAAACCGCTTATGGCACCATATCAGCCCAAGGCGGCGCGCCCAATTCGCCCTGCTCTTGGTCTTGATGGTCAGCGCCTCCTTTGCCGAAATCCTCAGCATCGGCGCCGTACTCCCGTTTCTTGCAGTTCTAACCGCCCCTGATCGGATATTCCAGCTCCCTGCAGCCCAGCCACTCATCCATGCCGCAGGCATAACAAGTGCCAACCAGCTCCTGCTGCCGCTCACCATCACGTTCGGTGTTGCAGCCCTGTTGTCCGGCGCCATGCGCCTTCTCCTTCTCTGGGCCAGCACCCGTCTCTCCTTTGCAACAGGCGCCGACCTCAGCATCAGCATCTACCGCCGCACCCTTTACCAGCCCTACGCCGTACACGTCGCCCGCAACAGCAGCGAAGTCATCAGCGGAATATCCGGCAAAGCCAACGGCGTAATCTACAGCATCATCGTGCCGCTCTTGACCCTCATCAGCTCCGCCATCATGCTGATCGCCATCCTCATCGCCCTTTTGTCGGTCGACCCCGTTATTGCATTGGCTGCCTTTGGTGGCTTTGGCCTCATCTACGCATTCATTATCAAGCTCACACAAAACCAGCAACTGCTCAACAGCCAGTGCATTGCCCGCGAATCCACCCAGGTTATCAAATCCCTGCAGGAGGGGCTAGGCGGCATACGCGACGTCCTGATTGACGGCAGTCAGGGCGCATACTGCCAAATTTACCGCAACGCCGACCACCCCTTGCGTAAAGCCCAAGGCAATAGCTCTTTTATCAGCTCAAGCCCCCGCTTCGGCATCGAAGCGCTCGGCATGATGCTCATTGCCCTCCTGGCCTATGTCCTTGCCCGGCAACCCGACGGCATCGCCAAAGCAATTCCCATTCTTGGTGCCCTTGCACTTGGTGCCCAGCGTCTGCTCCCCGTCTTGCAAGGGGCTTACAGCTCCTGGTCCGGCATACAAGGCGGTCAAGTATCCCTGCTCGACACGCTCGACCTGCTCGACCAGCCCCTCCCCGACTATGTCGACCAGCCACCAGCCCAACCGCTTCCGTTCCTGAAAGAGATTAATCTGAACAATCTCTCATTCCGTTACACCGATCAATCACCTCTGGTACTCAACAACCTCAATCTGAAGATACCCAAAGGCAGCCGTATCGGCTTCATGGGTGTTACCGGTAGCGGCAAAAGCACCTTGCTCGACCTCATCATGGGCCTCCTGCAACCCACAGAAGGCACCATTCAAATCGACGCACAGCCCTTAACCTCTGCCAACAATCGAGCATGGCAGGCGCATATTGCTCACGTACCCCAAGCCATCTTCCTTGCCGATAGCACCATCGAAGAAAACATAGCTTTTGGCGTCCCAAAATCGAAAATCGACCACACCCTCGTCAAGCAAGCAGCAAAACAGGCACAAATAGCCGACATCATCGAAAGCTGGCCAAAAAAATACAAAACCTACGTCGGTGAACGCGGCATACGCCTCTCCGGAGGCCAACGCCAGCGGATTGGCATTGCCCGCGCACTCTACAAACAAGCCAACGTCATCATCTTCGACGAAGCCACCAGCGCCCTCGATAACGATACCGAACAAGCCGTCATGCAAGCCATCGAAAGCCTTGGCAACGAGCTTACCATCCTTATCATCGCCCATCGCCTCACCACCCTGAAAAACTGCACTCAAATCGTCGAACTTGCCGATGGCGGCATCAAGCGGACTGGCACCTACGCCGAAATAGTCTCAAAAGAAAAAACAAACGGCCATGTATTCCCAGTCAGCAAAGTTCACTGAGCCCTTAAAAAAATGAAAGCAGTAATCCTCGCCGGAGGCCTCGGCACTCGCATCTCCGAAGAGTCGCACCTCAAGCCAAAGCCCATGATCGAAATCGGAGGCAAACCAATCCTCTGGCACATCATGAAGCTCTACTCCGCCCATGGCGTAAACGACTTTATCATCTGCTGCGGCTATAAAGGCTACGTCATCAAAGAGTACTTCGCAAACTACTTTCTGCACATGTCTGACGTCACCTTCGACATGCAAAACAACAGTATGGAAGTTCACGAGCAAAAAGCCGAGCCATGGAAGGTTACACTGGTAGATACCGGTGAGGATACGGCAACAGGTGGTCGTCTCAAAAGGGTAGCCAACTATCTCGAACCTGATGAGCCCTTCTGTTTTACCTATGGCGACGGAGTTGCCAATATCGATATCACCAAAGAAATTGCCTTTCACAAAAAGCATGGTAAACTGGCAACGGTTTGTGCCGTTTTGCCCCCCGGCCGGTATGGCTCAATCATAAAAGATGGTGAAGCCGTCCTTTGCTTTGAAGAAAAGCCACCAGGAGACGGCTCATGGATCAACGGTGGTTTTTTTGTTCTTCAACCCGATGTTCTAAACTTTATCGATGGTGACGCATCATCATGGGAAGGCGGGCCACTGGTAAAGATTGCAACAGAAGGCCAGCTTGCAGCTTATGAGCACAGCGGCTTCTGGCGACCAATGGATACCCTGCGCGATAAAACGCATCTCGAAGAACTGTGGGACAACCATAAAGCTCCGTGGAAAATATGGTGAACCAGCAAATCAGGGCAGTAAACAGAAACTTCTGGAAAGGAAAACGGGTATTTCTGACCGGTCATACCGGATTCAAGGGTGGATGGTTAGCGCTTTGGCTGGTTGATATGGGTGCTGACGTATACGGTTATGCCCTTAATCCACCAACAGAACCGAACTTTTTTACCGTTTGCAATTTGCAGGAGCAACTTGCCGCAAGCACGATTGCCGACATTCGTGATGCTACAGCGTTAATGCAAGCCATGCGGGCAGCCCGACCCGATATTGTGTTCCATCTGGCAGCGCAGCCCCTTGTGCGTTATTCCTATGCCGCACCGGTTGAAACCTATACCGTAAACGTCATGGGTACCGTGAACCTTCTTGAAGCCGTGCGTCATACACCCGGTGTCAAAGCTGTGGTCAATGTTACCACCGATAAATGTTACGAAAACCGTGAATGGGTCTGGCCATACCGGGAAAATGAGGCTATGGGAGGCTTCGATCCTTACTCAAGCAGCAAAGCCTGCTCTGAACTTGTAACGGCAGCCTATCGTCGTTCCTTCCTTGAACAAGCAGGGGTTCATCTTGCAAGTGCACGGGCAGGCAACGTCATTGGTGGTGGAGATTGGGCAACAGATCGGCTTATCCCTGATTTCCTGAAATCGCTTGATGACCAGCGTACCTTAATCATTCGTTCACCGAAGGCCACGCGACCTTGGCAGCATGTCCTTGAACCTCTCGCAGGGTATCTTTTGTTGGCTCAAGCTTTACATGAGGAAGGAGAAGCATTTGCAGCTCCCTGGAATTTCGGGCCGGAAGATGGTGACGCTCGTCCTGTACAGTGGATTGTTGAATACTTGTGCGGTCAGGTGCCCGGTGCATCCTGGCAATGCGAAGCAACACCGCAGCTTCACGAGGCCAATATGCTCAAACTGGACAGCTCAAAAGCTAAAACGCAACTGGGGTGGCAACCTCGATGGAATTTGCAAACAGCGCTTGGCATGACCCTGAATTGGCACAAAGCCTGGCGGCAAGACGAAAATATGACGATGGTCAGTCAGGCGCAGATGCATCATTATGAAGCCTCTTACAGGGCCGTATGAGTGATCGTTTTGACATTATCGAAACACCCCTGCAAGGGTTACAACTCATCCAGCGCAAGCCTCTTGGTGACAGCCGGGGTTATCTTGAGCGGATGTTTTGCCAAAGTGAACTTGCCGAACAACTCAAGGGAAGAACCATCGTTCAAATCAACCATACCCTGACCGAAAAAACCGGCACTATTCGCGGAATGCACTTTCAGTATCCACCCTACGCCGAAACCAAGTTTGTTATGTGCCTGAAAGGTGAAGTGTACGATGTAGCGGTTGATGTTCGTGCCGATTCTCCGACTTTTCTTCAATGGCACGGCGAAATTCTGAGCGCAGCCAATCATAAGACACTTCTTATCCCAGAAGGCTTTGCTCACGGATTTCAAACACTTACCGAAGATTGTGAAATGCTCTATTTTCATACAGCACCCTATCACTCAAACTCCGAAGCCGCACTGAATGCACTTGACCCAAAGCTCGCCATTGCATGGCCATTACCAGTTACCGAACAATCCACACGCGATAAAGAACACCCTATGATTAACCCGGATTTCCATGGAGTAGCATTATGAAGTGCCGCCACTGTGGTGCAGAGCTGAAACTGACTCTTGTTGATCTCGGCAGTGCTCCACCCTCCAACGCTTATCTGACAATTGAGAAGCTTCAACACCCTGAAAAGTGGTTTCCCTTGCGGGTGCTGGTGTGCGAACAGTGCTGGCTTGTACAAACCGAAGACTTCGCACAGGCAGATGAGCTGTTTGATGCCGACTATGCTTACTTCAGTGCCTTCTCCAGCAGTTGGCTTGCGCATAGCGAGCGATACGTGTCGGACATGGCACAGCGATTCAGCCTGAATGAGCAAAGCCACGTGGTAGAAATTGCGGCCAACGACGGCTACCTTTTGCAATATGTAAAAGCGCTTGGCATTCCCTGCACCGGCATTGAACCGACCGCAAGCACGGCTAAAGCAGCTCGTGCTAAAGGTATCGACATTATTGAAGAGTTTTTTGGGGTCAATCTGGCAAAACAGCTTGTTGCCGATGGCAAACAGGCAGACCTCACGGTTGCCAACAATGTGCTCGCCCATGTACCCGACATTAATGACTTTGTCGCAGGCTTTACCACATTGCTCAAACCACCTGGCGTGGCAACCTTCGAGTTTCCGCACCTGCTCAACCTGATTGAACTGAACCAGTTTGACACCATCTACCATGAGCACTTTTCCTATCTCTCGCTTACAGCCGTGCAGCACATCTTTGCTGCCAATGGCTTGTCCGTTTTTGACGTGCAGGAACTTCCAACGCATGGCGGTAGCCTTCGCGTCTTTGCCCAGCGTACTGATACCGGCTTACAAGTGATTAACGATTCGGTTCGTCATCTGCTCCAGAAAGAAGAGGGTGTCGGGATGAGAACAGCCGAGTACTACACAGGCTTTCAGGGAAAAGCTGAAAAGGTTAAGGATGACTTTGTAGCATTTTTGATTGAAGGCAAACGAAAAGGAAAATCAGTCGCAGCCTATGGTGCCGCGGCGAAGGGCAATACTTTAATGAACTTTGCAGGAATACGCCCTGACTTTGTTCACTTTGTTGTCGATAAAAACCCTGCCAAGCAGGGCAAGTTTATGCCGGGCAGTCGCATCCCGATTGTGAGCGAGGAGCGACTTATCGAAGAGCGCCCGGACTATGTGGTGATTTTACCATGGAACCTGCGGGAGGAGATCATGCAGCAACTGGCGTATGCGCAGGAATGGGGTGGGACGTTTGTTACGGCTGTTCCCAATCTTAAGCTTCTCTGATTAAATGATTAAAGTCGCACTTACCGGTGCCACTGGTTTTATCGGTCGGCATGTCCTTGCAGAAATAAACTCCCATGATGGAGTCGAAGTTATTGCTGTTGCTCGTGAGTTGCGGGAAGGATGCCCGGAAATCAGTAATGGTCGTTGGGTTCACATGGATATTTCCAAGCCTCCTGCTAATGCATTTGAAGCTTTGGGTTGCCCGGATATCCTTATTCATCTTGCATGGCACGGTTTGCCCAATTACCGATCACTGCACCATTTTGAAACTGAATTACCAACACAGTATGTTTTTCTCAAACAACTGGTACAACAAGGGCTTAAGTCGGTTGTTGTGGCTGGAACCTGTTTTGAATATGGAATGCAATCAGGGCCTCTTTCTGAAGAAATCGAAACACGTCCAGCAAATCCTTACGGTTTTGCGAAAGACACACTTCGCAAACAGTTGGAGTATCTTCAAGCCCTACACCCCTTCAATCTCACATGGGAAAGACTTTTTTATATGTATGGTGATGGTCAGCCTAATTCATCGTTGATTCCGCAACTTAAAAAAGCCGTTGAGCGAGGTGATAAGGTTTTCAACATGTCGGGAGGGGAGCAACTACGTGACTATTTACAGGTTAAAGAGGTCGCAGAGAAGATGGTGTACCTTGCAATAAAACGTCAAAATATTGGCACAATCAACATCTGCTCCGGTAAGCCGCTGTCAGTTCGCAATCTGGTTGAACAAAGGATTCGTGATGAACAATATCACATTGAACTCAATTTAGGGTTTTATCCATATCCCGATTATGAGCCAATGGCATTTTGGGGTGACACTTCAAGATTTGACCATGTTATGAAGCTGAAATGAAAAAGCTACGCGAACTTTACAGTATTGATCGCCTTCCGATCTTTCAAAATCGAATGTACGACACTGAAGCTGAGGCGAAAGATTGCCCAAAGGGGGATGTAAGACTTGTTGAGGATCTACAGACAGGGTTGGTTTATAACGCTTCATTCCGCCCTGAATTGATGGTTTATGATGAGCACTATCAAAATGAACAAGCAGTTAGCCCACTATTTCAAGAACATCTGGAATCCGTTGCCAAAATTGTAGAACGCACCATCGGACGGCATGATTTAGTGGAGGTTGGATGTGGAAAAGGTTACTTCCTTGAACTTCTTCTTCAGCAGGGGTTTGATATAACTGGTTTCGATCCAGCGTATGAAGGAACTGATACTCGCATTAAACGACATTATTTTGAGCCAAGTCTTGGGATTAAGGCAAGCGGTCTCATTTTGCGTCATGTACTGGAGCATATTCAGGAACCTGTTGACTTTTTGGCAAGACTTAAAGATGCTAACGGTGGCTCAGGGTTGATCTATATCGAAGTCCCGAATTTTGACTGGATTTTATCGAAGAGTGCGTGGTTCGATATTTTCTATGAACATGTAAATTACTTTCGCTTGGCAGACTTTGATCGCATGTTTGACAAAGTTGTTGAAAGCGGCACAGTCTTTGGGGAGCAATATCTCTATGTCGTTGCTGAGTTAGCCAGCTTGAAAATACCCGAATATAATGAGAATAAACGAGTCTCTTTCCCAGAAGAGTTCTTGCATCTTCTGATAGAACAGAACAGAACAGAACAGAACAGAACAGAACAGAACAGAACAGAACAGAACAGAACAGAACAGAACAGAACAGAACAGAACAGAACAGAACAGAACACCGCGGTTATATGGGGCGGTGCATCCAAAGGTGTCATTTTTTCGTTGCTCAAAAAGCGAGAAGGAGTGCTTTTCAATACGGTGATCGACATTAATCCAGCAAAGCAGGGCAAATTTTTACCTGCAACAGGTTTAAAAGTGCAATCGCCAACGGATGCGTTATCAAAACTTGCTCCTGGCGCAACAATCTGGGTCATGAATTCAAACTACCTTGACGAAATCAAAAAAATGTCGGGGAACACTTATAACTATATTTGTATCGACCATGAATGAATTTAAACAAGAAGTAGCAGAAAGAGTTATATCTAACGGGTGTGATACCACCATGATTGAGGCTGGGCAGCAATTTTTGCGCGCGACAACGGTCACTAAGTATTCTTACAACTTTGCATGGCTTGGTCGCCCCATAATTCAGTATCCTCAGGACATGGTCGCGATGCAGGAGTTGATCTGGGAAATAAAACCCGATCTCATCATCGAAACCGGCATAGCCCATGGTGGCTCGCTCATTTTAAGCGCATCCATGCTTGCTTTGCTTGACATGACTGGCGCTATTGAAAGCGGCATAACCATCAATCCCAATGAATCCAAGCGTAAGGTGCTCGCAATTGATATTGATATTCGTGCACACAACCGTGAAGCTATCGAAGCTCATCCCATGGCTTCGCGCATTGAGATGATTCAGGGCTCCAGCATCGCACCTGACATTATTCAACAGGTTCAAGCAATTACTGAGAACTATTCGCGCGTCTTAGTTTTTCTCGACAGCAACCACACCCACGATCACGTACTGGCTGAACTCGAAGCCTACGCACCACTTACAAGTATTGGCAGTTATTGCGTCGCGTTCGACACCGTAGTTGAAGACATGCCAAAGGAAATGTTTCCCGACCGCCCTTGGGGCCCCGGCAACAACCCTAAAACAGCAGTATGGGAATACCTCAAAACCCACCCCGAATTCGAAATTGACAAAAGCATTCAGCACAAACTGCTCATCACCGTCGCACCGGATGGGTATTTGAAAAGAATTAAGTAAAATATTACAATAATGAGCTTTTATACAGGTATTTACATAATCGGGCCTAAAGATAATCCAACTGATGTTCAGGTTCGATATGCTGGAAATTTACTTCCGTTAGCGATTGATGATTATGTGGAGCGAAATGTTAAGCCGGACTGGAAAAAACTCCCAACAGAAGTCGAATACAATTTATTGCAAATTCAGCTCACATAAAAATGTGCGAAATAGAAAAATATAAGATTGAGAGATGTCTCAAATGTGGTTGGATTATTTTGGATGAAAATGGTCGATTGCATTTGAGAGAAAAAGGGAAGGACATATTTTGATGCGCATCTCCCTTATCCATATCCAGAACTTCCGTTCCATTCAAGAAGCCGAGTTTGAGCCTTCTGAATTCACGCTTCTTGTTGGGCGAAACAACCATGGCAAGACAAATGTTTTTGAGGCTGTCTCATGGTTTTATTCGGGGAAAGGGGAGTTGCCGGATATCAGGTTTGTTCGCGATGATGCGAGTGGGGATGCTGAGGTTTGCGTTGAGGTAGAGTTTTCAGGTGTCCAGGCAGGGCTTGAGAATATCTCTAATGATGATAATCGGCAAAAGCTCCGGAATATTGTCGGTGAAGCCGATACCATGAGGGTCAGGCGAACGAGTGTTGATCCGAAAAATAGATATGTTCTGCAACCTCAAACCGGGATTTGGAAAAAGCAACCAACGGGAGCCGATCCCGCATTCAACAACTGTATTCCCCGCTTTGAGTTTGTGCTGACGAGCAAAAGCCTTAAAGAGGTATCAGCGTATAAAAGCACGACACCGATTGGGCAGATGCTTGGCGGGGTTATTTCAGATGCATTGGAACAGGACCCGAAGTATCGTGAATTTTTGGAGAAATTCGAAGAGGTCTTTCAATCCCCCGATTCAAGTGTTCGGAAAATCTTGCATGATACCAGCGACCAGGTCAAGCAGCATCTTGCTCAGCAGTTTCCAGATTGCAGAGCAGTTGATTTTCGCGTAGATGTTCCCGTCTTCGACGAGTTCCTGAAATCCTACACCACGACGTTGGATGACGGCGTTCTGACAGATGCCGAGTTTAAGGGCGATGGTATGCAGCGTGCGCTGATGCTGGCAATAATTAAAGCTCATGCAGACATGCGTCGCGATGAGGCATTGGGCAGAGCGTTCATCTTTTTCATTGACGAGGCAGAACTGCATTTGCATCCTATAGCGCAGCGTCAACTTAAAACAGCATTGCTATCCTTGGCGGATGGCGTTGATCAAGTCTTTGTTACTACTCACTCTTCAGTATTCCTTTCTGAAGAATCCGCTCTTCAGCGAACATTTCTGGTCGAAAAAGAACATGGTGCGACCAATCTCAACGTGTTGACTCGCAATCAGAAAAGAAGGGCCGTATTCGAGTTGCTTGGCGGTAGTCCGGCAGACTTGCTTTTGCCAGCAAATTTGCTGATTGTTGAGGGTGAGAGCGAAGTAGCCTTTTTGCAAAAGATTATTGAACGATTTTATCCCGAATGCCCAGCTATCCAGGTACTCCCCGCTCGCGGCGATGACCAACGGCAGGCCGATTACCTGAAAGATGTAATGAAGGTGTTCGCCGTGGTGGACGACTCGCCCATATACAAACACAAGGCGATTTTGCTTCTTGATGCTCCAACAGGAATCGAAAAGCAGAAGCGGTTGCGAACCTTTCTTGATAATCATGTTTACCTTGAGAAAAATAACCAGGTTTTCGCTTTGCCTGTATTGGGCCTTGAAGACTATTATCCCGAATCCCTTCGTGAAGAAATCGGGAATGTGACAAATAAAGTAAAACTGGCCAAGAAAGTTGGTGGTTGTATTACACAAGATGATTTTGAAATTCAAATGCCAGTCATATTCGATGCGTTGAGCGGTTGTTGGGATAAGGCTTATGGTTGAGCAATGACTTTGGCGAGTTACGATAATCGATATATTACAGCTTCAGTGTAGCTTAAATCTATATATTCCGAATAATACCACCTGTATTATGCTTACAATGCTAAAATATTTCTGTTGGCATTTGAGTAAATAAAACTTCTACTGGAATGGGAAAGATAGCTGAAGAGATGGGTTTCAATAAGACAAAAGATGAGAAGGTTAAAGCTTATTGCGCAAAGTGCGTGCTAGAGACAAATCATCAGGTTTTACAATCCGTTGACTGTAACGGGTCTGAGGTAGTCGGTTATTATCAAAAGATGCCTGAGACCATTGATTGGTCGAACAATTACCAAATCATACAGTGTTGTGGTTGTGATACTATATCATTCAGACATCGCAATTGGTGTTCCGAAAATCAAGGCCAGATTGGCCCTGATATGTGGGATGACGGCTCCTCTTCTCAACTATATCCTCATCGCTCTAATGCAACTCGACCAATCCATGACTTTTATTCTGTCCCATCCGGGTTGCGACGTATTTACTGCGAGGCAATTGAATGTTTTAATGGAAAACTGCCAACACTTTGCGCTGCTGGCTTGAGGGCAATAATAGAGGGGGTTTGTGCTGATCAGAATATTAGTGATGGTCCGGTTGAAATAAATAAAAAGGATGGCTCTACTGCTGTACAGCGGAAAAAAACCCTTCAAGGAAAGATTGCGGGTCTCAGTGAAAAAGGCATTCTGTCTCAGCAGTACGCTGCGATATTTCATGAACATAGGTTTCTCGGCAATGATGCCGTTCATGAGTTGTCAAAGCCGACATATAAGGAGCTCAGTCTTGCGACAGACATTGTTGAACATATGTTGGAATCTCTTTACGAGGTACCTCAAAAAGCTGATGATTTGCGTGGATTAAGGCTGAAAAGGTCTGAAAAACTGAAAAAGTAAACGACCATTGCCTTGAATGGACTCAGGAGAGGTTCCTTGCTATTAAATGGGCATCTCGTCAGCAATCACATTCACGACTATGCCAGAAAATAAAAGCTTTTCCTACCGTCCATGGGGCCTTGGCAACAAAAAAAACAGCAGTATGGGAACATCTCAAAATCCACTATAAATTTGAGATCTACAAAAGCATTCAGCACAAATTGCACATCACCATCGCACCGGATGGCTATCTTCGGTAGGATAAAGTGAGGTCTAAAACGGTTTATTTTTAGTATGAGGCATCCGCAGTTATCGCGACTAACCATAATAATTCCTACGTATAATCGGCAAGCCTATGCATTTCGAAGTATGATGTATTGGTCAGGAATTGGCCCTACTGTGCATGTTCTTGATGGTAGTGCTTGTCCTATTGACCTAGATGTATTGTCTGATATTGGAGCAAATGTCCATTATCATCATTTGCCAATTGGTTTTGTTGAACGCTTGGGGTGTTCACAAAAATTAATCGCGACTGATTATGCGGCCTTGCTGTCAGATGATGAGTTTTTTTTGCCTGACGCTTTAAATAAGTGTATTAATGTTCTTGATACAGAACCTGACATGGTCTCTTGTGGTGGCCGTTGTTTACAGTTTTCTTTAAACGGGACAGCCCTGATGGGTTGGCCTGTATATACGTCGCAGGACGGTTATTTTGTAGCTTCGAATGACGCTTGTGAACGTATGGTGTATCATATGAATCCATATACCCCTTCTACTATCTATTCTGTTGTGAAATGTGAAGTTTGGAAAAAAGCCGTGGAAATCTTGGGTCATAAAGAGTTCCCTGTTTACGCTATCGGGGAGCTTCAGTTTGAACTTGCCGTATCCTTTCTTGGCAAGTCAAAGGTTCTTCAAAACCTTATGTGGATGCGTTCAGATGAAAACGCTCAACTTGCAGGAACATCAATATCATTAGATCCAAATAAACGAATATGGCATTGGTGGCGTGACTCTCATACCTTGAATCAGCGAAATGAATTTTTGGACATTATGAGTAAAGGTTTGGCGCCATCTCCTGCCGAGGTGTCTGTGGTAAGGGATGGGGTAAGCCGCGCAATAGATGCTTATGTCAATGCGTATGGAGGCGAAGCGACAAATAGTATTAAGGAATTTATAAAAGCCTTTAAACAGCGAATTCCGCCACAAATAAAGCAGGTTATAAAAAAAGTCTTGTGTCGGAATCAAAATTTATCAGCACAGCTTAATGCGACACCTTTAATGGACGCAGCAAAAGCTATGGCGGCATCAGGTGCTGCTGTTAATTTGCAAGATTTGAAGAATATAGAGCGTATTGTTGCTGATTTTCATAAAAACCGTGTGGTGAATTGATGTGTGAAATCACAAAAATAGCATTTGTTGGCGCAGGGGCTATGACTTCTGGGCATATACAGGCATTTAAGGATATTGAGAACGTCGAACTTTCTGGTATTCTATCTCGCACCAGAGCCAAGGCTGAAGCTCTTTCACAGAAGTTTGGCGTTAGGTATGTCTGCGATTCTATTGAAGAATTGTACGAACGTACCCAGGCAGATCTGGTTGTTATTTCAGTACCAGTGCTGCATACGCGTAAGGTTTGTGAGGAGGCCTTTCACTATCCATGGAAGCTTTTGATAGAAAAGCCTGTAGGCCATAATCTTGCCGAAGCAGAACTTATGCGTGACTTAGCTGTTTCTCAAGGGCGTGAAGCCTATGTTGCGTTGAACAGGCGGCACTATGGCAGTACCGCAAATGTACAGGATGCGCTTGCTGGGAATGATGCACCACGATTGATCCATGTGTTTGATCAGGAAGATCTTATCGCGGCAAAAAGTAATGGGCATGTTGAGTTGGTCATCCAAAATTGGATGTATGCGAATTCTATTCATTTGATCGATTATTTCAGGATTTTCGGAAGGGGTGAAATTATAGCAGTCGATCCTGTTCTTTCGTGGAATCCTGCTACCCCATCATTTGTTTCAGCAAAAATCCTGTTCTCATCAGGTGATATTGGCCTCTATGATGCAGTATGGAATGCTCCTGGTCCTTGGTCGGTAAGTGTAACGACCCAATCAGTAAGGTTTGAGATGCGTCCTGTAGAGCAGGCATCCATTCAGCTCTATCCTTCAAGAAAGCTTGAACCGTTTCCTGAGCATGAGTCGGATAAGAATTTCAAGCCAGGCCTTCGCAGGCAGGCAGAAGAATCAATTAAGGCAGTCAAAGGTGAACCGCATGACCTTGTTTCGCTGGCTGAAGGTGTCGAAACCATGAAACTTGTCAGTGCAATTTATGAGATATAAGATTTTGATAGTAGGAGCAGGGCAACTTGGTTCGCGGTATCTTCAGGGCTTGTCAAAAGTGACAATGCCTCTTGATATTATAGTCTCCGATGTCTCCCCCGAATCACTCGCCCGCGCTGAAGCTCGATGGCAGGAGGTTGATGAGCCCAAGATACCCCATCAAGTAAGGTATGTTATAGGACTTTCCGATATCCCATCAGAGATTGATCTGGCAATTATCGCAACATCAGCGAACGTGAGAGCTGCGGTAGTCTCGCAGTTATCCGAAAAAGTTGCTGTCCGCTATTGGATACTTGAAAAAGTTCTGGCGCAGAGTGAATATGATTTGGATGTGATTACTTCTGTGCTGTGGGTAGAGGGCAAAGTGTGGGTTAATACACCTCGTCGTATGATGAGTTGGTTTCAAGAATTGAAAGATTCGACACCTAACCGCATACCAGCAACCTGCATAATTGATGGATTTGATTGGGGTCTTGCCTGCAACGCAGTGCATTATCTCGACTTTATGGCGTGGTGGACGGGCGAGTCTGTGACTGAAATTCAAACCGACCAACTTGCGGACCAATGGCATACAGCTAAAAGGCTAGGGAATTGGGAGGTGTACGGCACTTTAATTGTAAAATATGCAGGAGGTTCGGAACTTGTTTTGCATTGCAAATCAGAACCAACTCCTCGAACAATGATACTTGAAACTATAGGTAGCCAGTGGTCAATCCTCGAACTTGAGGGTATAGCGTTACGATCAGACGGTTTATCTCTGTCAGGTAGACTGGAGTTTCAGAGTGAGATGACAGGTGGGCTTGTGGAATCAATTTTGACAACAGGAACATGCTCGTTGCCATCATTGTCCGAGTCTGCTGCTCAGCACCGGCCTTTACTTTCAGCATTACTCGCTCATTGGAGGAGTACCATGCCAGATCAATTATCTTATGTTCCAATTACGTAATGTCAAATAAGATTCTCATTACCGGTGCCGATGGTTTTATCGGTTCACACCTCACCGAAGCGCTTGTTCGCCAAGGCTATAATGTTCGCGCATTCGTGCTCTACAACTCCTTCAACTCATGGGGCTGGCTCGACCATTGCGCCCCAGACGTAAAAGGAAAGTTTGAGGTATTCTCTGGTGATATCCGCGACCCGCACGGAGTAAAGGAGGCGATGAAGGGCTGTGATGTAGTAATGCATCTCGCAGCACTGATCGCCATTCCATATTCGTACCATTCCCCCGATACCTATGTCGATACCAATATCAAAGGTACGCTCAACGTCCTGCAGGCTGCAAGGGAACTTGGAGTCAAAAGGATAGTACACACCTCCACCAGTGAGGTCTATGGCACAGCACGTTTTGTGCCAATTACAGAAGAGCATCCTTTGCAAGGTCAATCGCCTTACTCGGCCACAAAAATTGCTGCAGATCAATTAGCATATTCATTCTACAGCTCTTTCGGCCTTCCCGTTATTATTGCAAGACCTTTCAACACCTACGGCCCGCGCCAGTCTGCCCGCGCCGTAATTCCGACCATTATCACACAAATTGCCAACGGAAAGCGTCAGATAAAACTTGGTGCGGTCTCACCTACGCGCGATTTTAACTATGTTCAGGACACAGTAGCGGGATTTATAGCGGCGATGAACCCCGATAAAGGCTTAGGTGAGGTTGTCAATATTGGTAGTAACTTTGAGATTTCCATCGGTGATACCGTTCAGTTGATTGCTGAAGTGATGAATACCGAAATTGAAATTATTACGGATGAGGATCGTTTGCGTCCAGGAAATTCGGAGGTTGAGCGGTTGTGGGCAGATAATTCAAAAGCACGTCAACTTTTTGGATGGCAGCCAAGCTATGGAGGCCGAGATGGATTCAAGCGCGGCCTTGTTGAAACTGCTGAATGGTTCATGAACCCATCGAACCTAGCCCGTTACAAATCGGATATATACAACCTGTGAATGCCATATAATAGATTCAGTTGTATTTGTTGGACTGAATATTACGGATCTTCTACTTTTTTTTTGAATAAGATACGGTCTTATAGATTTTAGGGAAAATATATGGCAAAGTTTAAAATTGCAGGTCGTTGGATAGGCGATAATCATCCACCTGTTGTTATTGCAGAAATTGGTATCAATCATGAAGGTTCTTTACCGTTAGCAATTTCCATGGTAGATGCCGCAATTGATGCAGGCGCAGAGATTATTAAGCATCAAACTCATATTATAGAGGACGAAATGTCTGATGAGGCGAAATCTGTGATACCGGGCAATACCGATATATCTATTTATGAAATTATGGAGCGCTGTGCCCTTTCAGAGGAAGATGAGAGGTGTTTGATGGATCATGTTCAAAAGCGTGGTGCAATTTTCATCAGCACTCCATTTTCACGAGCGGCAGTTGATCGATTGGTCAAGTTTGATATACCAGCCTTCAAAATAGGTTCGGGGGAGTGTAACAACTACCCGCTTGTCAAGTATATAGCTGGTTTCGGCAAGCCGGTCATTATAAGCACTGGTATGAATTCAATAGAATCCGTAAGACCCTCGGTTGAGATTCTTCGTCATGCCAACGTCCCTTTCGCTCTGCTTCATTGTACTAATGTTTACCCAACTCCTCCTGAATTAGTGCGTTTAGGTGCAATGAGCATGTTAAAAGATGCTTTCCCTGATGCAGTTATCGGTCTTTCTGATCATACCATTTCAAATTACCCTTGTCTCGGTGCCGTTGCATTGGGGGGATCAATTTTGGAAAGGCATTTTACCGATAGTATGGATCGCCCTGGCCCTGATATTGTGTGTTCAATGGATCCAAAAGCCCTCTCAGAATTAATTGAAGGTGCTAGGATAATATTTGCAGCACGGGGTGGCGATAAAAATCCGGTAATCCAGGAAGCCCCTACAATCGCGTTTGCTTTTGCTTCAGTTGTAGCTATTCAGGACATTGCAATGGGTCAGCTTTTGAGTGAAAAAAATATTTGGCTTAAAAGGCCTGGTGGAGGTGATTTTACAGCTTCCGATTATGAGATGTTATTGGGGAAAAATGCAATGCGAGCTATCCGCAATGGGGTGCAGGTTAAGCGCGAAGATATTGGTGTTAAGATTGAATGAAAGGAGCATACTTTAATTGATGGCTGAAATCGTTGTTACTGGTGCCTCTGGTTTTGTTGGCAGAGCGCTTATGAGCTACATTCGCAAACTTGGTATTCCTGTTCAAGGCTTATCGAGAAAAAGTATTAACGGCCTTACTACAGTTTTCAATTACGCAGATTTATTTGTGCCGGAAAATGCAATTCTTGTCCATCTTGCACAGTCCAGCAATACTTCAAGCCTTTTTGATAGTGAAGCTGTCGAGTTGTGCCGCATGCTTTCAAAAAAAAAATGGAAGCATATCGTTTATGCCTCCAGTGCTGTTGTGTATGGCGACGCTAAAGACTATCCTCGCTCTCCAGATGAGGTTCTTGAAGCGACAAGTGATTATATGCGGGTAAAACTTGCTTGCGAACAAATTTTCTCGAATGGTGGTGGAACCTCTCTTCGTTTTGCCAATCTTTATGGCCATGGGATGAGTGAGAACACCGTTCTTTTCGATATTCTAAAACAAGTTCCTGGAGAAGGTCCTTTGAGGTTACGAGACCTTAAGCCCGTTCGGGATTTTCTTTGGATAGAAGATGCTGTTCGTTGCATTTTTTCTGCTTGCCGAGTAATGCCTGGTGGTATACTGAATGCCGGTAGCGGTACTGGAATTGCTGTTGGGGATGCCGCTCATTTAGCATTAAGAATTGCTGGTGAGAGTGATCGTCCTGTTATTGGTACATTTTCTGGTCCACCATCTTGCCTTAAACTCAATTTTACCAAAACGCAAACAGTATTAGGCTGGTCGCCTGAGGTTGATCTTTATGAAGGTTTGTCTTCTTTAATCTGTATGAATAAGAATGAGCAATAAAAAGCGAATAGTTGCGGTTTTTTCGGGAAACCGGGCAGAGTATGGTTTGCAATACCCTATTCTGAGGGCGATTAAAGAACATCCTGATCTTGATTATCGTCTGGTAGTTTCAGGGGCTCACCTTGATAGTAATTTTGGACGTACGATAACAGAGATACGCGATGATGGGTTTCAGGTTGATGCTGAGGTAGCTATTGACATGAGTGGAGGAGAAAAGGTTTCAACGGCTCGCGCCATAGGATCAGGCATTTTGTCGCTGGCGCCGGTTTTGCAATCGATGAATCCTGATATTTTTCTGGTTTATGCAGATCGTTTTGAGGGCTTTGCCGCTGTTATCACAAGTAGCCAGATGAATATTCCTACGGCTCATGTTGAAGGCGGTGACATCACAGAGGGGGGGGCGCTTGATGATTCGGTGCGGCACGCCATGACGAAATTAGCTCATCTGCATTACACAACAAATCAGCAGGCTACCAACCGCATTTTGGCCATGGGAGAAGAGCCTTGGAGGGTTCATACCGTAGGTTTTCCGGCAATTGATCTGATCATGGATGGCAACTACGCAACACCGGGAGAGTTAACGCAGCGCTTTACGCTTGATGCAACCAGACCAGTTCTTCTTTTTACTCAGCACTCCATAACAACTGAATTCGAGGAAGCCGCCCCCCAATTGCGCCCTTCCCTGGATGCATTAACTCGTCTTGCTCATGAAGGTGTTCAAGTAATTCTTACCTACCCAAACAACGATGCGGGTGGAGAAACAATTATGCAGGCGCTTGAGGAGTATCTTGGTACCGCTCCGCAGAATATCCAGCTTCACAAGTCTCTTGGCCGATATGCCTATCATGGTCTGCTTGCACTTGCCAAGCTCAATGATTGGCGTGTTGCCTGCGTTGGCAACTCATCGTCAGGGATTAAGGAAACACCAGTTTTTGGATGTCCGACAGTAAACATCGGATCCAGGCAACAAGGCAGGTTATGTGGTGAAAATGTAATTCACGTGAATTACGATAAAGATGAGATTTATTCAGCGGTACATCGTTGTTATTTTGATAGTAGCTTCCGTTCGATTTGTGCCTTGGCAGAGAATCCCTATGGTGGTGGCAATGCCGGAAAATTGATTGCCGAGAGCCTTGCTAACATTGATCTTGATCCAAAGCATATTCTGCGCAAGCGTATGATGCTGAATGGCGAGAGCAAAGATGGTTGGTTTCGTTGATGGCTGGTAGGCGAGTGCTTGTCTGTGGGGAATATACAAAGGCTTCTTCTTAGCACGGTAATATTGATACTAAATTCTATTTTATTGCTTTGATATGTTGCTAAATAAACGACCGGTATTAGCTATTGTTCCTGCCCGAGGAGGTTCAAAAGGGGTCCCCCGTAAAAATATGGCGTTATTAATGGGGCGTCCGCTAATAGAGTATACATTACGAGCTGCACTTGATGCAGAGGGGATTGATGAAGTTTGGCTTTCTTCGGATGATGATGAAATACTGTTGTTTGGTAAGACATTAGACGTTTATACACTATATCGACCGGCAGAGTATGCTACCGATATAGCTTCGCCTGTTAATGTAGTAAAGCATTTTATAGCAACGATACCTTCTCATATTCTAATTAAAAACCCATTAATTGTTTATTTACAACCTACTTCACCTTTGCGTACGGGAAGGCATATACAAAATGCTCTGTATTTACTCCGTGAGCACGGGGCAAGTTCTCTGATTAGTGTGGCGGAATTTATGAAATCTCCATATAAAGGTTTTGAAATAGACTCAAATGGTAGATTGAAATCTCTTTTTGATGAAAAGTTATCAAACATGCGTCGGCAAGATTTACCTCCGCTTTATATTCCCAATGGCGCTATTTATATATTTTCAGTTTCTGAATTTAATGATCGAAACGGTTTTCCTTCAAATGGAAGTATTCCTTATATTATGACTGAAAAAGAAAGTATAGATATTGATTCATATAATGATTTTGAGCATGTTGAGCTAATATTAACAAAGCGTATTGATTGAATTGAGTTGATATAAGATATAATAACTTTTTAGTCAGGATTTATTTTAGATTATAAAATATAATATATTGAACATTAATAGCGGAAATTGGGAAAAAACTATAATATTAGTTAATTCGAAAATACAAGATGCAGTAATAAGCTTGGATAAATCTGCAGTTAAAATTGTTATTGTAGTGAATGAGAATGGGATATTAGAAGGGACAATTTCTGATGGTGATATTCGGAGAGGTTTGCTTCGTGGTCTTAATTTAAAAAGTCCTATTATAGATATAATTCATAAGAAGCCGCTAGTAGTCTCCCCAGAAATTAGTTCTAAGATTGTTCGCGAATTAATGTCCGTGAATAAAATCCAACAAATTCCTGTTGTAGATGAGCATAACTATGTTGTTGGTTTGCATCTTTGGGATGAAATTGCTATATCACCTTCACGCCCTAATCTTGTGGTAATTATGGCAGGTGGAAAGGGTATTCGGTTACGTCCATATACTGAAAATTGCCCAAAACCAATGTTGAATGTTTCGGGGAAACCAATATTGGAACATATCATTGAACGTGCTAAACAGGAAGGGTTTAATCGATTCGTAATAGCCATTCATTACTTAGGCAAAATTGTTGAGGATTATTTCGGCAATGGGGAAAGTTTGCATGTTAAGATTGATTACCTTCGAGAACGATCTCCATTAGGTACTGCAGGTGCCTTAGGTTTACTTAACACTTGCCCTGATTTCCCATTTCTTGTAACAAATGGGGATGTCTTGACTGAAATTCACTATGGTGAGTTACTTGATTTCCACATGAACTATAATGCAGTAGGAACCATGGCAGTGCGTGTACACGAATGGCAGAATCCTTATGGTGTAGTGCAGACTACAGGTGTTGATATTGTCGGTTTTGAAGAGAAACCAGTATATCGGAGTTATATCAATGCTGGTGTTTATGCTCTCAACCCGGAATCATTAAGTTATTTGGAGAAAGACTCTCATTGCGATATGCCGACCCTTTTTGAACGTATACAATTAAACGGTAAACGAACCGCTGCCTATCCGATACACGAACCATGGCTTGATGTAGGAATAGCGGCTGATTTAAGGCAGGCGAACTTAAATGTTATAGATGAATATGAGAGAAAAAAATAAATATTTTATTTAGTTGTAAATATATATAAATGGGTCTAAAAATTCGGCATTTCGCGGAATTTAATGGAAACTAAATTTCATTTTACTGCACCCGCTATAGTTGCATTTCAAGCTTTCCACAGTAAAAGAGAATTCTTATCCTGTAGCTTTCGAAGCTCCTAAACCCTCTCGAACTTGCTTTTAATAGCTGGATCTTGCTGTTTATGGCTTCAGATACAGCGTTTGAGACCTTGTGCTTGAAGTAGTTGACA
>CAIJVD010000004.1 GCA_903824045.1 uncultured Chlorobiaceae bacterium
ACAATACGACCAGGCGGCACAAGTCTCTCAAAGGAGAGGTTCCCGCCACTGTCTATTACTCGCAGATGGTCCAGGCCCCGGAGGCAGCATGAGCAAACTTATTTTCTCTCGATAGCTGCCCTATAGATGGGGAGTACTTCACTTCGTATGACCTTTCGGGTCACATGGAGCGGTTCGTTGATCATTCCGGGAGCATGACTCTGGACCGGATTATTGCGCTGCCGGCCGACAGTTTTCAGCCTCTCAAAAGCAATCTTGCGGTGGGCACGGGCCAGAATGCCGTCTGGGTGCGTTTCACCTTCAGGAGAACACCATCATTTCCCGGGGTGGCATGGCTCCAGCTCTACCCGGCATACCTCGATTATGTTGATCTCTACGCACAGAGCGGTCTCGATCCCGCAAAACCGGCATCCTATCACCTCATCAATCTCGGTGCGCGCGTTCCTGCCGCCCGGCGTCCGTTGGTTCACCCCGAATTTGTGGCCCCAATAGCGACTGACTCTGCACAGCCCTGTACAGTCTATCTTCGTTTGTGTTCAAACAGCACGGTTAATCTGGCTGGCGCGCTGCACACGCTGCCGGGCCTCATCTATCATACCAGCAAGATCACCATTACCTATGGCGGTTACCTTATCATGTGTCTGGTGTTGACTCTGGTGAACATCCTTATTTATCTAAGACTCCGTGACGCAATCTATCTCATCTTTTCCGCATGGATCTTCACTCTGTTTTGCTCTCTGCTCGCATCCTCCGGAATCATTACGCTGATTTTTCCGGCATTTGCGCATCAAATTTACGAACCGCTCTATGGCGCTGGACTTGGCATAGGCGGGATGCTGTTCACCACTCTGGCCATGAAGATGTTCGAAACCAAACGCATTCCTGCCTTTCACTACTCGCTGATAGCTTTGCTTTCCGTCGCTGCTCTCGCTGGGCTTGTTTTTCCTGTCGAACGATATGGCGAAACGATGCCCTTCATGATCAACTCGGTGTTTATCCTTCTGCTGCTCTTTAACTGGCCGACATTCTGGAGTGTTTGCACAATCGCATCAGGAGGCATGATCTTTCTTGTGGCCTTCATTATCACCTATCTGGCTTATATGGTGCAGTTCATGCACCTGCTTGGATGGATTCCGATGAATTGGTGGGACATTAACGTCCTTTACTTTGTCTCAATAGCTGACATGATCCTGATGTTTCTCGCCTTTCTCAATCGCCTTTATGCAGCCGAAAAGATGGTCGTCGAAATGGCACGGGAGTCCGAAAAGACGGCCTTGACGCTTGCCGGCGAGATGACGGTGGAGCTGCGTGAACGCGAAAATCAGCTTGAACTTGCGCTGGCCTCAGAACGAGTTGCGCTTGAAGAGCAGCGGCGCTTTCTTTCGATGCTCTCTCACGAATACCGGACGCCACTCTCCGTGATTCGCGGCAATATTGGCATTATCGAGCTCCTCGAGGAGGGTAAAGAGGGTAGATATCGCGACAAGCTGGACGCGATACAGATCTCCCTCGATCGTCTTGTTGAAGTAATGGAGGTCTCTCTTGAGCGGAGTCACCTTTCCGATAATGGCGATAGTGTCGGGCGCCAGCGAATTCGCCTTGCCTCATTTCTTGCTTCCCAGATTGCCGATGCCCGGGCACTCTGGCCGCCTCATGTTTTCATCTATTCAGAGCCTCTCGATGAACATCATGTCGTCGGGGAGCCGCAATATCTCAAGACGGCCCTTTTCAATCTCCTCGATAATGCAAGCAAGTACTCTTTGCGCCAGTCACCCATTAAGGTCTCCTGTGGTATTGAGCAGGGCGCGGCGGTTATAAGGATAGAAAATCAGACAAATTCACCGGTTCATGAAGAGGGCGAAGAGCTTTTTGTGAAGTACAAGCGAGGCAGCAACACCTCAAACACAAGCGGCGCAGGTATCGGCCTCTGGCTGGTTCGTCAGATTATTATGCAGCATAATGGCCGGGTGACGCTTGAAAGATCTGCATCCCGGGTGGTCGCAACGGTGCGCCTTCCACTTGATGATGATGCCCGGGCCAATTATTCAGCCGTTAACATTCCAGATCCATGACACACAGCAAAGAAGAGCGGAGCCACAAGCCCCGAATCATTATTGTCGAAGATGATATGCTGCTGCGCAACAGCCTCGTTGAATATCTGACGCTTCACGAATATGACGTTACCGGCACAGGTTCGGCGGGTGAGTTCTATTGCCAGTTCGCCCTGCAACCCTACGATATCGCGATACTCGATATTGGCCTGCCGGATCAGGACGGAATGGTATTGAGTGAATATCTCAGAAAGAATAGCGCGGTGCGTATCATCATGTTTACCGCGCGAGCCTCAGTCGACGATAAAATCGCCGGGTATAAGGCCGGCGCCGATATCTATCTGGTCAAGCCTGTCGATTTTCGTGAACTCGCCGTAGCCGTTGATGCGCTTGCCAGTCGTCTTGACCATCAGGGTCGGGGCGTCATTCCTGTATCTTCCCCAAAGGAAGTTTCACCATCCGCGGCACCGGCCAACTGGCGTCTTGTGCCCAATGCAATGACGCTTTATACTCCTGACGGGGGAAAGATAAAGCTTTCAGTCAAAGAGGTTGACTTCATGAGCCTGCTTTGCAGGGATTCCAGAGCCACCGCATCGCGGCTCGATCTTCTCCGCAACCTCGGCTACTTTAACAATGATTCCGGCAACCGCGCCCTGGAATCCCTGGTCCGGCGCCTGCGTCAAAAAACAAGCGCCCTTCAGATTGAGCTGCCCATTCAGTCTGCCTACGGGGTAGGCTACTGTTTTCTGGAAAAAATCAAGGTCGAATAGGTTCCATGGCTACCACCATGCCATGCCTACGGCATTTCCCCTCTGAATCCTGACAGCATTCTGACTTTTTGGCGTGATTCTGCTTTCCGTTTTACACCAGCGCGCCCCTCTGTGGCATCAGAATAAACCGGTATTGATAGGTTGTATTGCTCTCCTCTTCCGCTATATACTTACTCCAGCAATTCATCGTACCTCCATTGCATCCGGGGCAAACACTACTAATGCAACGGTCAGTCACCTGACGGCAATTTTTTTGCTATAGGGCGATTTGAGATAAGTGATTTATTTAAAGGTAGTTAAAATACAGAACAACCTATGAACAGAATTTTCAACCTTGTCTGGTCCAATCTTAAACAGAGGTGGATCGTCGTCTCTGAAAAGGTCAAAGGTAACGGCAAAGTGCCCTCTTCCCCTCTCCGGAGCATTGCCGTGCTTGCTGCGATGTTTGCGGTGGGCCGATGTGTTTCGCCAACTATATCGTTTGCTGCTGATATTGTTAATCCGGGCTTTGAAGTTGGGAATACCAGCGGGTGGACAACCAATGGCGGGTTGTGGTCTGGAGGTTGGCCTATTGATCCTCTTAGCTACACAGGGACGCCAACCCTTGTCTCCCTTCAGAGTGGGAATGGCGTTGATGCGATAACCGGAACGTCTCTGGTATTTAACGGCAACTATTCATTGAAATTGAATGATGCGGTAGGAGGCAGGGATGTTTCTGTTCTTAGAGCTTATTCGTAAATAAATTGATCGATACTGGGAAAAACGTTATCTTTCTTCCAAAGGCAAATCATTATTATGGGAGAAGATGATGGCGAAAACAAAGTCATGGGAAGTATCTGATTCGTTTTGGGGAAAAGTAGA
>CAIJVD010000005.1 GCA_903824045.1 uncultured Chlorobiaceae bacterium
ATATCACCGGAAGATTCAGTTAACCATTTTACCAAGCAGATGCCAATGTCAGAACGCCCGGTTCATGAGCTTATAAAGGAACTTGAGAGAGTGCTGGTGCAGCTCTCCGACAAGGTTCTGGAGAACTTCTTCAACGCCCTGAAGGCTCTCAGAGAGGAGGATGCAGAGGGCGCACGACGCATCAGGGCGGTGGACGACGAGATCGATCTTGCCGAGGTCACCCTTGAGCAGCGCTGCCTTGCCTTTCTGGCATTGCAGCAGCCGGTTGCCCGAGATCTGCGCACGATTGTGACCATTATCAAGATCAACGACGACCTTGAGCGCATTGGCGACCTGGCGGTGCACATCATCGACCGTATGCCGGAGATCAGCCCCGAGATGCTCGACTCCTTCGAGTTTGAGAAGATGGGGGTGCATGCCGGCCAGATGGTAAAGATGTCGATCGAGGCCTTTGTCTCAAAAGACCGGGCCCTGGCCGAAAAGGTTCGTGCGCTCGATGAAGAGGTCGACATGATGCACCGCACCGTGTTCAAAAAGGTTACACAGCTGATGAAGAGCCCCGGCTCAAACGTCGATCAGCTGATTTCGGCGCTCAGCATCTCTCGCTACATTGAGCGCATGGCCGACCACGCTACTCGCATCGCCATTGAATCTATCTACCTGGTGACCGGTGAGATCGTTCGCCACCGGGAGGGTCTCAATGAGAGCTTTACCGAACTCCTGCAGTGAGTGGTCAGCTTTTGTGCAGGCCCAGGAGCCGCATGCAGTTTTTTTTTGCAATTAATCCTTCGGGACTGCTAAATTGAAACTACGAAGGATTTATCGTCAACAATCATAAGCAAGGTGTTTTAACCCAATGGCCACAATGTTAGGAAAGCTTTTCGGCGATTCGTCGAAATCTACAGCAACCCCCCAGGCGTTTACCATCAAAATTGATCCGGCAAAGTTTGGTCTTGCAACAAAGCCGGAGGAGACGGTCCATATCCAGCTTGAATCACTCAAGCAGAAACTTACCAAGCTCTCCTCGAACGTTGAGAACAACCTGATGCTCAGCATCCGGGCTTCAACCAAGCATAACGTCGAGCTGGCCTCATCGGCCTTCAAGTTCGATGAAGAGTATATCCGCAAGGGCAAGTTTGAGGTTGAGTATCGTACGCTTGCCTATGCTTCGTTCCAGAATCTTGAGGAGAAGGATCTCAAGGCGGTCAGGGATGCGCGCATGATTCTGCGTGAGCTTGAGAAGCTGGCCCAGTTCGCGCTTGATATCGCCGACAAGACCGAATATGTGCAGTTTGCAAATGTCCAGGAGCTCCACAAGGATGAGTATGGACTGAAGCCCATGGGTGACATTACGGCAGAGATGATCAAGAAGGCGGTAGAGGCCTATGTGAGCGGCAACTCGAAACATGCCAGTGAGACGCTCGTCATGATGAATGAGATCCAGAGCCTTTATGAGAACGCAGTCTCGAAACTCAAGTCATCGGTGAATGACCAGAATATCACCAATCATACCGGCACGCTCTCGATCATCGAGCATGTGAAGGCATCTGCGGATGTAGCCTGTTCTATCGCCAGCCATTTCTGCTGAGAGCGGGTTTCGTCTTTTTACTGTTTTGTGTGATAAAGAGCGAACATCGGTTCGCTTTTTATCGTTTAATGGAGTGTGAGTTGTGACCGCTTTTCGAGTTTCCATAGTGCAGCCCCGGGAGGCATGTAGCCTTTGTGAACATTTTTTGAATTTCGAATAATGAAGAGTGACCGATCGAAAGCCGGATGGCCCCGTAGGAGCAAGCTCACAGCCGTTCTGCTGTTTATTGTTGCCTCCCTTCTGACTTTCTGGTTTTTTCAGCGTCGTGAGCCTGTGAAAGTCAAGCCCCAGGGGGTTTTCGACCGTATTCCCGTCTCTGTGACCACTGTGTCGAAGGCTGCCGTGCGTGACAGCTTCAGCATTGTCGGCACCGTCGAGGCCTTCAGGGAGGCTGATATCTATGCCGAGACCGCAGGGATTGCGCGCAAGGTTCTTGCCGGGCCGGGTGAGAGGAAAAAGGCTGGCGACGGACTGATAGTGGTTGATGATGAGCTTGCTTCGGCTCGGCTGAAGAGTGCTGATGCCCACTACCGCCAGTCATCAAGGGATGCGGAGCGCTACCGGAAGCTCTACAGCGAAGGCGCCGTCGCCCTTTCGGCCTTTGAAACCGCCCAGCTCCAGAAGGAGGCAGCGGAGGCTGAATTTACCTCGGCTACACGCAAATTCAGGGACACGAAGGTTTCGGCCCCTTTTTCGGGGGTTGTTACCGCACGCTTTGTCGAGCAGGGTGAACTGGTACGCGAGGGGATGAAGGTTGCGCACATGGTCGATATGGCGAAGGTGAAGGTGATCGTTTTCGTGCCGGAGCGGCAGCTTTCAAAGTTTCATCCGGGTCTTTCTCTCACCATCACCAGCGACCTCTATCCCACAGAGCGTTTCAAGGGAACGGTTGCTGCTGTGAGCGACAAGAGCGGGCGTGACCATACCTGCAAGGTTGAAGTGGTGCTTTTGAACCCGCCGAAAAGCACACTCCGCTCGGGCATGTTCGCCCGAGTGCTCTACGAAGGGGGCGGGAGCAGGGAGGCGCTTCTTGTGCCCCGTAGCGCGCTTGTTGGCGGAATCAGGCGTCCGGAGCTTTTCGTGGTTCAGGGCGGCAAGGCCCTTTTGAGGAGGGTTGTGGCAGGTCTTGAATTCCAGAAACAGGTCGAGGTGCTCGAAGGGGTTGCAGCCGGTGAAGAGGTGGTTACAAGCGGCCAGGAGGAGCTAAAGAGTGGCTCACAGGTCACCGTTATCAGCGAGAAAAAGAGCCAGGCAAAACCATGACGCTGACCGAACTCTCCATAAAACGGCCGACCCTCATTGTCGTTCTCTTTTCGGTGCTTGCCATCCTCGGCCTCTTCAGCTACCGTCAGCTGCAGTATGAGCTGCTGCCGAAAATGACCCCTCCCGTTGTTACGGTTGCGATTCGATACCCCGGAGCATCTCCTGCGGAGGTCGAGACCTCCTTGACAAAGCCGGTTGAGGAGGCGGTTTCGGCCATCGAAAAGATCTCCGCCATCACCTCGACCTCAACCGAAGGTCTTGCGATCATCACCATCGAGTTTTCAAACTCGGCCAATATCGACAAGGCGCTTCAGGACGCCCAGAGGAAGGTCAACGAGGTTCGTGACCGTTTTCCGACCGAGGCAAAGGAGCCGGTTATCAGCAAATTTGCGCTTGACGAGGCACCGGTGCTCCGTATCGGAGCTACCGCTTCCATGCCTGACGGCGAGTTCTACACCATGCTCAAGGATGTGGTCAAACCCCAGCTTTCGAGCATTGCCGGGGTTGGCCAGGTCTATCTGATGGGTGGCCGGGAGCGGGAAATACGGGTTAATATCGATCTTGAACGACTTCAGGGCTACGCCCTTACGGTTTCCGATGTGCTCAAGGAGGTCGGCAAGGCTAATCTTGACTTTCCGACCGGCAAGATCGACGATCGCGACGGGCAGTTCGTTGTTCGACTGTCGGGCAAGTTCGCCTCACTCGAAGAGCTGAAAAACCTCGCCCTGCGCTCCTCCGCAGCCTCCGGAACGGTCTCTCTCGGCGATGTTGCTGAGGTCGAAGACGGATTCAAGGAGATCTCTACGCTTACAAGAGTCAACGGCCGGAGCGCTGTCGGCATTGTCATCATGAAGCAGAGCGATGCCAATACGGTCGATGTGAGCCGCCTTACCCGCACGGTGCTCTCCAAACTCCAGAACCTCTACAAGGATAAAAACCTCGCTTTTGATATTGCGCAGGATGCTTCCACTTTTACCGTTGAAGCCGTCGGCGCTGTGCAGGAGGATCTCTTTCTTGCCGTTCTTCTCGTTGCGCTCGTCATGCTGCTTTTCCTGCACAGCCTGCGCAACTCGCTGATTGTGCTTATCTCCATCCCGACCTCGCTGGTCACCACCTTTATAGGGATGTACCTTTTCGGGTTCTCGCTGAACCTTATGACCCTGCTCTCACTTTCGCTTGTCGTCGGCATCCTTGTTGATGACTCGATCGTCGTTCTCGAGAACATCTACCGCCATCTCGAACGGGGCGACGAACCTCGTCAGGCAGCTCTTCTCGGCAGAAACGAGATCGGCTTTACAGCACTCTCCATTACGCTTGTCGATGTGGTCGTCTTCCTTCCTCTCTCTCTGGTCAGCGGCATTGTCGGCAACATCCTTCGCGAGTTTTCCGTGGTCATGGTTATCTCCACCATGGTCAGCCTTCTGGTCTCCTTTACCCTGACCCCGCTGCTTGCCTCCCGATTCTCCAGGGTCGAGCATCTCTCGGGAAGCAACCTCTTCTCTCGCTTCGCCATATCGTTCGAGCAGGGGTTCCAGAAGTTCCGGCAGCACTATCTGGGGCTGCTTCAGTGGAGCCTCTCGAATCCGCGCAAGGTCTTTTTCAGCGCCACAGCCCTGCTCTTGGCCTCCTTCAGCCTTCCTGCTCTCGGTTTGATAGGCGGCGAGTTTATTTCGGTCTCCGATCGTGGCGAGTTTTCGGTGATGATGGAGTTCGAGCCCGGCACCCGGCTTGAAGATACCAACCGCCTGACGAGGATGGTCGAAGGCCGTCTCTCCCGTATTCCGGAGGTGAGGAAGGTGCTTGCCAATGTCGGCGTGTCGAGTGAAGGCTTTTTCAACCAGAGCGCCGACAACATCTCCGAGCTCAACGTGAAGCTTGCGCCAAAGGGGGAGCGCTCCCGCTCTACCGATCTCCTCATGCAGTCGATTCGTGAGGGGCTGAAGGATATTCCGGGGCTCAAAACGAGCATCAATCCCATCGGTATTTTCGGTACGGCCAACGAGACACCGGTTGCCGTTATTATCAGCGGCCCGCTCAGGAGCCAGGTTACCCGCGTTGCCGAAGCCCTGCGCGACAGCCTGAAAACAGTTCCGGGAACTGCCGACGTCAAGCTGACCTCGCAGCCTGGAAGTCCCGAGATGCGCGTTGTCATCGATCGCCAGAAAATGGCATCCTTCGGCCTGACCATCGCCGATGTCGGAGCGGCTCTGCGTACCGGTTATGCGGGTGACGACTCCGGCAAGTACCGGGAGGGGGAGAATGAGTATGATATCAAGGTGAAGCTCGACAGCTACTACCGCAAGGATACCGGCTCTCTTTCGGGCATCACCTTCCGCACTCCCGGGGGCGACCAGGTCCGCCTCGACCAGTTTGTCGACTTTGTGCAGGATCGCGGCTACAGCCAGCTCCAGCGCAGGGACCGCAACAACGCAGTGTGGGTCAAGTCGCAGGTGATCGGCCGTCCGGTGGGCAGCGTCGGTCAGGATATCGAGCGCATCATCATCAACATGCAGAAAAAGGGCATCATGCCCTCAACGGTGAGCCGTGCCTATGAATCGGACCTGAAACGGCAGGGGGAGTCATTTGGCACCCTTCTGGCGGCATTCATGGTGGCTATTATCTTCGTCTATCTGATCATGGTTGCCCTCTACGACTCCTATATCTGGCCGATGGTGGTCATGTTCTCCATTCCGCTGGCTATCATCGGGGCGCTTTTCGCTCTCGCCCTGACCGGCAAGTCGCTCAGCATCTTCACCATCCTCGGCATTATCATGCTTGTTGGTCTCGTTGGCAAAAACGCCATTCTTCTGGTTGACTTCATCAACAAGTTCCGTAGCGAGGGGATGGAGCTCACCAGGGCTATCATCGAGAGCGGCAATGAGCGGCTACGTCCAATCCTCATGACCACCCTTACCATGATTTTCGGCCTTCTGCCGATCGCACTCTCACAAAGCTCCGGCTCAGAGTGGAAATCCGGCCTTTCCGTTGCGCTTGTCGGTGGTCTCATCAGTTCGATGTTCCTCACACTGCTCGTTATCCCGGTTGTCTACGTCTGGTTTGACGGCTTGAAGGTGAAGCTCTCATCGCTTGCAAGAGCGAAAGGGAAGTAGCGCCCTCTACCCATAATTCAATGTATCCTGCTGTTTGCCATGCGCCTGTTTTCAGCTCAGTCGAGGGTTCTTCTGCTTTGCCGTGCGATGCTTGCCTTCTCCTGGATCTACCAGGGAGCGGTGCCGAAGATTCTCTGCCGGAGCAGCGGGGAGATCGAGCTTATCGGTCATATTATTCCCCTCTACCAGTGGGCATGTCTGGCGGTGACATGGATGGGCGTGGCCGAAATCGTTTTCGGTCTTCTCTTGCTTCTGTCGAGAGGGAGTTGGCTCTTATGGTTCAATATCGTAACTTTATCAGGGCTGCTTCTTTACGTTGCACTGCTCGAACCAGGCATGTTCACGTTGCCGTTCAACCCCCTGACGCTGAATCTTTCACTGATCACGCTTTCGGTGATCGGACTGGTGGAGTTGAAGAAATCTAAACCGGATCATGCATGAAGCCGCGACGTTTTGACCTTGAGTTGCGCTCGATTGCGGGGCTTTTCCTCTCCTTTTCCGTAACCGTTATAGCCCTTGCCTCTTTTCTCGGAGCGGCCGGTGCCCTGAGTGCCAACCACTTCCTGCTGAAGCTCCATCCCTATCTCTTTTTTGTCGGATTTGGCAATGTTGCCATTCTTCTGCTCAATCGATATCTGACCGCAGCGATCTATCCGGAGCTGAAGATCGACCTCAGAAAACAGCTTCGCTATCTCGCCGCAGTGCTACTTGCGCTGGTGATGATCACTGTTGCAGTGGCCTTTGAGCTGCCGCTCCTGAAGGCGCTGACCGGGCTCATGCTCATGGTCGTTGTTGCAAGCCCGCTCCGTGAGATTTTTACGACTCTCTCAGTGACGAAAATCTGGAAGGAGGTGTCGGTTCGCTACTACATTTTCGATGTTCTCTTTCTGCTCAACGCCAATCTCGGGCTCATGACCCTCGGCCTCAAGGAGGCTTTTCCCAATTGGGGTGTCATTCCGTTTTTTGTGACACAGTCATCCTATTTCCTTGGTTCCTCGTTTCCCCTGAGCATCAGCGTGATGGGCTTCCTCTATGCCTATGCCTGGAGCCGTTCATCGAAACGCGAGCTGATCAGAAAGCTCTTCAGCCTCTGGTTCTATGTGTTTGTCGGGGGGGTTCTGCTCTTTTTGATCGTTATTCTCGCCGGATACTATTTCGGGATGATGCTGGTGAGCCATACGCTCCTGTTGGGAGTGATTGCGCTGCTGATCGCTTTTGCCGGCTATCTCTACAACTTCTATCGCAGAAACTTCCCGCATCCGGCGCTTGCCTTTCTGCTTAGCGGTCTGGCCCTGCTCTTTGCGACCAGCGCCTACGGCATCATGAACATCTACTTTATCAAGGGCATCCCTTTCGGTTCCACTCCGCCCATTCCGCAGGAACGGATGTGGATCTACCACTCTCACACCCATGCGGCGCTGCTCGGCTGGATCACCTTCTCCTTTATCGGCATGCTCTATATCGTTATGCCGGCCATTGCACGCTCAAACTCGCTTGAAACCCTCAGAAGCAAGGATGCGCTCTCTTCACTCCTTCCTGAGAGCGTTATGCGCAAAGCCTTTGTGCAGCTTACCCTCTTGCTTTTGTCGGCAACTGGAGTTTTGGTTGCGTTTTTTCTTTTGAACGATATGCTGCTCGCGCTCTCAGGAGTTCTCTATGGCGGTAGTGTCTATTATCTGAAGGTCAATCTCGACCGGGAGCTTTTTGCCGGAAACAGGGGAGCTGAAACGAACTGAACGGTTCAGGCTTTCGCTTTTGTTCATTGCCGGCTGTCAATCGGGGAGAGTAGTGCTATGGGATCTGTAAACCGGCCATATGTGACGGTTACCATACCGATGTACAATAACGCCAGATTTATTGGTGAGACGATAACATCAGTGCTCAGCCAGAGCTTCAGCGATTTCGAACTGCTGATCTATGACGATCACTCCATCGACGGATCATGGGAGATAGCATCCTCATGGAGCGACCCGCGCATCAAGCTCATCCGGAACCGGAAAAATCTCGGCCCTGAGGGAAACTGGAACCAGGCCATCAGCAATGTTCGGGGGAAGTATGTCAAGCTTGTCTGCGCCGATGACCTGCTTTTGCCGGGCTGCCTTGAAAAGCAGGTTGCTGTTTTTGATGACCCCTGCAACAAGGGGGTAAGTCTGGTCAGCTGCCAGAGAACCATCATCGATGCTGACGGAAAGACGCTGATAAAGAGGGTGAATTTTATGGAGGGCGGGCGCAGCAGGACTCCCGATGTGGTCAGAAAGATGGTTCGAATGGGTACCAACATTATCGGCGAACCGGTCTGCGGGCTCTATCCGGCGGAACTGATTGCCAAAACCAGAGGCTACAGCGCCATTGTGCCCTATACCACCGATCTGGAGTTCTGGATGCAGCTGCTGCGCCATGGAGAGCTCTATGTTATTGATGACCCGCTCTGCGCCTTCCGCATCTCCAGCCTCTCCTGGTCATCGCGGATCGGCGAACTCCGCTACCAGCAGTTTATCGAGTTCATGATGCAGGCGGCGGCCGACGAGCGTAATGAGGTCACTGAGCTTGATCTCTTTATCGGAAAGATCAATTGCGCCATACAGTCGATGACCAGCCTGATGGGATTCAAGTTTTTTGCGCCTGCACCCTCCGGGCGGCAGGCCGAAGCGGGATATGCATGATCCTGTATGCTGAAATGACTACCAATTATAATGAAATACAATCATGAGACTTTGTGAACGCATTGCGCTCGTTACCGGAGCGGCGGGGGGGATCGGCAGGGCGACGGCTTTATGCCTGGCCGGGGAGGGTGCAGTGGTGGTGTTGAGCGACCTCAATGCTGCTGGAGTTGCCGAGACACTCGATCTTGTGGAGCGTTTCGGGGGATCCGGAATTTCCATTACGGCAGATGTGATGCATGAGCGGGATATTACCGGGCTTTACCAGCGTATCGCGGAGCTGTACGGGCGCCTTGATATTGTCGTGAATATTGCCGGCGGTGACCGGGAGCCAGGGGCCGATGTGGAGGATATCGATTACGAGCGGATGAGCGCAAACCTCGATCTGAATTTGAAGTCCTGCATTATTTCATGCCGTGAAGCGGCCCGGATGATGAAGCCGCAGGGTTACGGCAGGATTGTCAACATGAGCTCCCTGGTCTACCGCGGGAGTCCAAACCAGTTCAGCTATGCGGCCTCCAAAGGTGGCATCTACGCCTTTACCCGCTCGCTTGCCATGTCGCTCGGCCGATTCGGCATCACCGTCAACGCGCTTGCTCCGGCACTCGTTGAGGTGCCCGCTTTTGTCGCCGCGCTTGGCGCCGAACGATGGGAGCTGCTGCGCCAGGATTGCGCCGCGCGCTACCCCCTCGGCAGGGTGGCAACACCCGAGGATGTGGCACGCTGCGCCCTCTTTCTTGCCTCCGATGATGCGGCATTCATTACCGGCCAGATTCTCGAGATCTCTGGCGGGGCGAGACTGTGAGCCATCAGCCGGAGATTTTTTCCGGGGGAATTGCAAACCTTTGAATCAGGTTTGTTAACTTCATGCCCGTATCATCTTCTCAAGCAAGAGTTGCCCTGAAGGCTTTGGCAGGAACCATTTCTTTTCCCTTTCATGACCTTAACGAGTGATCCCGAAATAGCGAAATCAGCAACGGCTGTGCCGCGTGAGATACCCTTCAACTATACCTCCGCCGGAGACCGTCAGGCGATATCGTTTCTCATGGGGCCGGAGATTGTGCGTATGCTCGACGAGCTGCGTGAACTTCGTGTTACCGGACGTTCTGCGCGTCTGCTCATGGGCATTGTCGGCGAGATTCTCATTCATAGACGCAACCCCTATCTTTTCCAGGAGCTGGTGGATTCGCCAGCCCGTCGCCGCCGCCTTTTTGAGCGGGCAGCGCAGGAGCTTGATACCATAGAGGGATCGGCAAACGGCGAAACCCGCGTTACGGTGATTGTGACTGCCGTTCGGGAGCAGCTTGAGCGCTTCCGCTCCGCAGTTCGCAAAACCCCTGAACTTCGCCGCCGCCTGAAGCGGGAGCTCGGTGCTGTTGTAGGCCAGAACAATGTTCTCTTTGACCCCTTCTCTCTTGCGGCTCATGCAACCGATGCCACCGACTGGAGGCTTCATCTTCCTTCTGCGGTGGTGACGCCCGACCAGGAGTCGCAGGTGGCGCCGCTTATTACGGCCATTGCAACGATGGGGATGAACATCATTCCCCGCGGGGCGGGCACCGGCCTGACAGGTGGAGCTGTGCCTCTGCGCTCGCGCTGCGTGATTGTGAACATGGAGAAGCTCAACCGGGTCAAGGGTATCACCACAAGGGAGTTTCAGCTTGAAAACGGCCTGATCAAGGATGCTTCGGTCATCGAGGTCGAGGCCGGAGTTGTCACTGAACGGGCGATGGAGGAGGCCGATGAGCATGGCCTTGTCTTTGCCACCGATCCAACGAGCGAGTGGTCGTGCACCATCGGCGGCAACATCGCCGAAAATGCCGGCGGCAAGATGGCTGTCCGGTGGGGCACCTGCATCGATAACCTGCTCGAGTGGCGCATGGCGATGCCTTCCGGCGAAAACTGGACGGTGAAGCGGGTCGATCACAGGCTTCGCAAAATCATGCACGAGGATACGGTAACCTTTGAGATCTGGAGCGATTCGGGCAAAAGGCTTGAGCGCATTGAGCTGCTCGGTACCGATATCCGCAAAAAAGGGCTCTGGAAGGATATTACCAACAAGGCCCTCGGCGGTGTGCCTGGGCTTCAGAAGGAGGGAACCGACGGGATCATTACCTCTGCTCTCTTTGTGCTCTATGCGAAGTACCCCGAAAAGCGGACACTCTGCCTTGAGTTCTTCGGTCCGGACATGGATGAAGCCAGCCGCGTCATTGTTGAGCTGTCGAAGATATTTCCGCTTCTGAGTGAGCGCAGTGAGGCGTTGCTTGCCCTTGAACATTTTGACGACGAGTATATCAGGGCGATCGACTACAAGGTGAAGGCGCCGAGGGCTCAGACGCCGAAAGCGGTGCTCCTGATCGATATTGCTGGCTACACCTCCGATGATGTTGATTCCGGCGTCAGGCGGGTGGAGGAGCTGCTCGAGACCCATCCCAACACCCTGATGTTCGAGGCGGGGGACGAGGGCGAAGCGGTGCGTTTCTGGGCTGACCGCAAAAAACTCGGAGCGATCGCCAGAAGGACCAATGCTTTCAAGCTGAACGAGGATATTGTCATTCCGCTTGAAGCGCTTGCCGAGTTTTCACGATATATCGACGCGCTCAATATTGTTGAGGAACGCTATGCCCAGCGCCGCTTTGTCGAGCGCGCCGCCGAACTTCTCTCAACTGCCGCTGTCAGCGGCGACGGGGGGCGTTTCGCTTCCAAGATCCCGGCCGGTATCGAGCTCTGCCAGATTTTCGGCGACAGGATCACCGGCGAGGCACCCGAACTCTTGCGTTCGCTCGCCACGGTGCAGGAGCTTGCAAGGGAGCTCGGAGAGCTTGTGCAGGGTTATCCGCAGGTTGAGGCTGCCATTGAGGGTGCATTTCACCATGCCCGGGACCGCAGGATCGTTCTTGCCACACACATGCATGCAGGAGATGGCAATGTCCATGTCAATGTTCCGGTTCTCTCCAACGACCGGCCGATGCTTGAGCGTGCCGACAAGGTGATCGACCGTGTCATGGAAAAGGTTGTCTCGCTTGGCGGAGTTGTTTCCGGCGAGCACGGAATCGGCGTCACGAAGCTGAAATACCTTGACAAATCCATTATCGAGGAGCTGAACAGGTATCGCTGCAAGGTCGATCCGAAAGGGATCATGAACCCCGGAAAGCTCAACGATCTGGAGGCTCTCGACCATATCTTCACCCCTTCGTTCAACCTGCTCGAACTTGAGGCGCATATTCTGAGGAGGGCCCAGATCGAGGAGCTCTCCAAGAAGGTCAACTACTGCATCCGGTGCGGCAAATGCAAGACGGACTGCTGCGTCTACTACCCCTCAAGGGGGATGTTCTACCACCCACGCAACAAGAACCTTGCCATCGGCTCGCTTATTGAGGCGCTGCTTTTTGACGCCCAGCGTGAACGCACGACCGATTTCGCCCTCTTGAAGTGGCTTGAGGAGGTTGCCGATCACTGCACCATCTGCCATAAATGCCTCAAGCCCTGTCCTGTCGATATCGATACCGGCGAGGTCTCGGTGCTTGAGCGTGAAATCCTTACGGAGTGGGGTTTCAAGCACTCTTCGCCCGTTACCGAAATGACGCTCCGCTATCTCGACAGCCGTTCGCCGTCCTTCAATGCGTTCTTCCGCAAAACGGTGCTTCGGGCAGGCGGAGCCCTCCAGAGAGCAGGATGCAGGCTCAGTGCCCCGATTCAGCCGGAGAATGATCCGCCCGCCTTCTATCCGCTGAGGCTGCTCCGCTCGTCGGTGCCCCCGGTACCCGAACGCACGCTGCGTGACGTGCTGCCGGAGTGCGGTCCTGACGAGGTGCTTGTTTTTGAGCCGTCGGGAGAGGTGAAAAGCAATATTTTCTATTTCCCAGGGTGCGGTTCCGAGCGGCTGAACTCGACCATCTCGATGGCGGCGATCCATCTTCTGCTGGAGCTTGGAGTGCGTGTTGTGCTTCCGCCACCGTTTCTCTGCTGCGGCTTTCCCGCCCATGTCAATGCGAAGGCGGAGCAGTATTCGAGCATCGTGCTTCGCAACACCGTTCTCTTCAGCCAGATCCGGGAGATGTTCTCCTATCTCCATTTTGATGCCTGTGTGGTGACCTGCGGAACCTGCATGGAGGGTCTTGATGCCATTGAGACCGGCAAGCTGTTTGGCAGCCGCATCGTCGATATTGCCGCCTATGCGCTTGAAAAAGGGCTGAGGGTTGAGGGGGAGGAGAGCTGCCTCTACCACGCCCCCTGCCACGACTCGCTTGCCGGCAGGGCGCAGGAGACCCTCAAGGCTCTTGGCGGATTTGGCACCGTTACACCGGTACCCCACTGCTGTTCGGAGGCCGGCACGCTGTCACTCTCTCGCCCCGATATCACCGACTCCATGCTGCACCGGAAACGGGATGCCATTATGGAGGTCAAGCGCCAGACCGAGAGCACCTGCATCCTGACCAACTGCCCCTCCTGTGTTCAGGGACTGGGGAGGAATCTTGATCTCGGTGTTAAGCCTCTGCATATTGTCGTTGCCCTTGCTGAAAAGATCTCCGGTTCCGACTGGAGGGTGCGCATGCTGGAGCAGGCATCGAGTGCGGCCAAGGTGAGTTTCTGAGCTGTAAATACCCTGACGGCAGCTTGAGAGCTGCCGTTATCGGTTTATTTTGGAAGTGAAGTGTGTTTTTTGTAAATACCAGAAGCTGGAAGGTGACCCCCAATCACTTGTTTGTATCCGGCGATCATTGCAGGGCTGATTCTGTGCGTTTTTATAACAGCCGACAATAAACCAGGTTGAGATCGATCGTTTCCTTACTGGCAGGGCGGCAGCTCTCTTTTCATGAGTTTTTTTCTCAAACTCTCCGCGGTTTCTTGCCCGATTCACAGGAAAGGCTTTTTCATGTTACATGAACCCTCCCCCGGTATCAGGAACGCTGGTTATGGAATGCGAAAATAATCGATCACAAAGCATTGTCGAACTCCGCAGGAACAGGGAGCAGGAGTTCAGAGAGCGGCCAACCCTCCCGTACATTCTGTTGAGAAGCGAAGATCGCGCTGCTCTGGAACCTCCAGTTGCAACAGCCGACAGGTTCTGCCGCGGCAGCGAAACAATTCTTCTTGTCGATGATGAACCGCTTGTTCTTACTATCACCCGGAGGTTTCTTGAGAGCTTCGGGTATCGGGTTCTGAGTGCGCAAAGCGGAGCGGAAGCAGAGTGTGCTGTCGAGGCCTTTAGAGGCAGCATTGATCTTCTGTTGACCGATATTGTTATGGCCGCCATGAACGGAAAAGAGCTCTCCCTGCGGCTTGCCGCAAAAATACCCGACCTTAAAATACTCTTCATGTCCGGTTACCCCGGAGATGTGTTGAGAGGTGAGTGCATGCTTGAAGAGGGGGCAGGGTTTCTGCTCAAGCCGTTTACCCGCATCGATCTCTCCAAACGGGTACGTGAGGTGCTCGACAGCGAAAGGAGGCAGGAGGCCTAAGCTGCAACATATCCCTATCTTCTTGTCTTTCTGCCCCCATTTTCTGGTAACTTCCGCATTACCACTTTTCGCCAAATGGTGCTACATTGAGGTAGTCGCTGCGCGCGCCATACCACAACCAGAAAAGGAGAGTGCCATGTCCACAGGTTCCACATTGCAGCTTGCTCTTGATGCTATCGAGGATGCCCGCAAGCGCCTGCAGAGGGCGAAGGATGATGCCGACGATGATTATGAGATACGCCAGGCCCTGAAGCATCTTGAGGATGCCACCGACTATATTCGCAGGGCGTCCTCAGAGCTTCAGAAATAGGAGTTCATCATGATCGAGGCGATCCTTTGGGACAATGACGGCCTTCTGCTCGATACCGAGTCGGTTTTTTTTGATCTGACCAGAGAACGTTTTTCCGATTGCGGCATAGAGCTGACCGAAGCGTTCTGGTCGGCCGAGTATCTTGGCAACGCGCTCTCAAGCAGGCAGATTGCCGCCAGACTCGGCATGGACCCGGCTCTTGTCTCTCCGCTTCTTGAGAGGCGAAACTGCGACTACCTTGAGCGAATTAGCCGGAATGTGGCGGTGCGGCCCGATGTCAGGGAGACCTTCGAAGCACTTTCAGGCACGTTCAGGTTCGCCATGGTGACGGGGAGTGCCCGGAGCCAGATCCATATCATGCACAGCCAGACCGGTCTGCTCGATTATTTTGAGGTGATCGTTACCGATGACGATGTTGAAAAACCCAAACCCCATCCCGAACCCTACCTGAAGGCGCTCGAACGGCTTGGCGTTGCTCCCGGGGCCGCTCTTGCCGTTGAGGACTCCCTGCGTGGCTTTCAGTCGGCGGTTGCCGCCGGTATTGCCTGTCTGGTTGTGCCCAACCGCCTCACCAGGGTCCAGCGCTTTGAAGGGGCGCTCGGCGTCGAAGAGAGTGTTTCGGGTCTCCTGAAACATTTGCAGGGTGCGCCACGGCCAGTTGAATCAGTTACCACAAGAAATACAATCAATGCAATCCTATGAGTGTCGAACCGCTGTTTGATTTTCAGTGCGATGTGCTCGAGCCGAGCCATGAGTTTCCCGTTCTTGTCGACTTCTGGGCTGAGTGGTGCGCTCCTTGCCGCATGCTCACTCCGCTTCTCGAAAAGCTTGCCGAAAAGGCCGGCGACCGATGGAAGCTTGTCAAGATCAATACCGAGGAGCATCCCGAACTTGCTGCCCGCTACAAGGTCAAGAGTATTCCGAATGTCAAGCTTTTTGTGAAAGGCCATGTGCTGCACGAGTTTTCAGGAGCCCTGCCGGAACATCAGCTTGCCGAGTGGCTGAAAAAGCATATTCCGAGCCCCTATGAAAAGGAGATCACGCTTGCCTCGGAGTGCATGAGTGAGGGCAATCCGGTCATGGCAACCTCACTGCTCGAGGGAGTGCTGCACAATGAGCCGGATAACCTGAAAGCCTTGGCACTGCTGGTTCGAATGCGGCTTTTTACCCATCCGGAGGATGCAATCCGCCTAAGCCAGCAGTTCGAAATCGAACCGGAGTATGCCCAGTTCTCAGAGACGGTACGATCACTCGGGCGGCTTCTGGCTCTCGATCCTGAGCGCCTCTCTCTTGGTGAGGTCAGAACGGACTACGCTGCCGCTATCCGGCTGCTCAGAGAGGAGCATTTCGATGGCGCTCTCGAGGGTTTTATCGGTGTGCTGAGGCGTAACCGCGACTATGATGACGATGGCTCACGCAAAGCATGTATTTCGATCTTTCGTTTTCTCGGCGAAGAGCATGAGATAACACTCAAGCACCGCCGGGCTTTTGACCGGGCGTTTTAAGAGGAGCGGCAACCCCACGATCATGCAGCAATGAAGGAAAAGCCCAAAACGGTTATAGGCGTCGATCTTGACGGGGTCTGCGCAGATTTTTATGGACGCATGCGCCAGATCGCCTCAGAGTGGTTCGAGTGCCCGCTCGACGATCTTACGGAGGAGGTCTCCTACGGCCTATCGGAGTGGGGGGTGAGTGGAAAAAGCCAGTACGAAAGCCTTCACCGGTTTGCCGTTACCCAGCGGGAGCTTTTCAAGACCATGCCGATGATTCCCGGGGCCCGCAAATACCTCCGCATGCTCTCCGATGAGGGGTACAGGATCCGCATCATCACCCACCGTCTCTTCATTCACTACTTTCATGCCTCAGCAGTTCAGCAGACCGTCGATTGGCTCGACAGCCATGGCATACCATACTGGGATCTCTGCTTTATGAAGGAGAAGGAGCAGGTTGGTGCAGATATCTATGTCGAGGATACCGCCGACAATATCACCCAGTTAAGGGAGAACGGGCTCTATACCATCTGCTTTGCCAACAGCACCAATCGCCATGTTCAGAGGCCGAGGGCAGAGTCATGGCAGGAGGTTTACGACCTTGTCAAAGCATTCCCCGAAATAAGAAGAGAGCCTTCTGACTGAGTCTGATCGAGATACATTTTCGCAAGATTTTATTCAGTGTTAGCTCTGAGTGAACAATTCCCAAGTATTCGTTATTCGTGAAAGGGCAGGTATAATAGATTTCCGGAAGAGCTGCTTTTCCAGGTTCTCCTTAACTTAAGCGTTGACTTGAGCCTGCCCGACGATCCTGATTTGCATGAAAGGGTATCGTATTATGCGTATATTTCGCCAAATAGATAACCTGACGCAATAGTCATGGGCGCCTCTATGTAATTTGTTCCGAAAACCGATTACTTCGTTGGGTGGTGTTCGGAATCCTCATGGACTAAGCGTACGCTCCGATTTCTGCGCTCTATCCGTCTTGTTCTCGGGATTCTCACGACCTCGAAAGCAAAAACCGCAAAAAGCTGTTTGACCTTCTTAAACATGCTACCCGTAACTGCACTGCTCCCTATGAAAAAAGGAAAATATCCTTTGAACTTCTGGGTTTGCTGGATGCAGAAATATTGCGAAAACATCTTCCAGGTCTTGAAAGGAGTTGGCGTATTCTCGACAAAAACCTGTGATTAACGGGATTTTTCCCATAACAAGGAGCTAAGTTTCCTTATCGGGATTCCAATGGGGCTATGACATGTACCATGAAATTCAAGTTCAAAGTTTAGCCTTGTTAAACCAGCGCATTTGACTCTGTTGTTGATTCTTTTTTCTGGTCAGTTTAGCTCACAAACACCTATACTATTCAGCCCGGCAAGGCATCTATGCCCTTGGAATTCACAGGTTTTAGGAGTGCGGAGTTTCTTTTGTCCGATTCACAGCTGAAAGAGAGCATTCGCGAGGTTCAGCTGCGCCAAAACTTCCCGCTTTCTGCAGTATTGATTTCGAGTGTCAACTGTAAGGTAAATCTCGATATCGAAATGGAACCCTGTACTTTCTCTCTGCATCCGATATCGATTTCCAGGATTTCACATTGCCATAAGCCTTCGGATTTTTTATTTGGTGATATAGCTGAAACACGATGGCAGTGAGTTTATTGCGGGAGATAAAAATCTATTTCTGATTGTTCTTGCAAGTTGAGATGCACCAACCGCTCACGGCCTCAAACGCATCTGTTTATTCGACAGATTCTTTTTATCTCACCTTGAAAAATCGGTTTTACTCTATTGCTCTATCGCTTTGTTTTGCCTGGGATCAGGTTTCTTTTCCGGAGAAAGAGTGGTAAAAGAAAAGAGGTGGAAGTGAAAAGAAAAAACTATTACTGAATTAATGATTTATTTTATACCTTCGTAAATAAGTAATTGAATTCTTTATTAAACGATACGATCGCGGAGAGTCTTATGTCAACACTTGCGGATATCAAAAATCAGATTGCCGAGCTTGAGAAGCAGGCAAAACAGCTTGTCAGCAAAGAGCGCAAAACGGTGATTGCTGAACTCAGAGAGAAGATGGCTCAGTACGGCATTACTGCCGAAGAGCTTGGAAAGAAAGGCAAGGCTGCCAAAGCAGGACCAAAGGCAGCTCCTACTGTTCGGTACAGAAAGTCTGATGCCGAGACCTATAGCGGACGTGGCCCGAAACCTGCATGGGTTAAGGCTGTTGAAGCAGCTGGCGGAAAGCTTGAGGATTTCAGGGTGGAGTCGAAATCGACCCTCTTTTAATTGCACGCTTTCGGGTAACAAATAGTGTTAACGTAAAAAACCGGCCTTCGAGCCGGTTTTTACGTTTAGAATCAAGGCGCCTTACCTGGTTTGGCTGCACCGAGCTTTCTTCAGCGGGTCAGATAGAAGCAGGCGAACTTCAGGTAGCCTGTTTCCGGCATGGAGAGCAGCACCGGGTGATCAAAGGGCTGAGAGTTTTTATGGATAAGGCGGAGCTGGCATCCGGCCGAGAGCGCTGCCTGGTGGACGGTCTGCAGGAAGTCCTCTTCTGAAACATGGTGGCTGCATGAGGCTGTGGCCAGAAATCCGCCGTTTTTGACAAGCTGCATGCCGAGCTTGTTGAGCCTCTTGTATCCCTTCAGTGCTCCGGGGAGGTTTTTGCGGCTTTTGGTGAAGCTCGGGGGATCGAGAATGACCAGATCGAAAGACTCTTTGGCCTCATTCATCTGTTCAAGCATGTCGAAGGCATCGGCGGCAACAAGACTGTACTCTGTGAAATTGTTCAGGCGTGCGTTGCGGTCGGCCCGCTGAAGCGCTTCCTGAGATGCATCGACCAGAATGGCCGACTTTGCTCCTCCCTGAAGTGCGTTGAGGGCGAATCCGCCGTCATTGGTGAAGACGTCAAGCACCTCAGCTCCTTCGGCAAACCTCCGGATAACTCTGCGGTTTTCGCGCTGGTCGAGGAAGAAACCGGTTTTCTGTCCCTCAAGGAGGTCTACTTCAAAGGAAATACCTGCGTCGTGGATGGTCTGGAGTGTCCCTGGCCTCTCGCCAAAAACAATACTCTTGTGGAGTGTCAGCCCCTCGAGTTCACGCAGGAGTGACTCATTGCGCACGACGATGGCCTCCGGATGCAGCATCTCCTGCAGGACTTCACTGATCAGCGGGATGTGGCGGTCCATGCCGGCCGAGAAGGCCTGCAGGACCAGCCCCTCGTTGAAGCGGTCCACGATGAGTCCGGGAAGGCCGTCCGACTCTCCATGGACGAGCCGGTAGGCGTTGGTCTCTTCCGGGCTGTAGATCTTGTCGCGCAGCTTGAGCGCTTCAAAAAACCGTTTCATGAAAAAATCCCGGTCGATCTCCTCATCCTGACGGGAGAGGAGCCTGAAAGAGATAAGCGAATTCGGGTTAAAAAAGCCGACGCCCATGAATTTCTTGTCATGAGTAAAGAGCTTTACGGTTTCACCGGCGGCTATATCGCGAGGAACGTTTTCAAGTTCGTTGCTGAACACCCAGAGGTGGCCTTTCTGTATTCTGTGGTGTTCTTTGGGCTTGAGATAAAGGGAGTGCATGGGCTGAAAAATGGCTTGTGGTTTTGTATTGCGCTGCATTATACATTAAACTTAACAATTAAAGGCAGCACTTTAATGGATTTTGGAGAGAGAGTCCTCTCTTTGGGGGGGCCTTTAGCCGCTCAGCTTATCGATGATTGTCTTTTGATAGAGAGAGAAACTTAAAGGGATGGAGTGATGAGAAGCAAGGGAGTGGTTTTGTGGGGGGTTGTGCTGCTTCTGTTGGGCACCGGGTGTTCAGAGTTTCGGACGGCGGGTAGGGTTGAGTTGCCTCTCGAACAGACGGCGATGATTACCGAGCATGCGGCGCTCTACCGTGAAGTGGCAGCGGCCTTGCCATATATTGAAACGGTTGATGGTTACGCCGATGTCTGGATCAAGACCCCTAAACGTCAGAAGCGAGTATACTGCAACATCAGGGTAAATCGTGGCCGTGAGGCTCGCATGATTGTCAGCTACGGCATTCTCGGTTGGCCGGTGGCAGACATGTTTTTCAGCCGCGACTCCCTCTATGTGCACGATATGCTCAACAACAACCTTTTCCTGGGCAGCAACAACGATCGGAATCTGGAGAAAATCATCGGGGTGAACTCCGGCTACAAAATGCTTACCGAGGCCCTTCTGGGGGCGGTGAGCACTCCTGAACCGGAAAGTGCCATCCGTTCAGTGAAGAGGGGGGGCGGCCAGCTCCTCTTTACCGTTGAACTCCCGAACGGCACTAAAGAGCTTGTTGTAGACCCTGTTCAAAGGACCCTTACCGCCCTTCTGTTGAAAAACCGCCAGGGCAAAACAGTAACCGAGCTCCATTTCAGGAGCTTTGAACGTCTTCTGGTGGCGGGGCACACTGCTCTGGTACCCAAAGAGATTGAGATGTTGCTCTACAATACCGAAGTAGAAGGTGCTGCGGGCCATCAGCTGGTGATCGCCTACGACGAGCGGGTGTTCAACAAGGGGGTTCTTTCGAGCCGGTTTGAAATTCCGAAAAGGGCAAGGGTGTTCAACCTTGATGATGCTGAGACTCTTCCCTGGATGTAATGCGAGTGACGGAAAGTGGTGGTGAGATGGGCGAGCATGCTCAATTCCTGGCAGGAGACTCCCGGAGCGTCCTGCCAAGATGAGCCAGTCTGGAACTATTTCGCGGCGCTGAAGTTCTGTGCGGCAAACTCCCAGTTCAGGAGATTGTCGATGATGGTCGCAACATAATCCGGCCTGCGGTTCTGGTAGTCGAGATAGTAGGCGTGCTCCCACACATCGACGGTCAGAAGGGGTTTCTGGCCGCTTGTTGCGGGCGTCTGGGCGTTGCCGGTCTTGACAACCTTCAGGGTGTCACCGTCGAGCACAAGCCATGCCCATCCGCTGCCGAACTGTGTGGCGGCGGCACTCTTGAGCTCCTCCTTGAATTTGTCGAAGCTGCCGAAGTCCTGTGTGATTTTTGCTGCAAGCTCTCCGGATGGTTCACCGCCGCCGTTCGGCTTGAGGCTGTTCCAGTAAAAGGAGTGATTCCATGCCTGTGCGCCGTTGTTGAAGATCCCCACCTTCTGCGGATCCGCTGCACTCTGGGCAATGACCTCTTCAATGCTGAGGGCATCAAGCGGGGTGCCTGCGACAAGGTTGTTGTAGTTGGTGATGTAGGTCGCGTGGTGTTTTCCGTAATGAAACCCGAGAGTTTTTGCGGAAATATAAGGTTCCAGAGCGGTTTCTGCGTATGGAAGGGCTGGTTGCTGGTAAGCCATGATGTGTTTTCAGTTATAGATTGTATGAGGATTGTTCAGGAGAATAAAATGAATGATGAAATGATTAAACTTACGATTCATGGATTAAGTTTCTTGAATCCGAAAAATTCTTTCATGAACAGGTATTTTAAGAAAATATCAATAAAGGAGTTGCCGGCAAATGAAGTTGCATGATGCAATCCGAAAATCTCTTTTCGCTCTTGTTTTCGCCCTGGCTCTCACGGGCTGTAACCCGAACAGTTCATCGGTTCTCGACCAGGACGATGTCCGCTTTGCAGGATTTTACAGCGATTATCTGCTCGAATCCGGCGTGACAGAGGGAGATGAAGGCCTTAAGCCCGCCACTCCCGCAACTGCCGAGCTCGATACGCTCCTTGCGGGTCACTACCTTACCCGCGAGCGTTTCAATGTCAAGATCACTGCATACAGAGCGAATCCCGAACGCTGGCGTGCAGTGCTCCTGCTGGTCAGAGAGAACATCCGGAAGAAAACTGCATCGGGCCGATGAAGCACAATCACCCTTTTCTTGTCGGCGTGACCGGTGGGCTTGGTAGCGGAAAATCGAGCCTCTGTACCATTCTTGCCGGCATGGGATGTGCGCTCTTCGAAGCCGACCGGGTGGCTAAGGAGCTGCAGCTTCACGACCCTGAGGTGATCGAGGGGATCAAGCTGCTTTTTGGTGCTGCGGTCTACTCCTGCGGCGAATCTGGCAAACCGGTGCTCGACAGGAAAGCAGTCGCCTCAGCGGTATTCTCCTCTGCTGAAAAGCTTGAAGAACTCAACCGGCTTATCCATCCGAAGGTCTTCACCGCGTTTGAGCGTGCGGTCCTTGATGCTGAACGGGAGGGAGTGAAAATTCTTCTCAAGGAGGCGGCCATTCTTTTTGAGTCCGGTGGAAGCCGGCAGCTCGATGCAGTGGTGGTGGTTGCGGCTGATATGGAGCTGAGGGTTCAGCGGGCAGTGGAGAAGGGGCTGGGCAGCCGTGACGAGGTGATGCGCCGCATTGCCACACAGTGGCCTCAAGAGAGGCTCATCGAGAGGGCCGATTATGTGATTTTCAACAATGGCACCTTCCAGGAGCTGCAAACGGAGGGTCGGGAGCTTTTTGAAAAGCTGCTTCTTGCGGCTGCCTCACCCCGAGATAGCCGCTGAGAGAGCCGGCAGCGAGACCCGGTAGCGGTAGGCGGTGTCGCTGTGTGTGTCCATGAACTCCTCGTAGCGGTGGGCAATCCCGAAGCGCTCCGCCTTTGCCGAAAAGATTCTGTTGCTGAACTGAAGGTTGTACTCGTCAAGGGTGCCACAGTCGAGAAAGAGCAGTTCGAGCGAGCGCAGCGCCTCCTGATATCGCTCCTCTTCGATCATCATGACGGGGTCGAAACCAAGCCACTCCTGCCATACCGCTTCAAGTGTTTGGCAGGTGCGTGGATTGAAGGGAAGCCTTACGTTTCCGGGAGCATCTCCCTCTGGATCGGGCGAGTAAGCGGCGGACATTGCGACGATGTCGAGGAGAGGAAACTCTCTCTGCGGTTTTTTCAGCGCGCTCTGGTAAGCGGCAAGAAATGCGCGGATATCTCCATCATAACCGGCAAGGACTTTTGCGGCAGCAGGGAAGTTCGGCTTGTAGCAGAGTTCGAAGCCCATGTCTCCGCTGTGACAAGCCACCGCAGAAAAGAGCTCTGGTCGGCGCATCGCGAGACGCAGGGCACCGAAACCGCCCGATGACTTTCCGGCAACAGCCCTGTGAGGGCGGTCGCCGAGAGTGCAGAGGGTGCCATCAATGAAGGGGATCAGCTCATCGAGAAGGTAGCTCTCATAACGCCCGGTTGCCGCTGAATCGACATACTGCGACCCCCCGTACCCTGTCATGCAGTCCGGCATGACAATGATCGTTTCCGCCATGCTGCCCTCAGCCATCATCGCTTCAGCCATTTCGGGAACGCTCGGCCGGCCGAAGCTGTAGTTCAGGAAGCTTCTGCCCGTGGATGCGAAGCCAGCCAGAAGATAGATGACCGGGAACGCTCTGCGGCCGTCGTAGGAAGGGGGCAAAAAAACGGGCACACGACGTTCGGCAGGGTCTCCGAGCGGATTTCCTCTCAGTGTCGTGCCAGGCGGGGCAACTTCAATGACCCGTGATTGTCCCGGTACTAATTCCATCATTGCTTCAGTGCGTTTTTGCGGCGGTTCACATGGGCTGAAATCCAGATGCTGATCTCATAGAGCAGGATCATCGGCAGGCCGATAACCATCTGGGTGAAGATATCGGTCGAAGGGGTTACCACAGCCGCCACGATCAGGAGGGCGACGATGGCATGCTTGCGGTAGAAGCGCATGAAGGCCGGAGTGAGCAGCCCTATTTCCGAGAGCACATAGGAGATAAAGGGGAGTTCGAAAACCAGACCGGCGGTTAGGAGCGCGCCGATAAAGAAGCTGACATAGTCCTGTACCGAGATGTTGTTTTTGATCAGGGGTGTGCCGAAGCCTGCAAAAAACTGGAGCGTGACGGGCAGGAAGACGAAATAGCCGAAGGCCAGTCCGGCAAAAAAACAGAGGGAGATGAAGAGGATTGCAAAGCGGCCGGCTTTGCGTTCATGATCATGCAGCCCAGGAGCCACAAACTGCCATAACTGCCATGCCAGGAAGGGAAACGAGATGACAAATCCGGAAAAAAAGACGGCCTGGAAGTAGAGCGTGAGCTGCCCGTAGGGGACAAGGTTCTGCAGTACAAGGCCCTTGCTGCTTCGCGTCAAGGGGCCGATAAGCACCTCATTGACGAGGAAGTCGGCCTGCATGGCGCAGATGGAGGTGACGAGGAGCAGCGCAACTGCGGACTTGATGAGGCGTGAACGGATCTCCTCGAGGTGGCCCATGACACCCATGCTGTTTTCTGACTCCGTCTCTCCAGCTGCGCTGTCAAGAGCAGCAAAGTGGGGGTCGCCGGTGAGTGGCGCCACGGCTTCCGCGCTCTGTTCATGCAGGCGTTCTGTTGCTTTTTCCGGACTCTCCGGAGGGGGTGTTGAGCGGTTTTCCTCTGTCATTAGTGCGGTTTGAAAGGCAAATGCATGGATGGGGAGAATTTCGATCCCAAAACATAGCAACTAAGATGGTTGCGGCCAAGAAAATCTTTTTTCGGTTACTGTTCGGCCATTGTTCGATCACTGAGGGGATTAACAGTTCAATTATCAATCAGATAGAATTTCAGGGTTACACCTTCGTTACGTATCTTCCCTTCAGGAAGCTTCATCGGGGTTCCTGACGCGCTCGTTTTGCGACTTCTCCGGTAATTCAGGAAGCTGCCAGTTTTCAAGAGCCTCACCATGAGGGTAGCTCATCATGTTAAAGTCCGGGGAATTGGTGAATATCAAGGATGTTACCATATCGGTAGCCGATGAAGTCCAGGTGTTTCAGCAGCGCTACAAAGCGGTGCTTCACTCCCAGAATACGCTTGTCGACAAGGTTACCCGGTATGTGCTCCGCCAGCAGGGAAAACAGATACGTCCGGCTCTTGTGCTGCTTGCAGCCAAGCTTTGCGGGGGCGTGAACGATTCGAGCTACCGCGCGGCCATCATGGTCGAGCTGCTCCACTCCGCAACACTGATTCATGACGATGTTGTTGACGGTGCGGAGATGAGGCGTGGGATCGCCTCTATCAACGCTTTGTGGAAGAACAAGATATCGGTGCTTATCGGTGACTATCTGCTTTCCAGGGGACTTCTCTACTCTCTTGAGCACAAGGACTACGGGTTTCTGCATCTGGTATCGGAAGCGGTTCGCCGTATGAGCGAGGGTGAGATGCTCCAGATCCAGAAAACGCGCAGTCTCGATATCTCGGAAGCGGATTATTTGAGCGTCATTTCAGACAAGACAGCCTCTCTGATCTCCTCTGCTTGTGCCATGGGCGCCCTAAGTGCTACCGCTGACGAACGCATGGTTGCCTGCCTGAAAAGTTACGGAGAGTACCTTGGTCTTGCCTTCCAGATCCGGGATGATCTGCTCGATTATACCGGGGACGAAAAAAAAACCGGCAAAGAGCTTGGTATTGACATCAGGGACAAGAAAATTACCCTGCCGTTGATCTATGCCCTTCTTCATGCACCCGCTTCCGAGCAGAAAACGATTCGCTCCATTCTGAAGAGCTCCGCAAAGAGGGCAATCAGACGCTCAGAGGTCATGGCCTTTGTCAGAGAGAAAGGGGGATATGATTATGCGGCCAAGGTTGCTGAGGGTTTTGCGGAAAAAGCGGTGGCATCGCTCGCCTCTTTTGCCGACAGCCCTGCAAAAACCTCGCTGCTGCAGCTTGTGGACTTTGTCATGAAGCGGCAGAGTTAGGCCCCTCAGGGAACAAGGGAAGAGAATAAACCGGTTACTCTATGGAGATGAAGAAAAAAGCGATTGTGATCGCTCTGTTGCTTTTAGGCGTCATTCTTATCATCGACAAGATTGTCATGCCTTTGTACATATCTCAGGGAAGCGTCAGGGTCGTTCCCGATGTCACCACCATGAAGTATGATGACGCAGAACGCAGATTGCGGCACTCCGGACTGGAGGCTCGCAAAAGCTACTATGTCAAGTATATCAGTAATGTTGATTCCAATGTTGTGCTTTCGCAGATGCCGGGAGCCGGAATGGAGGTAAAGCCCGGCAGAAATGTCTATCTGGTGCTCAACCGGAGGGACAAGCCGACCTTTTCGATGCCTGACCTGCTCGGTCGTCCGGAAATGGATGCCCGTCAGTCGACGGCACGTCTTGAGCTGACGCTTCAGAGCGTCCAGCAGAGCCCGGTAACAAGGCAGGAGGATGACGGAAAGGTGCTGAGCCAGTCTATTCCTCCACAGACCGTCGTCACCGCCGGCTCGGTGGTATCCATCATTGTAGGTCGTTTCCAGGAGTCTTCAGAAGGCTCCAAAAAGGTCATTGTTCCCGACCTTCTCGGCAAGTCCCTCTCTCAGGCCAGGCAGGCCATAGCCGGCGCTGGTCTTGTTACCGGCAAGGTGACGACCGAATATTCAGCCATTCTTATTCCCAACACGGTCATCAGCCAGAAGCCTGCAGTCAGCAGCTACGTCTCCCCTGGCCAGCCGGTTGAGTTGACGGTCGTGACCTCTGCGCCCGAATAGCAGTAACCGCTTGGAAGTGGTGCCGGAACTTCTTACTATTTAACGTGGAATGGCAGTAACGAGATAGTGCTTGAAAACTGAAAGAGCGTAAGCTATGGCCGAAGAAATTTCAACTGCTCCTGCAGCAAATCCCAAGAAAGCACCTGGTGCAATGCCGGGCGTTGTGAAGATTCTCCCTTTGCTTGCAGCCCCATTGGCACTGCACGCTTTTGTCGGTGTTGTTGCAGGCGGTATAGGTGTTGCGATTGCCGGTGCTGCCATAGGTCCAAAAGGAAGAAACCTTCTGAAGAGTTCCGGCAAGGCACTTGGCGAGATGTTGCCGGTAGCGAAATCTGCATTTTTGGCTGCAACTGCAACTGCAACTGCAACTGCAAATAAGGAAACTGAAAAAATCACATCAGAGGCCCCTTTATTAATCAAGTAACCACAAACAGCAATGTCTCAGGAAAATGTCAAGGTGGATCCCGATATAGAAAAAGGGGTTAAAAGCGGAGCAATGATTGTGCCCCTGATTGGCGCTCCTTTGGCTCTGGGGGCGATTGCCACGCTGGTTGTTGGCGGATTGGGGCTCGGTGCTCTTGCTACAGCTGCGGTTACAACCGCTGTCGGGGTCCCGGTTGTTGGCAAACTGGTGAAAAACTTCCAGAAGCAGCGGGACTCTCAGCTCAATCCTCCAAATCCGCTTGCGCCAAAGGGTGATGAAGCGGGTGACTGGAGTCAGTAGCCGTTCTGGAGAGCGCCCTTACCGGTAGTTTGCTTTTTTATACTCCTCGCGAAGCCCCTTGATGCCGGTTGTTCGGTCATTTCCGTCGCTGATAATGCCGAAATACTCCAGAATGATGCGGATGACAAACCAGAGGCCGGCAAACAGAATCGAAATTGATCCCCAGAGGGTGGTAATGTATTTTTTAGCCATAACAAGTGATGAGATCCCTTGCAAAAAAAAAGCCACTCCCAAAAAGAGTGGCCTTTTTTTGCAAGGGCGTTTGCGGTTCAGTCCGTAAGTGAATCTTCCGCTTCAATCCAGTCTTCATTATGGGAACCATGCTGACGGCCTCTCTGTTCCCAGCGGTAATATGCAGCGATCCTGATATGCTCTTCGCTTGCAGCAGGGGCACTGGCTTCTGAAGCTTTTTTGCTCTTTGTGGCCGATTTGGCTTTTACAGGTTTCGCTTCAGCCGCTTTCGCAGGCTTGTTTGTGGCGGCTTTCTTTGCCGGCTTTGCAGCTTCGGCCGTGGATTCCTTTACCGGTTTAGCTGTAGCAACTGCCTTCTTGGCAGGTGCTTTCTCTGCGGCCGCCTTTTCAGTGGTTTTTTTAGCCATTGTTTTCCGGGTCTATTTTGTCAAAGGTTCAAGTAAACAGTTTATAATAATGAAGATAAAAAATATTCATGATTCAAGGTGACATGAATCGCGATTTTTTACATCTGAATAGTCTGATTCATCTCTTTTTCCGGCTTCTTGCCAAAATTTAATTTTTCCATTACGGTTTTGCGCCGGCACCGTATGCAATGAAGATGATAATGGTCGCGGCTTCGATAATCATGAAGATATCTTTCGGAACATAGGCGTTGACCGACAGTCCGCCGTATTCAAGAAATCCGAAGAAGAGTGCGGCAAGAATGGCCCGGAGGGGACGGGCCCTCGCAAGCAGGGCAACGGCAATGCCAGTGAAGCCGATCCCGCCGGTCATTGATGCCTCATAGCAGTGCCGGTAACCAAGCACAAGGTTTGCCGCTCCGAGTCCCGCAAGAGCGCCGCCCCCCGCCATCGCCCCGAGCGTGTGGCGTTCCTGGTTGATTCCTCCGTACCTTGCCGCATCGGGCTGAAGACCCGATGCCCTGAGCTCGTATCCTGCTCTTGAATGGTAGAGCATCACCTGGAGGAGCAGAGCGGCGCCCAGAGAGATCAGGATACTGATGTTTGCCGGTGAACTCTTGAACCATCCGAAGAGGGCGCTGAGGGTCGGAAGCGTCGCGGAGGCAATAACCGGAGCGGTCCGGACGGTAGAGGGGAGCGCGAAATGGTAGGTGAGGAGATATCCAGTTATCGCCTGTGCAATAAAGTTCAGCATGATGGTCGAGATCACTTCGTTGACGGCGTATCGCATTTTGAGCACTCCCGCCAGAAGCGCCCATAAGGCTCCGGCCGCCATAGCCGCAAAGAGTGTCAGAGGAACTGAGAGAGGGGCCGGCAGGTCAGGCGAAAGCATTGCGCCTGTCACTGCTGCCGCAAAGGCGCCCATCTGGAGCTGCCCCTCGCCGCCGACATTGAAGAGCCTTGCCTGAAAGGGGAGTGCTACGGCGAGGCCCGCCAGTATAAGGGTCGTCATTCTGAAGATAACCTGCCCTGATCCGTAGGGCGAGGCGAAGGTGGCAGCTGTCATTTTACCGAAAATCATCACAGGATCTCTTCCGGTGAGGGCGATAATGAAGGCGCTGAAGAGGAGTGCCGAGAGAATCGACAGCAGGGGAGTAACTATGGCGGAGCTCTTTTTTTCCATTGTTCAGCCAGAGGGAGATGTTCAGGTGATGTGAAGGCCGATCTCTTTCAGAAAATCCTGTTCAGAGAGCCGTTTCTGCTCGGTCTCATCGCGGCTGAATTCGTGGCGGATCTCTCCCCGGTAGATGCAGCCGATCCTGGTTGAGAGGGCGACAATCTCATCCAGCTCGCTTGAGACGAGCAGTATCGCCATGCCCTCAAGGCGCGCCTCAATGATTTTGCGGTGTATTGTCTCGATTGAGCCGATGTCGACTCCCCGGGTCGGTTGAGCGAGAATCAGGAGCTTGATGGCTGGCCGGGTGAGTTCGCGTGCGGTAACCAGCTTCTGCTGATTGCCTCCCGAGAGTGACGAGAGTGGCTGGGTAGCCGGATTGTCGCACTTGATGTCATAGTCGGCAATTACCCTTCCGGCAAAATTGCCGAGAGCGGCACCGTCGAAACCTATCCGGCGGTGGAAGGCGCTCTCATGATGGCGACCGAAAATGAGGTTTTCAGTGAGGGGGAACTCTCTGATGACGGCGTGGCGCAGACGGTCTTCGGGCACGAAGGATACCCCCATTGCGGCAATCTCTCGGGGGCTCTTTCCTCTCATCGGTTCTCCCTGGAGCAGAGCCTCTCCCCGGATGATGGTGCCTGCTGCTGAAAGCCCCCAGAGCGCCTGGAGAAGTTCACTCTGCCCGTTGCCTTCGACTCCGGCAATCCCGTAGATCTCCCCGGCCCTGATGTTCAGCGAAAGGTTGCGGACGCTCTCTTCGTTGCCGGGTGTACGATAAGAGAGGTTGCGGAGGTCAAGGACAATTTCGCCGGGGTTTGCAGGGGGATTATTGACACGGAGAAGGACGCTTCGCCCGACCATCATGCGGGCGAGTTCAGGCTTGGTGACTGTTGCCGCCGCCATGGTGCCGGTGAGGGCACCTTTTCTCATAACGCTGATGGTGTCAGCGATGGCAAGGACTTCGTCAAGCTTGTGGGTAATGAGTAGAATGGTCTTGCCTTTCCGGGAGAGCTTTCGGAGTGTGGAGAAAAACTCCTCTGTTTCCTGCGGCGTGAGGAGGGCCGTCGGTTCATCGAAGAGCATGATGGAGGTGTCGCGGAAGAGGAGCTTGAGGATTTCGACGCGCTGCTGAAGCCCGACACTCAGGTTTCCGACCGTAGCTTCAGGCTCTATGCCCAGACCGTAGGCTTCGGCGTCACGCCGGATGCGCTCATTGATCTGACTCATGTTGAGGCGGCCGAAGAGGGGGCGCTCTTCATGGCCAAGCATGATATTTTCCGCTACACTCAGTTCCGGTATGAGCATGAAGTGCTGGTGGACCATGCCGATTCCCAATCGGATGGCATCGCGTGGGGAGTCGAAGCGGACCCTCTTGCCCCGGATTTCGAGATCGCCCTCTGTTGGCCGGTAGATGCCGTAGATGATCTTTGTTAGGGTACTTTTTCCGGCTCCGTTTTCGCCGACCAGGGCGTGAATGGAGCCCCCCATGATGTCGAGCGAAATATTGCTGTTGGCTTCAAAGCTGCCGAACTTTTTGGTTATGGCGGAGAGGCGAACTGCAGTGGCGCCCCGGGCAGGATGCTTCGTGCTCATACCCAGCTAAGCACGGTCTTGATGGCCTCCTTGCTGTCAAGCGCAACGCGGTAGGCCAGCTCGAACTGGGAGACGGGAAAGACATTGGTGAAAAACTTTTCACTGTCGAGGACGCCGCATTCAAGCAGGGCGGATGCTCTGGCTATATGGTCGATGGCGGTGATGGCGGATGAGACGATCACCGGTTCCTTATGGTGAATAAGGCGGTAGTCATAGCCAAGAACTTCATAATTGGCCATCAGCAGCACTGTGGCGCGGGGTTTCATCATGCGCATGGTTTTTTCGATCATCAGGATCCTTCCTGTGGTTTCGATGACCAGATCGTATGCGTTGTCGAACTCCGCAGTGAAGTCGCTGATGTCAAGGGCGATATGCTCGGCGTGCGAAAGCTGGCCTCTGATGCTGAAGGGGTCGACCGCATCAACATGAAGGCAGCCGAGAGAGTGAAGATACTCCGAGACCATGAGCCCGACTGAACCGAGACCGAGCAGCAGAACCCTCGTTGAGGGTCCGGGGGATACTTTGTCTATGGCGCTGATCACATAGGCAAGCAGCCCGATGAGCAGGTCGCGGTGGATGGGAGGACGGTTGAGCGCAAAGACGTTCTCAGCGGCGGTTGGAATGATCTCGGCATGGCAGCCGTAATAGGGCTCAATGCCTGTCCATCGGTCACCCTTGAAGGCATAGACGAACTCTCCCTGCCGCAGGTTCTTTACACCAGGCCCGGTTTCGATGATCTGGCCGATCGATTCGCTGCCGGGCATAAGCGGGTACTTGAATACCCTGCTGGAGACGGGCTTGTTGGCGAGCAGCAGCCGGTCGAAGCCCGGCGTTATGGTGCTGGCGATGGTTTTTACCAGAATGTCACCGGGGCCGGTGGCATCATAAGGCGCACTCTGCAGCTTGAGCTTGTTGGCTTTCTGCAGGACAATGGCTTGAGCTTCCCCCTTCATGGTCATAGGAGCTAATAAGGTCTTAATGGTTTATTTCAGAGATTGAACAGGGCGCCGAGCAGCCATGAGATCGCGCTGATGACTACCGATCCGGCAACGGCCCACCAGAATCCGTCGATGGAGAAGCCGCCAACGATGGAGGCAGAGAGCTGCAGGAGCAGGGCGTTGATGACAAAAAGGAAAAGGCCGAGCGTGACGATAATGAAGGGAATGGAGAGGAGTACCATCACCGGCCGGACAATTGCGTTGACGAGGCCGAGAACAAGGGCGACCAGAATTGCGGCGCCGTAGCTTTTTATGTGAATGCCCTCAAGCATGTGTGCTGTGGCGTAGACGGCAGTGGCATTGATCAGCCACTGAACAAGAATTCGCATCATGAGATATCCGTTTATTGGCGGTTACGGAGTTCCAGCAGAGCGCTCTCTCCTGCCACGTAATGTAAGAAAGTCCTCACTGATACGTCAAGAAACTCTTCAGGGAAACGACGAAAAAAAAGTTTGTTCGGAGGGGAGCTGTGCAGTCAGATATCGAGCTCGGCCAGGGCGTCCTGCAGTGTTTTGAAGCCGGCGATGGTGATCGGGAGTTTTTTGAGCGATGGCTTGAGTTCTCGAGTGTTTGCTTCGGGCAGCACGATTCGCTTGAAGCCGAGATGCGAGGCCTCCCTGATGCGTCGTTCACTGTCGCTTATGGCTCTGAGCTCTCCGGAAAGACCGATCTCTCCACAGCAGACAGTCGCGGCGTCAACCGGGCGGTTCATGAGCCCCGATGCCACTGCGGCGGCGATGGCGAGATCTGCGGCCGGCTCGACCAGTTTGAGGCCGCCGGCGATTTTAACAAAGACATCCTGTCCCCAGGTCTCCATCCTGAGCCTTTTTTCAAGCACGGCAAGGATGATTGACATTCGTTTCAGGTCGAACCCTGTGCTGATGCGCTGAGGCATCGAGTAGTTGCTCTTGGTCACCAGTGCCTGCACCTCTACCAGAAGGGCTCTCGAACCCTCGATGGCGGCCAGAATGGAGTTTCCCGGAACATCGGTCCTTCGGCCGGAAATGAAGAACTCCGAGGGGTTTGAGACCTCTTCAAGGCCGCTCTCATCCATGCGGAAGACACCGATCTCATTGGTTGGGCCGAAGCGGTTTTTGACCGAACGCACAATCCTGTATCGCTGGTAGCCCTCTCCCTCGAACTGAAGGACGGTGTCGACCATGTGTTCCAGGGCTTTGGGGCCGGCAAGGGCGCCCTCTTTGGTGATGTGGCCGATGATCATGAGGATGACGTTCTGCTGCTTGGCGGCCCGGATCAGCATTGCGGCGCACTCCCTGATCTGGGTAATGGTTCCGGCGGAACTCTGGTACTCTTCGGAATAGATTGTCTGGATGGAGTCGACGATGACCAGTGCCGGCCTCTCCTCTTCGATGACCTCAAGGATGCGCTCAAGCTTGACCTCGGGGATCAGCCAGAGGTTGTCGGCCTTGATGGAGAGGCGGAGTGCGCGTTCGCGGATCTGGTTCGGCGACTCCTCTCCGGAGATGTAGAGCACTTTGGCTGGCGCAAGCCTCGGGGCGAGCTGGAGCATGAGGGTTGACTTTCCGATGCCCGGCTCTCCGCCTACCAGCACGACAGAGGCCTGCATAAGGCCGCCGCCGAGTACACGGTCGAGCTCGCCGATACCGGTCAGCGTGCGCTGAAACTCGGTTGGTGCAGCGTCATTGAGGTTTTGCAGCAGGGAGCGGTGAGCGGGATTGCTATCCTGGCGCTTTTTTTCGGCAGCCTCCACGCGGGTTTCCTGCAGTGTGCCCCAACTCTGGCACTCGAAGCACTTGCCCTGGTATTTCAGGGAGACGGCGCCGCAGTTGGAGCACACATACCGGGTTGTCGACTTTGCCATCGCGGTCAAAGAGCGTGAGTGCGCTGGAAAGAGTGCAGTGTGTTTTTCAGGAGCATGGCGATGGTCATGGGTCCGACACCACCGGGTACCGGGGTCATTGCGGAGGCGACAGCCGAAACCCCTTCGTAATCGACATCTCCTCTCAGACGGTAGCCGCTCTTGGTGGAAGCATCCTCTACGCGGTTGATGCCGACGTCGATAACGACCGCACCGGGCTTGACCATGTCGGAGGTAATGAATCCCGCCTTGCCGATGGCAGCAATAAGGATATCTGCCTGCCGGGTATAGTGCGGAATGTCTTTTGTGGCCGAGTGGCAGATGGTGACCGTGCAGTTGGTGGCGTCGAGCTTCTGGAGCATGAGGTTGGCCATCGGTTTGCCGACGATGTTGCTGCGGCCAACCACTACACAGTGCTTGCCTCTGGTTTCGATATTGTAGCGGCTGAGCAGTTCAAGAATGCCGTATGGAGTACAGCTTACGAAGCATTTGTCGAGATGTCCCATCACCAGGCGTCCGAGGTTCTCCGGGTGGAACCCGTCGACATCCTTTGCCGGATCGATGGCAAGCGTAACGGCGAATTCATCAATCTGTTTCGGCAGTGGCTGCTGGACAAGAATGCCATGAATCTGCGGATCGTTGTTCAGGAGGGTGATGGTGTCGAGCAACTCTTTCTGGCTTGTCTCTGCAGGGAGCTCTATGACCGAGGAGTACATGCCGATCTCTTTGCAGGTTTTGGCTTTATTGCGAACATAGACCTGGGAGGCTGGATCCTCGCCGACAATGATGACCGTCAGTCCCGGTACCTTGCCCGTTGCGGCCCGGTACTCTTCAACGCTGGCCTTGAGTTCTTCCTTCAATTCAAGTGATACTTTTTTCCCGTCAATAATGACCATGATGATGTGTCCTTGTTTCAGTTCTTCAGTCGATGAGCCGGAAGGCTCTGAAATGTACTGTACTATAGCTATGAAAAATTCGGCTAAGCAGCAAACCTCGAAAAACGATAGTTTCTGTTGACGCCATCTGCTGCTTGAATGTAACAGGCTTTCTCTCTTTTTCAATCCTCCATGCGTTTTTTTATCTCATTGTTGCAGAGTGCAATCTGCATTGATTACTTTCTTTAGGTTTTACGGTCTGAAGCGATTGTTTGTGCAGGAGCCCTCCGGCCAGTATCGCCGGTGCGTTGTCTATTTTCAAGTATTATTCTGCTGCTGGTTATGTCACTGGTTTCAATTGGAGATGTGCTTCTCGACAAGGATGTTCTTGAGGCTTTTTTCTCGTGCGATCTCAATGAGTGCAAGGGTTGCTGCTGTGTGGAAGGGGAGCTTGGTGCGCCCTTATCGCTTGAGGAAGCAGATGCGCTACGCCATGCCCCTGAAGAGCTGCTGAGGATGCTTCCTGAAAAAAACCTGAAGTATCTGCGTCGCCACGGAGGGGTTGAGGAGTATCAGGGGCGGCTCTATTCAAGGACAATTGAGGCTCGTGAGTGCGTTTTTACCCTTCAGCGTGACGGCGTGACCTTTTGTGCAATTGAGATTGCATTTCGCGAGGGAATATGCGGTTTTGACAAGCCGGTATCCTGCAGGCTCTTTCCGATCAGGATTAGGAAGAAGTTCGGTCTGGATTATCTTGTTTATGAACAGCATGCAATGTGCCGCTCTGCCCGCAAGAGGGGAGGGGAACTACAACTGCCGCTTATTGATTATGTAAGGAGTGCTCTTGAGGCACAATTCGGTAACGAATGGCTCATGAGCCTGACAAATTTTCTCGACTCTTCATCTATCAGGTGATGCCGGACATCAAGCTCCAACAGAAACAGAAAACCCTGCTCGCCGCCCAGCAGATTCTCGGCAGCCAGCTGCTGCAGTTGCCGCTGGTGAATCTTGAGGAGCGTATCTATGAAGAGCTGCAGGAGAACCCTCTTCTTGAGCTTGCCGAAGAGCGCAAGGATACTGCCGGCGACATAGTTGATGACCATGATCATAGTGGGGATCAGGAGATGTTTGATTCGGTGGAGCGGTTCTCGCGCAGCTCTCTCAAGGAGCGTTCCGACGCTCCTGCTGCTGGTGAGTATAGCGAGGGGCGCCTTAATTTTGCTTATGAAAGCGGCTCGAAAGAGCGCTTCTTTCAGGCCGTTCAGCATGACAGTTTTCACGAGACACTCCTCAAGCAGCTTGCCCTGCATGAGGACGCAGGGAGGCGGGAGGTACAGATTGCCATCGAAATCCTCGGCAACCTCGATTCAGACGGCTATTTTACAGAGAGCATTGATGTTGTTATCGACAGCCTTCAGCTTGAGGGGCTCGAGGTCAGCGAAAGCGAGGTGAAGCGTGTGCTTCGAAAGATACTCTTTCTCGATCCGCCCGGAGTCGCGGCCAGGGACCTTCGTGAACGGCTGCTCGTGCAGCTTCAGGCCTCCGAGAGCCGGTTTGCACCCAAGGCCTTTCAGACTGCGGTCGTCATTCTTCAGGACCATTTCGATGATTTTCTTCACCGGCGTTATGACCGCCTGCTGAAAAAAATCCCGGAGTCTGCGGACTGTGTCGAGACGGCGGTGTCGGCGCTTACCAATCTTGACCCCCATCCTGGAATTTTCCATGACGAAGGGGGCCACTACATCACTCCCGATTTTATTGTGACCTATGAAAACGGTGCTCTGACGGCGGTGCTCAACGACAGGAGTACGCTTTCGGTAAGGGTTACTGACCGCTATCAGGATCTTCTGAAGGACCGGAAGGGGCCGAAGGAGGACAAGCAGTTCATCCGTCAGAACCTGCAGAGGGCAAAGGAGTTCACCAGTGCCATTGAGACCCGTCGCCAGACACTCATGAAGGTCATCGAGGCGCTCATGAAGCACCAGTACGCATTTTTTGTTTCCGGTCCGGAGTTTGTGGTGCCACTCGGCATGAAGACGCTCGCTGCCGAGACGGCGCTCGATATTTCGACTATAAGCAGGGCGGTCAACGGCAAGTATGTGCAGACCTGCTTCGGGGTGTTTGAGCTTAAGTATTTCTTCAGCGGGGGGCTCTCTATGGAGGAGGGCGAGGACCTGTCGAGCAAGATTATCCGTCAGTATATTGCTGAATTTATCCGTCTTGAGGATGAGAACCGTCCACTCGGCGACGATGCCCTTACGGAACTTCTGACGAAACGTGGCGTGCATATCGCCCGTCGAACGGTTGCAAAATACCGGGAACAAATGCAAATTCCAGTTGCAAGGCTAAGAAAAAAAATATTTTAATTGATGAAGAACCAGCAAAGACCCCAGATCCGTTCGACAACCGTTCTGGGCGTTTTGAGAGATGGCAGCGCCGCTCTCGGCAGTGATGGCCAGATGACGCTTGGCAATACCATCCTCAAGCACTCTACACGCAAGATCAGAAGATTATATCAGGGCAAGATCATTGCCGGTTTTGCCGGCGCAACGGCCGATGCCGTAACCCTTCTCGACCGGTTTGAGGAGAAGCTTGAGGCATTCAACGGCAAGCTTGACCGTGCAGCGGTGGAACTGGCCAGGGAGTGGAGAACAGACAAGTATCTCAGGCGCCTTGAGGCGATGCTGGCCATTGTTACCAAAGAGAAGGCTCTGATCATCTCGGGAACAGGTGATGTCATTGAGCCGGAGGACGGCATTGTGGCCATAGGAAGCGGAAGCATGTATGCTCTTGCTGCCGCACGAGCCCTCATGAAGCATTCGGGCCTCACTGCCAGGGAGATCGTCGAGGAAAGTTTGAAGATCGCTTCTGATATCTGTATTTATACGAACGATCATATCGTCATCGAGGAGGCTTGAGGGCTGCCGTACCCTCTCCTTCACCTTAATTACAATCTACCGCATAGAAATGACCACGAAGAGTGAGCTGAATGTTTTTGCACTGCCGGAAGGAACTCTCCCCGCAAAAGGTTCTATAGCCTCGCATAACCTGACTCCGAACCAGATTGTCGCCCAGCTCGACAAGTATATCATCGGCCAGAAGGATGCGAAGAAATCGGTTGCCATAGCCCTGCGTAACAGGCTGCGCCGACAGAATGTGAGCGATGATCTCCGCGACGAGATCATGCCCAACAACATCATTATGATAGGCCCTACGGGCGTAGGCAAGACCGAAATAGCGCGCCGGCTCGCCAAGCTTGCCAGGGCGCCGTTTGTGAAGGTTGAGGCATCGAAATTCACCGAGGTCGGCTATGTCGGTCGTGATGTGGAGTCGATGATCCGTGACCTCGTCGACCAGTCTGTGGCGATGGTCCGAAGCGAGAAGAGTGAAGAGGTTCGTGAAAAGGCAGCACTGCTTGCCGAAGAGCGGCTGATTGACATTCTTCTGCCCCCTGTCGCCCATTCGGATGATGAGGCTGGTGACGAGGAAGGCGAGGCTGCCCAGGGGCTGGTAACCACCTCTGAGGAGAAAGATCCCTCTTTGGAAGCCAATCGCAGAAGCAGAAAAAAGATGCTTGAGCGCCTTCGCAGCGGCAAGCTTGAGGATCGCCAGATCGAAATGGACATCAGCGGCGATGGCTCGCAGGGCGGGATGATGCAGATTTTCGGCCCCCTTGGCCAGATGGAGGAGATCGGTGGCATCATGCAGGATCTTATGAACGGACTCCCCCGCAAACGCAAGAAAAGAAGGGTTTCGATAGCCGAAGCCCGCAAGCTGATCGAGCAGGAAGAGGTACAGAAGCTTATCGACATGGAGAGCGTCGTCAAGGAGGCGATCAACAAGGTCGAGCAGTCGGGTATCGTTTTCATCGATGAGATTGACAAAATAGCCTCTCCATCGACCGGTTCAGGGGGCAAGGGACCCGATGTAAGCCGGGAGGGGGTGCAGCGCGACCTGCTTCCGATTGTGGAGGGTTCAAATGTTGCGACCAAATATGGCATGGTCAAAACAGACCATGTGCTTTTCATTGCTTCAGGCGCCTTTCATGTTGCCAAGCCATCCGATCTCATCCCTGAGCTTCAGGGTCGGTTCCCGATCCGGGTCGAGCTGAAAAGCCTGACGGAAGAGGACTTTTTCCTCATCCTCACCCAGCCGAAGAACGCGCTGATCAAGCAGTACACCGCACTGCTCGAAACCGAAGGGGTTGAACTGGTATTCAGCGAGGGCGCGATTCGCCAGATTGCCAGAATTGCGGCCCAGGTCAATGAGAGTGTCGAAAACATCGGCGCACGCAGACTGCACACGATTCTTACCAATCTGCTTGAGGAGCTGATGTTCAATATCCCGGAAAACGTTTCAGACGACAGGGTGGAGATCGATGAGGAGATGGTCCGCGAAAAGCTGAGTCATGTTGTCGCAGACCGTGATCTCAGCCAGTATATTCTGTAGGGCACCTTTTGAAACAGTTGTTCGGGCCGCTTCCCCCCTTGGTGAGGGCCCGGGCTATCACTTTGCATGCCATGTCAATCCTTGTTCTCAACGGCCCGAACCTCTCGAGGCTCGGAAAACGCGAGCCGGAGGTATACGGTCTCACGACGCTTGAAGATATCAACCGGGGGCTCCGGGAGAGTTTTCCGGAGAGATCCTTTGAGTTCTTTCAGTCGGAAGATGAGGGCGCGCTGCTTGAAAAACTTTTTCAGATTGAGGACCAGGGCGGATGCATTGGCGTCGTTCTCAATGCCGGAGCGCTTACCCACTACTCCATAGCACTTCGCGACGCTATCAGTGCCGTGCATGTGCCGGTCGTTGAGGTCCATCTTTCAAATATTTACGCCAGGGAGGAGTTCCGCCGCAGATCGGTCATTTCTGAAGTCTGCGCCGGAGTTATAAGCGGGTTCGGGGCAAACAGCTACCATCTCGGAGTCAGAGCCCTGCTTGGGCTCGCGGGCTAAAGAGGGGGCTCCAGGATCTATTCCTGGGAGAGTTTTTTGATGAGCGCCTGCATCTCTTCGAGGCGTTTTCGATCGCTTGCCATAATGACCGGCTTGTCGAGAGCGCTTTTCATCAGCCTTACGGCCTCTTCCTTATTACCCCGGTCGATACAGATCAGGGCAAGTTCATGGTAGTTGCGAATAATGCGTGAGTCTATGCTGATCGCTTTTCTGAACGCCCTTTCCGCCAGATCGTAATTGCCTTTTGGCACCTCACCGATGAAGGCGTTGCCCATCATGCGCCTGAACCACCCTATTTTTGCGGCTTCACGATAGTAGGACCCGAGCATCGAGAGCGCAGTTTCATCATTCGGGTTCAGCCTTATGGCGGTATCGAGCTCGCGCTTGATCTCATTGGCGCGGGAGATCTTCTCCTTTGTGCCGATCTTGTCTGCCGTGATACCAAGCGACACGGCGAACCATGAGTGCCCTTTTGCCAGAGTGCTGTCAAGGCTGATGCATGTTTTGGCATACTCCGTCGCCTTTCGGTAGTGCTTCAGGCGATCCTCGCTTTTAGCCTGCTCAACAGCCTCACCGAGGCTCACCTGAAGGCGGGCAAGCTTCCAGTATATCTCGGCATCGGATGGATTGCGCTGCAGTTCAACGGTATAGATTGAATCAGCTTTCGGGTAGTTCATTGCCCAGTAAGCCATATCTCCTCTATGGATATTTTTACCGGGGTGCTCCGTTCCAAACGAAGCTGCAATCGGAGTGATAAAGAGCGCAGTCAGTATGAAGAGAGTCCGTAATGGAGAGCGATGTAAACTTTTCGGCATGGTTTTCTTACTTATACCAGATAGAGTTCGGGTGCCTCTCATGCAGCTTTCCGTCGAGGCCCAGCCATCGGCCGGAAGGCAGAAGCATCATGAGGAGTGCATACACCATAAAGGGGGGAAGTGTCAGATTGTAATAACCGCCAGCGGCAAAGTTGAGTACCAGAAAGAGCGCGAAAGCCGCATTTGCCCTGACGGCAACGCCAAAAACAAGCCCAAGGCCGATGATGAGCTCGCCGATGGTGACTATCCATGCAATCGGAAAGGCCATCGGGATGGCGAACTGCTCCAGATAGATCGCCTGGAATGATCCCGCAGGCAGTTCGGCAAGTCGTTTGGAAAAAAAATCGTGCATGAGATCGCTCCATAGCCAACCTTTGACAAGCTTGTGCCAGAAGCCGTAGAGAAAGAATGATGCGAAGAGATACCGGCCGGCAAGAAAGAGGATAACCCCGGAGGATTTGAGCAGATGCCCTTTCATCCAGTTGCGCTCCATTCGAAATTCATTTGTCTTCATGCAATAATGCCAGGTTTGTTTGCAGGAAATTCTTTGGGCTGAATATACGGATATTTTCCGAGAGCTTTCCCGAAAGGGCGGGTGCCTTTTTTTTTGACAACGCTTACATGAGGTTTTGCGGATCGACATCAACGATGACGATGACTCCCGAAGAGCGGAAGCGTGAGGTGACTTCGTCGGTCATCTGCTTGACGAATGAAGAGGAGAGTTTGCCTTCGAAGAGCTTGACAATTACCTGGAAGCGGAACCGCCCCCTGATTTTTGCAATGCCTGCGGGTGCCGGGCCGAGGACGCACCCGATTGCTGCGGGGAGATTCTGCTCAAGAATCTCTTTGCAAGAGAGCGCAGCCGCCTCGGCCACTTCAGCATCGGCGGCGCTGCACTCGAACTTTATCAAACGTGATGACGGGGGATAGCGGAGCTCTTCTCTTGTTGCTCTCTCCTGAAGAAAGAACTCTTCATAGGATCCCTTGATAACGGCAGTGAAGAGGTCGCTCTCCTTGTTGTATACCTGCAGATAGACCTCTCCGGGCTTTGAAGCGCGTCCTGCCCGGCCAGCGACCTGGGTGAGCAGCGAAAATGTCCGCTCGGAAGCCCTGAAGTCGGGAATGTTGAGGCCGATATCTGCCATAAGCACACCAACCAGCGTTACTGCCGGAAAGTCGAGCCCTTTGGCGACCATCTGGGTGCCGAGCAGTATACGGGCCTTTCGGTCGTGAAACTCCTTGAGTATCCTGCCGTGAGCCCCCCTTGTGGAGGTCGTATCCATATCCATGCGAAGGATTCGCTCCTCGGGAAAAAGGGTCTGCAGCTCCTCTTCGATGCGCTCTGTTCCGCTCCCCTTGAAAAAGAGTTCAGTCGAAGAACAGCTGGTGCATGTGGCGGTGAATCTTTGGGTATGGCCGCAGTAGTGGCAGCGCAGATGCTGCTCCCGGGCATGGTATACCAGGGGAATGTTGCAGGATTTGCAGGTCGGCGTGTGGCCGCAGGAGAGGCAGAAGACGCTCCCGGCAAAGCCCCGACGGTTCTGCAGGAGAATGACCTGCTCGTCTCTTTCGAGGCGAAGAGCGATCTGGCGGTAGAGCAGTTCCGATATTGATGCCGATGCCTTCGGACTCTCTTTCATCCAGACCAGCCGGATGTGAGGCATCGTCGCCCCGTCTACCCGCTCCGGGAGGCGGAGCAGAGCGTATTTGCCGTTTTTCGCGTTGCTGTATGACTCAAAAGAGGGGGTTGCCGAGCCGAGCAGGCAGAGGGCTCCGCTGAACATGGCGCGCATGACTGCCGTGTCGCGACCATTATAGCGGGGCAGGCGGTCCTGCTTGTAGGCGCCGTCATGCTCCTCATCGACGATGATCGCTCCAAGGTTGTCGAGAGGGGCAAAAACTGTCGAACGCGGCCCAAGCGCAATCTTTGTCTTTCCGAGGCGGAGCGAGTGCCAGGCCTCATATTTCTCCTGGTTGCTCATCCCGCTGTGCAGAATGGTAATATCATCATTGAAGTGCTGGCGGAACCTGGCGGCGGTTTGCGGCGTGAGGGATATTTCCGGTACAAGCACTATGGCAGTTTTGCCTGCGGCAAGTACTGTTTTGAGGAGCTCGATATAGACCAGAGTCTTTCCGCTTCCGGTTACGCCATGAAGCAGGAATGTGGTGTATTGGTTCTTCTCAACTGCCGATCGCAAGGCTTCAAGGGCCTGCTGCTGCGCCTTCGTCAGCTCTTTGGCGCTATCTTCGGATGGTGGGAATGCAGAGGGGAAGCTGGAGTTAATCTCCATCTGCACCTTTTCCAGAAACCCTCTCTTTACCAGCGCGTTAAGTGTCGGTGGCGAGCTTTCGATCGATTCGGCAAAGGCGCATTGGCCATTCAGCGCCATAATCGCTTTCAGTGCCTCAAGCTGCTTTGGGGCGCCCTTGAGACTCTCCTCAGCGCTCTCCGGGAGTGCGGGGCTGATACGGTAGGCGGTCCTCTCTTTTGGTTTTGTCGATGAGAATTTTTTGGAGAGCAGCAGGTGCCCGCCGCGTTCGAGCTCCGAAAGCGTTCGGTAGAGCTGTTTTTTTCCGAGCTGTCGCTGGAGCTGAGGCAGTGTCATCCGCTTCCTGGCGCTCAGAATCTGCATGATGGATCGGCGCAGGGCGGTGTTGACGACCTTAGGGGCTTCCGGCTTAAGGGCGAAGCCGGTCAGCTCGACGACGTCATGTACCGTGGTTCTGACGGCTGCCGGAAGGGCGGCCGAAAGCGTGTCGATTCTTCTTGTCAGGTAGTATTCGGCCATCCAGCCGGTGAGCTTCAACAGGGAGTCACAGAGGACGGGGTTGCCGTCATGGAGCAGATCGGTAATCTCCGCATCCGTTGCCTCAGCGCCTGCTTCATCTGAAAGGTCCAGGATATAGCCTGTCGATACGGTCGCACTTCCTTTTTTTTGTGAGACCAGCACCATGCAGCCCCTCTTGATCTCGTGTTGCAGGGCATCGGGCACCGGAGCGGTGAAGGGTTCACCTCTGAAGAGTTTTTCGGCGACGAGCGTAGCGTGCATGGCAGTGAATGAAAAAAAGCCAGTACCGGGCACTGGCTTTTTTTATGGAAGAGCATTTTGCAGATGTTCAGTGTCCCAGTGCCGCTATAATCTTGTCGCGGATCTCCTCGACCTTTCCTGTTCCCTCAATCCTGTTGTAGCTGGGCGCATCAGCCAAACCGTTCGCAGCAAGACTCTTGTAGTAGTCGATGAGCGGGGCGGTCTGCTGGTGATAGACCACAAGGCGTTTCCTGACGGTCTCCTCATGATCGTCCTCCCTCTGGACCAGAGCCTCTCCCGTTTCGTCGTCGATGCCCTCCTTTTTTGGGGGATTGAAGCGCACATGGTATGTCCTGCCCGATGCGGGATGAACACGCCGTCCGCTCATCCGTTCGATGATCTCACTATCCTCGACATTGATTTCGACGATAAAGTCGATGCGTACTCCATCCTTTCGGAGTGCTTCAGCCTGGGCGAGCGTACGCGGAAAGCCGTCGAAAAGGCATCCTTTCGCACAATCTTCCTGGGTAAGCCGCTCTTTTACAAGACCGATAATGATCTCATCAGAGACAAGCTGACCGGTATCCATGACCTTTTTTGCTGCAATTCCGAGCGGGGATTGGGCCTTGACCGCAGCGCGCAGCATGTCGCCTGTCGATATCTGGGGTATACCGAAAGATTTCGATATGTAATTTGACTGTGTGCCTTTCCCTGCTCCAGGCGCACCGAGTAGAATAATTCTCATCAAACTGCGGTTATATGGTTTTTTTCATCGAAATGATCATGACTTTTGGTTTCGAGGGCTTTGGCTCCTCTGGAGTCTGGGCTGAACCGTTTTGCAGATCGGCATCCGGTGTTGTAATCGGGGCAGATGGATCTGTGGCTGAAGAGGATTTTCTGAGCGGAATCGTCTGTGGGGCAGGATTTTTCTTGAATTCGATAGCAGTGGCTTTCGGGGTGCCCTGGGGCTTTTTCTCGTGCTGAATGCGGGCTTCGTTGAAAATCTGCTGGAACGCTGCCGCAGAGCCTTCGGGGTCGAGCGAGCGGTAGCGGTAGTCCTCTTGCTTGATTGCAAAGGACCTGAAATCAAAGTCAAGCGCACCGAGCATCATTCTGATCACCCTGCGGCTTTCGCCAAGGTCGCCTTTCGATTCGATATGGGTGACCGCCTTTGCATTGACCGTTGTGATCAGGCGCCCGTTGATGTCCCTCTCTTCGAGGAGTCCAAAGTGAACGTCAATGGTCATTCCGAAGAGGAGAAATGAGTTGACGAGTGCGCGGATGGAGGTCATGCCGCCGACTGCTGTTTTCTCGCTTTTGAGATTCCAGCCTACCCAGTGGTCTATTTTTGTAGTAATAAACTCCGATATCTCAGCTGCAGGCCTGTCGTAGCGTCGGACTTTGAGTTCGCTGAAAACAGGGTTTTCAGAGGTATGAGAGGCGTTGGTAGTCAGCCCAAAGCTGGTTTTGTTAAACTCGGTCTGGAATGGGATGAAATCAAGCAAATCCATAAGATTATAAAGACGGTTATAGATTATTGCGGTTCCGGATGCCGGACTGCGCTTGCAGCAAGTTGCCCGCAGGCCGCATTTATGGATGTTCCGTAGCTTTTTCTGACAGTTACATGCAGGCCTGAATCCTGGAGGTATTGCTGGAACCTGTCCCTGACGGCGGAATTCACAGGCTTGAATTTAATATTAATGATTGAATTGTAATCAATCAAATTTATTTTGCACAAAAAGCCGTGTGCAAACCGTGCCAGTGTTTTGGCGTCTTCCGCTGAATCGTTGATTCCGTCAAGGAGCATGTAGACGAGGGTGACCGGCATGCCGGTTTTTGCGGTATAGTCGGCAAGCGCTTTGCGGAGTTCCCCGAGAGGATAGTTTCTGGCGGCTACCGGCATGAGGGTTTCGCGTTTCTCCTGGTTGGCCGAGTGAAGCGAGACGGCCAGCTTTGTTTTCATGCCGCAGGCTGCAAGCCGGCGGATTTCCGGTATGACGCCGACTGTCGAGATGGTTATTTTTTTACGGGAGAGGCTGAAGCGGTAGTTTCTCGAGGTGAGGGTTTCGATGGCTTCAATGACGTTGTCGGTATTCATCAGCGGTTCGCCCATTCCCATGAAGACGATATTGGTGATCTTTTCCAGCGGGTCTCTGGTTGTGGCGATGTCGTTCAGGGCGTAGACCTGTGCGGTCATCTCGCCTGCGGTGAGGTTTCTCTTCAGCCCTGTTTTTCCTGTTGCACAGAATGCGCACCCGAAGGCACATCCCGCCTGGGATGAGACGCAGGCCGTCAGCCGTCCGGCTGCACGGATGAGTACGGTTTCAACCAGCTCGCCGTCGTAGAGTTTCAGGAGGAGTTTCTCTGTGGGGTTGCCGCATGCCTCCTCTGTACACTCCTGGTGGCTGACCGTCACGGGCGTCTGAATGACAAACGCCTCGGCAAGTTTCCGCCGAAGTGCAACTCCGAGAGTGCTCATTGCCTCAAAATCTCCTGCGCGGTGACTGAAGAGCCACTGGTGAATCTGTGCGGCCCGGTATTGAGGTTCACCCATTGAGGCCAGGGCGTTCTTGAGTTCAGCAAGGGTGAGGTCGAGTATGTTCGGCAGCGGTTCAGTCATTGCGGAGAGAATCAATAGGTGTTTGCAAGTATAGGGATTGCCTGCGGGAGCGTTGACTACTGTCGGAATGGTGTCAGAACCCGCCGGTCTTGGCGGAATATATACTCTTTTGCTTGTCCGTTATAAAAAAAGTACTTTATGAGTGCAACGGTGTGAGGTGTAGCGGTGGGGGTCTTTGAACTGAAAACCGCAGCTATTGTTTTTTTTTCAGAGGGGAAAAAGCATAGATTGGCATAAATTTTTGATAAAGTCAGAGCGAAGGAATGATATTACCAGAGCGTGGACGGACCCTTAAAGCCGAAGAGTGGTCTCCCGTAATTGATGAGCTTCTTGATGGTCAGCAGATAGTCATTACAACCCACGAAAATTCCGATGGTGACGGTCTCGGTAGCGAGGTGGCTCTGGCGCTTGTGCTCAGGGCGCTCGGCAAGGAGGTCTCGATCGTCAATCCCACCGAGGTACCTCCGAACTACCAGTTTCTCAAGGAGCTCTATCCGATAACCATGTTTGACGGTCGGGATGAGACGGCAATCCAGGAGCTTGCGTTGTGTGATGTCGTGGTTCTTCTCGATGCCAACCTGCGCGACAGGATGGGCTCACTCTGGCCTCATGTGCTTTTTTCCAAGGAGCTTGGCAGCCTCAAGATCGTCTGTGTTGACCATCATCTCGAGCCTGATGATTTTACCGATGTGATGGTTTGTGAGAACTATGCATCATCGACCGGCGAGCTCGTTTATGATCTTCTCACCGCCCTTCAGGCGCGCGTCGGGCGGGAGCTTTTTACTCCCCAGATAGCCGAGGCGCTCTATGTTGCGGTCATGACTGATACCGGCTCTTTCCGGTTTCCCAAAACCTCTCCTTATGTCTATCAGCTTGCCGGCGATCTTGTCGGCAAGGGTGCCGATGCTTCGGAGATCTATGACAGGATTTTCAACTCCCTGAGCCCCCCGGCCCTGAAACTGCTCGGCGCCGCTCTCAGTGCCATCACCATTCTCGATGAAGGTGAGATTTCCTGGCTCTTCATATCGCTCGACATGCTCAAGTCGACCGGAAGCAAGCTCTTTGATACTGATCTCATCATCCGTTATCTTCTGAGTGTTCCGACCGTCCAGATTGCCGTTCTCATGGTAGAGATGCAGGACGGAAGGACCAAGGCGAGTTTCCGTTCACGCGGCTCCATCTATGTCAACCAGCTCGCCAAAAAGTATGGCGGCGGTGGCCATATGAACGCTGCTGGATGCCTCTTTCAGTTCTCCTCCGACAAGGCCCAGAAGTTGCTTCTTGAGGATGTGAGGCTGTTTCTCGAAGAGTCCAAAGCCAATCGCAACAAGCTTAATCACGAATAATCCCCTTCAATGAAAATAGCTGTAACAACACTCGATCTTTTGAAAGTCGGCGCAGATCTGCTCGCGCTGCCGCTCAGCACTGCGGACCTCAAGAAGAGGGCTCCGGCACTCTTTGATTCTCTCGGCCTCGACCGCCAGGCGCTCAAGGATTTCAAGGGGGATGCCGGTGAGTTTCTTCTGCTTTATGGAGGCACAGTGAAGTGTGCTGCTGAAAGGATTGCTCTGCTCGGGACAGGAGAGGGTAGCTCTCTTGATGAGTGGAGAAAGGCTTCGGCTTCACTTGGCGCCCGTGCTGTCGATATGAAGGTCCGGAATATCGCCATTGACTGCTCAACCATTGAGGCCGATGCCGTATCGGCCAAAGAGAGCGTAGCAGGGCTTGCCGCCGCAATTGCGGAGGGGTGCATGGCTGGTTCATACCGGTTCGACAGGCTGAAAAGCGGCAAGCTCGACAAAAAGAAATCCCCTAAAAAGTCACAGGAGCTTGCATCGCTTCTTCTGAGGGTTGAGTCCGCGGCATGCGATGCGGCCAAACATGGTGTTCTGGAAGGAGAGATTGTCGCCTCATGCCAGAAGGCAGCACGAGATATGGTGAACCTGCCCGGCAACTATCTCCAGGCGGAGGATATTGCGAAGGCCGCCCAGGAGTCAGGGAAAAAATATGGTTACAATGTGACGGTCCTCCACAAGAAGGATATTGAGTCTCTCCGGATGGGCGGTCTTCTTGCGGTCAACCAGGGCAGCTTTCACCCGCCGACATTCAGCGTGCTTGAGTATAAGCCGAAAGGGAAGCCGAAGGCCGTGATTGCCCTTGTCGGCAAGGGTGTCACTTTCGATTCCGGCGGCATATCGATCAAGCCATCCGAGAACATGGGGGAGATGAAGTCCGATATGGCAGGAGCAGCAAGCGTCATCGGCGCAGTTGAGGCTGCGGCCCGGCTCGCTCTTCCGTTGCACATTGTCGGGCTGATTCCAGCGACGGACAATATGCCGGACGCTACCGCCCAGAGACCTGGCGATGTCATTACAACCTATTCAGGCATCACGGTCGAGGTGGGCAATACCGATGCCGAGGGGCGCCTCATTCTTGCCGATGCGCTGAGCTATGCCCAGAAGTACAAGCCGGATGTCATCATCGACCTTGCGACCCTGACTGGTGCCTGTATTGTCGCGCTCGGCTACTCCGTGGCCGGTCTCTTCAGCAATGACGACAAGCTTGCCGACGAGATCTTCCAGGCCGGGGAGCACTCCGGCGAAAAGGTTTGGAGACTGCCGCTCTGGGAGCTCTATAACGAGCAGATAAAATCCGATGTTGCCGATGTCCACAATACCGGTGGACGCGGCGCCGGAACCATCACTGCGGCCAAGTTTCTCGAAAAGTTCATCGATGGCCATAAAAAGTGGGCGCATATCGATATCGCCGGCCCTTCGTTTGCGCCGAAGAGCGCCGGCAAGGTCAGCGGCGGAACAGGATTTGGCGTCAGCCTGCTTGTTGAATTGCTGAAGAGATGGTCATAAGTGAATCTCTTATCGGTCTGGTGATCTTTTGTGCATCATTCAAAATACAATGAACCGACCATGATCGCTGTTCGGCAAAACCCAGTCGTGATCATTCCGGGAGTTCTTTTCTGGGACTCCCTCTATACGGTCATGCAGGACGCTCTTGCAGAATATCTTCCCAGGGAGAAAATCGCCATCGCTCCGGTATCGCTTGTCGACTGGGTGGGATTTCCCCCCTCACCGGAGAGATCAACAAATCGGGTCATGAAGGCTGTCGATCGGGCAGTGAGGGCGATGGCCCGTAAGTTTCCCGGTGAAAGGGTGACGCTCATAGGGCATAGCGGGGGAGGGAGTGTTGCCATGATCTACCTTCTTGGCCAATCTTTCCAGGGTGACCGCTATCAGCCAGGAGACCTGGTCGGCAGGCTTGTTGCTCTTGGTACGCCGTTCAATACCCATGAGCATTATGCGAAGATCAAGACCGATTTTATTTTCCGGCATCTCTCAGCGGATTTTTTTCAGAGGTACAGTGTTGTTTCTGTCGTCAGTGATAAGTATCATGGCAAGTTAAAGGGAAGCATCGTCGAGAAAATGTGCTTTCAGTTCTACAAAAACGTTCTTGAGGATGGCAATGTTGCCGGTGACGGAATTGTTCCGGCAAAAAGCTGTTTTCTTGAAGGCGCTGAAAATGTTACTATTCCAGATGCAGAACATCTTCCAACGCCGCACACCAGGTGGTATGGCACAAAAGAAGGGGTTGAACAATGGATTCAGTGGCTCTGAATAATAGCCGTCAGGGGGTTGCAAGGGCAGTATTCTTCGCATTTCTGATTTTGCTTTCGGCTTGCAGCCAGGAGCAGCAGAAGTCCGACCAGCAGCAGCATGTGGAGTCAATGATGGCTATTCTTGCCCAGGTTCAGAAGAATCTTGGCAGAATCCAGCAGAAAGAGGCTGTTGTTGAGCGCCTCTCTACCGGCATTGAGAGCCGGGACAAGGAGAGTGTTGAGCAGATCGGCAAGGATATTACCGCAGGAATCCGCTTTATCGATTCAACGCTTGCGGCAAGCAAGAGCATGATTCGCAAGCTTGAGGAGGAGAACCGGGCCTCATCATACAAGGTCGAATCTCTCGACAAGCTGGTCATGGAGATGAAAATTGCCATCAATACGAAGGATGGCGAGGTCAATGCGCTTAAAGGGCAGGTTCAGAAGCTCAACGGGCGGGTCTCCTCACTCATGGCGACAGTAGACGTGCTGGACGAGTATATCCAGGACCAGGAGGCCCAGCTCTATACCGTCTATTACATTGCCGGAACCTATGATGACCTTGTCGCCAAGGGGATTCTTGTACGCGGCAATCCGCTAGGAAAACTTTTCGGCAACGACTACCGGCTCGCCCCAGACTTCAATGTCAAGCTGCTGAAAAAGGCTGATATGACCGAAACAAGGGATCTCTTTTTCGACAGGCCCCTGAAGAACCTCAAAATCGTGACTCCGCATACGGCTGGATCTTACGAGCTTGTCGGCGGCAAGACCTCATCGCTGCTGCTCATCCGCGATGAAGCCCTTTTCTGGCAGAAATCCCGCTGCCTTGTCATCGTTATGGAGTAATTCGGATAATAACTACCGGCCCTGACCTTCCCGATCAGGGTGATAAATAAAACGCCCTCTCCCATGAAGATTACCATATTCGGCTCCGGTTATGTCGGACTTGTCACCGGAGCCTGCTTTGCTGAAGTAGGCAACGATGTTCTGTGCGTCGATATCGACCAGCAGAAGATCGATCGGCTCAAACAGGGCGATATTCCAATCTTTGAGCCGGGC
>CAIJVD010000006.1 GCA_903824045.1 uncultured Chlorobiaceae bacterium
ACAATACGACCAGGCGGCACAAGTCTCTCAAAGGAGAGGTTCCCGCCACTGTCTATTACTCGCAGATGGTCCAGGCCCCGGAGGCAGCATGAGCAAACTTATTTTCTCTCGATAGCTGCCCTATAGATGGGGAGTACTTCAAAGGTACAGCCGAAATAAGGCCTCAAGAACACTGTTATCAGGAGAGAGAGTTGCAATGGGAACGGTAATGCCGGCTGTTTTTTTAGGGCATGGGAACCCGATGAATGCGATTGATTCGAACATCTACACCGAAGGGTGGCGAGTGTTCGGTCGTAGCATCCCTCGCCCTAAGGCAATTCTTGCCATATCAGCCCACTGGTACGTGCCTGAAACGGCGGTATCTTCAACCCGCTCTCCTGAGACCATTCACGACTTTTACGGCTTTCCCAGGGAGCTGTATGACTTTACCTGGCCGGCACCGGGCAGCCCGAAAACGGCCGAAAGGGTCAGGGAGCTGCTTCAGCCTCTCGATCTCCGTATTGACGGCCAAAGGGGGCTCGATCACGGGGTGTGGTCGGTGCTCTGCCATCTCTTTGCCGATGCCGATATTCCGGTCGTTCAGCTCAGCATTGACGAAACCAAAGAGCCTGAATTTCACTACGAGACTGGCCGGCTTCTGCAGCCGCTGCGTGACGAGGGTGTTCTGATTGTCGGAAGCGGCAACATTGTGCACAACCTTCGAGCCTACAGCTGGAGCGAAGCCCCTGTTCCGCCGCTGGACTGGGCGCTCAGGTTTGAGGAGGGAGTCCGGACAGCCATTCTTGAAGGGCGGGGGAGGGAGCTTGTGCGTTACAGGATGATGGGCGAGGAGGGGCGTCTTGCGGTTCCTTCGCCCGACCACTTTCTTCCGCTCCTCTACATTCTTGGCCTGCAGAGTGAGGGGGATGCGGTTACTTTTCCGGTTGAGGGGATTGAGGGCGGGGCCCTCTCCATGCTTTCGGTTCGCGTGGGCTGAGTGGGCAGCGCTCTTCAGGTGAATACGCGGATAATCTTATTGCCATTGTACCATGAACAACTATCGAATTGCGCTCATCGTCGGCAGCATCCGCAAGGATTCGCTGAACCGCCGCTTGGCCAGGGCTCTTATCCTGCTTGCCCCGGAGGGCTTCTCATTCACCGAGGTGCAGATTGCCGATCTTCCGCTCTACACCGAGGATGATGATCTCAGCCCGGCTGAATCTGTCGTGCGGCTGAAAGGGGAGATCAAGGGTGCTGACGCGCTGATCTTTGTTACGCCTGAATACAATCGTTCGATTCCCGGCGTGCTCAAGAACGCCATCGACCACGCTTCGCGTCCCTATGGCCAGAGTGTCTGGGCCGGGAAGCCAGCAGGTATCCTTGGTATTTCACCCGGCGCGGCGGGTACGGCTCTGGCCCAGCAGCATCTGCGCAACATCCTTGCCTTTCTTGATGTGCCGACGCTTGCTCAGCCCGAAGCCTTCATTCAGGCGCGGGAGGGGTTGTTCAGCGCGGACGGCGGCATCGGCGAAGGGAGCCGTCCTTTCTTGCAGAGCTGGATGGACCGCTATGCGGAGTGGGTAAGGGTGCACGCCCGATGATCTTTCTCTTTCCTCTTTGCCGGATTGGTTTAACTTATTGTATTACTCACGCTCTTTCATCGTATCAATCATAACCGATAACGCTCTTCCCATGGCACAAATTACACTAAAAGGCAACGCAATCGAGACCGTTGGAACGCTTCCTCTAAAAGGTTCCGAGGCACCATTTTTCTGTCTTGTGAAAACCGATCTCTCCGAAGCGGGTCCGGCCGATTTTGCCGGCAAGCGTCTTGTCCTGAATATTTTCCCGAGCCTTGATACGCCGGTCTGTGCGGCTTCTGTGAGGCGCTTCAACCAGGATGCGGCCTCGTTTGAGAACACCGTCGTGCTCTGCATTTCGGCAGATCTTCCTTTTGCCCACAAGCGGTTCTGTGAAGTCGAGGGGCTGAACAATGTTGTGCCGCTTTCGGTCTTCCGTTCTACAGAGTTTGGTCGCGATTACGGCGTTACCATTACGTCCGGCCCTCTCAAGGGACTCCTGTCGCGCGCCATCGTCATTGTCGATGCTGACGGTCTGGTAAGCTACGCCCAGCAGGTGCCGGAGATCGTCGATGAGCCCGATTATGCCGCAGCAATAGCCTCACTGGCATAGTTCCGATATTCACGGCTCCATTGGGGCCGAGTTCTGAAGCCGGCGTCGCTGCCGGCTTTTTTTATGCTGGAGAGGGTTATATATTGAAGAACAGGCGATGATTGCTTTCGACGCCGCTGGTTTGCTGAACGAGAACTGCCATGCCATGTTTACCGGAATTATCAAGGATGTTGGCCGGGTTACCGGTATCACAAGGCGTAACGGAGGGTTGCGGCTGAGGGTGCTCTACCGGAGTGCCGAGGAGTTCAGCGCTCTCTCGATTGACGAGAGCGTCAGTATCAACGGGGTCTGCCAGACGGTTGTGGCCCTTGGTGAGGACTTTTTCGAGGTGGACAGTGTCGAAGAGACCCTCAAAAAGACAACCCTTGGCGAGCTGCATGCCGGCTCTCCGGTGAATCTTGAACGGGCGCTTCGCCCTCTTGACCGTATGGGTGGGCATTTCGTTCTGGGCCATGTCGATTGTGCTGCTTCGGTGCGTGAGATAAGGGAGCTCGGCTCAAGCCGTGAACTCTGGATCAGCTATCCCGAAGCCTTTCGGCCCTATATTGTTCCTGCCGGCTCGATAACCATTGACGGCATCAGCCTGACGGTTGCGCAGCTCGACGGGCAGCTCCTTGCCGTGGCAATCATTCCCTATACTTTTGCACATACCACCCTCAATTTTCTCAAGGCGGGAAGCCGGGTGAACCTCGAGTTCGACATTCTTGGGAAATATGTTGCCCGCCAGATGGGGCTTGGCTCCCGCTCCGACGGGGGAGCTGCAAAAATGGACGAAGCGTGGCTTCAGGAACATGGGTTTTAGATGAGTGACTCCGACTACATGCAGCCCGACCTCTTCCGGGTTCCCGACGCCGGGGATGCGGGGAGGGCTTTCCAGCCACTGGCCGAGCGCGTCAGGCCCCGCACGCTTGACGATATGGCAGGTCAGGAGCATCTGGTCGGCCCGACGGGCCCGCTCCGCCGCTTTCTTGTTTCGGGGCAGCTGCCATCAATGATATTCTGGGGCCCTCCGGGTTCCGGCAAGACAACGCTTGCGGAGATCTGCGCTTGCTCGCTCAGCTACCGCTTCGAACAGCTTTCGGCGATCGATTCCGGCGTGAAGGATGTGCGCAAGGCGCTCGAGAGTGCCCGCAAGTCACGAAATGCCGGCGTGCGGACCATCCTTTTCATCGACGAGATTCATCGCTTCAACAAGGGACAGCAGGATACGCTGCTCCATGCCATCGAGCAGGGGCTGATCATCCTGATAGGCGCGACCACCGAAAACCCCTCCTTTGAGGTGAATGCGGCGCTTTTGAGCAGAATGCAGGTCTATATCCTCAAGCCTCTGGCGCCAGAGGAGATAGAACGGGTGATTCGCCGGGCACTCGCCCAGGACCGCCAGTTCAGCCATCTGTCGGTAGAGATTCCCGATATTGATTTTCTTCTGCAGTTTGCCGCAGGGGATGCGCGCAAGGCGTTGAACGCGGTTGAAACCGCACTCTCCCTCTTGCCCGACGAGACGCCCAATCCGGTGCTTCACAGGGAGCTGCTCGAGCGTGCGTTGCAGCATCGCGCACCGATATACGACAAGGGCGGGGAGAACCACTACGATATTATCTCCGCCTTCATCAAGTCCATGCGTGGCTCCGATCCCGATGCGGCGCTCTTCTGGCTTGCACGGATGCTTGAAGGGGGAGAAGACCCCAAGTTCATCGCCCGGAGGATGGTCATTTTCGCCAGTGAGGATGTCGGCAATGCCGATCCTTACGGCCTTACGCTCGCCATCTCGGTCTTTCATGCAGTCGAAACAATCGGCCTTCCGGAAGCAAGGATCAACCTGGCCCAAGGGGTCACCTATCTTGCTTCAGCACCGAAGTCGAACGCCAGCTATCAGGGGATCAACGAGGCGCTTGCCGAAGTCCGCGAACTGCCGGAACTTCCCGTGCCCCTCCATCTGCGCAATGCGCCCACCAAACTTCTGAAAGCTGAAGGGTATGGCGAGGGCTATCGCTACCCGCACAGTTATCCGGAACACTTTGTTCGTCAGCGCTATTTTCCCGAGGGAGTTGAGCCGAAATCATACTACCGTCCTGGAGAGGAGGGACGGGAGAAGTATATCAAGGAGCGGCTCGACCGGCTCTGGAACGACCGTGGCCGCAGTTGACCTTTCTGAAACGGGACGCTCTTTGTATATTGCGCCGTTACCGCTCATTATGGAGGAGTGGGGCGGAAGCGGTTTTTTTTCATCAAGACAGAATCAGGTTATGAACAGGTTGCGCGCAACTCTTTTTCTTTTGCTGTCGATTATCCTTTTTACGGCACCCCAATTCCTGCTCGCCGCCCCTGCCCAGTCCGCCACAGGGCTGACGCTTGAGGATGCGGTGCGAATCGGACTGGAAAAAAGCCGCACGCTTGAAATTGCCCGCCTCGACCGCGATATGGCCGGCCAGAAGATCCGCGAATCATGGTCGGCGGTACTGCCCCAGATTTCGACGGGGTTCAACTATACCCGTTCATTGAAGCCCTCTGTGCTGTTTTTTCCTCTTGATGCCCTGAAAGGCGGTAGCAGCAGCGCGTTCAGTCCGATTGAGATCAGTGCCGACAACACCGCAAATGCCACCCTCAACGTCAGCCAGCCGCTGTTCAACGGTTCGGCAATAGCGGGAATCCGGGCGGCAGGCATTGTGCGCCGGATGAGCGAGGAGGCCTACCGGAATGCAGAGTCAGCCACGGTTGCTGATATCAAGATGGCCTACTTCGATGCCCTTATCTCCAGGGACCAGCTCAAGCTGATCGAGCAGAGCGTGGCGCGCTGGGAGCAGTCGCGAAAGGATACGAGATCGATGTTCCGCCAGGGGGTGGTCGCAGATATTGATACCCTCAAGGCATTCCTCTCGGTCGAGAATCTCAGGCCCGATCTCATACAGGCGGAAAACCGGGTGGGCATTACCATGACAAGGCTCAAAAATGTGATGGGTCTCTCCCCGGACAGCTCAGTCGTGCTTTCGGGCAAACTCGAGCTTGCCAAGGGAGCATATCCCTCCGAAATCGCCGAGGCATATCGTGAAGCCCTCGAGATGCGGCCGGATTTTCGCCAGCTCGATCTTCAGGTTCAGGCGCAAGGCGAGAAGGTCTCTGCCGCTCGCGCGGAGCATCTTCCCGTGGTGAGCGCCTTCGGCCAGCTCGAGTCACAGACCGCATTCAACGACGGTGTGAAGCCCTCGGCATCACGCTGGCCGGTCTCTTCATCCGTCGGCCTGCAGGTGAGCCTCCCCATTTTCACAGGGTTCAGGACAAGCTCGAAGGTTGAGCAGGCAAAGATTGAGCAGCTGCAGACGCGCACACGACTTGAGGATCTCAGGGCTAATATCAGGGCTGAAATAGAGGTGCGCATGGCAAACTTCACGGAGTCGCAGAAGAGAATCGAGGTGCAGACAAAAACCATAAGCGTCGCAGAGCGGAGCTACAGGATCTCCCAGCTCCGTTTCAAGGAGGGGATAGGTTCACGCCTAGAACTGACCGATGCAGAGCTCCAGCTCAACAAGGCCAAAACCAACTACCTGCAGGCAGTCTACGACTATCTGGTCTCCAGCGTCAATCTTGATCGCGCGCTCGGTCGCACCAGGGGAGCTGCCGCCGAAAAGGGGTGACGGCGGGCCTGCTTTTTCCGGGGGAGATGACAATACCGGTAAAATCATAATTTAAAATGGGTAAGAATACCAACAGTTGAAGACCCAGCACACAATAATACATGGCGACAGCCGCGAGATGAATCTTGTTGGCGACAAGTCGGTTCACCTTGTCATCACTTCGCCGCCATACTGGCAGCTCAAGGACTATGGCACCGATACACAGATCGGCTTTCATGAGAGCTACGAGAGCTACATTAACAATCTGAATCTTGTCTGGAAGGAGTGTGAGCGGGTACTCTATCCGGGTTGCCGCCTCTGTATCAACATCGGAGATCAGTTTGCCCGTTCGGTCTATTACGGCAGGTACAAGGTTATTCCGATCCGGACGGAGATTATCAAGTTCTGTGAGACTATCGGTCTGGATTACATGGGTGCAGTAATCTGGCAGAAGGTCACAACGACCAATACTACCGGCGGAGCTTCAATCATGGGGAGTTTTCCTTACCCGCGTAACGGCATTCTCAAACTTGACTATGAGTTTATCCTGATTTTTAAGAAATCGGGTGATGCACCCAAGCCGACCAAGGAGCAGAAAGAGCGTTCAGCAATGACTACAGAGGAGTGGAACACCTATTTTTCAGGCCACTGGAATTTTGCCGGAGCAAAACAAGACGGTCACATTGCCATGTTTCCTGAAGAGCTTCCTCATCGTCTCATTAAAATGTTTGCATTTCAGAATGATACTGTGCTTGACCCGTTTATGGGAAGCGGTACTACGGCTCTCGCTGCGAAAAATCTTGACAGAAATTCCATCGGGTATGAAATAAACCCCGAGTTTATCGAGATCGCCAAAACAAAGCTCAACATTAACCAGCAGGATTTTGCAGGGACAGTATATGAGTTTCTGAATGACACGGTCAAGGGTGACTTTGCCTCAGCGATTGAACAACTGCCTTACCGGTTTTCAGACCCTCACAAGCTCGATAAAAAACTTGATCCAAGAAAACTCACTTTTGGTTCGCGAATTGATAAAGCTGGTACCGCTCAGCGGGAAGAGCTGTTTACGGTAAGGGAGATTCTCAGCCCCGAGAAGGTGAGATTATCCAACGGGTTGACGGTAAAACTGATTGGTATCAAGCCGGAGCCTTTTATGCACGACAGGGCTGTCAGCTATCTGGTTGAGAAAATTCAGGGAAAGCGGATATTCATGAAGTATGACCGGATGAAATATGATAACGAGAATAACCTTCTCTGCTATCTCTATCTCGAAAACAAGACCTTCGTCAATGCTCATCTGATCAAAAGCAGGCTGGTCGGTATTGACAGCAGCTATGATTACAAGCAGAAGGAGAAATTTCTAACTCTGTCAGAACAACTCAATGGCTAAAGAGTGGATACTTAACAGCGCCATGAACCGCTTTCAGCTTAATTTCAAGCGAAACGTCGGACCAACTTCCGAGTCAATCAGAGCATGTGCGCCTAAAACAGTCGAGGAGTGGCGGGCGTATTACTATGCTTATGTCAAATCCGAAGCGCATATCGTGGAGCTTGGGAAAAAACTCTACGTCAAGATAACCGAGGTGATTGCAGCTGAGGTTGAAGCGGTGTCAGAAGAGGATTGCATTGCCTATATGAAGCAGCTGGTTATTGACTGAACGTTTGATGGCTATATGACCGAAATCAAGACGGTGTATGGTCAGCTCGAGCGTCTGCTCGAAGTTGCGATAGAGCCAGCATCTGATGAGTGGGACAGATTGTTTAATGTTGACTTCTATATAAAGGTGAGGGAGAAGTTTATCGGCCTCCAAATCAAGCCAATCTCATTCGGGGGTGGAACGGTCCAGTTGCCGGAAATATTCAAGGAAAAGGCAATTCAGTCAGAGACGCATCGGCGATTCACCGAGAAGTTTGGCGGAAAGGTGTTTTACATCTATTCGTATAAAAGCGGAGAGAAAAAGGAAATTTATAATAAGGAAGTTATCGATGAAATCACTGCAGAGATCAGAACTCTCGGATGAAGGTAACTGTTGATTGGAAAATCCGTCAGTTATTAGTAATCGCACGGACTTGTCGGTAGGGGGTCTCGGCTTGGTGTGAGATTTTCCTTTGTGTTCGAAATGAGAGGGATAGGCTTGAGGTGAGGGAGCTTGGTTCGAAATGAGAAGAAGGGTTGACGGTTATTATGTTTTTCCCGCCCAATAGACCAGGCTTGAGGCTTTTGCCGGTTCAGCCGCTCCTTTGAGGGCGAATGCTGCGGCTTTCAAGAGGGATTTTACCACTGACAGAACACCGAGCGGCAGGCCCTCTCTGTGGGCGCGGAGTCGTTCGCTGTGGAGAGTGTTGTAGAGCGTATCGGGGAGGTAGGGGGTTCTTCTCTGGATTCTGAGGCCATGCATTTCGAGCAGCTTTTCAAGTGTGTCGGGCGTGAAGTGGTAGAGGTGGCGCGGAGCGTCCCAGGCAATCCAGTTTTCGCCGTAGTGCAGCGCATCGAAGCTCGCGGGGTTCGGGAGTGCAATGACCAGCTCGCCATCCCTTTTCAGCCACCGGGCCGCAAACGCAAGCGTTTCATGCAGGTCGTGGATATGTTCGAGTGCGTGCCACATCACAATACGGTCGAACGGGCCGCGCGCTGTATCGGCATCGGCGACACTCCGCCAGACGTTCACACCGCACCGCTTCTTCGCGAATGCCGCAGCCTCCTCATCGGGCTCAATTCCGGCAAGATGAGCCGCAGGGATACGTTTTTTCTGGTGGAGCCAGGTGAGAAGGTCGCCAGTTGAACATCCTATTTCAAGAATCGACAGCTTCCTTGAAGGCTTTGGCGAACCTTTCAGGACAAGCGATGCCCTGTATCCGAGAAGGAGTCTCCTTGCGGCCAGATAGGACCTCTCTCTGGCTGTTGCGCCCTTTCCGCTTTGCAGGTAGGGGTCATAGGCGCCGCTATGGTAGTGTGCCGGAGCTTCGGATTGTTCAGGTCTGGGATTGAGCATGAGAAGCCCGGAAGAGGCGGAGCGGAGGAGCTCCCAATGCAGCTCGCCCGAAGAGTCGAAACGGTCGGGAAGGCGCAGAACGTGCAGAAATTTGGTAGAGTCGGTTATGGGGCAGGGAGCGGTTTCCATCGGGGAGGGGCTACTCTGCCTCTTTTCCGGTGAGCTGGGCGAAAGCCTTTTTCAGATTGGCGTAGGTGGAGCGCATGTCGTTGCTGAGCACTTTGGCGTCGGCAAGTACCGGCATGAAGTTGGTGTCGCCCTCCCAGCGGGGGACGATATGGAAGTGGATGTGGGTGTCGACGCTTCCGCCGGCAACCTTGCCGAGGTTTGCTCCGATGTTAATGCCCTGGGGTTTCAGGGTGAGCTCCAGCGCCTTGATGGAGAGGTCTGTCAGCTCCATGATCTCGAGCTTGGTCTCGCTGTCGAGGTCGGAAAAATCCGGAGTCTGCTGGTAGGGAATCACCATGAGGTGCCCGCAGTTGTAGGGGTAGAGATTCATGATGATGAAGCATTTCTTTGCCCGGTACAGGACAAAACGCTTCTCGTCTTCCTCGGGAGGAATATCGGCAAAGACTGACTTGCCGCCCTTTCCGGCCGGCTTGTCATCCTTGAAGGACTGCATGTAGACTTCACGCCAGGGTGAGTACATTCTATCCATAATGCAGATGCTGCTCCAAAAAGATTGCTTGTTTACTCTGTACCAAAGGTGGGACTCGAACCCACACGAGTTTGCACTCACTGGATTTTGAGTCCAGCGCGTCTACCAGTTCCGCCACTTTGGCCTGCTTTTCAATGCGTGCGAGAGAAGGGACTCGAACCCTTACGCCTCACGGCACTAGTTCCTAAGACTAGCGTGTATACCAATTTCACCACTCTCGCAGTATGGAGTACGAATATACGCGGTTTTTTTTATTTTAATAAAAACTATCTTTGAGGGCAGTTGCAAGGCATTAAGCCCTAAAAATATTCACTCCCGCACATTCGACAGCGCGCCTATGAAGTTTGATATACAACGGCTTGCAAACGTTATTTCATGGGTTGTCAGTCCAGTTGTCGTGGCGCCCGCTGCCTATGCGGCGATCGTGCTTCTCGGTTGCAGCGGTGATGCCAAACGGTTCGCCTATCTCTTTGTTCTCTTCTTTTCGAGCACGATAGCCCCTATGCTCCTGATCTACGGCCTGAAAAAGATCGGGAAGGTCTCGGACTACAATATCACCTTTCGCGAGCAGCGCTTTCTTCCCCTTCTGGTGCTTGTCGCGGTCAATGTTCTCGGCTATGAGTTCATGCAGCAGCTTCAAGCCCCGCGCCTGATGTCGGGAATCCTGCTTTTCAATGCTGTCAACACCATCTTTATCCTTCTTATCACGCTCCAGTGGAAGATCAGCATCCATCTTTTTACCTTTGCCTCATCAGCGGCTCTCCTTTTCATGCAGTTCGGCCGTGACGCCTTGTGGATGCTTTTTGTCCTGCCGCTGCTCATGTGGTCTCGAATCTTTCTTAAGGCGCATAACTTCATGCAGACCTTTGTCGGCAGCCTTGTCGGCTTTTCGGTGATGTTTGCTGAGCTGACATGGTGGACGGCTTTGTGAGAAAAAAGAGGTATGCAGTTGTCGTAACGACTTACGGTGAGGTCGACAAGGTCACGGTCAGGAGCCTGTGGCCGAGCTCGCGCAGAATCCTGAAGGTTGTTACCAGCCAGATCAGCCGGATTCCCGATCTCCTGATCTATTTTATTGCCGACTACCGTTCGACCAAGCACTATGTGAACTGGAAGCTCAGTCGCTACAACTCCTCCCTTATCTCCATAAACCGTGCACAGACAAGCATGCTTCGAAAGTGCATTGAGGCCGCCGAGAGTCCGCTGCTCTCAAGCGTTGAGGTGGAGGTGTTTGATACCTACTATTTTGTTCCGCCCTATCTCGATGATACCATTCTGCGGCTTCGTTCAAGCTACGATGGCATTCTTGTTGTGCCGATGTTTCCGGTCGAATCTGCCTTTTCATGCGGAATCGCCTGTCGCATGGTCCTCGAGTCCTGCGACGACAGCGCCTTTGGTCTTGTCAGGGTGATGAGCAAGCTCTGGAAGGACGAGCAGCTTCATCGTCTCTATGTCGACTATCTTTTCAGTCAGCTCTCCGATTCCGTGCGCTCGAGAACGGGATCGAAGATCGGCCTTGTGCTGGTTATTCACGGTACTCTGGTCAAGGATCGAAACGGCAACCCGCCGACGGTCTTTACCGGCCTCGAAGAGACCTGCGCGTTTTTTGAGGTAATGAAGCAGCGTATCATGGCCGCGCCGGGCAACATTTTTACCGATGTGCGCCAGGGTTGCATGAACCACTCCCGTGGGGGAGAGTGGACCTCCGATACCATAGAAAAGGCGTTCGAGGAGTTCAAGCGGGAGGGGTGTGAGGCCGTTGTCATGTTCCCCTACGGCTTTTTCGCCGACAACAGCGAGACCGAGCATGATGCCTGCGGAAGGCTTGTGCGGGAGGGATTTCCGGTCTTTCAGTATGTTCGCTGCATCAACAATGATCAGGCATTCGGCAAGTGGCTCACCGAAAAGGTTCTTCATGAGCTACAGCTTCTTCTGAACCTGCAGACAGCTTTTGAACTTCCTGAACCGAAATCATGAACCCGAGAGATTCCGCACAGCTTGAGGCGAAGCTCCGAGAGGAGCCCGATAACCCGGAAGCGCAGTATGAGCTGGCGCTTGCTTATCTTGATCTTCAGCGTAACAATGAGGCCCTGCAGCTTCTCGATCGCTCTATCGGGTTGAGGCGGCGCGACCCGTCAGCCTATTACGCGAGGGCGGTCGCCAATCTTTCGATGAGCAATTTCAGGAAGGCCGGGTGTGATCTGTTGAGAACCATTGCACTCGATCGCAGCCGGCTGGAGGCTTACAAGCATCTCGGCTTTGTGCAGCTGACGCTCGGCAAGGAGGATGCTGCCCTGAAGACCCTCCAGAGGGCGCTTGAGATCGATCCTGGATATGCCGACGCCTACTGCATCCTCGGCGATGCCTATATGGACCTGAGCGAGCATGACAAGGCCAGGGAGGCCTTTGAAAAAGCCCTCGAAATTGAGCCGGACGGCCCGGAGCCCCACTGCAAGATGGCCATGTACTATGTTGCCAGGGGGGATATGAAAGGACTGAAAACGGAGTATGAACTGCTGAAAACGCTGGATGCCGATATGGCCCGCCAGATTGGAACACTTTTTTTTGATGAAGACCATGAAACTATTTCCTGACAAAGAGAGTCGAAAGCGGTTTATGAAGACCGGTCTTCCCGTCATGCTCGGCATTGTATGGAGTCCGATAATCTGGATGACCATCTCCTCCGCCCTCGGCAACCCTCTCTTTTCTCTCTTTGGCTCATGGGCCGCGGTTCAACTTGTCGTCCTTGCCTGCGTCGTCCCGGCGGTTTATGTACTCTTAAGGCTTTTCGTGCGTATTGGCGATAAATTTCATGATATACGACACTGACGCCTGACAATGTTATGGATGTTATGCAACAATTGTTAACTTTCCCCTTCTTGAAAGTAATTTTCCGGAATCGGGTATGGATCGGCTGAAAACCGGTTTTTTCTCTGGCTCAAAAAGAAATATTTTTTATATTTGCGCTCCGGAATAGATGTTACTTGCCGGATCTCCCATATCTTTCAATCAGTTCGGGGCTAATTCAAATTGTTTTCCATGGATCAGACGCTGAGTGATTTTGGTAACGTTTTCGCTTTTCTTCTCCTTGGTGTAGTCTTCGTTGCCGGTGGTTTTCTTACTGCTCGCCTGCTTCGTCCCCAGCGGCCGAACCCTGCCAAAAACTCGACCTACGAGTGCGGTGAGGAGGCTGTAGGCAGCGCATGGGTCAGGTTCAATATCAGGTTCTATGTCGTCGCTCTGATTTTTATCATTTTCGACGTTGAGGTTGTTTTCCTTTTCCCCTGGGCTACAGTATTCAAGCAGCTTGGTGAGTTTGCCCTTGTTGAGGCGCTCGTGTTTGCCGGCATTCTTGTGCTCGGTCTCGTTTATGCATGGGTCAAGGGCGATCTTGACTGGGTCAGGCCTACTCCGAATATTCCGAAAATGCCTGAAATGCCTGTGGCAAAGAGCGGCTCAATCGCGGATTAAATACTATTCACCATATTTTTAGAAGGCTATGGGTTTACTTGATGCGGGGATAACAAAGCATAACGTGCTGGTGACTTCGGTCGACAACGTTCTCAACTGGGCACGTCTGTCGTCGATCTGGCCTATGGGCTTCGGTCTTGCTTGTTGTGCTATCGAGATGATGGCCACCAACGCCTCCAACTACGACCTCGAACGTTTCGGTATTTTCCCTCGCTCCTCCCCCCGTCAGTCTGACCTCATGATCGTTGCCGGCACCGTCACCATGAAAATGGCTGAACGTGTTGTCCGCCTCTACGAACAGATGCCAGAGCCCCGTTATGTCCTTTCTATGGGAAGCTGCTCCAACTGCGGCGGTCCTTACTGGGAGCATGGTTACCACGTGCTGAAGGGTGTCGATCGCGTTATTCCGGTTGATGTCTATGTGCCGGGCTGCCCGCCGAGGCCTGAGGCGCTTATCGGTGGTCTTATGAAGATTCAGGAGCTTATCCGCATGGAGCAGATCGGCATTTCAAGAGCTGACGCGCTGAAGAAGCTGGCTGAAAAAAGTGTTGATCCGAGGATCATTATCGAGCAGGAACGCAAGGCGGTCTGAGCATAACCAACTAAAGCCCCTCAATTCAGATGGAAGAAGGAAAGGTTTATTCGCAGTCGGTAGCAGAGAGCGCTGCGGCATATGCGATTATAAAGGAGAAGTTCGGCGATGCCATTTCGGCGTTTGACGCTAACGAGACAATGCCTTTTTTTGAGGTGCTCGATGTTGCGCGCTGGCAGGAGATCGCTCTTTTTCTTCGCGATAACGGGAAGCTGAAGTTCAACTACATGGCCTGTCTTTCAGGTGTTGACTACCCGGCAGAAGAAAAGCTCGGCATTGTCTGCAACCTTGAGTCTCTTGGTGAACTTGGTCACCGGCTGGCTGTCAAGCTGAAGTGCGCGCGCAACGGAGGATCCATTCCGACGGTCTCGTGCGTCTGGCATACGGCCAACTGGCACGAGCGTGAGGCTTACGACATGTTTGGCATGCTCTTTACCGGCCATCCCGACATGAGAAGGATCCTCTGCCCCGAAGACTGGGAAGGGTTCCCGCTCCGCAAGGATTATAAGGTTCAGGAGACCTATCACGGAATCAAGGTGCCCTATTAACTGGCATTAAATAGTAAAAGCAGCTCAAGTATGCAGGAATTAGATACAGCCGGACTGGGATCAGTCAGGGTTACCCGGAAGAGTGACAACGTTGTTGTGCTTGAAAAGGACCTTGCCACCGAGCAGATGGTTCTGGCCATGGGTCCTCAGCATCCCTCGACTCACGGCGTTCTTAAGCTCGAGTGTCTTACCGATGGAGAGGTTGTTACCGAAGCGGTGCCCTACCTCGGTTACTTGCACCGGTGCTTTGAAAAGTATTGCGAGAATGTAGATTATCCTGCAATCGTCCCCTATACCGACAGGATGGACTATCTGTCGGGCATGAACAGCGAGATGGCTTTTTCGGTTGCCGTTGAAAAACTGCTCGATATCGAAATTCCCCGTCGCGTTGAGTTCATCAGAGTTATCGTAGCCGAGCTGAACAGGATTGCCTCTCACCTTGTGGCCATCGGTACCTACGGTATCGATCTTGGCGCTTTCACCCCCTTTCTTTTCTGCTTCCGCGATCGCGAGCACATTCTCAGCCTTCTGGAGTGGGCATCCGGCGCACGAATGCTCTATAACTATATCTGGATCGGCGGTCTGGCCAACGATGTTCCTGCCGATTTCAACAAGCGGGTCAGGGAGTTTGTTGCCTACTTCAGGCCACAGGCCAAGGAGCTCTACAGGCTGCTCACCGAAAACGAGATCTTCGTCAAGCGCACCAAGGGTATCGGCATCATGCCGGCGGATGTTGCCATCAACTATGGCTGGTCGGGCCCGATGCTTCGCGGTTCAGGTGTCAAGTGGGACCTGCGCAGAAACGATCCCTACTCCGTCTACCCTGAACTTGAGTTCAATGTTGCCGTGCCTGACGGCAAGTTCTCCGATATCGGCGACTGCCTCTCACGCCACATTGTCCGTGCTCTTGAGATCGATGAGAGCCTCAAGATCATCGAGCAGTGCATCGACAAGATGCCTGGAGCAGAAGGGTTCGATCCGAAATCAGCCATTCCGAAACGCATACGTCCGAAAGAGGGCGAGGTTTACGGTCGCGCAGAGAATCCAAGAGGAGAGCTCGGCTTCTACATCCAGAGCGACGGCAAGTCAACCAAGCCGCTTCGCTGCAAGGCCCGTTCTTCCTGCTTTGTCAATCTTTCAGCGATGAAGGATCTCTCAAAAGGCCAGCTTATCCCTGATCTGGTTGCCATTATCGGCAGCATCGACATCGTTCTCGGGGAGGTTGACAGATGACTTCAACAGCATTATCGCAATTTAGCATGCCTTTTCTTATGGGTAACACGCTCAATGTCTGGTCGCAAGCCATTGCCTCCTTCCAGCCGATGGGTCTGCCTCTCGGTCTGGTGATTCTTGCTGCCATTCCTCTTGTCTTTATTGCACTCTACTCTCTGACCTACGGAGTTTACGGTGAAAGAAAGATCTCAGCCTTCATGCAGGATCGTCTTGGACCTATGGAGGTTGGCAAGTGGGGTATCCTTCAGACTCTCGCCGATATTCTTAAACTGATACAGAAAGAGGATATCGTTCCGACCAATGCCGACAAGTTTCTCTTTGTCATCGGCCCTGGAGTTCTTTTCGTCGGTTCATTCCTTGCCTATGCCGTGCTGCCTTTCAGCCCCGCATTCATTGGCGCCAACCTGAATGTCGGTCTTTTCTATGCCATCGGCATCGTTGCCCTTGAGGTTGTCGGCATTCTTGCTGCAGGCTGGGGTTCCAACAACAAGTGGTCGCTCTACGGAGCTGTCCGCAGCGTTGCTCAAATTGTCAGCTACGAGATTCCCGCAGCTATCGCGCTTCTCTGCGGAGCGATGATGGCCGGAACCCTCGACATGCAGAAGATCACCATGCTTCAGTCGGGATCGCTTGGCTTCGCACACTTCTATCTCTTCCAGTCTCCGATTGCCTGGCTTCCGTTCCTCATCTACTTTATCGCATCGCTTGCGGAGGTCAACCGTGCACCCTTCGACATCCCTGAGGCTGAGTCGGAACTTGTTGCGGGTTACTTTACCGAGTATTCCGGCATGAAGTTCGCCGTTATCTTCCTGGCAGAGTACGGCAGCATGTTCATGGTTTCGGCGATCATCTCCATCGTCTTTCTCGGCGGCTGGAACTCACCGCTGCCAAACATCGGATCTTTTGCCCTGAACGACCTGACCAGCGGTCCCGCATGGGGCGCATTCTGGCTCATCATGAAAGGGTTCTTCTTCATCTTTGTTCAGATGTGGCTTCGCTGGACGCTTCCCCGCCTGAGGGTTGACCAGCTTATGTATCTCTGCTGGAAAGTCCTGACCCCGTTCGCCTTTGTGAGCTTTGTGCTGACGGCGATCTGGGAAATATATGTCCCCTGAGTGAGTTCAACAGTCAATGCAGGTAAGTAATGCCTAACAGAATATGAGCGAGTATTTCAGAAATATAAAAACCGGTGCAGTCACGATTGCCACCGGCATGGGAATCACCCTGAAGCACTTCTTCAATGCGACCAAGCGCAAGGGAGATGCGGGCGTCGATGATGTCGACTACTTCCGCCAGGTTGACGGTCTCTGCACACTGCAGTACCCCAGTGAGGTGATTCCGACCCCGAAGACAGGGCGTTACCGCCTCTATAATACTATTGATGACTGCATCGGCTGCGGCCAGTGCGCAAGAGCTTGTCCTATAAGCTGTATCACCATCGATACCATCAGGGTGACTCCGGATGATTTCGAGGTTTGCGGCAAGACCACCGATGGACAGCAGAAAAAGTTCTGGGTTCCTGTTTTTGATATCGATACGGCCAAGTGCATGACATGCGGTCTGTGCACAAACGTCTGCCCGACCGAGTGCCTTGTACACTCACCGGTCGCTGACTTTTCACAGTTTGATCGCAACGGGCTGATCTATCATTTCGGAAACCTTACCAATATGGAGGCCGAGGCAAAGCGCCGCAAGGTTGCAGAGGCTGCGGCAAAGGCCCAGGCCGAGAAGGAAGCAAAGGCAGCTGAAGCCGCAAAGGCCGGAAATAACGGCGGAGAATAAGCGAACCAATTAACGTGCGCCAACACCATGAGTAACCTAACCTATACGGTCATTTTCTATCTCTTCGCGGCTATCACGGTCTTTTCGGCCGGGTTCGTCGTCTTTTCCCGGAACGTGATCTATTCCGCATTCTCCCTGCTCTTCACCTTTTTTGGTGCTGCGGCGCTCTATGTATTTCTCAGTGCCGATTTCATTGCTGTTACCCAGGTCGTAGTCTATGTCGGCGGTATCCTTGTGCTGATTCTCTTCGGTGTCATGTTCACCAACAGCATCATGCAGTCGAAGCCGAAGAGCGACATCATCAATATCGTTCCTGGAATTCTCCTGCTTGCGGCAATAATAGGCGCGCTGCTCTTCACCTTTTACACCTCGCACAGCTGGATGCCATCCGAAACCACGCTTCAGGGCAGCATAGTCCAGCGCATCGGTTTCGAAACCATGTCACGCTACGTGCTTCCGTTTGAAATGGCTTCCATTCTGCTGCTTGCAGCACTTATCGGCGCCGCATACCTGGCGCGTTTCGAAAAGCCCGGCAATAACGAACATTAAGTTTAGGAATACAATATGGAACAGTTGACCACCATAGGGCTCAATCACTACCTGACCGTCTCGGCATTCCTGCTCGGTTTCGGTCTCTTTGCTGTCATGACCAGGAAGAACGCCATCGTCATCCTTATGGGTGTCGAGCTGATTCTGAACGCCGCCAACATCAATTTCCTTGCCTTCTCGAAGTTCAACGGCGGGATGCAGGGCGTCATGTTTGCGCTCTTCGTCATTGTTCTTGCCGCAGCCGAGGCTGCCATTGCCCTTGCAATCGTCATTAATGTCTTCAAGACCTTCAAGACCGTCGATGTGTCGAACATAGATTCCATGAAAGAGTAACACGGTATTTCGGACTACTATCAGCTTTAATTTTTTCTTGTAAAACGAAAGGAACATGCACAGTTTAATTCAGTTATCAATAGTCGTACTGCTGCTGCCGCTGCTCTCATTTGTCATTCTGATATTCTTCAACCGCAGGCTGCCTCGTCGGGGCGATTTTGTGGGTGTGGGAATCCTCGGAACAGCGTTTGCCATTTCGGCCTATATTTTCTGGACGGTCATTGTGCAGACCTATGACCCTGCATTCCGCGTCGCATGGAACTTTACCTGGATCGACCTTGGCAATGTTCCCGGAGTTGGCCCCCTGCAGATCAAGATGGGCGTGGTGATTGACAATCTGACGGCGATCATGCTTGCCATGGTCAACCTGATCAGCCTGCTTGTTCATCTCTACTCGACCGGCTACATGGCTGGCGACAAGAACTACGGGCGCTATTTTGCCTATCTCGGCATCTTCACCTTCTCGATGCTCGGCATCGTTCTTTCAGACAACCTCTTCTCGATCTATATTTTCTGGGAGCTTGTCGGACTCTCCTCTTACCTGCTTATCGGCTTCTTCTTTGAAAAGGACAGTGCCGCCAATGCCCAGAAAAAGGCTTTTCTGGCCAACCGTGTCGGTGATATCGGCATGTGGCTTGGTATCCTGATTCTCTACTCCCAGTTCCACACCTTCGGCTTCAGCGAGATTTACGCAAACCTCGCAGCAGGGAAGTTCACCCTTTCCAACGCATGGCTGACCGCATCCGGCATCCTGCTCTTTATGGGCTGCGTCGGCAAGTCAGCCCAGTTTCCTCTGCACATCTGGCTGCCTGACGCCATGGAGGGCCCGACACCGGTTTCGGCCCTTATCCATGCGGCCACCATGGTTGCAGCAGGCGTCTACTTTGTCGCAAGGATCTTTGTTCTCCTGACGCCTGACGCGTTGCATGTTATCGCCTTTGTCGGTGCCTTCACAGCCTTCATGGCCGCAACCATTGCCATTACGCAGAACGATATCAAACGGGTGCTTGCCTACTCGACTGTCTCCCAGCTTGGCTACATGGTGCTCGGCCTCGGTGTCGGAGCCTACTCTGCTGCGCTCTTCCACCTCGTTACGCACGCTTTCTTCAAGGCCTGTCTCTTCCTCGGTTCTGGCGCCATCATTCACGCCATGCACCACGAGCAGGACATGCGCTGGATGGGCGGTCTGCGAAAGCATATGCCATGGACATTCGCAACCTTCACCCTTGCAACGCTTGCCCTTGCCGGTCTGCCTCTCACCAGCGGCTTTATGAGCAAAGACGCCATTCTTGCCGGTGCGCTTGGCTTCGCTACGGTTGAAGGCGGCGGCATCTACTACCTTATTCCGGTTCTCGGTTTCTTCTCGGCCATGCTTACCGCCTTCTACATGGGCCGCCAGATCTGGCTTGTCTTCTTCGGCGAGAGCCGCACCCACCTCAAGCCGGCCGATGATCATCACGCTGATCATCATGCCCATGATAGCCACGCCGCGCATGGCGACGAGCATCATGAAGAGCATGGCGTTCATGAGGTCTCCTGGAACATGAGAGCACCGCTTGTCATCCTTGCAACACTTTCCGTATTCTTTGTCTACTCTCCCGATCCGCTTGACGGAGCCAAGGGCTGGTTCATGCACATGATTCAGACCCCTGCAACCGTTGTCGGCAGCGCAAGCCTCGAAAAACCTGCGGCGCTTGCAACCGCCCAGCAGCCTCTGCTTGCCGAAGCCGCTGTAGTTGGTGCCGGTCATGCTGAAAAGGATGTTCCTGAATCAGCCGCAGCTGAAAAAGGCGAGGAGAAGGGGGGACACACCTTCGCTGACCCCCGTCAGGCAGAAATCGCCCATGCAACACACGGCGCTCACTATACTGCCATCTACATTTCGAGTATCATGGTTGTGCTCGGTATCAGCATGGCACTGATCGTCTTTGTCTTCAAAATCATCGATCCCGATAAAACCGCCGAAGCCATCAGGCCGCTCTACCTCTTCTCGCTCAACAAATGGTACTGGGACGAGATCTATGATGCGACCTTCATCAGGGGTTCTGTTATCCTCTCCAAAGTGCTTTCGTGGTTCGATACCAATATTGTCGACGGTCTTGTCAACGGAGTTGCCGTCACTGTCAGGAAATTCGCCTTTGCCAATGCAGGATTCGACAAGTATGTGGTCGATGGCATGGTGAACTTTACAGCCTTCTCGGTCAACACGACGGGTGCTGTTCTCAGAAAACTGCAGACCGGAAAGGTTCAGACCTATGTCGTCATGCTTATTATCGCGGTCTTCGGTTATTTTGTCTACTACGTTACAAAACTGGTCTACTGACAGGGCTTAAAGGGATTTATTTTTAATCTGAAAACTTACAGACACGGAACATGCTGAGTTTAATTGTTTTTCTGCCAATCATTGCCGGTCTGATTATTCTTGCCGTGCCTTCATCGCAAAAGCAGATAATCAGAATAGTTTCATTGCTTGCGGCAATTGCCCAGGGAGTGCTTGCGGTTCTGCTCTGGCGCACCTACGACCCTTCAATGGCCGGAATTACGGCTGCTGCCGGGGGTAACCCGGTCGGCTCATTCCAGTTTGTCGAGAAGCTGCCGTGGATCAGTCTGAACCTCGGAGGGCTCGGATTGTTCAACATCGAGTACTTCCTCGGTGTCGACGGCATATCGATTACGATGGTGATTCTCACCGCGCTGATCTCTGCCATCGGTGTGCTTTCGAGCTGGACCATCCAGAAGCAGGTTAAAGGGTACTTCATCCTTTACAACCTCCTTGCAACGGCAATGATGGGCTGCTTTGTCGCACTCGATTTCTTCCTCTTCTACGTCTTCTGGGAGCTCATGCTTCTTCCGATGTACTTCCTTATCGGCATCTGGGGCGGACCAAACCGCGAATATGCGGCAATCAAGTTCTTCCTCTACACGCTCTTTGGTTCGGTATTCATGCTTCTTGTCATGATTGGCCTCTACTTCAGCGTGCTCGATCCGATGACAGGCAACCACACATTCAGCCTTGTAGCCATGGCTGACCAGCACAACTTTATCAAGGACGCGATTCTCGGACCGAACAATGTCATGTGGCGCTATATCGCCTTCAGTGTTCTCTTTGTCGGCTTTGCCATCAAGGTTCCGATGTTCCCTTTCCATACCTGGCTGCCGGATGCTCACGTTGAAGCGCCAACCCCTATTTCGGTCATTCTTGCCGGCGTTCTTCTGAAGCTCGGCACCTACGGGATGCTTCGTATCAACTTCCCGCTCTTCCCTGAGGTCTTCCATGCAGGGATGTTTGTGATCGGCGTCTTCGGCGCGATCAATATCATCTACGGTGCATTCTGCGCTCTTGCACAGCAGGATCTCAAGAAGATGGTTGCCTACTCATCTATCAGCCACATGGGTTATGTGCTGCTCGGTCTTGCTGCCGGAAACAGCGAGGGGATGCTCGGCGCACTCTACCAGATGTTCAACCACGGCACCATCACCGCCATGCTCTTCCTTTTGGTCGGTGTTATCTACGACCGTGCCCACACCCGCCAGATCGACAAGTTCGGCGGCCTCTCATCCTATATGCCACGCTATGCAGCGGTTGTTACCATTGCATGGTTCGCTTCGCTCGGTCTGCCTGGCCTCTCGGGCTTTATCTCTGAAGCATTCGTCTTTGTCGGTGCTTTCAGCTCTGTGACAACCCGTTACATCGCCATGGTCTCTGTTCTTGGTATCGTCTTTGGTGCAGCATACCTTCTCTGGTCGCTGCAGAGGATGTTCCTTGGAAAGAGGAAGGCTGATGCCGCCTACGACCTTGAGGTCGGCGCAGACGGTCACGAACACATCCATTTCCACGACTGGAAAGGAAAGCTCGATCTTGACAGCCGTGAGCTTGTCATGCTTGTGCCTCTGGCAGTCATCACCATCTTCCTTGGTATCTACCCGATGCCGATTATGGGCATGCTGACGACGAGCATTAATAAACTTGTTCAGGTGTTGACGCCGGTCGTACTGACCTCTATGAATTAACCCCGATTGAACTGAGGTAATAGAATAAACGAAGAGAATTATGTTCGAGCTGCCATCAGGTGCTGAAATTCAAAGTATCATTGCAAGTCTGAAAGGAAACGTTGGATTCTTTCTGCCTGAAATCTATCTCTCTGTGCTTTTCATGGTCCTGATCCTCATCGATCTGGTCGTCAAAGGCAGGAAAAACAATCTGCTCTCCATTGCAACCCTTCTGGGTCTTGCGGGCAGCATCTTTTTTATCCACCAGCAGCACGCGCTGCCTGCGGGGGAGCTCTTTTTCGGGATGTATGTTCTTGACCCCTATGCTCTTTTCTTCAAGTACTTCTCTGTCGTCGGGGGTATGCTTGCTGTCATTATTACAATGGCCGACCGGCAGTTTGATCGTGAAGTCAAAAGCATCGGCGAGTACTATGCCCTGATTGTCTCAATGGTGATCGGCATGATCATGATGGCCTCTTCGGCTGACCTGCTCATGATCTTCCTCTCCATGGAGCTGGTGAGTCTTACCGCCTACATTCTGACTGGCTATTTCAAACGCAACGCCCGTTCTTCTGAAGCTGCGCTGAAATATCTTGTCTACGGCGCCGTTTCATCAGGCCTCATGATTTACGGCTTCTCGCTTATTTACGGCCTGACTGCGCAGACCAATCTCATCAAAATCAGCACAGAGCTTGCCGCACACGGTTATGATCCGCTTGTCGCTATGCTTGCAACACTTCTTATCCTTGCCGGCTTCGGCTACAAGATCGGTGCAGTTCCTTTCCATTTCTGGAGCCCTGATGTTTACGAGGGCGCTCCAACACCGATCACTGCATACCTCTCTGTTGCCTCAAAAGCCGCCGGTTTCGCGCTCTTGACCCGGTTCTTCCTTATCTCTGTGCCTCACGGCCAGCCGAAGATTGAGGATATTCTAGGTATCGACTGGACGCTCTTGCTCACTGTTCTCTCCATCGCATCCATGATCTACGGAAACGTGGTGGCTATCTGGCAGAAGAATGTCAAAAGGCTGCTTGCCTACTCCTCGATCGCCCATGCAGGGTACCTTCTGCTTGGCATCATTGTGCGCGATCAGCTCGGCACACAGGCAACGCTTTTTTATCTGCTCTCCTACTTCCTGATGAACTTCGGCGCATTCTATGTCGTCATCCTCATCGCCAACAAGACCGGCAGCGAGAACCTTGATGACTACCGTGGACTTGGCAAAAGGATGCCGCTTGCTGGTGCCGCCTTGACCGTTTTCCTGATCTCTCTGGTCGGTCTTCCTCCGACGGTCGGCTTTATCGGCAAACTGATGATTTTCTCATCCCTGCTTGCCAAAGGCTCGCTCTACCTCGGCCTTGCGCTTGTCGGTATTCTTACCAGCGTTATTTCGCTCTACTACTACATGCTTATCCCTCTCAACATGTACCTTCGCGATGCCCAGCATCCGGCAGAGAAGGATTTCAATCCCGGCATGATTGCACAGGTTCTTATGGCGGTGTTGATGTTTCTGACACTCTACTTCGGACTTTTCTTTACGCCGCTCTCCGATTTTGCCAGATACTCATCAGCACTCTTTGGCCTTACATGGTAACTGTGTCCGCCATACTGCTTTCAAACCCCGCTTTTCCTTATGGAGAACCGGGGTTTTTTTATGGTATTTCTAAAAGCAAATGTTAGTTTTGAAGAGGGTCTCCATAGCGCAACAAGCTCTCTCTGTGGATAACCATCTTCTTTCCTGTTTCTTGTACAGTTTGACCACTTTCCTGATAATCTGATTCTTTCAAAACGGAGGTAGTAATGCAAAGCAACCAGACCTTTGCCGATGTCTTCAAGGCCAGAGGAGTGAGCCGGAGGGACTTCCTCAAGTTCTGCTCTCTCACCTCGGTCTATCTCGGCCTCTCTCCATCAATGGTTCCAAGTATCGTTGAAGCCATGGACAAGAAACCGAGAACTCCGGTTATCTGGATTCACGGCCTTGAGTGTACCTGCTGTTCCGAATCTTTCATTCGCTCCTCCCATCCTACGATCGAAAACCTCCTCTTCAACATGATCTCCCTTGACTACGATGACGTGCTCAGCGCTGCTGCCGGCCATCAGCTCGAGGATGTGCGCAAGAAGATCATGAAGGAGTACAAGGGCAAATACATTCTTGCTGTCGAGGGGAACGCCTCAACAAAGGACGACGGGGTCTACTGCATGGTTGGCGGTGACTCCTTCCTCAATATTCTCAAGGAGACCGCTGCTGACGCAGCTGCGGTTGTTGCCTGGGGTGCCTGCGCTTCATTCGGTTGCGTGCAGAACGCTGAGCCGAATCCTACCGGTGCCGCCCCGATTCACGAGATCATCAAGGACAAGCCGATCATCAATGTTCCAGGCTGCCCTCCGATTTCCGAGGTCATGACCGGTGTCATCACCCATTTTCATACCTTTGGAACCCTTCCCGAGCTTGACCGGTTCGGTCGCCCGAAGGCGTTCTACAATACGAGGATTCACGACAAGTGCTACCGCCGGGCGTTCTTCGACGCAGGCATGTTTGTCAGAAGCTTTGATGACGAAGCTACTCGCAAGGGCTGGTGCCTTTACAAGATGGGCTGCAAGGGGCCGACCACCTATAACTCCTGCTCCAAGATCCAGTGGAACGGAGGCACAAGCTTCCCGATCGGTTCCGGCCATCCTTGTATCGGCTGTTCCGAGCCGAACTTCTGGGACAGAGGGCCGTTCTACAAGAGGCTTGCTGAAGTGCCGTTCCTCGGCAGCGACAGCAATGCGGACAAGATCGGCATGGTGGCCGTTGGTGCTGCCGCAGCCGGCGCCGCAGCTCATGCCGCGGTAACCGCCGCCAAAAAGGTAAAACCAGGCAGTGAAAATAACGACAAAGCTTAATCAGGAGTAGCTCATGGCCAAAAGAATAGTTGTTGATCCGATTCCCCGCATTGAGGGGCATCTGAGAATAGAGGCAAAGCTGAACGACAGCAATGTGATTGAGGACGCTTACAGCAGCGGCACGATGTGGCGCGGTATTGAGGTGATTCTCCGCGGTCGTGACCCACGTGACGCATGGGCATTCACCGAGCGCATCTGCGGCGTCTGCACGACGGTGCACGCTCTTGCCTCCGTTCGCTGTGTTGAGGATGCTCTCGGCATTGAAATTCCCACCAATGCCCGCATTATCCGTAACCTTATGAACGCCACGCAGGTCACCCAGGACCATCTGGTGCACTTCTACCATCTTCATGCTCTCGACTGGGTCGATGTGGTCAGCGCCCTGAAGGCCGACCCCAAGCAGGCATCAGCAATCGCGCAGAGCATCTCCCCCTGGCCGAAATCATCGGTTGGCTACTTCAAGGATCTGCAGCAGCGTCTTGTCGGCTTCGTCGAAAGCGGACAGCTCGGCATCTTTGCCAACGGTTACTGGGGTCATCCCGGTTACAAGCTCCCGGCTGAGGTCAACCTCATCGCGGTTGCCCACTACCTCGAAGCGCTCGATTTCCAGAAGGAGATTGTCAAGATCCACACCATCTTCGGTGGCAAGAATCCCCATCCGAACTACCTCGTTGGCGGCATGGCCTGTGCCATCGATCCCAACAGTGATACGGCGATCAACATCGAACGCCTCTCGATGATCAAGAAGATCATTGATGATACCAACACCTTTATCGATCAGGTCTATATCCCTGACCTTATTGCCATTGCAGGATACTACAAGGGTTGGCTGCACGGCGGCGGCCTCGGCAACTACATGAGCTACGGTGATTTCCCCGAGACCACGCTTGCCGATTTCAAGACGCTCAAGTGGCCGAGAGGAGCCATACTCAACAAGGATCTCAGCAGGGTCATCGACGTTGATCCGAGGGATCCCTCGCAGGTTACCGAAGAGGTCAGCCACAGCTGGTACACCTACTCGAAGGGAGATGGCAAGGGGCTTCACCCGTGGGAAGGGGAGACCAAGCCCGCCTATACGGGGCCAAAGCCTCCGTTCCAGCATCTCGACACCGACAAGAAGTACAGCTGGCTCAAGACTCCTCGCTGGAAGAACAATCCGATGGAGGTTGGCCCGCTTGCCCGTGTGCTTGTCGCATACGCCAAGGGTGATCCCATGATCAAGGATACCGTTGGTCTTGTGCTTTCAAAGCTTCAGGTCGGTCCCGAAGCACTCTTTTCGACCCTTGGCCGTACCGCGGCCCGCGGCATCGAGTGCAAGCAGACCGCAGGCTTCATGACGCACTACTACGACCAGCTTATCGCCAACATCAAGACCGGTGACCTGCGCACCTTCAACAGCGACCGCTGGGAGCCCGGCACCTGGCCCAAGGATTGCAAGGGATTCGGCTATACCGAAGCGCCGCGAGGCTCGCTTGGACACTGGATCCATATCGCCGACGAAAAGATCAAGGAGTACCAGATTGTCGTCCCCTCCACCTGGAATGCATCACCAAGGGATGGCAAGGGCCAGTCAGGGGCATATGAGGCAGCACTCAAGGGTACGCCTGTGGTCAATCCGGACCAGCCCCTCGAGATTCTCAGGACAGTGCACTCGTTTGATCCGTGCCTTGCCTGTGCCTCTCACCTCTACGACATGAACGGCAACGAGATCACAACGGTCAAAATCGTCTAAAAGGAGTTGTCATGGGGAGAATAATTGAGGAGATCTATGTATGGAGGCTGCCTGTCAGACTCTATCACTGGATAAATGCCTTGTGCACAGTGGCGCTTCTTGTCACCGGTCTCTATATTGCAGCACCGCTCTTCAGTCCGCCTCTGGGTGAGGCTGCGTTGCACAAGGGGATGGCCTGGTGGCGGTACGTTCACTTTGCCGTAGCATTTATCTTTATCGCCAACTTCCTCTTCAGGATGTACTGGGCGCTATTTGGTAACGACAAGTATGCCCGCTTTGGCGGATTCAGGCCCTGGTCCCCCTCCTGGTGGGGCAAGCCCTTCCGCGAGCAGATGGAGTCCTATCTCTTTCTGCGTCAGGACGAGCCGAACTATGTCGGTCATAACCCGGTGGCAGCGCTGGCCCACTTTATTTTTATTTTCTGCGGATCAAGCTTCATGATCCTTTCGGGGCTGGCGATGTATGGCGAGAATAACCCGAGCGGCTTCAATGGTCATCTTTTCGGCTGGATGATACCCATGTTCGGCGGGAGCTACACCCTGCATTTCGTGCACCACCTGATGGCATGGATCTTTCCGTTCTACTTCATCATGCACATCTATGCCGTTCTGCGCCATGACGTGGTTGACCGGACAAGCGTTACCTCTTCTATCATAACCGGCTTCAAGCACAAGGTCGAGGAAGAGCCGGTTTGAGCAGTGGGAGTTTTTTGTTTTATTCCTGACAGACAGAGCCCGGTGCAGAGTGAGCGATCTCTTGCACCGGGTTTTTTTCTGATCATTTAACGTTTATAGCAGTGAAGTACAAGCGCATCAATGTTCTCGGCCTCGGCAATATGCTCCATACCGACGAGGGGTTCGGTGTTGCCGCCCTCAACAGTTTCAGCGAGTCATCCAATTATCCTGACAGAGTCAACTGTATTGACGGAGGCACCCAGGGAATTTATCTGCTCGACTACATCGAGTCATGCGACGCCCTTATCGTTTTCGACGCGCTCATTCCTCTTGACTATGAAAGAAAGGTCTACGTCTATCGCAACGAAGAGCTGCCGGACTTCATCCACCGGAAAATGTCGTCGCACCAGATGGGTTTCAGCGAGCTGATCGGTGTCGCCAAACTGCACGGCAGAGTGCCGCAGGAGCTTGTCATGATAGGTGCTCCGCCGCAGGATCTTCAGCTCGGCATTGGCTTAAGCCCGGAACTCGAACAGCTCGTTCCCGAAGCGGTAAAGGCCGCCAAAGCTCTTGTAGACGCATGGCTCGTCGCAGAATAACCCCCGATCTGAGATCCCTCATCCCGACAAAGTCGTGTGAGGGATCTCAGCACTCAGCACTCGTCTTACGGTTTGATCAGCCTTAAAAACTCGTTTCTCGTCGACTGAGAGGTAATGAACTGCCCCGACATGGCTGAAGTGGTCGTTACGGAGTTGAGCTTCTCGACGCCGCGCATCACCATGCACATGTGGCGTGCTTCGATGACGACGCCAACCCCTTTCGGGTTCAGTACCTGCTGAATGGCATCGCGGATCTGCTGGGTGAGGCGCTCCTGCACCTGCAGGCGCCGTGCAAAAACCTCTGCCACACGCGCGAGTTTAGAGAGCCCCACAATTTTGCCGTCCGGAATGTAGGCGATGTGCGCCTTGCCGAAAAAGGGGAGCATGTGGTGCTCGCACATTGAAAAGATGTCGATATCCTTTACCAGCACCATTTCGTCGTACGATTCGGTAAAGACCGCATTTTTCAGCATCTCCTCGGGGTCCTGGCTGTAGCCCCTCGTCAAAAAGCGGAGAGAGCGGGCGACCCTTTCCGGGGTTTTCAGCAGCCCTTCACGCTCGGCGTCCTCTCCGAGCCCCTGCAGAAGGGAGGAGACGGCACCGGTAAGCACACTCATCGTGGCGGGGTCGGTCTCCGGCATCTTCATCAGGCAGTCATCATCGTCGCAGCAGCTTGCGCGACCGGAAGGAAGATTATTATTCCCCGAGATAGCGGACGGCGTTTTTTCCTGTTTCATAGAGTTTAACTTCATGGAGAGAGATCTCTCTGTTGGTAATGCTTGTGAGTCGTTCTTCGAGTATGTCCCAAATCAGCACGGCGAGCACTTCTGTCGTAGGCACGCAATCCTGCAGCTCCGGAACATCATGGTTGAGATGACGGTGGTCGAACCGGTTGACAATCTCCTCTTCGAGTATGGCCTTCAGCTCCTTCAGGTCAAAGAGAAATCCGGTTTTTTGCTCAACAATCCCCGCTAGAGTGATTTCGAGCAGATAGTTATGTCCGTGGCCATGTTTATTTGCGCACTTCCCGTAAATTTTGCAGTTTTCATTCTCCGTGAGGAGCGGGTTGAAAAGCCTGTGAGCCGCGTTGAACTCTATCGTTCTTGAAACGTAGACTTTTCTCGGCTTTTTTAGCAGATCATTCATGGGGCGGTATAGTGTCAGTTCTTCCTGTCGTGTACCGTGCCGTAATGTACTCTTTTCGACTGATTTTATTCTTGTGCGGCCACTGCTTCAAGTAACCAGTACCCCCGGCAATAAGTTTCAACTGCATGGCCGGGAGATCATCAAATTTTTCAACAAGATAGACCTTGCCCCACTATGCACGCCACAGTAACCTTTCACGAAAAGATGCCCCTTGTCGGCACCAACCGCAGCGGTCACAAAACCCTTTTTGACATGTCCAAAGAGGTTTCGCCAACCGCATTGGCCGCCACCCCTCTCGACGCAGTGTTGCAAGCGCTCGGCGGTTGCTCGATGATGGATATCCTCTCCATCATCCGGAAAATGAGAAAAGAACCGATCTCACTTACGGTCGATCTTGAAGCTGAAAGGGCCGAAGAGCACCCGAAGGTCTTCACCGCAATCCACATCAACTACCGCCTCGCCTCCCCTGACGCCACCCTCGCCGACCTCGAAAAAGCAGCCGGCCTCTCCATGGAGAAGTACTGCAGCGTTGCCGCCATGCTCCGCGCTTCCGGCTGCAAAATCACCTGGGCCACCGAACTCAGCTGATCGAGATTTAGGGGACGTTCACAACTAATTAAACTTATCGGTACTCGATTTAGGGGACGTTCACAACTAATTAAACTTATCGGTACTCTGACTGCTATTTGTAAAGAAGTGTTGCGCCATAAACCAGCTGTCACCGATCATCGAACAGAGGTATTGATTCCTTGCTTTCGCAATTGAAGTAACCATGCATGTTGTCTCTGGTAATAATAGATGCCAGGATTGATGCAAAGCGATACATGAAAAGCGGAGGCGTGAACTCTGTTTGAGATTATGGACTCTGTCTGGCAAAGAAGGCCAGGTTGAGATGGGCGTGAACGTTCGGGTGGTGAGCTTTGCGCTACAGGGTCGATGAGCGCGAGGGCTCAGTCAATCATACCGTATGTCGACTATTTCAAGGCTATGATTTTTTCGATGACAGTCTGGTGAAGGTTTGAATGATTCGCGCTCTCTTCCGGTATTGTGAAATGCTTTGCGACGACTTCGAGCATGCGGCGGTCGAGGTGCTGGGCGATGTCGAGCATGCGGGGGAGGTTTGCCTTGAGCTCGCTTTCGATGAACCTTTCGGCGAGGTGCTTTTTCATGTTCTCCAGAATCCGGGCCATGAGTTCAGCGTCAAGACACTTTGATACCTCGGTGAAATACTCTTTAGGCAGGTCGTTTGCGTATCCGGTTGCCTGTTCCACTCCCAGTTTGATGCAAACCCCGGCGGCAATCTGCGGCTTAATGTGCTCCACCATAAGCGGAATAACCACAAAGTTCGGGATGTAGCGGACGATCATGCTGATTGCCGTGTAGAGCTCGTCGAGCCCTTCGGTTTTACTGCCGACAAGGGTTTGTGCCCAGGAGATGATCTGCTGCTGCTGGATGGAGGATAGTTGGGTGAGGACATCGGGCACAGGAGTGTTGGTCCAGGCCAGCGATTGTTCCAGTTCAGTCATGGGTTACGGTGATTACTCTGAATAGTCATTTGCTCTGCATATCTGACAGTTTATCAAAAAAACAGCAAAGAGAAAACCGGAACGTGAAAACGCCCTTCACCGAGCCGGGGCGGGGCCCAATGGGTGAAGTGCTGTAATGAAGTGCGCAATAGCTATATTCAAGCATTTTCAGGGCAAAAAGCAATAAAATGGAGTGGTGAGAGGTTATGATATTATTGACGGTTGAAGGGCTGCAGAAGAAGTATGGTTTGAAGCATCTGTTCGAGAATGTCTCGTTCGGCATAGATGATCGTGACAAGATTGGCATTATCGGCGCGAACGGCAGCGGCAAGAGCACGCTGCTGAAAATTCTCGCCGGGGTCGAAACGCCTGACAAGGGAAAACTGATGGTGGCGAACCAGAAGCGGATTGCCTATCTCCCCCAGGATGCGCCATACAATCCGGAGGATACCGTTCTTGAGGCGATTCTGAAGTCGAGCGACAAGGCGATGGATCTCATCTACCAATATGAGGTTGTGTGCAATGAGCTTGAGCATAACCACGAGGACAGCACCGCACTTATCGAGAAGATGAGCCGGCTTGCTCACGAAATCGACGTCTGCGGCGCCTGGGAGCTTGAGTCGAACGCCAAAACGGTGCTCGGCAAACTTGGTCTCTACGATCTTGAGGCGAAGATGGGCACCCTTTCAGGCGGCCAGCGCAAGCGGGTATCCCTTGCTCACGCACTTGTTGTGCCAAGTGACGGCCTTATTCTCGATGAGCCGACCAACCATCTCGATGCAGATAGCGTCGAGTGGCTGGAGCAGTATATCCGGCGCTACCAGGGCGCAGTGATTCTCATCACCCATGACCGTTATTTTCTCGACCGGGTTGCGAACCGCATGATAGAGCTCGACGGCAGAACGGCGGTTACCTACACGGGCGGCTACTCAAGCTATCTGCAGCAGAAGGCGGAGCAGGAAGAGCAGGCGATACGTGACGACCGGAAGCGCCAGGCGCTTGTGCGCCAGGAGCTTGACTGGATGCGGGGCGGTTGCAAGGCCCGTACGACCAAGCAGAAAGCTCGTATGCAGCGGGCCGAGACCCTCGTTTACGCTCCGAAAAAGGAGAAGGAGCTGAAGCTTGAGATAGGCTTCGGTGCAGGTCGGCTTGGCGACAAGATCATTGAGTTTCACAAGGTATCGAAATCATACGGTGAAAAGGTGCTGCTCAAGGAGTTCGAGTATCAGGTGCAGAAGGGCGACCGGATCGGCATCATCGGCCCGAACGGCTCGGGAAAAACCACTCTTTTCGATATGATCACTGGCCGTATCAAGCCGGATAGCGGTCATATCGATATCGGCAAGACCGTCAATATCGGTTACTACGACCAGCAGAGCAGGGGACTTGACGACTCCAAGCGTGTTATCGAGTTCATTCAGGAGGAGGCCGAGCAGATAAAGACGAAAGATGGGACAGTGCTTTCGGCTTCGAAAATGCTCGAGCGTTTTCTGTTTGCCCCATCGGTGCAGTACAGCTATATCGGCACTCTTTCCGGCGGCGAGCGGCGGCGGCTCTACCTGCTCCGACAGCTTATCACCTCGCCCAATGTGCTCCTGCTTGACGAGCCAACCAACGATCTCGATATTCCAACGCTCCGGGTGCTTGAGGACTACCTCGACTCATATGGCGGCTGCCTGATTGTGGTCAGCCACGACCGCTACTTTCTTGATCGAACGGTCGAGTATATTTTTGCCTTCGAGGAGGGAGGGGTTATTCGTCGCTATCCAGGTAACTACACCCTCTACCTTGAACTGAAAGCATCCGAAGGTTCGAAAAGTGACAAAAAGCCAGCCAAAAAAGAGGTAGAGGCGCCAAAGCCTGCCGCCCCCTCTCTTCCTAAAGTCGCATCTCTTTCGGTCAAGGAGAAGCGCGAACTTGAGCAGCTTGAGCAATCGATTCAGAAGGCTGAAGGGCGCCAGTCGGAGATTGCCGGACTTCTTGCCTCTGCCGGTGCGGATTTTGATCGCCAGCAGAAGCTTGGTGCGGAGCTCAAGCAGTTGCAGGTAGTGCTTGAAAAGGATATTGCCCGCTGGAGCGAGCTTGCCGAAAAGGCCTGAGCGAGAGGGCTGAAACAAAGAGCAACCGAGATGACAGCAGCCGACATCCGTGCGATACTTGAAGCGTCGGGCAGTGCAGATGCCGCACTTTTCGCCCTGCGTTTTTTCAAGACGGGCCCTGGCCAGTATGGGGAGGGCGACAGGTTCAGGGGAATTCGCGTGCCTGTGCTCAGAAAACTTGCGACCTCCCTCGACGGGGTTCCTATGCAGGAGCTTCTTCTTCTGCTCGCCTCGGAGTTTCATGAAGACCGCCTGCTGGCCCTGCTCATGATGATGCGCCGCTACGCGCGTGGTGACGAGCAAGTGAGGGCAGAGATCTACCGGATCTACCTGGCCCATACCCGTTATATCAATAACTGGGATCTGGTTGATGTTACAGCAGAGCATATCATAGGCCGTCATCTGCGGCACCGCGAGCGTACCCCGCTCTACACCTTTGTCGTATCGGAAAGCCTCTGGGAGCGGAGGATTGCCATTGTTTCGACCTTTCATTTTATCCGCAATAGTGAGTTCGATGATACGCTGCTTCTTGCCGGGATGCTGATTTGTGACTCTGAAGAGCTGATTCACAAGGCGACAGGCTGGATGCTCAGGGAGGTTGGCAAGCGTGATAGCGGTGCGCTTGAGGCCTTTCTTCTGAAGCACTGCTGCGCTATGCCGAGAGTCATGCTTCGCTACGCCATCGAGCGGTTCCCCGAAGAGCAGCGGCAATACTACCTGAAACTGCCAACAGAAAGGAAGTGACCATCTCAGCGCGCTTCACTCACCCCTTCGTTCAATAATTCCATCCATCCAATAGTGCGCACCAGGCCGCACACCCGTGCGGTATCGCGCGCCCTAACGGCAGCGTTTGCAAGGTCCCCTCCGATAGTAAGCGGATAAGCGCTACGCGTAATTATTTCTAACTGGCTCTACAATTGGCAGTTCAGGGTTCTTCTGAAAATTCACCACCAGCTTGGGGATGAGTTGGCACATTATGTGCATTTACATGTGGCGAGGTAAACCGTCCCTCCTTCCAAAGCACGGCACTTAATGACTTAAAAACTGGAGACCATCATGGCAGTTGAAAAAACAATCGGCTCATCAAGCCTCGTAGAGGTTATTGACCGTATCCTTGACAAGGGTGTTGTTGTTGATGCATGGGTAAGGGTATCGCTGGTAGGTATCGAGCTTCTTGCTATCGAAGCAAGGGTAGTCGTTGCCTCTGTCGAGACATACCTCAAGTATGCAGAAGCAATCGGCCTGACTGCTAAAGCTGCATAAACAGCGCAGGCAGTTTATTGATTGTTCTTGCTAAAACATCCTCCTGGCAGATGCCGAGGTAGCATGATTTACCAAGAACTCAATATATGCATGTAACAGAGTCTGGAGCAGAAGAAAAAAAAAGAAGGTGTTGCGGGAAATAAATAACATTCACTTGATATGAGTGCGGAAGAAATAAGAGAGACATCAACTGATAACTATGCAGTTGATGCAAGCCGAATAGCAAAAGTACAAAAGGCATTTGAGAGTTCAGAAAATATACATGAGTCGTGTTATTGTTTGATAAAAAATGTTGAAGAATCCCTTGAATCACTGAAAGGGTGTCGTAACGAGATAAGTTCAAGGCTTTGCGAGACACTTGCAAAGAATGAATCCATGCGAAAAAAAGATTTCAATATAATCATGGATGATATATATGGAATTCTTGCTGAAAAAGAGAAAAATGCATGGAGTGATTTTATAGAATATGTAGAAGATCAAAAAGAGTTTACAGGATCAATGAAGAATATTATTCTGAATATTCAGGATTATATGCAAAAGGAAGATTCGGGGAAAAGTGATCTCTTGAAAAGGGAGTTGATGCAAGTTGCTGCACTTCAGGAAGAACGGAAAAATAGTGTCACAAAAAAACTGACTGATTTCCAAAATATGCATAGAAGAGTAATGAAGTATCTGGAGTCACTGCTTACTCTGGGGCACGACATTAAAATCAAAGATATACGGTTTGCAAAAACAATGATAGATTTCAGAAGCACAGTAAACGTTACAATCTAACAATAACGGAGAAGAAAATGGGTTTAGCAAATGGAATGAAAGGACTCAGTGAAGAGATACTTGAGTCTTTCAGAGCGAGGATTATGGATAATGATGCTCTTGTTTCCTCAGTTCAGCAAAAAATGGGTGAACATCGGGAAAGTCAGAAACAGACAGCAGAGATTCTCAGGGCAAACGCCGCATCCTTACGGGTTAACCTTGACCATAATGAAAAAGCCAGAGTTGCAAATTTTGACAAGTTGATGGACGGAATCAAGAAAGATATTAAGGGAATTGAAAAAGAGGTAAAAAGCTCAAAAAACTCAACAAATAATTTGTTGAAAGAGTTTTCGGAAGCAAGAAACAAGCTCAGTAATGAACTGGACGCCTTTCTTTCTCATGAAAACAAGCAGCGCATTGAGAATGAAAAAACAAGAATGGCAGAGTATGAGCTGTTTATTACTAAAATAAGTGACGAGGTGAGCAGCATTTTTAGCTATACCAATGAAATGCTCAATACGTTTAGTGATGATCATAAAGAGATGTCATTGGAATTACAAAAAGATCTTGCAAATAACAAGAGCGAGCGATTGGAGTATACTCAAGGATTACTAAAGAATATACAAGAGCGTATAGCTGAGATAAGCAGGGAGAATAATGATGCGGCAAGCCAGCTGAAACAGGATCTGAAGAACGGAGAGACTGACAGGATCAAGCAGTATAATGAACTGTTTGACAGGATCAGCAGTGAGGTGTCGGAACTCAGAAAATCTACCGCCAGCATGCTTGATGGATACGCTCGGGATCGATCAAAAGGCGGAGAGGCCTGGAGTGAAATGCAGAAAGAGATAGCCGCCCATAAAAACGGAAATACTCCCGTGGTTACTCATTCTGTCGTAAAGGCAGTTGCGCCAGCTGCGCCTAAGATGGAGATCGCGCCCCAGGTCATTGTCGATATTCCTCCGGTTGAGGAGGTCGTTTCTGAAGTCTTTAATAAAATTGTAGAGAGTGTTGATGATAGTTCATTGGAAGAAAAAATCCTGGACTATATCAAAACCCATACCTATGGCGTCAAGGTCTCCGAAATGGAGCTCCCCCTAAGAGAGACAAGGATGAAAATAGGTTTTGCCGCTAAATGTCTTCTGGATGCAGGCAAGGTATCGAAAGTCGACAACCTTTACTATCCAGCAAAAAAAGGGTTCAACTAACAGCTAAGGTTCAAGCCAGACAGGATCATTAACAACAATGATGATCCTGTCTGGCTTTATTTCTTTTTCTACCGTCAAGAACGATGCAATTGCAACAATTAATTTTTCGCCACCTATGCGAAGTCAAGGTTATCAGAAAGAGATGAGTACCGTACTTGAGCCAAAGCCAATGTCGAACTTTGTCGAGACGGACTATATAAGAGACATTACGAACCGCGGTCTTGCCTATATGCAGGCTGGATTCCCGGTCCATTTTCGTGGCCCGTCGGGAACAGGCAAGACCACTGTTGCATTGCACCTCGCCAGCAAGATAGGGCGTCCTGTCGTTATTATTCATGGGGATTCTGAATACAAAACATCGGATCTGATCGGCAGCGAGCAGGGGTATAAGTACAGGCGTCTTGATGACAACTTTATTCACTCTGTCCACAAATACGAAGAAGATATGACGAAGCAGTGGGTCAACAATCGATTGACCATTGCCATAAAAAAAGGGTTCACCCTCGTCTATGACGAGTTTACCCGCTCACGCCCTGAGGCCAACAATATTCTGCTTCCTATTCTTCAGGAAAAAATGCTCAGCACCTCTTCGTCAAATGAAGAGGAGTACTATATGAAAGTTCATCCTGAGTTCAGGGCGATCTTTACCTCAAATCCCGAGGAGTATGCAGGCGTCAACCGGACTCAGGATGCTTTGCGTGACCGTATGGTTACCATGGATCTTGATTATTTCGACTATGAAACCGAGCTGAAGATTACGCATTCAAAATCAGGCATGTCGCTTAAAGACTCTGAAAAGATTGTAAAAATTGTCAGGGGTCTGCGTGAATCAGGTAAAACAGAGTTTGATCCCACTATCAGAGGCTCAATCATGATTGCCAGGACACTGAATGTCCTTAACCAGAAACCGGATAAGGCGAACGAGTATTTCGTCAAAGTCTGTCAGGATATTCTGGCTTCTGAAACAAGTCGGGTCGGATCCAAAACAAATCAGGATAAGGTGCGCGTGATTGTTAATGAGCTGATCAATGAACATGCCTGAAACAAATATCTAATTTTAAATCCTATGCATCTTTATAAGGATAAAAAAGGGCTCAACTGCATCAAGACAATTCAGACCGTCTCAAAGTCTTCTGCGAGGGAGAGTGATGGTTCAGGATTTGTCAAGCTCTATATGCTTGAAAAGGAAAAGAACAGGCTAATGGCTGAAGAGACAAAAATCCTCAACAGAATGGAAGTGATCAAGGACAGACTGAGAGTAATAAGCGATATTTATGCGAACAGTAGAGGGCTCCTTGAGAGTAACGAAAGTAGTGGTGATAAATTCAGGAGTTTCAATGATAAAAGCAATGGATTTTCAACCATTCAAATAGAGTATTAATAATAATACCATGCCTGATTTAAAACATGCGGTGAACGCTACGGGTCTCGCTGATATTCTTGAGCGAGTTCTTGATAAAGGAATTGTTATTGCCGGGGATATTAAAATTCAGATTGCTGATATTGACTTATTGACAATTAAAATCAGGCTGCTTGTGGCTTCTGTAGATAAAGCGATGGAAATGGGTATCAACTGGTGGCAGGAGGATCCGTATTTATCGATTAAAGCAAAGGAGAGTGAGCAACAAATCATCCATGAGGATTTGCAGGGCAGGATTGAAAGGCTTGAGGCGATGAACCAGTTGTCAAAATGATACAGCATGAAAGAAGATACTCACAATGAATTGGGATCGGATCTTTTCGGTTTGGGAGGCCTGTTTAAAGGGATTGAAAAAATCGTCGATCTTGCAAAACAGTTGGAGGAGAAGGGTGGGCTGAATTCTGAAGCAGAGCTGAATTTGGATCACATAAGAAAAGGAATGAAAGGGGTTTATGGTTTTACCGTCAAGTCAGCTATCGGCGGGACCCCAAAGGTCGAGACCTTTGGAAATATCACTAAAACCCCGAGTGGTCCAAAGGTTAATGACGAACGTGAACCCATTACAGACCTTTTCGATGAAGATGATGCGGTAATCATTATAGCCGAAATGCCGGGTGTAGAGGAGGGTGATGTGACGGTGGAGATATGCCACGACATTCTTGATATATCCGCCCGAAGTTCGAACAAGTATTATCACAAAGAGATATTGCTTCCGATTCCGTCAGATTCAGGGCATATGCAGAAGAAATATATTAATGGAATCCTTGAAATACGAATAAGTAAATAATTATTCAAATGCCGCTTACTGGTTTGGAAAACAGTGAACTGAAGATGATTATTTTCGGCGGAAAAGGCGGTGTTGGGAAAACGAGTTGTGCAATTGCCAGTGCCATCGGTCTTGCAGAGAGGTACAAAACACTGGTGATTTCGACTGATCCAGCCCACTCAATATCTGACAGTCTGGATCAGCATATTGGTTTCAAAGTTCATCAGGTTGATACTGTTCCGAACTTGTTTGCTCTTGAAATATCTGCAGACAAAGCCTTTCAGGAGTTCAAAAAAGAGCATGAACGCGAGCTTATAAAACTGTTTGATACTTCAACAACTCTTGATGATGATGATATCCAGGAGATGATGAATCTTTCAATTCCCGGAATTGATGAAGTGATGAGTTTCAAGACAATAATTGATCTCATTGAGAAGAATGAATATGAGAAATATGTTGTAGATACCGCCCCAACAGGTCATGCGTTGAGACTCCTTTCATCTCCCGGTCTGCTTGATGGCTGGATAAAAATGGCAGCAAAGATGCGGTGGAAGTATCGCTACATGATAGAGTCATTTTCCGGTAATTACAATGAGGATGAGGCCGATGTGATGCTGCTTAATCTGAAAAAAACAGTCACAAGAATCTCCTCATTGCTCAGCAACGGTACAAAATGTGAATTTATCCCGGTCTGTATTCCAGAAGATATGGCAATACAGGAGACTGCGAGACTTCTGAAGGAGTTGGGCAAGTACAGGATAGCCTCCCGACAGCTCATTCTCAACAATGTCATGGAGTCGGATGAGGCGGGATTCTGCCATCAGAGAAGAGTTGCCCAAATGAAGTATATCGCCCAGGCCGGGCAGTTGTTCAAGGGTATGCAGATTGTCACCGTTCCGGTTTTCCCCGAAGAGATTAAAGGGTTGGAGGCGTTGAAAAAATTGCGAGATGTATTATTTGGAGATAGAACCACTGCTCCTGTATAACGATGAATAGCGATGAGCTGATACTGAAAGTCAAGGAAGCACTTGTAAAGGATGCAGGGCGTGCCATAGCCAGGGTTGATCCTCAGGACATGATACGTTGCGGCTTGGAGTCCGGCGATATAGTCCTGATTGATGCAAAGCGCTCCACACCAGTCAAAATCCTGCCCTCCTATCCTGATGACAGAAACAAGGGGATCATACAGGTTGATGGGATCATCAGGGAAAATGCCGGCGTGAGTATTGACGAAAAAGTTTCAGTCAAAAAAACCAGCTTCAGGATTGCGTCGAGGATCAGGCTCAAGGCCCTGAGCAAAACAAGTGCGCTTTCAAAAGCCGATAATGCCAAATACATCGGTTCCCTGATAAACGGACTGCCCGCTTCAAAGGGCGATAAAATCAAGGCGACCCTTTTCGGTTCAGGCTCCATATACTATACGATCACCTCCACTGCCCCTGATGGAGTCGTCCTCATTACGCCCGATACTCTTGTGCAGCTTGAACAAGCCGGAAAGACGGACGCCGCAGCCGAGAAGGTCAGTTATGAGGATATTGGAGGGCTTGTCAATCAGCTCCAGCGCATACGTGAAATGATCGAGCTTCCGCTCCGCTATCCTGAAATATTTGAGCGTCTTGGTGTTGAGCCTCCCAAAGGGGTGTTTCTTTACGGCCCCCCCGGTACAGGCAAAACACTCATCGTCAGAGCAGTTGCGCAAGAGACCGATGCCTATTTCATCAATATTTCCGGCCCGGAAATTATGGGCAAGTATTATGGTGAAAGTGAAGCACGACTCCGCAATATCTTCGCTGAAGCTCAGGCCCATGCCCCATCGATCATCTTTATCGATGAAATTGACTCCATTGCACCAAAAAGGGAGGATATGGGTGGTGAAAAGCAGGTCGAAAAAAGGGTCGTCGCACAGCTTCTCTCATTGATGGATGGTCTGGAGTCACGAGGCAAAGTCATTGTCATTGGCGCCACCAATATTCCTAATTCAATAGATCCTGCACTGCGCCGGCCGGGCAGGTTCGATCGCGAAATAGCGATCTCTATACCCGATAAACACGGGCGTCTCGAAATCCTTCATATCCATACCAGGGGCATCCCGCTCTCTGAGGATGTGAACCTGCAGAGAATTTCCGAAATAACGCATGGCTTTGTGGGCGCGGATCTGGAAGCGCTGGCACGTGAAGCGGCGATGACGGCCTTGAGGAAAATACTTCCGGTCATCAACTATGAATTAGCCGAAATACCCTATGACCTTTTGATGCAGCTGGAAGTGACAATGGACAATTTCCTCGATGCAATGAAAGAGGTTGAGCCGTCAGCCATCCGGGAGGTATTTGTTGAGGTTCCCGATGTCAAATGGGAGGATGTCGGCGGGCTTGATGAAATAAAGAGTGCGCTGAAGGAGAGTGTTGAGTGGCCGGTCAAGTACTCCGAACTTTTTAAAACTACCAATACAAAGCCGCCAAAGGGAATCATTCTTCATGGCAGGCCGGGAACGGGCAAGACATATCTGGCAAAAGCGCTGGCGAGTGAAAGCGGATTGAACTTTATATCGGTCAAGGGCCCGCAACTGCTAAGCCGGTTTATCGGCGAATCGGAAAAAAGCGTCAGGGAGCTGTTCAGAATGGCGAAGCAGGCTGCGCCATCAATATTGTTTCTTGACGAAATCGACAGTCTTGCACCTGCAAGAAACAGCGGGAGCTCTGATTTAGGGGTTATTGAAAGAGTCATAAGCCAGTTTTTGACAGAGATGGATGGCATCGAGGAGTTAAAAGGCGTGACTGTTCTTGCTGCAACGAACAGAATTGACATGATAGACCAGGCATTGCTACGCTCAGGGAGATTTGACTTGATGTTTGAAGTGCCACTGCCTGACAGAGCGACTCGGGAGAGAATATTTGAAATTCATACAAAACAGATGACACTCGGTAAGAGTGTTAATCTCATAAGCTTGTCAGAGAAGAGCGATCATATGACAGGAGCAGACATTGGGTTTATATGTCAACAAGCAAAGATGTGTGCACTTAGAGAAATTATTGGAAAGAGTGAGGCTGATAATAGAGATAAGGTGATCATTGATGAGGAACATTTTGATCGCGCAATACAAGTGCTCACAGCACAAAATAAAATACATTGAGATAATGAGTGCACTGGGAATTTATATATATGGGTTTGTATCTAATGCCAGAATTGATGCGTTAAAAGATATATTAATGCAGTCCGGGGTATATGCAATAGAGTACAAGAAAATATCAGCACTTGTGTCAGATACAAGAGAGAGTGGTATTGAGGGTTTGGAGAAAGAGTCTCTTGGAAAACTCCTGATAGATCATCAGCTCAAAATTGAAAAGATTAATGCGGCAGGGTGTGACAAAATTGTGCCAATGAAGTTTGGTACAATTGTCAGTTCAGGAAATGACATATACAGGATTTTGGAAGGGGGGTATGATGTAATTAGTAGTACCATCGATGCAATAAAGGCACTGCATGAAATGGATGTTGTTGCAAGGTGGAGTGATTTCGGAAATTTTATCAATAAAATTGCCAGCAATGCAGAAATTGTATCACTAAAAAATGTGATGGCACATCAAGACGCGTGTGAAGAAGTTGACATGGTAAGTATAGGGAGAGCAATAAAAAAGAAAGTTGATGAGAAGAACAGCAAAGCCAGAAAGGATATCCTGAAAGCTCTCATTCCAATTTGTAAAGACTATAAAAAGCAAGAAACGTTAAATGACGAAATGGTTATTAATGCGGCTTTTCTTATAGAGAGTAGTGAGAAAGAACGATTTATAGATGCAGTTGAGCAAACAGATTTAAAATATGCAGATGAGCTTGGATTCAAAATTGTTGGCCCATTGCCATGCTACAGCTTTTACACAATAGAGTGCAAGGCGATAGAAAAATCTGATGTAGAGAGTGCAATGCGGTGTCTGGAAATCGAGGTATTAAAAAGCGAGTCGGATATCAAAAAAGCCTATAGGGCAATGGCTTCAGTATCACATCCAGACAGCAGCCCAGAAAAAGCTAATGCTGATTCATCAAGATTTATTGAAATTCATAATTCGTACAAGCTATTAATGGATTACAGCAGTGCAACTAAAAAGTATGGATTGGAAATGAATGCTCTTGGTGCCGATCCGGTGTATGTGATTAAAATAAAGGAGTAACATGTCAAGAGATGGTAAATATATATATTGTATAATAGCAACAAGAAACGAATGCAACTTTGGAGAGATAGGGGTAGGAGGAAAAGGAAATATCGTCAACTCAATTGGATTTGAAGGACTCAGTATGGTGGTTAGCGATCACCGCTTGAATAGTATTGAAGTTAATTCAGAAAATATTCTTGCTCATCAAAAAGTAATTGAAGTGGTGATGAGCGAGTATAACAGTGTGATTCCCGTTCGATTTGGAACTGTTGCGGCCACTCCAGATGAAATAAGAAATCTTCTTGACAGACGGTATGCTGAGTTATCAGAGCTGATTCTCAGGTTCGAAAATAAAGTTGAATATAATGTCAAAGGGATATGGAAAGATATGAACTTTATTTATAAGGAGATAGACGATAAGAATCTATTATTGCATCAATTAAGGGAAGATATTGAACGAAGTACAGATACAACTATACGAGAGAGTAAAATTTTGGATGCCTCCGGCTTAATCGATGAAAACCTCAAGGCTATGCGAGTTAGTGCGCAAGAAGAGCTTGAGAGTTTATTGCGAAAAACAACAGTAGGATGTAAATCAAACGCAATCTCTGCTGACGCAATGTTTATGAATACAGCTTTTTTATTAAATCAAGGTCGAGAAAAAGAGTTTGAAAATATACTGACATCATATGCTGAATTATATCCGGAAAAATTTGACTTTATTATTGCGGGACCTTTGCCGACGTTTAGTTTTATAGATTTGCACATTCTGCCTGAAAAATGGGAACGCAATGACTGAAAAAATAGTTAATAACCTATGAAGAGTGATATGGATCCAGGTTTTGGGCGATATATTTATGGTATTATTAGAAATTCCGAGCCCGTCAATTTTGGTCAATTCGGTATAGGTAGTAATTCTGATCATGTCTATACTGTAATCTTCAAGAATATATCTGCAGTTGTAAGTTCATCACCAATAGTTCGGTATGAAGCAAGAAGAGTGAATATGATTGCTCATCAAAAAGTACTGGAAGAAGTTATGAAGCAATTTAGTGTGCTTCCAGTGAGATTCTCTACAATATCTCCACATGATAATGATGAAGCAATTATAAATATTCTTAAGGATGATTATCAGCGTTTTGATAATCTTCTCATTAAAATGAATAAAAAGAAAGAGATGGGTCTTAAAGTGATGGCATCTGAACAGCCTGTATATGAAAGCATCATACAAAAGCATGATAATATTCGGAGACTAAGAGACAAGCTTGTGGACAAACCATTTGACAAGACCCACAAGGAACGAATCAAAATTGGGGAGATGGTTTTTTCGGCACTTAAGGATGAAATTGAAATTTACAAGGATTATATACTTGGAAAACTCAGCCCAATAGCAGAAGATGTTAAGGTGAATGACAATTACGGTAATTTCATGGTATTAAATGCTGCATTTCTTATTAATGAGGAAAAAGAACCGCTCTTTGATAATGAGGTCAATCAAATTGATCAGAAATATGAGGGGCTTATGACAATAAAGTATGTTGGAACTCTCCCGCCATATAATTTTGTCAATTTGTCAATCAAAACATTGGGAGTATAGCCATCTTTATTCTTGACGACATATTGTTTGCTCCTGTAAACGGACTTATTTTTATCGCTAATAAAATTAACGATGTCGTTGAAAAGGAAACATCCGATGAGGGCGCAATAAAAGAACAGTTGATGATGCTTCAGCTTCAGTTTGAAATGGACGAAATTGATGAAGATCAGTACGACAAACAAGAGGATAACTTGTTAAGGCGCTTAGAGGAAATAAGAAAGAGTAAAGCCGGAAATTAATATTTAAATACTCGGGGGAAATGATGAGCAAAATTACTGATGTTCGACATGCGGTTATCAGTTTTTTAAAAGAAAATATACATATCAATGATGTTACTGTAATTAAGATTGAAAATGAAGGTGATAGATGGAGATCTGTAGCTGAAGTTTATGAGGATGATTCCTTTCTCAAATCAATGAACCTCCCTCCAAAAAAAACAAGACTGTTTTATACTGTAACTGTTGATTCTGAATTAGAGGTTATCTCTTTTCAAAGGACATCAAGTTATGACGATTCTGAAAATGAAGAATAATAATGCGGATTCCGATTTGCCCGTACCAGCAGATAACTTGATGTACCTCTATTGCATAACTGCGGGAGCTCCTCTGCCTGAAAGTTATAAAGACGTCTATAAGATAAAAGTCATTGAGGTTAACGGCTTATATGTTATCTATAAAGAGGTAGGGGCTGACGAATATTCCACCGATAATATCCAGCTCAAGATCAAGGATGCAGTTTGGCTTGATTTTAACGTAAGAGATCATCTATCGATCCTGACCTCACTTATGAACGTTACCACAGTCATTCCGTTCAATTTCGGTACTGTCTATCGAACCAAGGAACGGATGCTTCAGTTTATTGCTGATCATGAAGGTGATATCAGACATAATCTCTTATTTTTTGAAGGCAAAGAAGAGTGGAGCGTTAAGCTCTATTTTGAAAGGAAGACAATAGTAGATAATATCAACGATATCAGTGATGCTATTCGTAAGCTTGATGATCAGATCAAAATCAGTTTTCCTGGAAAAGCTTATATGCTTAAAAAGAAAAAAGAGGAGATTATTCAGAATGAGATTTATGATTTCTATATAAAGTGTTCCGCAAGAATATCCGATATTCTATGTTTCTCTTGTATTGATACCAAATTGCTGACTATTCAACAAGATGAACGTGCTGACAACACAGAAGACATGATTCTAAACGGTTCATATCTCCTGTTGAAGGAAAATATTGCTGAATTCCATGCTTCTGTTGACAAAATTCTTGATGACTACCAGTCAACAGGAGTAACTGTTGCAGTTACTGGTCCCTGGCCGCCATATTCCTTTATTAAAATGCGCTCTACGAATGAATGACGATGTATATGGACTAAGCAAAGAGGTTACAGTTCTCGATATTCTTGATCGGGTATTGACGAAAGGTGTTGTCATTACCGGCGATATAGTTATTTCGGTGGCCGATATAGATCTTATTTATGTTGGGTTAAGAGTACTCTTGAGTTCTGTAGAGACTATGAATAAAATTAAGACTCAAATCTGATTTTTAGAACATATTGATGAATATGTCACTAATAATATTTGGAATAGCAAAAAACTCCTTATCTCACGCTCAATCATCTCTGTTGATTGAGACTCTCTATAAAGAATCCGGCATCTCTCTTGACCTCTTCAGGTATAAAGAGATCGTATTTATCTTTGCTGACTATCATGAAGCCAATTACTCGATGTCAAGAGATGATCTCTTGAGATATGCGCACGTTATTGAACATCTGGCGAAATCTATATCGCTTCTGCCGATGCGTTATAAATCGCTTGCTAATTCTACCGACCAGTTATCTGAACATGCAGAAAAAGGCTATCACCAAATTTTGACTAATCTGGAATTGATAGATCATAAAGAGGAGTTTGCTGTCAGGGTGCTAAGGTCCCCAAGTGCAGCAGATAACGAGGACGGAACGCATATCGGTACGGACGAGCATCAACTCCAGGATGCGCTTTCTGGTGACAGCCCGAGCAGGATCTATCTCAGAACGAAGTATGCTGCCTTTAAGGCTGAAGAGCTGCGGGCGGTATATAGTGAAAATGTCAAAAGAAAATTTATAGAAGATCTCGCTCCGATATCGCTTTTCTATGAGTTTAAGAAGAGGTTATCCCCATCAACGGTTATGGACGCAGTCGTTCTGGTCGACAAAGATAAGCGGAAGGCCTTGAGTGACTTGATTGCCGGAATGCAGAAGTTTTATCCCCAGCATAATATACTGATGACGGGCCCGTGGCCTCCCTACAGTTTCGCCAATATTGATATACAGTTATAATGATCGAAGATAAACTGATTTTCTGTTCAGGTTCAGAGGCTGAAATGCTGGATGAACTAAGCAAATTCTCTTCGCAACCTTCGTCACATATTAACGCCACCCCGGGAAATACTGATTCCGGAATTGCACGCCTCGTCCTGACACTTATAGAGTTAATCAGAAAGCTTGTTGAAAAGCAAGCAATGCACAGAATTGATGGCAACTCATTGACAGAAGAGCAGATAGAAAACCTTGGGGAGACACTTATGAAGCTTGAAATGAAGATGGATGAACTGAAAAAACACTTCAATCTCACCGACAAGGATCTGAATCTTAATCTTGGTATTCTGGGTGACTTGCTATAAGGGGTTGAGATTATAACGTGTCGGCATCTGTCTTTCTGATCTCGATGTTGTACTTTTTCATTTTTCTGATCAACGCATGGCGACTTATTCCTAACTGCACTGCAGTTTTTGCTTGACAGTAGTCATTCTCATCCAGTGCTTTTCTTATAATATCCGCTACCGATGAATTGAGTTGATCATGATGCTGGCTCGTCAATTCCTTTTGCTTATGGGTTGGCAAAGGAAAATCACACAGTTCCAGAGAGTCCCCACTTGATAATATTATTGCCCGTTCGGCCAGGTTCCGCAACTCCCGGATGTTCCCCGGGAAACTGTAGTTCTCAAGCTCCTCAAAAACCTCTTTAGCAATGATTTTTATAGGCTTGTTGATTCTTGTTGAAAATTCATCAACAAAGTCAAGCAGCAGTGGCCCGATATCCTCTTTACGCTCTCTTAGGGGAGGAATGTTAATATGAAGCGTATTAAGCCTGTGCAGAAGGTCAAGCCTGAATCGCTTCTCATCAACCATCTTCTGTAAATCATAGTTAGTTGCCGCTATAAGTCTGAAGTTTGTTTTGATTGTTTTGGTGTCACCAACCCTTAAGATGACCCGTTCTTCTATTGCCCGCAGAAGCTTTGACTGCAGAGTTAACGGCATGTCTGCTATTTCATCCAGGAAGAGTGTCCCTTCATTACAAGTCTCAAATAAACCCTTTTTATCAGATATTGCACCTGTGAATGCTCCTTTCTTATGCCCGAAAAATTCACTCTCTATTAACGATTCCGTAAAGGCACTGCAATTTATTGCTCCAAAGTAATTTTCTTTGTTTTTGCTCATGTGATGAATCAGTCGAGCAAAAACCTCTTTTCCTGTTCCGCTTTCTCCTGTTATCAGGACATTAATATCAGGATACTCTGAAGCTTTTTTTGCGAGCTCATATATTTCTATGATTTTCTTGCTTTTGCCAATGCAGTGCCGGCCCATCCTCGACTCTATATCTACAGAAATCAGCGAAAACTTTTCTTCAGCAGCAGCAACTCTTCGCTGCATATCAAGATGTTTCTGAGTGCGCTCAATAGCAATCTTGATATCTATATACCGCATCGGTTTTCTTAAGTAATCAAATGCGCCCAGTCTTATCGATTCAATAACCGTATCCATGTCTCCATGTGCTGAAACCATTATTACTTCAATATTCTGATATTTTGATTTAATATATTTTAACACATCAAGACCATTTGCGCCTACCAGTCGCACATCAAGAATGACGAGATCAATCTCGTGTTTCTTGAGTATCTCATATCCTGAGGCAACACTATTCGCACAGTGCGAAATGAATCCGGCATTTTGCAGATAGTCTCCGATTTCGTTTGTAAAATCTAATTCGTCATCAAGGACAAGGATATTTATCAATTTACTGTTATTCATCGTATGGATTTGCTCGGATTTGGAAAGGAGATTGTTGCACATGTGCCAGTCATAAGAGAGCTCTTGAACTTTATATCTCCCTGCATTTCTTTTATTATTCCGTAACTGATTGAAAGACCAAGCCCGCTTCCTTTGCCAGACTCTTTCGTAGTGAAAAATGGATGCATGATATACTCAATATTCTCATTACTGATGCCTATTCCATTGTCTTCAATAGTGATTGTAACTGTATCGTTTTCATGAAACGACCTGATTTTAATTGTCATAGTAAAATCACTGTTTGTTTTTAGTTTCTTTTCTTCAAGCGCATCAATTGAATTATTAATCAAATTAAGAATGACCTGTTCAAACTTATAGGTGTTCCCAATAACTGATATTCTGTCTTGTTCAGGCTTGAAGTCTATAGTTATTAATCGTTTCTTGCATTGGGCGGTTATCATTAGGAAAGCATTTCTTATGCTTTTATTAATGTTGATAACAGAGGAGATGTAGTTGTTGTCTTTGCTTGAAAATGAGCGGATATTATCTATTATTGTTTGAACTCTCAAGATATTTTCAAATATCTTTTCGGATTTAATCTTGATATTATCCCTATCAATCTTGTTTTCGGAATCAATAAGTAGTTTTTCAACAATTAGTCCGATATTATTTATTGGCTGAAATATTTCATGGGCTATACCGGAAGCCATTTCACCAAGACTGATGAGCCTTTTTGCATGGAACAGTTCGCTTTCAATAATCTTCCGCTCTGAAATATCTCGAATGATCATCATATAGGAAGAGGGCGCCCCGTTATGATCTTGAATAAGTGCAACACTTATTTCTGCTGAGAATATTGAATTATTGTTTCTCTTTATTAGCAGGATCTCTCTGTTTTGAGTCAGCCCTTCTCTCAGAGCTACTTCGTAAATATCATTCAGAATTTTAATATTATCCTGATATACAATGGTTGAGAATGATGTTCCGATTACATCACTTTCGCATTTAGCTCCGAATAGTTCAAGCCCTATATCTGAAACATTGCTGATAATTCCGTCAAGACTGGTTGTTATTATGCTGTCTGGTGATGCTGATATCAGTGTTTGATATTGTTTGTACAGCCTTATTCTTGCCTCTTCAGATTCACTGTATTCCAAGGAATCTGTTATTAGAACGGCAATGGATTCAATTATTTCCGATTCACCAAATACAGGATATACTGATAGTTCATACACATTATTGGTGTAATGATTTTTGTTTTCTGCTATATCCTGTGTTCTGTCTCCAAAATGGCACGGCTCCCCTGTATAGAAGACCAATTCAAAGTTTGTTTTTCGGTTGAGTTTCAGGTCTTTATTAAATAAATCATGAAAATCGTGCCCCTTCAGATTCCTTGCATCATCCCCGTACTTCTCTGTAAAAAACTTGTTCGCTTCAATAATTGTTCCGTCTATCCCGATAGCGCACAGTGGTTCCCGGGAAGAATTCAAGAGTAGTCCAAGGTTTCTTGTATTGAACTGATGGGTAATATTCTCCTTTTTATACCCGGAAATGTCTATACAGAAACCTGCATACCGGTTGTCATTACGGTCATGTATATTAACCGGGAAACCACTATTCATGATTTGCCTTTTTGTTCCATATGAGTCACAGGCATTACACTCTATACTAAATGCCACGTTATTGCTCATTGCATTGCGCATGACCTCTTCCGTCCGCTTGCGATCAGAGGGTGCAACGGCCTCTATCCATTGTTTAAAGCCGCATTCTGACAAATTTTTATCAAGCCCGTAGAGCATCTTCATCTCTTCGCTCCACTTCATCGTTCCATTTCGAGTGTTCCACTCCCAGCGTCCGGTTACAGCGGTATGTATTGGTGAAAGCACTGCCACAAAGTGTCCCTTTTGCTGGCTATAGGCTTTGATTCGGAATCTTTTTAATGGATTCAGGTATAATTCACACTGTTCTCCCTTGCCACTCATTGCAACTCTTCCCAGTGTGGTGATGAGTTCCTCATTTGTTTTTTCGATACCCGGCACAACCTCAGATATTCTCCAGCCCTCAAGATCTTCAAATCCGGTCATTATTTTGAACTGCCGATTGACCACTTCATAGACAAAGTCAACCGGGTGGCCGTTATCAAATATCATCCGGCAGTATGCAAATGCATATGAAGCATTGTAGAGCAGGTTTCTGTAACTGCTCCTGTTTTCAAGAATCTCTGTTTCAGAGGGGTTAAGTGCGGTTATGTTTACCGAGAAGATGAGCATTTGCATGACGAGCCCATCCCTGAAGGTCACCGGGTATACCCTGTGGAGATAGAGCTGACCTTTCAGCTCCCCTTCAAAAGAGATGTGTTCTCCTGTTTGCAGAACCTGCTCTATTTTGTTTCTCGCTTTGTCGGAGATTTCGGGGGGCAGGAGGTTGTAGAGTACCGAGCCAAGCACCTCTTCCTGCTTATTGCCAAACCGGTCGATAAATGCTTCGTTAGCCGTAAGGATAATTCCCTGACGGTCAATCAAAAAGACCGGCTCCGAAAACTTGTCAAACAGAGTATGGATCGACTTGTCATATTCTGAATGCTCCTCTCCAGAGTGAAGGAGTTCAGTGCCACTGTATGCCGATGTTACCTTGAGCACGCGAAGCGGGACGGCGGAGAGAGATTCATAGCGTTTGCGATCTGTTATATCATGAATGATGCAATAGCGCAAAACTTTTGTCGAGATTCCGATATCGTTGCTGTAAATCTCAACATCGCGTACCGATCCATCGGCTCGCTTGTGGCGGACTGAAATGCGGTTTTGCGATGAGCATGACCCTCCATCCCTGTCAGGAGTTGCCTCGTCCGGACTGATCGCATTCATATCCTGAAGGCGCATTTGTCTCAGCTGATCTGACGGCCAGCCATAAAAGGCAGCAGCGGCCTCGTTTGCCTTTACAATCCGGCATGTATTGGGGTCAATAACGAGCATTGCGGCCGAATGGCGTTCAAAGAGCATCCTGAATCGATCTTCGCTTTGGCGCAAAGCTTCTTCAGCCTGTATTCGGTCGGTTATGTCATGAAGCACGACATAATTCAGCAGTGTATTGGCTATCCTGAAATAGTTTGAGAATATCTCGACGTCACGAATTGAGGCGTCTGCTCTCCGGTGTCGAAAGGTAAATCGCTCTCCTCCTGACATCCGTGTTTTCTCTATCTCGTTCCTCGAGTCGCCGGGAGGGAGCGTATTGAGTTGCTGAATGCCCATCTGCTTCAGCTCTTCTGCAGACCACCCATAAAAGTCAGCAGCGGCTTTATTGGCATCGATGATATTGCGAGTCTCAGGATCGATTATGAGCATGGCGGCAGAGTGACCCTCAAAAAACAGTCGGAACCGTTCTTCGCCTCGACGCCTCTCCTCTTCTGCCTGCCGGAGCAGCGTGACGTCATTGAAGAGTGCGATGAAGTGCTCTTTTTCAGGGCTGAACACCCAGATGTCAACGTGGCGTCGCACCCGGTCCAGCTGAAGCTTAAAGCGAGCGGAACCCCCGCTGCATGCTACGTTCCCGATTTTTTCAATCAGTTCCTGAAAAGCAGAACCCTCATCCTGAAATACCATAGAGGCAGTTGTGCCAACCAGATCTGTGAGGCCGGTCATCTTTTCATAGGCAGCATTGACCTCTATATGGGTAAAATCAACGGCGCATCCTTTTTCGAACTTCATACGCCCGTAAAGGTATGCATTGGGCATACACTCAATGAGGCGCTGGCGGCGATGCTCATCGGAACTAACCGGTACGAATGGCGTTCCGGATTTTATGTGATCAATGTCGTTGCTGCTGCCGTACCGACTTTTTTTCATGAGGGAGCATGGGGTTCCGGATTATGACGGCAGACGCATCTTTAGCTGATATATAAGCCATTTGTGGGAGGGGGGGGATCTATAAGATAGCGGCAAGCTTCTGCCGAACCTCTTGCTCCGGATGCGTCAGTGAATAGTACACTTATGTACTTTTGAAATATATGATATCTTTCCGAATATATGACCAGCATATACGTCTTGGCGAGGAAATAGTTTTTTTTTTTGAGGAAATAATGCTGCAATAGTCGCGAAAATCGGGCTTTCTCGCTGTTTTTTACAACGAGATGCTATTGAGGAAGCCAAGCGTTCTCTGCTGTGAATGGTGACAGCATGTATGCCGGGGAGGGGGATGCGGGTCTCCGGACAAGGGAGGTTGAGGGGCAGGAGTCGCCGGCCCATGGAGGGTACCATGGGCTGGTGGAGCTTTTATTGCTGGAGGAGGGCGATCTGATTCACTTCAGCCGGAAATCCGGGTGACCGGTCTGCCACAGGGCGAAGCTGAGAACATCGGCAAGGGTTTCAAACTCTTTTGACTTGGAGTTCCCGATGCCGTGGCCGGCTTTGTCGTCGGCAAAGAAAAGGACCGGCTTTGTTGATGATGTGGCGAGCTGCAGGCGCGCGGCAAACTTGGCCGGTTGCCAGGCAATGACTCTCGGGTCGTTGAGTCCGGTGGTGATGAGCGCCGCAGGGTAGGCCTCTTGATCCCGGATGTTGAGATAGGGGTCCATGGCAATAAGGGCCATGCACTCCTCGCGGTTTTTGACGGTCCCGAATTCCGGGACGTTGACAGGGCCGTTGGGCGTCTCCTCTCCGCGCAGGGGGTTCAGTGCGCCGACCTGCGGGATGACGGCTGCAAAAAGGTCCGGACGCGCTGTCATTGCTCTGCCGACAAGTATTCCGCCTGCGCTGGCGGCGTTGATGGCTATTCTTCCTTTTTCGGTATAGTGGTTGGCCGCCAGGTATTCACTGCAGGCAATCAGGTCTTTCCAGCTGTTTGCCTTGGTCGTTTTCATCCCGCCCCTGTGCCATCTGTCGCCGAGTTCTCCGCCTCCTCTGACATGCGGGAACGCAAGAACGCCTCCCCGGTCAGCCCATAACAGCAGGCCAGGACTGAAAAAGGGGGTGATAGATTTGCCGTAGGCGCCATATCCATACAGAAGTGCCGGGTTCCGGCCGTTTTTTTCAACTCCTTTTCGATAGATCACCGAGAGCGGCACCAAAACGCCGTCATGGGAGGGAATCATCAGCTCTTCGACTACGAGATTTTTGTACTCGGGATATTCAGCAGGGGAGGAGAGCGTCTCCTTGATAAAGCTCCGGCCGGATGCATCATAGCGATAGCGGCGGCTGTCGTTGCTCCAGCCGGCGATGATCGTCCAGAGATCCGGGTAGCGGAACCCTTTTGCTGTCATGTGGATCGTGCCAGCCCGAAAGGGGAGCGGAAGTTCCGAAACCTTGCCGCTGCTCCTCTCCTTGCGAAACATCCTTGCCTCGACGCCGTTGAGCGACTGCGTGTAGTAGAGCGCGTCGCTGGTCAGGCAGAAGGCCGTCAGCATCGCTTCCCGCTCTTCCGGAACGACAGTTTCGGCATGAACAATGTCCGGGTTTTTGAGAGAGGTCTTTATCACCTTGAAACGGGGTGCATTTTTTGCAGTGTAGAGGTAGAGGTCGGTGTCGGTGACTGCAAAATCATGGACGTCGTTTTCGGGTCGCAGGAGCGGCTTCCAGTTGATCTTCTTTGCCGTGAGCTCGGCAGTGGGGGCGCAGTAGAGGGTGAGGCGCGGATCGACATTCGACACGGTTGCAAACATAAAGCCGCTTTTGTTCTCGCAGGTAACGGCAGGGATATCCTCGCTCCGGATGTTGAGCTCGGGATTGGTGGCTCTGGAGAAGATTTCGCGGTCCAGAGAAGGGTCTGTGCCGACCATGTGGAGCAGGGTCGAGCTGTCATACTGCGGGTTTTGTCGGGGGTCTTTCACCTCCCGGAGTCGATTATAGAGAAATCCGCTGCCGTCGGGCAGCCATGAGGGTGAGGCAAACCTGCAACGGTCGATCTTTTCAGGAAGAAGCTTTTTTGAGGCAACCTCCATCACCAGAAGGATGTTATTTTCAGAGCCGTTTGCCGAGACGGAAATGGCTACTCTGGCCCCGTCGTCGGAAGGTGAAATGGCACTGATGACATACTCAAGGTTGCTCTGCGAAAAATAGTGTCTGGCGTCGAAGAGAAGACTCTCTTTTCCCGCAAAGCCATCCCTGAAGAAGAGTCGGCCTGTTTCATCAGAGGGAGTCTGTTTCAGGTAGAAATAGCGGTCGTTGTCGGTGATGGAGAGGCTGTAGACTTTGGAGGAGCGGCGTCTGTCAAACTCCTGCATTTTTTGGACGAGCGCCTTGCGGCCCGAGATTCTCTCCAGAACGGAGCGGGAATACTCCGACTCCTCCCTGATCCACTCGCGGACCAGAGGATTGTCGAGATCCTCCATTGCGCGAAAGGGGTCTGATACGGTTTTTCCGTAGTACTCTTCAACAACGGGAGAACGGGCCGGAGCGGCCAGATAGTGTGAACGCAAAGGTTCTCCGGCCTGGGCCGAAAGGAGCGGGAGGAGAAGCAAAAAAGGGGTTAACAGAGAGCGCGAAAGTTGACGTCGCATGATGGTCAATAGAGGATATGGTTGTTTTTCTGGCTCCGGCCTGAAACAGAATAGCGTTCCTCGCGAAATAATGCAAGCCGTTCTCCTGGCCCCTTATGGCAGGCTAAGTGACGTGACGATGCGGATTTTTTCAAGAGCAGCGGCCATGTCATCCGGGAGCGGTGCGGTGAAGGAGAGCGGCTCACGACTCATCGGCTGGTGAAATGAGAGGGTCTCGGCATGCAGCGCCTGGCGCGGCAGCAGTTCAAGAAGATTTTTGACGAAATCGTCGCTTCGCGAGAAGGGAAGAGTGCGAATGCTCGCTCCTCCGTAGGTCGCGTCGCCAAGAATCTGATGGCCGAGGTGCTGCAGGTGAACTCTGATCTGATGGGTTCGCCCGGTGTGAAGGGTGAGCGAGACAAGTGAAAACCACTGAAGGTTCTCTGTAACCGAATAGTCCGTGATTGCGGTTTTTCCATCTTTCCCTTCGAACGGGAAGTTGGCCATGACCTTCCGGTCTTTTCTCGATCGGCCGATATTGGTTCTGATGGTGCCGGCCGGCGGATCGGGCACCCCCCAGACGATGGCCTTGTAGATTTTTACGACCTGCCTGTCTGCGAACTGCCGGGCAAGGCGGTGAAGTGCCACAGGGTTTTTGGCAACGATGATGAGTCCGGAGGTATTCTTGTCGAGCCGGTGGACGATGCCGGGGCGGAGTGCCGATTTGTCAAGCTCATCGGCATTCCGGCCGATATGGTGCAGAATGGCGTTAGCCAATGTGCCGGTCCAGTTGCCGAAGGCGGGATGCACAACCATCCCGGGCTTTTTGTTGATGACCATCAGGTCCTCATCCTCATAGACGATGTCGATGGGGATGTCTTCAGGGGCAAGCTCCGGAGCCGGGGGACGCAGAAAGGTGATCTGGATGAGGTCGCAGGATTTAACGCGGTAGTTCGACTTGACGCATCTTTCGTTGACCAGCACGCGCCCCTCCTCTATCGCCTCCTGCACCTTGTTGCGGGTGGCGTTTTCTATCTGCCGGGTCAGGTACTGGTCTATGCGCATCGCACACTGTACCTTGCTGACCTGCAGGGTGAGTTTTTTCGGCTCAAGAGGAAGATCCTCAGGCTCCGGGGATTCGTTTTTTTGCAGCTGATTTTGCATTTTGCGGAACTTGAACGGTATCGTGGAGTATAACAAAACCAGATCACATCTTCTATGCATTCCATTCAGCAGCCACTTTCAACGGCTCCTTCGGCCGATCTTGCCGTTATCGGTTCCGGCCCCGGAGGCTATGAAGCCGCGCTTCTCGGAGCAAAGGCCGGCATGAAGGTTGTCCTGATCGAAAAAGGGGCGCTTGGCGGCGTCTGCGTGAACTGGGGATGTATTCCTACCAAGGCACTTCTGAGGAGCGGCGAGCTGTTTGATATGTCGAGAAAGGCTGATGCTTTCGGCCTCAAGCTGCAGGGGTTCCAGATCGATCTGGCCGAGGCGGTAAAGCGCAGCCGCACCGTTGTGCAGAAAACCTCCAAAGGGATCGGCTTTATGCTTCGCCGCGCGGGTGTTGAGGTTATTCAGGGCGAGGCGGTATTTCGTACTCCCCATGAACTGGAGATTTTCCGTGACGGTGCGGCTGCCGCTACGCTGACGGCTGCCAATATTATTATTGCTTCGGGTTCCTGCCCAAGGCAGCTTCCGGGTCTGGAGCCGGACGGAACGTATATCATCACCAGCCGGGATGCGCTCGCTCTCAAGGAGCTTCCCCGTTCCATGATCGTTGTCGGAGGCGGTGCTATTGGCGTCGAGCTGGCCTGGTTCTACCGGATGGCCGGAAGCGAGGTGACGCTGGTTGAGCTGATAAACCGTCTTCTGCCGCTTGAAGACGAGGAGATTTCCGAAGGGCTTAAGCGCTCTTTTCAGAAAGCGGGTATCACCGTTGCCACAAATTCGAAGTTGCAGGATGTTGCCGTAAGAGAGGGCCAGGTGACGGCACTGCTTGTTCAGGAGGGCGCGGCGCCTCAGCCGGTTACAGCCGCCTGTGTGCTGGTTGCCGTCGGAGTCGGCGGCAACGCAGGGGGGCTTGGTCTTGAGCATGCCGGCGTTGAGGTCGCCCGGGGATTTATCGTGACGGATGAAGCGTGCAGAACCTCCGCACACCATATTTTTGCTATCGGAGATGTTCGCGGCGGAATGCTGCTTGCCCACAAGGCATCTCTGGAAGCCTCCATTGCTGTAAAGGCCATTGGCGGAAACAAGAGCGAGCCGCTCGACGAGAGCATGATTCCGAGGTGCGTCTACGCCGAGCCATCGGTCGCCAGCATAGGCCTCAGCGAAGAGCAGGCTCTCGCAAAAGGGTATGAGGTACGGGTCGGCCGTTCCATGTTTGCCGCTTCCGGCAAGGCAAATGCCTATGGCAATCTTGAGGGGTTTGTGAAACTGGTTTTCAATGCCGAGGACGGGACGCTGCTTGGCGCTCATGTGCTGGGGCACGGATCGGTCGAGCTGATAGGGGAGCTGACGCTGGCCCGCCGGCTCGGGGTTACTGCCGAACAGCTGGCCGGTACGGTACACGCTCATCCGACCCTTTCGGAAACCGTGAAGGAAGCTGCCGAAAATGCACTGCACGGTTGATGGCAATCAAAATCAGGATCCGCCAGCGCCTGTTTATAAAACCATTTTCGATTGTCTTTTTAAAAGCATAAATTCAGAGTCTATTATTAATAATCTTTAAAACAGTAAGCCTTTTCCGTTGAACAAGTTCATGCTTCAAGGGCTGAAGGTGACAACTAAACGATCAATTATGACTCAGACTGAACAAGCCGGAAAAAAACCTGCTGCGAAAAAACCTGTCGCAAAGAAAACTGTTGCGGCAAAGGCCAAGGCGGCTCCAACGGTGACTGCGGCCCCTGCTCCTGCGCCGAAGCCAGCCGGAAAGCCTGCCGGAAAAAAGAAGTCCGGCCTGGCGTTTCCTTTTACCGCTATTGTCGGCCAGGAGGAAATGAAGCTCAGTCTGATCCTCAATATTATTGATCCGCGTATTGGCGGCGTGCTCGTTATGGGTCACCGCGGTACCGGAAAAAGTACCACCGTTCGTGCACTTGCCGAAGTGCTTCCGCTGATTGACAGAGTCCAGGGTGATACCTACAACCGCACGGTTGAGGAGTTTGTCGAAGGCGAAGAGCTCAAGAAAGGACAGAAGGCGCTTGATCCCGCCAGCCTCAAGATCGAGAAGATCCCTGTGCCGGTTGTTGACCTGCCGCTTGGCGCCACAGAAGACCGTGTTTGCGGAACCATCGATATCGAGCAGGCGCTCACCAGCGGTGTCAAGGCTTTCGAGCCGGGCCTTCTTGCCCAGGCAAACCGCGGATTCCTCTACATCGACGAGGTCAACCTTCTCGATGACCACCTTGTTGACGTTCTGCTCGACGTTGCCGCCAGCGGCAAGAACGTTGTCGAGCGCGAAGGTATCAGCATTCGCCACCCAGCCCGTTTCGTGCTTGTCGGTTCCGGAAACCCTGAAGAAGGCGAACTTCGCCCTCAGCTTCTCGACCGTTTCGGTCTCCATGCCCGTATCATCACCATTCTCGATGTTGCCAAGAGGGTCGATATTGTCAAACGCCGCCGTGAGTTCGATGAGGACCCGGATGCATTTATGAAGAAGTACAACCGCGAGCAGCTGAAGCTTCAGAAAAAGATTCAGACTGCCAAGGATCTGCTTCCACAGGTAACCATGGACGACACTGTCCTGACCGATATCGCCAGGCTCTGCATGAACCTTGGCATCGACGGCCACCGCGGTGAACTCACCATTACCCGTACCGCCCACGCTCACGCAGCCTTCCTCGGTCAGACGGTCGTGACCATGAAGCATGTCAAGGATATCGCCGGACTCTGCCTGCGCCACCGCCTGCGCAAGGATCCGCTCGAAACCCTCGACGCTGGTGAGAAAATTGATCGCGAACTTGCAAAAGTACTTGGAGAAGCGGAAGCAGTATAATGATAGCATTTACCGATATTGTAGGGATGGATCTGGCCAAGCAGGCGCTCATGCTGCTGGCCGTTGATTCTGAACTTGGCGGTGTTGTCATTCCCTCGGCCGTAGGGTCCGGAAAATCGACACTGGCAAGGGCATTTGCAGATATTCTTCCTGAAGGCACACCCTTCGTGGAGCTCCCTCTGAACGTTACCGAAGATCGCCTGATTGGCGGCGTCGACCTTGAGGCAACCCTTGCCTCCGGAGTGCGCGTCGTGCAGCACGGCGTGCTTTCGAAGGCCCACGGCGGCGTGCTCTACGTCGACTCGCTCAGCCTTCTCGACAGCTCGGCGGTATCGCACATCATGGACGCCATCTCGCGCGGCGAGGTCCTTGTCGAACGCGAGGGACTCAGCGAAGTGCACCCGGCTAAATTCATGCTGGTGGGCACCTACGACCCGACCGACGGCGAAGTCCGCATGGGACTGCTCGACAGGATAGGTATCATTGTGCCTTTTACCGCCAATAACGATTACAGGGCGCGAAAGAAGATTGTCAGCACCGTTCTTGGAGAACGCGATCCGGAAGATACCCGTGATGAGCTGAAGATGCTCTCCGGCATTATCCAGGCTGCCAAAGAGCAGCTGCATCATGTCTCCATCACCAAAGAGCAGATGCAGGCGCTGGTCCAGACTGCCCTCAGTCTCGGTGTGGAAGGAAACCGCGCCGATATCTTTACCGTCCGTGCCGCTCTTGCCAGTGCAGCGCTTGCCCAGCGAACCGACGTCGAGGAAGAGGACATGAAGCTTGCCATCAAGCTCGTGCTCATTCCCCGCGCCACCCGTATGCCCGAACGCGAGCAGGAGGCCGAAGATCTCCCTCCGCAGGAGGAGCCACCGCCGGATGAAGAGCCGGAAGCCGAGGATGAGGAGGCACCAGCCGACACTCCCGATGCCGATGCCGAAGAGGAGCAGGAGGAGAAGCCAGACATGCTCGAGGAGCTCATGATGGACGCCATTGAAACCGAGCTTCCCGACAACATTCTCAATATTTCGCTCGCCTCGAAGAAGAAAGCCAAATCCGGCAGCCGCGGCGAAGCGCTCAACAACAAGCGAGGCCGCTTTGTCAGGGCTCAGCCCGGCGAGATGCGCAGCGGAAAGGTTGCGCTCATTCCGACGCTTATCTCTGCAGCTCCCTGGCAGGAGACCCGAAAGAACGATAAGAAGATGGCAGGTCGGCCAAAAACCGCCCTCATCATCACCAAGGATGACGTGAAGATCAAGCGCTTCCGTGACAAGTCGGGCACGCTCTTTATCTTTATGGTTGATGCATCCGGCTCCATGGCCCTCAACCGCATGCGCCAGGCCAAGGGCGCTGTGGCAAGCCTTCTGCAGAACGCCTATGTCCATCGTGACCAGGTCGCGCTTATCTCGTTCCGCGGAAAACAGGCCCAGGTTCTTCTGCCGCCTTCACAGAGCGTCGATCGTGCGAAGCGCGAACTTGACGTCCTGCCGACCGGCGGAGGCACGCCACTGGCTTCTGCGCTCTTTTTGGGCTGGGAGACCGCCAAGCAGGCCCGCACCAAAGGGATCACGCAGATCATGTTTGTGATGATCACCGACGGACGCGGCAACATGGGACTTCAGGCGGCCTATGATCCTAACGCAGAAAAGGCATCCAAAGAGCAGATTGAGCAGGAGGTCGAATCGCTCTCGCTCTCCATACAGGCCGATGGCATTGCCGCCATTGTGATTGATACGCAGATGAACTACCTCTCAAGAGGCGAAGCACCAAAGCTGGCGCAGAAACTCGGCGGGCGATATTTCTATCTGCCGAACGCAAAGGCTGACCAGATTGTTGAAGCTGCACTGAGCTTCTGATTTCAGAAGAGACTCCCGATCTCACTATCGGGAGTCACTCTTTCAGGAATTATTAACTGTCTTCAATCATTAGTTGTACACGTAATTACACCATACCAGCTAATGCCCATCATTATCCCTCCAGAAATATGTCTAATCGTCGTAAAATCGCAGCTATTGTAGGCCTTGAGCAGTACAATGCAGGACTTTGGAAAAAGATCAAGGGGCTTCTTGAAAAAGAGGCTGAACTGACGCAGTGGAGTGATGTCGATCTTGAAAAACAGAACCCCGATGCCGCCACAGCCATTCGGGAGGCTGACTGCGTCTTCATGAGCATGATCAACTTCAAGGAGCAGATCGACTGGTTCAAGGAGCAGCTCAGTCTGGGAACCAACGAAAAGACCATCTTCATCTTCGAGTCGATGCCCGAAGCGATGTCGCTGACCAAGGTTGGCAGCTACTCGGTCGGCGACGGCAAGTCCGGCATGCCCGACATGGTCAAGAATGTTGCCAAAATGCTGGTAAAGGGCCGCGATGAGGACGCCCTCTACGGCTACATGAAGCTGATGAAGATCATGCGCACCATTCTGCCTCTTGTGCCGAACAAGGCCAAGGACTTCAAGAACTGGCTCATGGTCTACTCATACTGGCTACAGCCGTTGCCGGAGAATATTGCCAACATGTTCCGCCTGATCCTTCGCGAATACTTCGACGAGAAAGTCACTGTGGCCCCGATTGTCGACGTGCCGAACATGGGAATCTACCATCCGGACGCTCCGGCATACTTCAAGGATGTCAAGAGCTACAAGCAGTGGCAGAAAAAAAGAGGGGTGAACCTCGACAAGGGCCAGAGCGTCGGTCTTCTTTTCTTCCGCAAGCATCTTCTGCAGGAAAAAACCTATATCGACAACACCATCCGCGTGCTTGAGAAAAACGGACTCAATCTCTACCCCTCCTTCGTGATGGGTGTTGAGGGTCACGTGCTGGTTCGCGACTGGCTTGTCAAAGAGAAAATCGACCTGTTGATCAACATGATGGGCTTTGGCCTTGTCGGTGGTCCAGCCGGCTCGACCAAGCCTGGAACCGCTGCCGAAGCGCGCAGCGAGATCATGGAAAAGCTTGACGCCCCCTACATTGTGGCGCAGCCGCTTCTGACACAGGGCTTCGAGTCATGGAATGAGCTTGGCGTTTCGCCGATGCAGATGACCTTTACCTACTCTATTCCCGAGATGGACGGCGCGATCAGCCCCATCATTCTCGGTGCACTGCAGGACGGAAAAATCGAAACCGTACCGGAGCGTATCGACCGGCTTGCGCTGCTTGCAAAGCAGTGGCTCCGCCTTCGTGCCGCCGCCAATCGCGACAAGAAACTTGCCTTTGTCGTCTACGACTATCCTCCAGGACTCGGCAAGAAAGCCAGTGCGGCTCTGCTTGACGTGCCAAGGACCCTTCTGGCCATTCTGCAGCGTCTGAAAAAAGAGGGTTACAATGTCGGTCAGCTCCCTGAATCCCCGGAAGCGCTTTTCAATGCCATTGACAAGGCGACTGACCACCAGATCCAGCAGAACAAGCCGGACGCCATCAAGGTGAGTTATGACCAGTTCAAGGAGCTTACCACGCCGAGGGAGCGCGAGCGCATTGAGGATCGCTGGCAGAAATTCCCCGGCGAGATTGTGCCGATGGGTGAGAACGACGTTTTCATCGGCGGCATAAAGTTCGGCAATATCTTTATTGGCGTCCAGCCCCGCATGGGTGTCTGTGGTGACCCGATGAAGCTGCTGTTCGACAAGTCGAACACCCCCCATCACCAGTATATCGCCTTCTACCGCTGGATCAGCCGCGAGTTCCAGGCCCACGCCCTCGTCCATGTCGGCATGCACGGATCGGTCGAGTGGATGCCGGGTCTCCAGACAGGCCTTACCGGCGACTGCTGGCCGGATGCGCTGCTTGGCGAGGTGCCGCACTTCTACATCTATCCGATCAACAACCCGAGCGAATCCACCATCGCAAAGCGTCGCGGTCTGGCCACCATGGTCTCCCATGTCGTGCCGCCGCTTTCGCGTGCCGGTCTCTACAAGGAGCTTCCTGCCCTGAAGGATCTCCTTTCCGACTTCCGCGAGAGCAACCTTGGTGCGACCCATGAGGCATCAGGAGACGCATCAGGCATCGAGGAGGCCATCATGCAGAAAGCCGAACTCCTCAACCTCACCGATGACTGTCCCCGCAAAGAGGGTGAGCCGTTCACTGAATTTGTCAGCCGTCTCTACATCTACATCACCGAGCTTGAGAACCGCCTTATCTCCAACTCGCTCCATGTGTTCGGCGAGGCCAGCCCGCTCGAGGCCCAGATCATTACCGTTACCGAGACCTTGAAGAATCGCGGAGAGGGTGGCTTGACACTGCCCTCCCTGATTATGGCGAACTCAGGCAAGAACGGCCATTACAAGAGTTATGAGGAGCTTGCCCTGCTCTCGAGAAAGGGTGAAGAGGAGGCTATCCGCCTGCGCGAATGGCTCGAACAGTCCTGCAGGGATTTCGTCCAGCAGTCGCTTTTCGACAGGAAGAACCCGCTCGCGGTCTTTGCTTCCATTACCGGTGGCGCCCGCCTTACCGGTGACCCCCAGGCCTTTATCGAACAGATCACCGGAGAGGGATTCCAGCTGCTTGCCGCACTTCGCGACAACACCGGAGAGATGGAGTCGCTCATGAAGGTGCTTGACGGCCGCTACATCGCCTCAGGACCGGGCGGTGACCTTGTGCGCGACGGCGTCAATGTGCTCCCTTCCGGCAGAAACATCCACTCCATCGATCCATGGAGGATTCCTTCCGAGCTTGCCTTCAAGCGTGGCACACTCATTGCTGAGAGCATTCTCAAGAAGCATCTTGAAGAGAATGACGGCCACTATCCTGAAACCATTGCACAGGTGCTCTGGGGTCTGGATACCATCAAAACCAAGGGTGAAGCGGTTGCCGTCTGCATCAGGCTGCTTGGCGCCGAGCCCGCCTACGACGCCTTCGGCAAGATCAGCCACTACGGACTTGTCCCTCTGGAGAAGCTCAAGAGACCGCGTATTGACGTGCTTCTGCAGCTCAGTCCGATTTTCCGCGACGCCTTCGGCCTGCTCATGGATCAGCTCGACAAGCTGGTCAAGGATGCCGCCAAGGCCGACGAGCCGATTGACTTGAACTATGTCAAAAAACATGTCGACGAAGCGGTTGCAACCGGCATGGATTTCGAAACCGCCACATCAAGGCAGTTCACGCAGGCACCTGGCGCTTACGGCACCTATGTCGACGACATGATCGAGGATTCCGCCTGGGAAAACGAAGGTGATCTCGATGATCTCTTCATCCGCCGCAACAGCAGTGCCTACGGCGGCAACAGAAAAGGCGAGAAGCAGACCGAGATCCTGCAGCAGATGCTCGGCTCGGTTGACCGTGTCGTTCACCAGGTCGACTCCACCGAGTTCGGCATCTCCGACATCGACCACTACTTCTCATCCTCCGGATCGCTCCAGCTTGCCGCAAGGCGCCGCAACACGCGAGCCGGCGGTGAAGTCAAGCTGAACTATGTCGAGTCCTTCACCTCCGACATCAAGGTTGACGATGCCGACAAGTCGCTCCGTATCGAGTATCGCTCGAAGCTCCTCAACCCGAAGTGGTTCGAAGGGATGCTCAAGCACGGCCACAGCGGCGCGGGCGAAATCAGCAACCGCGTTACCTACATGCTTGGCTGGGATGCCGTCACCAAGAGCGTTGATGACTGGGTCTACAAAAAGACCGCCGAGACCTATGCGCTTGATCCGAATATGCGCGAGCGCCTCGCTACCCTCAACCCGCAGGCAATCAAGAACATTGTGGGCAGAATGCTGGAAGCTCACGGCAGGGGAATGTGGAAGGCCGACCAGGACATGATCAACGAGCTTCAGGAGATCTACGCCGATCTCGAAGACAGGCTCGAAGGGATGACCGACGACGAATAAGCCCCGAGAAAGGCTCAACAAAAAACCCCGGCACTCACCGGGGTTTTTTATTTGGATGCTCTTCTTTTTTTCAGGTCGCAGTCGAGTAGTTCGGAGCTTCCTTGGTGATTTTGACGTCGTGCGGATGGCTCTCCCTGAGGCCGGCAGAGGTGATGCGCACAAACTTTGTGGCGGATTTCAGTTCGGTGATGCTCGCCACACCGCAGTATCCCATTGCGGATTTCAGTCCCCCGATAAGCTGATAGACAACCTCGTCGAGCTTTCCTTTTGCGGGAATTCGCCCCTCGATTCCCTCGGGAACATATTTCTTCGATTCGCTTGAAGCATCCTGGAAATACCGGTCGCTGCTCCCCTCAGGTTCACTCATCGCCCCGAGCGAGCCCATGCCGCGGTAGGTCTTGAACTTTCTTCCTTCATAGAGAATGGTCTCACCGGGGCTCTCATCCGTACCGGCAAAGATGCTTCCGATCATCACCGAATCAGCTCCTGCCGCGAGTGCTTTTGCGATATCGCCGCTGAACTTTACGCCGCCGTCGGCGATAATCGGGGTGTTGGTTTTGGCTGCCTCTTCAGCGCAGTTCAGAATGGCCGTGAGCTGCGGCATGCCCACACCCGCCACAATGCGGGTTGTGCAGATGCTTCCCGGCCCGATGCCGACCTTCACGCAGTCGGCGCCCGCAGCAATAAGATCCCTTACCGCTTCCGGTGTCGCAACGTTGCCTGCAATGACCTGAAGGTCAGGATAGGCGTTCTTGATTATCTTTACCATATCGAGCACCGCCTGGCTGTGACCATGGGCGGTATCAACGGCCACGACGTCCACGCCAGCATCCACCAGCGCCTTTACCCTGGTTAAGGTGTTCTCGCGGATACCAACAGCGGCACCAACCCTGAGATGGCCATGGCTGTCCTTGCAGGCGTCGGGAAACTGTTTGCGCTTCTGGACATCCTTGAAGGTGATCAGGCCGACCAGGTTCTCTTCAGTATCGGTAATGAGCAGCTTTTCAATCTTGTTGGAAAGAAGGATCTCCTCGGCCTTTTGCAGATCGACATCCTCTCTTGCCGTGATAAGGTTTTGGCTCGTCATGATGCTCGATATCTTGGCATCCGGCTCGGGCTTGATGCGCAGGTCGCGGTTGGTGACAATGCCCTTGAGCTGCTTTGAAGTGTCGCCTTCAAACTTGGGACGAGCAATAACCGGAATGCCCGAAATGGAGTGGCGCAGCATGAGGTCGAGTGCATCCTGCATCGTCGCATCTTCATAGAGGGTAAAGGGGTCGCGGATAATGCCGCTTTCGTACCGCTTGACCTTCGCCACTTCGCGAGCCTGCGTTTCGATGGAGAGGTTCTTGTGGATGATTCCTATCCCCCCGGCACGGGCAAGCGCTATAGCCAGCCCCGATTCGGTGACCGTATCCATTGCTGCGCTTACGAGCGGTATTTTCAGAGCTATGGTTTTTGTCAGCCGGCTGGAAACAGTTGTCTCCTTCGGCAGTACACAGGAGTATGCGGGAATGAGAAGAACATCGTCAAACGTCAGCGCTTCATAGAGAATTTTCGTCATTGGCTGAAGGATTAATGGATTGCTGCAAAATCGGTTTTGCCAATTTACAAAAACTGAGCTTAGTTTGATAGAGTTAATAATATACCTGACCCGATCTTTAGGCCAGGCATGAAGGGGAGGCGAGGAGAAAAGGGCGAATCGACAGCTTCAACTCTTGGCGGAGACAAGGTCAATCATCTCCTGCACAAGGTTAGCGCCGCCGACTCCTCAGACCGACCGAGCACGGAGTAGACGTTGGCAAGGTAGCGTGTTGTTTTCTCGTCGGAAGGGTTCCTGGCATGTGCCGCGGAGAGGTTCGACAGTGCCCGTGAGTAATCATGGGCCAGATAGTCCTTCTCTCCAGCGGTAAAAAGAGCAGGGAAGCTTTGGCTTCTGTTGAACAACGCCGCAGTCGAGAGCGCAACGGTAACTCCGACAGCACCAACAACCATGTGCCTGACTGGCAGCTATCTGAAAGCCTTCATGACGGGGGGGGGGGGGAAGGTTTTCAAATGATGATACATGGATCATCATGCAGCTTAAATATGCCCATACCGCAGGGAATATTCGCTATATCAATTACCATTCACTCTATTCATCTTCGAAGCGGTTTTTTTTGATCGAATCGGACCCTTTTCCAATCCAAAATCTCTTCAACGATGAAAGAAGTGTGTGTTATGAATGTCGCCGTGTCTCGCGTTTTGAAACGGAAAATTGGAAACAAAAAAGCTCCCGGTTGCGCGGAAGCTTTTTTTTGTGCGGAGAGGGAGGGATTCGAACCCTCGGTAGCCCTTTACGAACTACGTCGGTTTAGCAAACCGGTGCCTTCAGCCACTCGGCCACCTCTCCTGAATGTATGGCGGAGGATGAGGGACTCGAACCCCCATGGGCGTGAACCCGGCAGTTTTCAAGACTGCTGCCTTACCAATTAGGCTAATCCTCCTCGATGTTGTAAAGAACAGGTCACAAAGATAGTGAATCCCGATAGAAATGCCAGAAAAAAAAGGAGTGGCATATACTCTTCAAAAAACATCTTAATCGAATCAGTTTGTCGATTCTATTTCTGGCGGAGAGGGAGGGATTGATTCGGTCCCGAAACATCGGAACCTCACCCTGCGTTGCTGGGCGGCTCTCCTGCGGTCGCCGTCCAAATGTCCCGCCAAGGGCGCGCCATTTGTCGAACGCCTCCTGTCGGGTTCTCATCCCTCCTCATCAACGCGATCTCAAAAAACATCTTAATCGAATCAGTTTATCGATTCTATTGCTGGCGGAGAGGGAGGGATTCGAACCCTCGAGGGCTTTAACACCCTACCCGCTTTCCAGGCGAGCGCACTAGACCAACTATGCGACCTCTCCGTATAAATGGGCTCTAATTTACACTCTATTTTGCATTTTCAAAAAGATTCTGTTGGCAGCTTTGCATCCAGCCAATATCCGGTTTCAAGCGCTTGGCGCTTTCGAATCGTCAGCGGCAGGGTGATTCGTTGTTAACGGCATGAAAAATAGTGGCATAAACGTATTTTAACTCCGATCTGTTTATATTGATGCAGCTTTTCCGCCTCCGCTTCATTACCCGCAGGTTTTTTTCAGAGCAGGAATTCGATGAAGGCACGTAGTTCAAACCGAAACGATAAGATGGCCACAACTTCGATACGACGTTTTTTCATGATTCCGACACTGCTCGGGCTTTGCATCACGCTCCTTTTTTCCGGGTGCGGTGCCAAGAGTGATGAGACCAGGAAACCGCAGCCAGCCCTGCCGGTGATTATCGTCAATGCCACTGATGCAAAGGTATCAACCCAGTATTCCGCCATGCTCGAAGGCAAGGTCAACGTCGAGATCCGTCCACAGGTTGACGGTACGCTTCGCTCGATCAATGTCGACGAAGGGGCCTTTGTCAAAGCAGGCCAACCGCTCTTCCATATCGACGACAGCGTCTACCGTGAGCAGTATAACAGTGCCGTCGCCCTTCAGCATGCTGCCGAAGCAACGCTTGTTGCTGCAAAGCTGAACGAGGAGAAGCTTGTTCCGCTGGTGCAGAACAACGTTGTTTCCGATATTCAGCTTAAGACCGCCAAAGCCAATACCCAGACGGCCCAGGCAGCCGTCGAACAGTCCAGAGCCGCTGCCCGTTCGGCGAAGGTCAACCTCGACTATACGACCCTCAAGGCACCCGTGAGCGGTTATATCGGCAAAATCCCGTTCCGTGTCGGGAGTCTTGTCAGCAAAAACCAGAGCGCCTGGCTCACCCTGCTCAGCGATGTCAGCCAGGTCTACGCCAATTTCAGCATGAGCGAGATCGACCTTATCCGCTTCCGCGAGCACTATGCCGGAGGCACATTACAGGAAAAGGTGCGCAAGGTCTCTCCGGTCTCTCTCATCATGGCTGACGGCACCCTCTACCCCGAAAAAGGGTCGATCGGCACCATCAGCGGCCAGTTTGACCCTGGGACAGGATCGGTAAGGATCAGGGCGGCATTCCCGAACTCCAAAGCGCTCATCCGGGCCGGCAGCAGCGGCAAGGTCGTCATTGAGTCGTTCTACCACAATGCGCTCCTGGTGCCGCAGGCGGCAACCGTTGAGTTGCAGGACAAGATCTTCGTCTTTGTGCTCGGCAAGGGTAATAGCCTGAGGAAGCAGGTTATTACCGTGGCCGGCAAGAGCGGCAGCAGCTATATCGTCAGCGAGGGGATCAAGGCCGGGGAGGTGATTGTCACCGCAGGCATCGACAAACTTCAGGAAGGCACCGTCATCAAGCCCCTGACTGCTGCGGGAGCAGCACCCGTGAAAGTGGCGGCCCAGTCAGCACCGGTGAAAGCCGCCGTCGTACCTGTCGGGGGGGTCAGGAAATGATGAGCAGCAACGGCCTACACAGTTTCCGCCTGGGAACCCTAAACCCGGACGGCCATGTTTGAACGATTTATATCCAGACCGGTTCTGGCCACCGTCATCTCGATTCTTCTGGTCATTCTCGGCCTTGTCGGCATCAACCAGCTCTCGATTACCCGCTTTCCCGACATTGCGCCGCCGAGCGTTTCCGTGACGGCCAGCTATCCCGGTGCCAGCGCCGAAACCGTTGGACGTTCGGTCGCCCCTCCGCTCGAAGAGGCCATCAACGGCGTCGAGAACATGACCTACATGACCTCGACCTCCGCTAACGACGGCTCGCTCTCTATCGCGGTCTTCTTCAAGCAGGGCACCAACGCCGACCAGGCGGCCGTCAACGTCCAGAACCGCGTCGCACAGGCGGCAAGCAGGCTGCCTTCCGAAGTCAACCAGATCGGCATCTCCACCGTCAAGCGGCAGAACAGCCAGATCATGCTGATCAATCTGGCCAGCAACGTCAAGGCGTTCGACCAGACCTTTTTGCAGAACTATGCCAAAATCAACATTGTTGACGACCTTTCCCGTGTGCCCGGCGTCGGTCAGGTGTCGGTCTACGGCAATCTTGACTACTCAATGCGCATCTGGCTGCGTCCCCAGCAGATGGCCGCCTACGGCGTGACCCCCCAGGAGGTGGCGGCTGCCATACAGAGCCAGAACCTCGAAGCCGCTCCCGGCTCATTCGGCGAGAACAGCTCGGAGGTGATGCAGTATGTCATGAAATACAAGGGCAAGAACCCCTATCCCGGCGATTATGAGCAGATCGTGATCCGTGCAAACGCCGACGGTTCGCTGCTCCGCCTCGGCGACATCGCCCGTGTCGAGTTCGGAGCCTACCGCTATACCGTTGACACCAAGGCAAACGGGCAAGCCTCCGTCGTGCTTGCTGTCTACCAGGCTCCGGGATCCAACGCCAACAAGGTGGAGACCGGTCTGCGCAAGGTGCTCGAAAAGGCATCGACCTCCTTTCCATCGGGTATCACCTACGCTATTCCCTACAGCTCCAAGAAGGTCGTTGACGAGTCGATAGAGCAGGTTATCCATACTCTTATCGAAGCTTTTCTGTTGGTCTTTCTTGTCGTCTTTATCTTCCTGCAGGACCTGCGTTCGACCATCATTCCCGCCATTGCCGTTCCTGTCGCCATCATCGGCACCTTCTTCTTCATGAACCTTTTCGGCTTCTCCATCAACGTGCTGACCCTTTTCGGGCTGGTGCTCGCCATCGGCATTGTGGTTGACGATGCCATCGTGGTTGTCGAAGCGGTCCATGCCAAGATGGAGCAGAAAAACTATCCGGCAAAGGTCGCCACGGTCTCGGCCATGAGGGAGATTACTACCGCCATCGTCACCATCACCATGGTCATGGCATCGGTCTTTCTTCCGGTCGGCTTTCTTGAGGGCTCAACAGGCGTCTTCTACCGGCAGTTCGCCTTCACCCTTGCCATCGCCATTCTCATCTCCGCAGTCAACGCCCTGACGCTCAGTCCTGCCCTCTGCGCGCTCTTCCTCACCAACCTGCATGATGCAGATGGTGCCGGCAAACACGCAAAGTCGAAGAAGTTCGGCGAAGTGGGTCATCGTTTTTTCACAGCCTTCAATGCCGGATTTGAGGGCATGAAACGTAAATACCTTGGTTCGATCATCTTTCTGATTCGCAACAAGCGCCTCACCTTCACCCTGCTCGGTGTGATGGTTGCCGTCTCGGCGCTGCTCTTCAAAACCACCCCGACCGGCTTCATTCCCGATGAGGACAACGGTTTCGTTATCGTCTCCGTCACCATGCCGCCCGGCTCCTCCTTTACCCGCACGCGGGGTGTCATGGACAAGGCCGCCGAAAAGCTCCAGACTGTTTCCGCTGTGCAGAAGGTGCTCTCCATCTCCGGCATCAACGTCCTTTCGAGAAGCTCTTCGCCCTCTTCCGGCCTGCTCTTCCTGCAGCTCAAGGATCTCAAGGATCGCGGGCCCGACGGCCAGATCAAGAAGGTTCTTGGTACGATCAACAAAAAGCTTGCAGGCGGGGAAGCCTCTTTCTTTGCTCTCGCCCAGCCGACGGTTCCAGGATTCAGCACCGTCAGCGGCCTCGAATTTGTGCTCCAGGACCGCAGCGGCGGCCCTCTCGACAAGTTCGGCAACATTGCCCAAGGCTTCATTGGTGAGCTGATGAAACGGCCGGAAATCGGTTTTGCCTTCACCACCTTCAAGGCTACCAACCCGCAGTATGAGCTTGTTGTCGACAACATCAAGGCAGGCCAGCTTGGGGTGAACGTCAAGGAGCTTTTGACGGTGCTTCAGGCATACTACGGCAGCATGCAGGCCTCCGACTTCAACCGCTTCGGCAAATACTACCGCGTGATGATGCAGTCGGAACCTGGCGACCGGGCTGAACCCGCCTCGCTTAACGGGATCTTTGTCAAGAATGCCGCCGGCAGCATGGTGCCAGTCAGCTCACTCATCACCCTGAAACGGGTCTACGGCACCGAAGCGGTCGACCATTTCAACCTCTTTAATGCCATCTCCATCAACGCCACTGTCAAGCCCGGTTTCAGCACCGGTCAGGCGATCAAGGCGGTTGAAGGGGTTGCCAAAACCAGCCTTCCCTCGGGCTACACCTACGACTGGAAAGGCCAGAGCCGTGAGGAGCTTGAGTCAAGCGGCGGGCAGCTCTTCATTTTCGCCCTCTCCATCATCTTTGTCTACTTTCTGCTCGCGGCGCTTTACGAAAGCTACCTGCTTCCCCTCGCGGTGATGTTCTCCATCCCCACCGGGCTGCTCGGCGTCTTCCTCGGTATCAAGATGGCGGGGATCGACAACAATATCTATGTGCAGGTCGCCGTCATCATGCTTATCGGTCTGCTTGCCAAGAACGCCATTCTTATCGTTGAGTTTGCCCTCCAGCGCAGGGTGGCGGGAAGCTCGCTCGCCGCAGCCGCCATCGAAGGTGCCCGTGCAAGGCTCCGGCCGATTCTTATGACCTCTCTGGCCTTTGTTGCCGGCCTTCTGCCGCTCATGTTCGTTTCCGGCCCTGCGGCCCTCGGCAACCACTCCATCGGCGCCGCAGCCATCGGTGGCATGTTCTTCGGCATGGTGCTCGGCATCTTCATCATCCCGGTGCTCTTCATCACCTTCCAGCACCTCCAGGAACGCATCACCGGCCCCGCCGCCGCCATTGTAGAAGCGGGTGAGCTTCTTGACGAGGTTGTCAGCAAAGAGAAGGCACGAAAGGGTGGTGCATCATGAAGCCAAAGAGAGGACAACCTATGAGAAAACAGCTACGTTCGCTCATGCTTCTCGTTGCCTGCGCCAGCATGGCGGCATGCGGCGTTACCCGTGAGTACAAGCAGCCCGATGTTGCCTTTCCGGATGCATACCGCGGTGGAAAGCCCGTCTCAAAAGGGAGCCCTGCCGACACATCGGTTGCTCTTCTGCCATACAGGAGTTTTTTTGCCGACGGCACGCTCCGCGAGCTGATAGACAGCGCAATGGTGCACAACATTGACCTGCAGATTGCGCTGAAAAATATCGACTACTCCCGCCAGACCCTCAACGCCGCCCAGCTCGGTCTTCTTCCGAGCTTGAACATCGGCGCGCAGAACACCAAAACTCACGCTTCGGACTACGGTGTCAAGACAAACGCTGATGATTACACCGCTTTTGGCGCAGCAAGCTGGGAGGCCGATATCTGGGGCAAGATCCGCAGCCGGAGCAAGTCAGCCCAGGCCAACTACCTGAAGACCCAGGAGGCCGCCAAGGCCGTCCGCACGAGGCTGGTGGCCGATGTCGCCTCCGGGTACTACAATTTGCTCATGCTCGATGCCCAGCAGAAAACCACCCGCAAAAACCTGATGCTTGCCGACACTACACTCAAAATGATCGGGCTTCAGTATACCGCCGGTCAGGTTACAGCGCTCGCCGTCCAGCAGCAGGAGGCATCGCGTCAGGCCATTGCCGGCACCATTCCCGTTATCGAGCAGAAAATATCGGCACAGGAGAACGCACTCAGCATTCTCTGCGGTCGGATGCCCGACACCGTCAAGCGCGACCGTGTGCTCTTTACCATCAAGGTTGCCGATGCGCTTCCCGCAGGTGTCCCCTCAGCCCTGCTTCAGAACCGGCCAGATGTGCGCGCCGCCGAGCTTGCTGTGCGTGCCGCTCATGCCGATATGGGCGAGGCGAAGGCCAATCTCTATCCATCGCTCACCCTCACCGCAACCGGCGGGGTCGATGCCTTAAAAACCAGCAACTGGTTCTCAACGCCCGGCTCGCTCTACGGCGTTGTGCAGGGGAGTCTGGTTCAGCCCATCTTCCAGCGCGGGCAGCTCAGGGCGAAATACAACCAGTCGAAAATCGCGCGTGACCAGGCTGAGCTCTCCTTCAAAAGTGCGCTCCTCAAGGCCGTCGGCGAAGTCTCCGACGCGCTCGTTCTGCTCGAGAAGGTGAAGGTGCAGGAGGCCATTGCCCAAGAGCGCGCCGCAACGCTCCACAAGGCAGCCGCCGATGCCACCTTGCTTTTCAACAGTGGCATGGCCACCTACCTCGAAGTCATCGTCGTCGAAACCAGCGCCCTGCAGGCCGACCTCGACCTCGCCACCATCCGTCGCCAGCACCTCGCTGCCATGGCTGAACTCTACCGCTCCCTCGGCGGCGGCTGGCGGTAAGCACTCATCTTCCTAACCCACGCTGTTTAATGGCGATTAAGGAATATTGCGTATAATTATCGAGTGTTAACCTCAAAACAGGAGATGTCAGGATGAAGATGAAGGCTTTAGCTGTCATGGTGCTTATGATTCTCGCCTCCGGCCTGAGTGCCGCAAAAGAGCGGGTCGCCCGGTATGATGTCACCACCATCGAAGATCATGCCAGAGTCCAGCAATTCGTCTATAAATCAAACGAAATGCTGCGTCTCGATGAAAAAGAGCGCGCCGACAACGAGCTGCTCCCCCAGGACCAGATCGATCAGATGCTTGACTCAGTACCCAAAGGCGGCGTGATCTACACTAATCTGCTCGGAGATATATGGGAAATGGCCAACGGCACCAACTGGACCTACGTCATCAAGGACGACTCCGGCAAAGAGCTCTTCCGCACCAAAGGCCACAACTACATGGAGCCCCCGCCAGCTTATGAGTCTTACGGATATAGAGAACGTACCCGGTTCGGTGTCAGATCCTACAGCAGGGAAGTGATGGTCGCCCCCGAAAAAACAGCATTTGGCATTCCCGTCTACGTAGCCCGCGACAGGATTGATATTCCCGTCCCGCTCCCCGACAAATTCACCGTCTACATCGCCGACGGCATCAACCGGAAACGCTGCTCCTATCAGGTAACAAAATCACCCAACTGAGCCCCACACAAGGATGGAGACTCATAACACTCACTTCTGAGGATTTTTGGAGTTGCTGGACGGTTATAACTATTTAAACGTACAGGGGGTTAGAGAGGTAGGCGCGGATGTTTTGCATGATAACGTTCCCTTTTTTGCCACGAATGTGATGCCGGAGTCTATGCCGGGTTGGGATAAGTTGGTGAGTTTTGAGTGAGTGAGATTCCTGGCGCACTATTTTGGCGGGAAATCATTATTATGTCGCAAAATGTTGAGCTGGAAAATTTCTAACAAGGAAGATTATGAGCGATTTGCCGAACTGTCCGAAATGCAATTCTGAATACACCTACGAGGATGGGGTTCTGTTGGTTTGCCCTGAGTGCGCGCACGAGTGGAGCGCCTCTCTGCCTGCGGAGGAGAAGGCTCGCGTCTGGAAGGATGCCAATGGCACGGTGTTGCAGGATGGTGATACGGTGACGGTGATCAAGGATCTCAAGGTCAAGGGGTCGTCATCGGCGTTGAAGGGCGGCACGAAGGTGAAGAACATTCGCCTTGTTGAGGGTGACCATGACATCGATTGCAAGATCGAGGGGTTTGGTGCGATGCAGTTGAAGTCGGAATTCGTCAGGAAGGTTTGACCGGGAGGTTTCCATGGCGGTTATGACCGAGTTTCTGGATTTGATTGTTCCTGTGGCAATCATCGAGGAGAAGTATCCGGGTGGCTGGGCGCAGTGTTTGCGTGACCATCAGCCGGCGTTGAATGCAAGGGTGTGGTTTGATGAACATCTGTTTCGTGACGGTGCGATGAATCCTGAGGCGATGGAGGCGCTCCTCAAGGAGTGGTGGAAGCTGGGGTTCGACTGTTATGAGGAGAGGGATGGGAAAACCTGCTGGAAGGATCTCTGCGTTTACGATGGATCACTTTCGCGTTCGCCCGTGGTGTGCGACTGGTTGCTGGAGGATGCAGCTACTCGAAGCGTCTACCTGAAAGGGACCCCGATGGGTGAAGTTGTGGGCCGGGACTGGGAGCTGATCGATGATGACTGGGAACCGCCGAAGTTTCCGGGCGAGTGAGGTGGTGCATTAGGCCTGGAAAAGCAGCGGGGGGAAGCTGCTTTTTGCTTTTGCAATCAGAATGCTTTACATCGATGCCGGCGGGGTGTGCAGGCCGATGCGGTTTCCTTCGGTGTCTTCAAAAAATGCGATGAATCCGTACTCTCCGATTCCTGTTTTTGTGGAGATGATATTGCCTCCCATTTTCTTTACCCTTTCGAGCGCGCTTTCGATATCAGGCGTGGAAAAATAGATCAGCGAGCCGGCGAGAGAGGGGAGATGCATTTTGCCCTTCACCAGTGATCCTGCTGCCCCTGAGCCGGTTTCGCTCATGGGAAACCATGCCATCTGCAGGTCGTTCATCTCATGCTCTTCAAGCGGCAGCTGTATTACCGTTTCGTAGAACGTTTTGGCGCGGGCCATGTCGCTGACGGGAATTTCAAACCAGCTGACGGGATTGTGTTCAATTGCCATAATTGCCTCCGTTATCATCATTGTTTGCTTCGCCACCTCTTTCATAAACCCCAAAGGGGATTCAATAATTCACGGTACGTTCACTCTATGACAATGTCGTAAAAGTCGAGCAGGCCGGTGACTTCGGGGAGGGTGAATCGGGCTTTGCGGAGGCGGTTGTGCTCGGGGTTGATGGAGTAGTTGACGGCGGAACGGAAGTCGGCTTTTTCGAGGTTGGTGTGCATGAAGATGGCCTGCTGAAAGTCACACTTTTCGAAGAGTGATCCACTCATGTCGGCCTCGGTGAAGTCCGCTTCATGCAGTTCGCAACCGGAAAACCGGGTGTTCTTGAGTTTGAGCTTGAAGAATGTGGCGAGCTTGAGCATGCAGTTTTCAAAATCGAGCGAAAGCAGGAACTCCCTGCACTGGTTGAACTGCAGGCCGAGCAGTTTGCAGCTCCTGAAGCGCACATCCTGCAGGCAGGTGTCGTTAAGCTTTGCAAGGCTCAGGTCGCACTCCTTGAAGGTGCACTCCCGGAAGGTGAACGCGGTGAGATCGGCGTTGTTGAAGTTGCAGTTTTTGAATGTGCACTCTTCGTAGACCCCCTTTTTAAGAGGATTTTCCTGCCAAACGATTTTTTCGAAAACCATGTTTTCGGTGTGTGGGGTGTTCATGCTGGTAACATAGCATTTTTTTGCCATCCCGAATGGCAGAGAGGGCGCCTCAATTTTGGATTTTGAAGGGTTTGGGCTTGTGGTTTCATTGGGCGTTTTTGTTGGGAGAATAGATCCCTCTCTGCGTTCGGGATGAGGCGGAGAGAATGGGGATGACGAAGAGAAATATTGGGATGGCCGAGACAAACCGGTTCTTGACTGGCGAGGTTTTGGGGGCGGATTTTTGATTGACAAACAAGATTCAGGTTGAACGGTTATTGGCTGCGGAATGTTATTTTCAGGCAATGGGTTAGAGTAGGATTAACAGTATTGGAATGACGGGGGCGATAATGGACAGGTCACAGTATAATGCTTCGGTTGCAGAGATAATTATGGTCAATCCTGACTTGATGGTTCTGCGGATCGATACCGACGAAGCGGCGGGAAAATTTGAGGCTGGCCAGTATGCGCTGCTTGGCCTTTATGGTTCGGAGAAGCGCTCCGCGAACTCTGAGCCGGAAAAATTTCCCGCCGATCCGCTGAAGCTTATACAGCGCCCTTACTCAATAGCGTCGGCCAGAACGGAGACTCGCCAGTTTGAGTTCTTTATTTCGCAGGTGAAGTCGGGGCAGCTCTCTTCGAGGCTTTTCAATTTGAATGTTGGCGACCGTCTCCATGTTGGCAATGCAATCACCGGTCTCTTCCGTCTCGATGAAGCTCCGGATGGAAGCGATATCATCATGGTCGCCACAGGGACGGGAATTGCGCCATACATCAGTTTTCTGCGTTCGCACATCATCGAACGGCCGGAAAGCAAGATGGTGGTTGTTCAGGGTGCAACCCATCAACGCGATCTCGGCTACTACAGCGAGTTGACCTTTCTGGCAGACACCGTCCCGAACTTTTTCTATGTGCCGACCTTGACCGATGCCGATGAGCACTGGGACGGCTACCGGCTGATGATCGAGGATCTCTTGAAACAGGATGTGCTGCAGAACGAGTTCAACATCTCTCCCGACCCGGAGCGGACGCACTTCTTTGTCAGCGGAAAGCCCGATATGGTTGCCCATGTCTCCGAGTGGCTTGAGGCTTACGGCTACAGGCGCCACCATCCGGATGATCCGGGCGAGCTCTATGTCGAGGAGTTCTGAGCGGTTCTTTCAGCACCAGGCAACAGGCAGTTGGCAAACGAAACCGGAGGGATCCCTTATGAGTGAGTTTTTAGTTGCATTCGAACGCATGATTGAGAATGAAGGGGGGTACAAGCTTCATACGGTCAAGGGTGATACCGGTGGCATGACCTACGCAGGAATAGCAAGAAACAGCAATCCCCAGTGGGAAGGGTGGGCTGCTATCGACAGGGGAGAGAGTCCTCCGGAGGAGATGGTCAAGGCCTTCTACAAGCACTCATACTGGGACGGCGTCAGTGGTGACGCCATCAATGCACAGCCGGTTGCAGACTCCCTGTTTGATTTTGCGGTGAACGGCGGGGTTGGAACCGCCCGGAAGCTTGCGCAGAAGGTCGTCAAGGTGGAGCCGGACGGAGTGCTGGGCGAGATTTCGCTTGCGGCCATCAACAAAATTGATCCAGAGGTTTTTGTTCTGCGCTTTGCACTTGCCAAAATCGGAAGGTACCGGGAGATAGTGACCGCCAACCCGACTCAAATCAAGTTTCTTCTTGGATGGATCAACCGGGCATTGAAGGGAATTGTGTGATTTGACTTCTGATGTCCGGGTAAAAAAAGAAGCAATTACTATATTAAACCGGCGTGGATTCTTCGGATATTGTTTGCCGGACGGTGGGAAAAAGAGGGGAGAAGCGCGCACGCAGAGTGAGGAAAAGGGGTGGACAATATAGGACTCGAACCTATGACCTCTCGCGTGTGAAGCGAACGCTCTAACCAACTGAGCTAATTGTCCTTCAACTGAGCTTCAGTATATGGTTTGGCGCTGTTTTTTGCAAAGCGCCGCGTGATTATTTCAACATTCAAGCTTTGAATTATCATGGATAAGAACAATTCTTCAGAACTGCTGTCGACTTCGGTGAAAGTAGGAGCGCCCGTTGTTATTCTTGGGCCCCTGGTTGCTCCTGTTGCCATACCAGTCATTCACGGTCTTACGGGCGTCGCTGTTGTCGGGCTTGGCCTGGTTGCTGCCGGGACTCTTGTGGGCAAGGCATTCAGTGCTCTTTCAGGCGGAATTAATCCGCGCAGAAGGCAGTGACCTTTCTCTATTGATCTGGATTGTCGCTCCGTCGATATTCAGCGTAACAGATTCTCCACTTTCCGGTCCGACTTTGAGCGGACCTGAAGTTATTTTGTTTGGCCGGAACGGCTACAACCCTAACCATACCCTCATGAAGCGGTTTATCAGACGCGCAAACATCCTGTTTTTCTCTGCATTGCTCTCTTTCACGATCGTTGGAGAGGCCAAGGCTGACGCTGTGGAGACGGCGGGCAGCATTGTGCAGCTTCTTCTGCCTGCCGGTGCCGCAGCATTGACCTACGATCGTCAGGACAGTGATGGCTTTGTGCAGCTTGCAGAGTCGGGCCTGTTGACTCTCGGAGTAACCTACGGTCTGAAGTATGCCATTCCTGAGACCCGTCCGAACGGCGGGAAGCACTCCTTCCCCTCCGGTCATACCTCAACATCCTTTGCGGCAGCCGAGTTCATCAGAGCACGCTATGGTGCCGAGTACGGTATACCGGCATATCTGGCGGCCTCCTTTGTAGGCTACAGCAGGGTTGAGGCAAAAGAGCACTATACTCGCGATGTTATTACCGGTGCAGCCGTCGGTATTGTGAGCGCCAACGTCTTTACAACGCACAACAAGAACTGGAATGTCAGGGCCGAAACCGGCCATTCGAGTTACGGGATCGGTATCACCGCTCTCTTTTAGCACGCATTCCTGTCAACTCTGTAGATGACAAATGGTTATGTGAGGCCGCCGGGCTTATGGTCCGGCGGCTTTTTTCATGTTCGTTCTGCAATTATCTGAAGATTTTTCCGGTTATACTGGAATGAAGAACTACACTAACCGGTGGACGGTAATGATGTTCGCGGCACTCTTGCTCTGCGGCCTGCTCTCCGAGCTAACGGGGTGCTCGCGGGAGAGTTTTTCGCGTTCGTACGCAGAGCCGCGTTCCACTGCTCAAAAGGAGGATACCATGAGTTGCAGTCAGTTGACACCCGAGGAGGAACGGGTGATCGTGCATAAAGGGACGGAGATGCCTTTCAGCGGCAAATACTATCTCAACAAGGCGTCGGGGACCTATCTCTGCCGCCGTTGCGAGGCTCCGCTCTTCCGTTCTGCCGACAAGTTCGAGTCGGGCACCGGCTGGCCCAGTTTCGATGACGCTATCGAGGGCGCGGTGAAGCAGATTCCGGATGCGGACAAACGACGCACGGAGATACTTTGCGCGAAGTGCGGTGCGCACCTCGGTCATGTTTTTTTCAGTGAGGGGTTGACCTCCAAAAATGTCCGTCATTGCGTTAATTCGGTCTCCCTGAATTTCAAGCCTGAAGCAAAGGCAGAAACCCGCACCCAGAAGGCGATCTTTGCCGGTGGATGTTTCTGGGGAGTCGAGTACCATTTTGGCAAACTCACGGGGGTGCTTTCGGCGAAGTCGGGCTACATCGGCGGCACGTTCGATCACCCCTCCTACCGAGATGTCTGCAGCGGCAAGACCGGTCATGCCGAGGCAGTGGAGATAGAGTTCGATCCGGCCCTGGTGAGCTATGAGACGCTGGCCAAGCTCTTCTTCGAAATTCACGATCCTTCCCAGGTCAACCGGCAGGGCCCCGATATCGGCACGCAGTATCGCTCGGCGATCTTTTATGCGGACGAGGAGCAGAAGAGGGTGGCCGAGAAGCTTATCTCAGAGCTGAAAACCAAGGGGTACAGGGTTGCCACAAGCGTGGAAAAGGCCGGAACCTTCTGGGAGGCTGAGGCCTACCATCAGGACTACTACGAAAAGAACGGCCATCAGCCCTACTGCCATATCTACCAGAAGCGGTTTTAGGCGGGCCCGTTCTCGTCGGTTGCTGCGCCCTTTACTGCCGCTTTGACGGCTTCGATGAGCTCGTCGAGTTCCTTGAAGCCGTCAAGCTCCTGTTTGGGTATCAGCACCCCGATTTCGGCGCCGTTCTTCAGGATTACCGGGTAGACAAACTTGCGTCCATACTTTTTTTCAAACTCGTCACGGTGCAGGAATTCCATGGGAACGCCTATGGAGGTGCGGAACGCTTTCCATGCCTCAAGCTCGGTGAAGGGCCCATAGGTGAGCTTGCAGAGAGAGCAGTCGTAGCTCTCAGGGCTGATGATTTTCCGGCCCAGGTCTATGAGGCTGCTGATGGGGTTGCTGTCGCTGTTGTAGACGAAAATGAGCTTCATGGCGGTGTCGGGGTTTTGTCGTTGGCTAAGAGCAGTCCGTTCCTGTTACTAACACTCGACGCCGTTACGATGTTTCATTTGCCTTGATCTCCGAGCCTTTCAACGGTGCCTTCAGGCGGAAGGGGGTGCTGAGAGGAGCTGAAGTGTCTCTTCGACGGTGGTGCAGGCCCGGTAGTATGAGGCGTGATCTACTGGGAGCATCCTTTCCGCTGCGATACGGTCGAAAAACAGAAGGAGCTGATCCCAGAAGCCGTTCAGGTTCAAAAGAATGATCGGTTTCTGGTGGTGGCCAAGGTGTTTCCAGGTGATGACCTCCATCAGCTCGTCGAGGGTGCCGAACCCTCCGGGAAGCACCAGATAGGCATCTCCCCATTCGGCAAGCCTCATCTTACGCTCGTGCATGGTTTCGACCACATGGAGCTCGCTGAGCCCGTAATGGGCCACTTCGCGCTCTTCGAGGAAGCGGGGGATGATTCCCTTGACGGTTCCGCCACTCTGAAGCACAGCGTCGGCGATGCATCCCATCAGCCCGACCCGCCCGCCGCCGTAAACCAAGCTTATGCCGAGCTCCGCCAGTTTTCGGCCGAGCTCGCCGGCTGCTGCAAAATATTCGGCAGGCGCGAGATTGCTTGAGCTGCAGTAGACGGTTGCCGATGAGATCATAGCGCTAATAGTTGAGGGTGATGCTGTCGGCCGTTCGCTGGTAGACATAGGTTTTCGGCTCTTCGATTATTGTTGCCGGAAAGAGCGCCGAAGCGCGCTCCCAAAGGTCGGCGTCCTCGGCATAGTCCATGTCACGGAACCCTTCGATCTCAAAAAAGAGCTCTCTTTTGCCGAACAGGGTACCGCCGAGGATGCAGTCTCGGATATGAACGAGCTTTTCGGGATTGTGGCGGTCCTTTACCATTGTGGTTTCATCGCAGAGAAAGCCGCCTGCGAGCAGCATGATATCTGGCAGTTCGGTGATGATCTCCATCCTTGATTCAAGATGGTTTTCCAGATAGTGGTCGTCGCTGTCGAGAAAGGTGATGTGCCGGCCGAAGGATGCCTGCATGCCTGCGTTGCGAGAGAGAGCCTGTTTGCAGTTGCGATGCTTCATGTACCGGATCTTCCCCGTGCGGCCGAGGAAAGGGTCCACTCTCCTGAAAGTGTCGTCGGTGCTCCCGTCATCGACAATAATAAGCTCCCAGTCGGTGAATGTTTGCCCAATAACGCTCTCAACGGCTGTTTCAAGATGCCGGGCCCGGTTGAAGGTCGGCAGAATGATCGATACCTCGGGCTTGAGGGAGAACTTCATGGTTTTGCGGCCTTGATGGCAAGAGCGCAGGCCAGCATTCCTGCCACCAGAAAGTTCTGCGCAATGGCGTTATATCGTACATCCATGCTTTTCGGCGAGCGCACAAGACTGAACTGCAGGAGAACCTGGGGGACGATGAGCGCGGTTACAATAAGGGCAAAGGTGTTCTGGCCGATGAGTAGCATGTAGCCAGCCGAAAGGAGCTGGCCCAGGTCTATCAGCACTGCGGCTATAATTGCGGCACCGGTCTCTCCGAACACCGCCGGAAGAGTTCTGATGCCGACCTGCCGGTCGCCGTCGATCGACTTGAAGTCATTGATCGTCATGGTGCCAGTGCTGGAGAGCGTAAAGAGTGTGGCAACGATCAGCGACGGCTGAAGGGATTCGATCGAGACGGCCGGATTGAAGGCTATTTCGCCCGCTATCCAGGGTATGACGAGATAGGATACGGCCACAATGGTGTTGCCCGCCCAGAGCCGCTTTTTCAGCTTGATGGGGTTGGCGCTGTAGAGGTGGGCATTGATGATGCCGATCACCACATAAAATCCGATCAGCGGCTCTATGAGGTAGCCGGTGATGACCGACACAACTGACCACCCTGCGATGAGCATGGTTGCGTGCTTCAGCGAGATCGCCCCGGCAGGAATGGGGCGCGTTGGTTCGTTGATTTCGTCAAGATCCCTGTCGAAATAGTCGTTCAGCATCTGGCAGGTACCGGTGGCCAGAGGGCCGGTGAGCAGCATGGCGAGAATGAACTTCGTGCCGATGAGATCCTTCCATCCGAAGAAGCCGCTTGAGACGGCGCCGCAGAGAAAACTCCACATGACAGGAATCCAGGTTACCGGCTTGAGGAATCTGACAAAGAGCGCAAGCTTTGAGAGTGGTTCGGCAGAGCGCAACACTGGAGCTACTGCTTTACGGCAGCAGAGAGGGCTTAACGCACTCTTTTGGTCGTGTTTTGTGCGAGGGGAGCTCACCAGGTCGGAATTGGGATAAGTTCAATGGTCAGGCAATCAGCGATTACATGTAATACTAAGGAACGGAACCACATATCGCAAATAATCGATGAAGAAAGCCTGCCCGAGCCAGGGCGAAAAGCTTTTTCTGCGGAGCGAATGCTGCGCCCTTGGCCCCCTGCGGCCATTCTGGCGGCGCAGGACTGTATCATTATGAGTCGCCTGTTCCTTCTGAAGATTCTTCTTTTACTGGCTATAATCCTGTAAGCTGTTTTCTATAAATAATTTATTGATATATGGCCAAGGGCTGGCATGGTTTGTGTTGAATATCAGGAGAGTCTCATGATCGAGCCATTGCGCTTATTTTTTAAGTCACCAAGAATCAAATTTTCTGAACAATGAAAAAAGTATTGTTGACAGCAGCGTCGCTTTGCCTGTTTGCCCTGCCTGCCGCCGCAGGGCCATCTCCTTATGTTGGTGGATCTGTTGGGCCGGGCTTTTTCGGTAACTCGGATGCAACGTACTCCGGCGTCTTCTCGAAGGATTACATGACATACCAGACGGGAGTTCCCTTCACGCTGGCCGTTGGTCTGAAAAGTGAGGCATACCGGGCTGAAGCCGCCTTCGGCTTTCAGTCGCACGATGTTGAGCAAATCAAGCTGAATGGCATCGACCAGTCATCGGTATCCGGGTATAGGGTTTCCATGTACTCCTATATGGCGAACGGATACTATGATATCGATTTGCGGTATGACAGCCTGATGCCCTATGTCATGGCGGGTCTGGGTGCAGCACGCCTTCATTCCCGGGAGCCGGCCATATCCTGGGATCGGACGGTATTTGCCTGGCAGGTTGGGGCTGGCGTGAGTGTTCCGGCAACGCGAAACATCACGCTTGATTTTGCTTACCGCTATTTCAAGCCATCGTCGTACGATGCTGGCAGCGCGACTGATATCAGCAGTTTCAGCCACAACTTTCTGCTTGGGGGCAGATATGCCTTCTGAGCGGGTTCATCTGTCGAATGGAGAAAAGGAGGCGCGCGCCTCCTTTTTTTTTATAGCCCCAGGCGCGCCTCCTCTTCTGATTTGCTGTGGCAACGCTTGCGTTCATGGTTTGTTCTTTGTTAGATTGCAAGGAGAGAAGGGCCTTCATCGTAAACGAGTGTCAACAGCATCAGGATGATCACCGCGATATCCAGGTTTTTCCTGGAGATGAAAAAGAGCTTTCTGCTTCATGCGGTTGCGGCACATTTCAGCAATGGTCTTATCCCTGTTGCGGTACTCTACCTGTTGCTCTTTCTGCTTTCTGCAGATCGCTCCTTCGACGCCACCGTTCTGCATCTGACGGTTATAGTTGTTCTGGCGGTTCCGGTCTCTTTCTTTTCCGGCCTTCATGAGTGGCTCACAAAATACAAGGGGGCCCCGTCGCCGGTTTTCAGGAAAAAAATTCGTCTTTCGATTCTGCTTTTTCTTCTCTCTCTTGCCTCCGTTGCACTCCGCGCCAGCGTTCCTGACATTATGGTTCACGAAGGGTTGCTTCACTGGATATATCTCTTGGTGCTTTTTGCCATGCTGCCAGTGGTTGTTCTGCTTGGTCATTACGGCGGGAAGCTTTCGGCCGGGCAGAGAGCGGCTGCAGCGCGCAAGTAGGAACCAGAGGGCTCCGGTCACAATTTGCTCCTGTTTATCTTGATTTGAACGCAACATTCAGGCAGATATGGAGATTTTTCTTGAGCCGATAACGCTCGCCGATCGCGAGGATGTTATTGATATTTTTAACTATTACACCGAAAACAGTTTTGCGGCCTATACCGAGAAGCCCCTTTCCTATGAGAGGTTTGAGGGTTTCATGCAGGCCTCTTGGGGATATCCTGCATTGATGGCAAGAGAGAGCTCCGGCGAGGCTCTTGGATTTGGCATGCTTCGGCCATACAGTTCGATTCCTGTGTTTTCAGCAACGGCTGAGCTGACCTGTTTTCTGAGGCATGGATATACCGGGCTGGGCATCGGAAAGATTATTTTCGCCCACCTTGAGGCCAGGGCCAGAGAGATGGGGATCTCTTCGATTCTTGTTAGCATCTCTTCGCAGAACGAGGGGAGCCTCCGCTTTCATCTGCAGAACGGGTTCAGGGAGTGCGGTCGTCTGGTCGGAGTCGGCCAGAAGCTGGGTGAACGGTTCGATGTCATATACTGCCAGAAGTTCCTCTGATTATAACTTATAGCCCCATGATCGATTCCCATACGCTACTCGCGTTTTTCACGACATCGCTCGTGCTCGCGCTCTCTCCTGGCCCCGACAATCTCTTTGTGCTCGCACAGTCTGCCCAGAACGGCCGTGCGGCAGGCTTTTATGTCACGCTTGGCCTTTCGACCGGGCTGATAGGCCACACGGTGGCTGTTGCGCTCGGTCTTGCCGCAATCATTCACGCTTCGCTCGTGGCCTTTACCGTATTAAAATTCATGGGCGCGGCATACCTGATCTATCTCGCGTGGCAGGCGTTCAGGGCCGGCACTTCCAGCGGCGGAGCTGAGGATCTTCCGCCGCTTTCCAATGGAGAGCTCTACCGGCGGGGGATTCTGATGAACCTGACCAATCCCAAGGTCTCGCTCTTTTTCATGGCATTTCTGCCGCAATTCGCCGATCCCCTGCGCGGTTCAATGACGATGCAGTTTTTTCAGCTTGGTGGAGTCTTCATCATTGCGACGATAATTGTGTTTGGCACCGTCAGTGTTTTTGCCGGGGGAGCGGGAGAGAAGTTCCGCCGTTCTGCCATGGCGCAGATGGTGGTCAACAGGGCAGCCGCCCTGATATTTGCCGGCCTTGCCTTCAAGCTGGCACTCTCGGAACGCTGAACGGGGGGGCGACCGCTCGATTGATGCCATACTCGAATGGGTTTGGTTGCCAGTCGACCGCTTTCTGAAAAAAGCATGCAGGAACATCTTGCCGAAGACGCGCTCTTTACATGAGAATTTCTTTTGTTTTGTAGTACGGAAATGCGTACAATTAATAATACGTCTTAATGTACAGTGATTTGTCTTGTTTATGGGAAGAATCAATCTCGAGGAGGATATCAAGCCTCTGTCCGAGTTTCGCGCCAACACCGCCTCCCTGGTGAAGCATGTAAAGAAGACCGGGCGCCCTCTCGTGCTGACTCAGTACGGGAAGAGCACGGTTGTGTTGCTCGATGTCAGGCAGTATCAGTCCATGGTTTCCTGTGTCGAATTATCCCTTGACGTCAGGGGTGGGCAGCAGGGAGGTCGCAAGAGGGATGGTATTGTTTCCTGAACTGAGTTTTTTTGTTTGAAAAGCCGGTATATATCCGTCCGGTTTTGTACTTTCGTTTTATTCCAGACTACCAAGAACCCCCCGAGCCAACGCCTTATGCCAGATCAGCTCCTGACAAACGTTACTGACCGCTCATTGAAGCAGGTGTTATTTTCAGGCAGAAATCCTCTTTCACTCTCTCTGCTCGTCGCCTTTGCACTCGTTGCGGCCGTGTTCTCCCCCTCCGTGCTTCTTGCCGTACCAGGTGATGACACCTCTTCTGTGAGGATTCCCATTGAGTCCTTTATCGTCAAGGATATCAGCGGTTCCAAGGTGCTGATGTCGAAGGATATCGACAGGCCGGTTTCCCCTGCGAGTCTCACCAAGGTGCTGACCTGCGTTATGGCCATTGAGAGCGGAAAACTCGACCAGGATGTGGTGATCACCAAAGAGTCGACCGAGGTGGAGCCATCGAAGGCGGGGTTGAGGGTTGGAGACCGTGTCAAGCTTCTGGATCTTGTCAAGGCGGCTATGGTCAACTCAAGCAATGATGCGGCCTTTGCCATCGCCATCCATCTTGGCGGAAATGTCAACTCTTTCGTTGCTTCGATGAATTCCAGGGCGAAGGCGCTGGGCATGAAGAATTCAAAGTTTACCAATCCGGCAGGCTTCGACAAGGGTATCTACGCTGGCAACACCTCTACGGCTGGAGACCTTTTGTGCCTGACTGAGCACGCCATCCGCAATCCTGTGTTCAACGAGATAGCCCGGCTTGAACGGGCGGTTTTTACCGAGCAGACCCATCACAAGGTTTTTTCTCTCAAGACACACAACAAGCTGCTCGACAAATATCCTTATGCCGTCGGCATCAAGACCGGATATACCTGCAAGGCAGGGCGCTGCCTGATCGGTCGGGCTATCAAGGACAATAGAGACGTTCTTCTGGTGATGCTCAATGCAAAGACGGACCGTTGGGGCGTAGCCGCCGAGATGTTTGACAGCGCCCTTCAAGTGAACGGTGCGGATCGGTCCGGGATTGCTCTGGCGCATCGGGGTGCTTCTCAGGGGTTGAACATTGCAGCCGAAGGCAAATCGCTGAAGCAGGGCAAGAGAGCAGGAAAGCATGCTCTTGCAGTTGCGTCTTTGCCGAGGCATGGAAGAAAGGCTTCGATAGCCGCACTCAAGCATGGTCGGCGCGCGGAGCGCAATGTTGCAACGGTCGCAAAATCGAACCGGCGTCTGGACCGCAAGTCGCTTGCGCTTTCAAAATCGATGAGGAAGTCAAAAAAGAGGGACCTTGCCCTGTCAAAAACAGTCAGAAAAAACCGGCGGAAGGCGGATCTGTCCTGACAAATTCAATCGGTGACTTATGATAAAACATATCGTAATGTGGCGGCTGAAGGATGCTGCGCATGGCAATGATCGCCGGACTAACGCCTTTTTGATCAAAGAGAAGCTTGAGGCTCTGAGGGGAAGGATCCCGGGGATGATCGCTATTGAGGCGGGAGTTGATTTCAGCGCCAGCGAGAGTTCAGGTGATGTCGTCCTCTATAGCGAATTCGTTGATCGTGCTGCTCTTGATGCTTACCAGGAGAATCCTGAACATCTTCTCCTGAAGCCTTTTATCGGAGAGGCGGCCCTTGATCGCAGGGTGGTTGACTATGAGGTTTGAAGGTCTCTTGAGCTGGCAGAAAAAGATCGAAGGGAAATAAAAAAAGCGGCAGGGCGCAAGCCCTCCGCTTTTTTTATTTCATCTACCTGATGGTTTATCCCTTGACGATAGCGTCAGATGGGCAAACAGCTGCACATGCAGCTTCGCCGCCGTCGCATTCGGTGCAGGTTCCTGCGTCAATGACGTAAACGTCGTCTCCGGCAGAGATAGCGGTGACTGGACATTCCGGTTCACAAGCTCCGCAGTAGGTGCATTCTTCGGTAATGTAGAGTGCCATATTACGATTCCTCGCTTAAATGTTGAAAAAATATGAAAGAAAGAACGATTCGGGTCAATTTTGGATAATATAAGTTTTTTTGATCAGGTCAAAAAAAACCCATCATACTTGCCACGTTTTATTCTTGAGGGGCACAATCTTATGCTGCGTGAGCTGGCGTGAAACTGTTGTTTGAGGAGCATTCGATTACCTGTTTTGCCGTAAGAAGCAGTGCCTTCAGACCTTGATGATGCACTCTACAGGGCAGACCGCCACGCATGCGGCCTCGTCATGGAAGTCAATGCAGTCTACGCAGATGGTTTCATCTATCATATAGAGATCCTCGCCTGGACTGATTGCCTTTACCGGACATTCCGGTTCGCAGGCTCCGCAGTAAGTGCATGTGTCGGTTATACGGTGTGCCATTGCTCTCTCCTTTTTATGGTTTCCCTGATGATGACGACTGCTCCAGCTCTCCTGAACTACTCATGGATTATTGAACCAGTCGCCAGCTATCAAAGTTCCGCCGGAAGGGAGGTAGGCTATTTTTTTTCATGGATCTCGTAGGCGTTGACAATGTCACGGACAAGTTTGTGGCGGACAACGTCGGATTTGTCAAGGTAGACAAAGCTGATGCCCTTGATGTCTTTAAGGATTTCAGGAGAGCTTGTCAGTCCGGATTCCATTGTCGTTGGAAGGTCAATCTGCGTAACGTCGCCGGTAATGATCGCCTTCGAATTGAGTCCGAGCCGGGTCAAACACATCTTCATCTGCTTTGTCGAGGCGTTCTGGGCTTCATCGAGAATGATGAAGGAGTTGTTGAGCGTTCTTCCCCTCATGTAGGCAAGCGGGACGATCTCGATGATCCGGCGCTCGGTGAGGAGCTTCAGCTTTTCAGCGGTCAGCATGTCCTGAAGCGCATCGTACAGAGGGCGGAGATAGGGGTCAATTTTCTGTGCGAGATCGCCGGGCAGAAACCCAAGGCTCTCTCCTGCTTCCACCGCAGGTCGGGCAAGGACGATCCGCTTGACGCTTTTGGATTTCCATGCTGCTACGGCTATTGCCACGGCAGTATAGGTTTTGCCGGTGCCGGCCGGCCCAATGGCGAAGACGATGTCATTTGTTTTTGCTTCCTGAACCATTCGTCGCTGCCCGTTGGTTTTGGCCCTTACGGTATAGTCGGCAGTTGAAACGATGATATCGGCGTCCGCAGGATAGCTCGTCTGCTCTGAGGTGGCGGGGGAGAGCGCAAGGCTGAAGAGGGCGCTGAGGTCGTTGTCGAGCACTTCGCCGTGCCTGTCGACCAGGTGCATCATCTCACGGAAGATCCGTTCTGGTGCATCGACATCCTCCGCTTCACCCCGGATGGTTATCCTGCTCCCTCTTGCCGTTATCACTACCTCTGGAAACTCGGTCTTGATTCTTTTAAGGTGTGAGTCGTAGGGCCCGAAAAGAAGAACGGGCTCCATGCCGTGGATCTCGATAGTTATTTCTGTTGTCAACGTCAAATCAGGTTTAGGCGTTAGGGCTGTTTTTTTAGCAGGTCAACATAGGGGTTCTCACTTGCCAGATACTCTCCGACATACTCGCTTATGCCACTTTCGAGCGAGGTGAGCGGTTCGGTGAATCCAGCACTGCGGAGACGGGAAAGATCGGCGCAGGTATAGTATTGGTATTTGTCGCGCAGCGTTTCAGGCATATCTACATATTCAATCTTCGGAGGGGTGCCAAGGGCGGAAAAGGTTGCTGTTACCAGATCCTTGAAGCTTCTTGCCGTGCCGCTGCCGACATTGAAGAGCCCCGACGAGTCGGGGTTTTCGAGCAGCCACGAGATGATCCGCGTGCAGTCCCTGACGTAGATAAAATCGCGCAGCTGCTCGCCATCGCGATAGTCCGGCCGGTGTGAGCGGAAGAGTTTTACCGACCCTGTTTTGCGAATCTGATGAAACGCTTTAAAGACAACGCTGCTCATATCGCCCTTGTGGTACTCATTCGGGCCGTAGACGTTGAAGAACTTAAGGCCGGCAGCATGGTCGAGGACGGCGTTTTTAAGCGCCCATCTGTCAAAGAGCTGTTTCGAGTATCCGTACATGTTCAGCGGACGTAGCCTGTCGAGCTTGTCGATAGTGTCGCTGTAGCCGCTTGATCCGTCTCCGTAGGTTGCAGCGCTCGATGCGTAGATAAGCCTGACCTTGCGCGCGAGGCAGAATGAGGCGACGCTCTTGGAGTATCCAAAGTTGTTGACAAGCAGGTGGTCGGCGTCCGTCTCCGTTGTTGAGCTGTTTGCACCCATGTGGATGACTGCCGAGATGTGCCCCAGCGCATTTCGATCGAGAAGGCCGGGCAGCAGGTCTTTTGGAATGAAGTCGGAATAGTGAAGACCGGAAAGGTTTCGCCATTTACCGCTCTCGGTGGAGCCGAGATCATCGACAACCGTGACCCTCTCTTCTCCGTTGCGGTTGAGTTCCCAAAGCATGGCACTGCCAATAAATCCCGCTCCGCCGGTGAGAATGATCATGTTGAGTTTAACGATAGGTTGTCGCAGGCAGATGAAATATATAAAGAAGGGGCGTAAAGCAAAAAAGGCCGCCTGCAATTGCAACCGGCCTTGAGGGGAGAGAGGGGAGTCAGGCAGTGGCCTTCAGAAGCCTGTCATCGGCAAGCAGTTTTCTGCCCCAGTAGAGCCAGAGTCTGACAGTCTCAACTGGCTTGTCGACAATCTCCGAGATCTGGTGGTGCGACATGCCGGATATCTCACAGAGAAGTACTGAGAGTTTCATGTCTGCTGCCCACTTTTTCAGTGAGTCTATAAGGTTCTCATCGCTGCTGCAGCTTGTTTCATCTGCAGAGAACGCAGCCTTTTGGCCGAAGAGATCAACGTAGCTCTGCCTGAATGACTTTATCAGCTCGGTCTCTCTCGATTTGCTCGCGGCCTTGAGGTATGTTTTGGTGACCAGGTCACAGGATGCACTCTCGCTGCCGGTCATCCACCATGCGAGGTTATATACGTCATCGAGAAGATCCAAAGGTGTTTTTTTGATTCTGTTCATCGCTCCTCCTTGATATTGGATATTTTTTGTCCTGTTTTAATTTATAAAAAAAATGATGATTGTCCAGATTTAATTCATGAATTGATAGAAAAAGATGTTTTTTTAATGGGGATATTGATGAATGAAACACCGCAACAAGAGTGAGGCTCACCGCATGCAGAGAGATATTCAGAGTCTTCTTAATCCCGCATTGAGGAGCATAGCCACCTACAAGGTCGAAGGTGGCCAGCAGGCCGAGATCAAGCTTAATCAGAATGAAAGTCCTTTTGATGTGCCGATGTGGCTCAAGGAGGAGATTCTGGGAGCCTTTGCCAGGGAGTCGTGGAACCGCTATCCCGAAATCCTGCCATACCGGGGCATGCAGGCCTACGCGGACTTTCTCGGCGTCTCGCCGGATTCGGTGATGATGAGCAACGGTTCAAACGAAATGCTCTATACCATATTTCTTGCCTGTCTTGGTGCAGGGCGGAAGGTTCTCATTCCCGATCCATCGTTCTCTCTCTATGAAAAAATTGCCCGGCTTCTCCAGGCCGAAATTGTCAGCGTGCCCATGCGCCCCGACCTCGACTTCGACGTCGATGCCATTATCCGTTCGGCGCAGGAGAACCATGTCGATTTTATCGCTCTTTCCACGCCAAATAATCCTACCGGCAAGTCGATCTCTCTGGAAGAGGTACGTCTGATTGCCGAATCCTGTGAAGCTCTTGTTCTGGTGGACGAGGCCTATATCGAGTTTTCGCGGCAGCGTTCCGCCATTGAGCTGATCGATCAGATGCCGAACGTAGTTGTGCTGCGTACCATGTCAAAGGCTCTGGCTCTTGCGGGGATCCGCATCGGCTTCGCCATTGCGTCGCCATCCCTGATGGCTGAGCTTGCCAAACCAAAGATTCCTTTTGCCTCCGGGCGTCTTGCCGAGATTACCCTTGAGCATGTTCTTGCGAATTACTCGCTGGTAACCGATGCTGTATCGTATATTCTTCATGAAAGGGAAAAGCTGTATATTAATCTTCTATCCATTGACGGTGTCGAGCCGTTTAGGAGCGATACGAATTTTCTGATTATCAGAGTGCCTGATGCGGGGCGGGTTTTCCGGAGCCTTCAACAGGAGGGAATACTTGTGAGAAATGTCTCCGGCTATACGCTGATGGAGAACTGTCTAAGATTCAATGTCGGCCTTGTCGAAGAGAACCGGCGTCTTATTGAGAAGCTGAGATCTCTGTAGCATGGAGAGGTTCAGAAAGCTTCATGGCTCGGAGATGAACCGGCTCACCTTTGAGCTCTATCAAGGTTCACCGAAGCACCCGGTCATTTTGATGCTGCACAATATCCGCAGCATGTGGAATGTCGGTTCGATGTTCCGGACGGCAGATGCTGCAGGCATCGAGAAGATGATTATTTCCGGCTATACGGCCGTTCCGCCGAGAAAGGAGATTGATAAAACAGCGCTTGGCGCGCAGCATAGTGTTCTTTGGGAGTATTATGCAGATCCTCTCGAAGCTCTGGGAGGCCTCAAGGCTTCCGGTTTCAGAATATGCGGGCTTGAGATAGCTGAGGGCAGTCGGCCCTATAGCGACATCTCTGCCAGCGACTTTCCTCTCTGCCTTGTGGTCGGTAACGAGGTCGATGGTCTGGAACGAGAGGTGCTTGAACTGTGTGACGATGTGCTTGAGATCCCGCAATACGGAACAAAGCACTCGTTGAATGTTGCTGTTGCCGCAGGTATCGCACTCTTCGAACTGGTGCGTGCAGCGAGAGCCAACGTGTAACTTTTTGTTTCCTGTTCTTGTTGTATCTACCCTTAGGGGCAATGTTGTTAATGGTTTTTGTCGATGCTTCACTACAAAACATATGAACTGGATGATCCAGGGGCTCCGTGGGTAGTATTTGTGCACGGTGCGGGGGGGAGCTCCTCAATATGGTTCCTTCAGATCAAGGAGTTTATACGGCATTTCAACGTTCTGCTTGTCGATCTCAGGGGGCACGGGAAGTCCAAAAACAACACCATTGCCAAGGAGGCAAGGAACTACGATTTCAAGGATATCACGCTTGACATCATCGAGGTGCTCGATACGCTCAATATTCGTGATGCACATTTCATCGGAATCTCACTGGGCACCATTCTCATCCGCAATCTCAGTGAAATCGCTCCTGAAAGGGTGCGTTCCATGGTCATGGGCGGGGCAATCATAAGGCTTAACGTCCGGGCAAAGGTACTTGTCGCGCTGGGAAATCTTTTCAAGCGATTCGTTCCCTATATGTGGCTCTACAGTTTTTTTGCATGGATTATCATGCCGAGCGAGCGCCACAAAAAGTCGCGCCTGCTCTTTGTTAACGAGGCGAAAAAGGTCGCCCAGAAAGAGTTCATGCGCTGGTTCAGCCTTACCTATGAATTGACTCCGCTGCTGAAGTATTTCGAGGAAAAGGATACCGGTATTCCGACGCTCTACCTCATGGGAGAGGAGGATCATATGTTCCTTCCTGCCGTACGCCATATTATCGCGCGCCATACCAACTCATGGCTTGAGGTGATCGGCAATTCGGGACATGTCTGTAATGTCGACCAGCCGGGTGAGTTCAATGCCCGCGCTATTCTCTTTCTGAAGAAGATGTCCTCCGCTGACAGAGCAGGAGATGTTCCTCTGCAGTTTGCCGCAGGCTAAGGCCCGGCAGGCTTGTTGTAGTGGTTCATGGCATGCGCGATGCCGCTGCTTACAAAGTCGAGGGCGGCCTCCCTGCAGAGTGGCAGGACACTCTCCATCACCTTCCGCTCATCCTCGCTGAACTTCCCGAGCACAAACGACGACATCGACCCGACCGGCCGATCCTGGGGCATGATGCCAATCCTCAGACGTGAAAACTCCTCGCTTCCAAGAGACTCAATGATGTTTTTCAGCCCATTTTGACCTCCGGCCGATCCTTTTGCGCGGAGCCGGATGGACCCTGATGGAATGTTGAGGTCATCGCAAATGACCAGAACGTCAGGGAGATCTATCTTGTAGAAATTCATGGCCGCAACGAGAGCCTGGCCCGAGAGGTTCATGTAGGTCATGGGTTTGATGATGACCACAGCCTCCCGCCCGTGGCGAAATTTTGCCTCAAGGTATTTCCCTTTTCCTGCACTGAAGCTGCTCTTGAAGGCACCGGCTATCTGTTCGGCAACCTCAAAACCGATGTTGTGTCGAGTTCCGATGTATCGGGATTCGGGATTTCCGAGCCCTGCAATAAGTTTCATGGCCTGAAATGTCAATCTGGGGGGTTATGCAGAGTGTAGAGTCTCAACGGAATGAATATAGCAGAGCCATGATAAAATCGGTAACAATGAGCAGTTCCTCACTTGAAAAAAGAGAAAACTGGAGCAAAAAAGGGCGCTTTTCATGGCTAAGAAGTTGTACGAAAAGGTATTGAGATTCATTAAAATTGTTGCAATTTAAATCATAATGTTTCCGGCAGGGTTCGCTTTTACCTTCACGCTTCCTGCTGAAAACGTTCTTTTCTTGAATCAAGAAAAAAAATGAAAAAAGCGCAATGAAAAAACCTTCGAACGTTACCTGGTTGTCAAGAGCCGGATCGGTTCTTGGAGGTCTCGGAATTTTGCTGGGGGCGCAAAACGCCATGGCAAGCGAGGCCGATCTGAAGTTGCCGGATTTACATGCAGTCTCTTTTCTTGGTGGAATCCCCGGAGACGTTTTGCTTATGTGGGGACTGGCGATCTGCCTCTTTGGCATGATCTTCGGTATCGTGCAGTACATGGGTATACGCAATCTTCCTGTTCACAGTGCAATGCGCGAGATCAGCGAGCTGATCTACGAAACCTGCAAAACCTACCTTGTGACGCAGGGTAAGTTCATTCTTGTTCTCTGGGTTCTCATCGGCGCCATTATTGTCGCCTATTTCGGCTGGCTCAGCCACATGGAACCAATCAAGGTTATTTTCATTCTTATCGCCAGTCTGATCGGTATTCTGGGCAGCTACACGGTTGCGTGGTTTGGCATGAGGATCAACACCTTTGCCAATTCAAGAACCGCATTTGCAAGCCTTGGTGGCAAACCTTTTCCGACTTATGCCATCCCTCTCAGGGCCGGCATGAGCATCGGCATGCTGCTCATCAGCATCGAGCTCTTTGTCATGCTCTGCATCCTGCTTTTCGTCCCCGTTGAAATGGCGGGTCCCTGCTTTATCGGTTTTGCCATCGGCGAGTCGCTCGGTGCCTCTGTGCTCCGTATCGCCGGCGGTATCTTCACCAAGATCGCCGATATCGGTTCCGATCTCATGAAGATTGTCTTCAAAATCAAGGAGGATGACGCCCGCAACCCCGGTGTCATCGCCGACTGCGCCGGTGACAATGCCGGAGACTCGGTCGGTCCTACTGCTGATGGTTTTGAAACCTACGGTGTTACCGGTGTTGCCCTGATCTCCTTTATCCTGCTTGCCATCAAGGCCCCTGAAGTGCAGATTATGCTGCTCGTCTGGATATTCGCCATGCGGCTTGTGATGATTCTTGCCAGTGCGGTCTCCTACTGGGTCAATGCAGCTATTGCCAAGATACGGTTCAGCAATGCTGACGAGATGAACTTTGAGACGCCTCTGATCACGCTGGTGTGGCTTACCTCTATCGTCTCGATCGTCCTTACCTACATCGCCTCATACTACCTGATCAGCACTCTTGGAGACGGCACCATGTGGTGGAAGCTTGCTTCAATCATCACCTGCGGTACCATTGCCGGTGCGCTTATTCCCGAGCTGGTCAACCGTTTCACCTCCACCGAGTGCGCCCATGTTCGCAATGTGGTGCAGTGTACCAAAGAGGGCGGTGCAGCACTCAACATTCTCTCCGGTCTTGTTGCCGGTAACTTCAGCGCCTACTGGATGGGTCTGGCCATTGTCGGGTTGATGGGAGCCGCTTACGGCCTCAGCACCCTTGGCATCACGACTCTTGGCCTTACTCCGGAGCTTATTGCCTCGCACGGCTTCCTTACGGTCGGGATGGACAAGGTTATCATGCTTGCCCCATCGGTTTTTGCTTTCGGTCTTGTCGCCTTCGGCTTCCTCTCCATGGGCCCGGTCACCATCGCCGTTGACTCCTACGGTCCGGTTACCGACAATGCACAGTCGGTCTATGAGCTCTCGCTTATCGAGACCATTCCGAATATCAAGAGCGAGATTCAGAGCGAGTTCGGATTCGAGCCCGACTTTACCAATGCCAAGCGCTACCTCGAAGCCAATGACGGCGCAGGCAACACCTTCAAGGCAACAGCCAAGCCGGTGCTTATCGGTACCGCTGTGGTCGGCTCCACAACGATGATTTTCTCGATCATCATGATTCTGACCAACGGACTTGCTGATGTCTCGGCCATTGCAAAGCTCTCTATTCTCTCGCCGCCATTCCTGCTTGGCCTCATGATGGGCGGTGCGGTGATCTACTGGTTTACCGGTGCATCGATGAATGCGGTGACCACAGGCGCCTACTTCGCCGTTGAATTCATCAAGAAGAACATCAAGCTTGATGCCTCCGTTGAAAAGGCATCTATTGAGGACAGCAAGAAGGTTGTCGAAATCTGCACGAAGTTTGCGCAGAAGGGGATGGTCAACATCTTCCTGACCGTATTCTTCAGTACGCTTGCCTTTGCCTGTCTCGACTCATTCTTCTTTATCGGCTACCTCATCTCCATTGCTCTTTTCGGTCTCTACCAGGCCATCTTCATGGCCAATGCCGGTGGAGCATGGGATAACGCGAAGAAACTCGTTGAAACAGAGCTCAACGCCAAGGGTACAGAGCTGCATGATGCATCAATTGTCGGTGACACGGTCGGTGATCCATTCAAGGACACCTCTTCGGTCGCCCTGAACCCGATCATCAAGTTCACCACACTCTTTGGCCTGCTTGCCATTGAGCTTGCCATCAAGCTCGATCCACGCATTGCTGTCAGCTTTGCAGCGATTTTCTTCCTGCTCTCGCTGCTCTTTGTGCACCGTTCATTCTTCTCTATGAGGATCAAGGTGGACGAGCACTGAAATGCTGTTAATAGCCGTGTCTGCAGAAATGCAGGCGCATGAACAGAAGAGGCCGCAGCAATGCGGCTTCTTCTGTTCATGTTCTTTTTACCAGAAACAGAGGCGAGCAGAGAGGGCAATGCAACCTTCAATCGTCCCCGCTCTCGCTGCTGTTTCGATGACATTTTATGCAGTTCTGGTAGTTCGAAATTCCCTCTTTGCTATGCTCGCGTGCGATTGTTGAGGGAGAGTGCTCATGGCATCCGTAGCAGCTGTACTTTTTATAATTGCCCGGCTCGGTATGGCAAGTCGTACAGCTTGCCCGGTGCTCACCATCAAGTCTGAAATACCTGTTGTGATTGAATGTGGCAGGTTCCCATCTCTTTGTACTGTGGCAACTTCCGCAACTTGAGCCCGAGAGTCGGTGTATCTCGTCTCCTGGCAGATCCCGCTTGTGGCAGCTGATGCACTTTCCCGCAGCTCCCAAAGAGAGTTTGCTGTGGTTGAAGCTGGCCGGTTTCCATCGTTTGGTGGTGTGGCATGTTCCGCAGCTGGCAAAGGATTTCCCGTGGAGCTCATCCTGCGGTTCGTCCCCCTTGTGGCAGCCAATGCATCCATTGGCCGCTTTGCCTGTCAGGCTTTCGTGGTTAAACGTTGCCGGCTTCCATCGTTTGGTCGTATGGCATGCCGAACAGTTTTCTCGTGAAGAGCGGTGCAGCGCGTCTTGAGGCTGTCGCTCCCTGTGGCAGGTGATGCAGCTCCTCTTCATCGAGGCTGAGAGCTGCTCATGCACAAAAGGTTTATAGGATTGAGCCGGGCGATCTCCTTTGTGATCGGAGTGACACGCTATGCACGAGCCCTCCTCAACTCCTCTGTGAAAGAGAAGTTTTTCGGTTTTTTTCGGAAACAGAGTGCCATCGACACGTTTAATGCCGATCTCATTCAGCTTGTGGCAGCTTATGCATTGCGCGGCCGTTGAACCTTTAAATGGATTGTGGCAGCTGAGACACTCGTTTTTATGTTTCTGATGGCCACTGACAAGGGGTCCCGGGCTGAGGAGCTGTTCGGGAAATGCCACGGCCATGGCTACAAGAATGAACGATGATGCGAAAAAAATAAAGAGCGGTTTCACGTGATTATCTCCAGTTCCAGAAAAAAAATATTGTAAAGATATGGATCAGGGTAAGAGAGAGCATCACCGCCACCATGGGCATGTGCAGCCCACGCCACTGTTCCAGGGCCTTGACGGTCACGGCATCCCAATAGTTACGATCCGGGATATCGCCATTGACCTCTCCAACAACTCCAGGCTGCTCAGTTTTACTGTTCACCTCTTCCTGTACCTTTTTCAGCAGGTAGTGCCCGACATGACCGCTCGCCGTCACAATCATCATCAAGGCGGTCGCAGCCCACGGCAGGATGGCATTGAAATGAATGCCCGAATGGACAAGAATCATAAGGGTGCCGATCCAGCCGGCATTGCAGTGCAACTTGAGGAACTGTTTGAGCGGTTTGGTGGCTATCAGCTTTTTCTTTCTGGCAGAATAGCCGAACGAGAGAAGGATAAAGAGTGTGCCTGCAATGCCAAGATATCTGCCGACCCATACCAGACTGGCTGCATGCAGGCTGAAGTCAAGGGCGAAGGTTGCCAGAATCAGCAAGATGTAAGAGATGGAGAGAGGCAGCGCACGCTGTATCAGTACGGAGTTCCACATTGTTCAGTAGACTTGAGTCATTGCTTTTTACTGAACAAAGATATTCCCGGCACCTTAAAACGGTCTGAAAAGAGGCTTAAGATTGTATAAAAAATGGCCGGGGAGCTTTGTTGCCGGCCATTTCATGGTAATCGATGAGGCTTGCAGGTCAGGCAGAGGGAATAGTGAGCCTGACGGTCGTTCCCTTGCCTTTTCCGCTTTTCAGGGAAATCTTGATGTTCTGAAGATCGGTCAGCTTTTTTACAATCGAGAGACCGAGCCCACTGCCCCCTGTGCCGGAATTTCTTGATTCGTCAACCCGGTAAAAGCGCTCGAAGATTGAATTGATTTTCTCTTCAGGGATGCCGATACCCTGGTCGACAATGGTACACTCTACGCTGTTTTCCACCTGTTCAGTCGTGATCGAAATGGCCGATTCCGGGGGGGAGTACTTGATTGCGTTGGAGATGATATTGTCGAAAATTATGTCGAGCATTGCCGGGTCAGCTCGTACGCTCAGCTCCTCCGGCAGAGTTGTCGTGATTGCAATCTCTTTTTCCTTAGCCTCGGGCCGCTTCCGTGCGATGACCTCTTCAAGATGCGTAAAGAGGACGACGCGGTCCGTTTTCGGCCTTAAGCCGTGCCTGTCGTATCGGGCGAGCATGAGGAGCTGGTCGATCAGGCTTGCCATACGGTTCAGCTCCTGAAGGCAGAAGAGGATTCTTGATTCATAATGCTCACGCTCCCTCGGTTTGCGCACAAGAACCTCCAGGGTACCTTTGACGGTGGCAAGCGGTGTTTTCAGTTCATGTGAAGCGTCAGCCGTAAACTGTTTTTCGCGCTGAAAGGCATCCTGCATACGGTCGAGCATCGCATTGATCGTTGTCGAGAGTCTGTAGAGTTCATCATGATGATAGGGCAGGGCGAATCGCTGGTGGAGATTCACCTGTGTCATTTTTTCGGCAGTCGAAATGATCTTTTCCACCGGACGTATGCTTTTTACGGCAATCAGGCGTGTGAGTATGAAGAGTGTAAGAATGATGAGCGGAAAAGATAAAAGGAAAACCAGACGCAGGTCATGCAGCACAATAATGGCGTTTTTCGTCGGGACGGCAACAATGAGGAACCCTTCGGTGATGCCCTTGCTGTTCTTTAGCGGCACCTGTATCTGGCGGATCGCTACCTCGCCGAAGCTGCTGTTGAAGTAGGTCGCTTCGGGTCTTGATGGATCGAAGGCCAGGACACACCAGGAGAGGCTAGAAGACTTCTTGACCACCTCACCCGAGCGGTTGACTATCTCAATGAACTCGGTATCGACGTTCATGTTGTTTGCGGTCGGCACATTATCTGCGTCATTGTCACTTTTCCCGCCGGGAACATTGTCCCCGTCACTGTCCGGCGCCCTTCTGACGGCAGAGTTTTCAATATCCTTGAAGGAGTCAAAGCCCTTGAAATCATTCGGATTGACGTTGGCTTCAGTGAGAATTTCTGATACTTCCTTCTTTATCTCCTCATCGAACTGCCGGTAGACGACACTGCCCACCATAAAATAGATAATGGTAAAGACAGCGGCTATAAGAAAACTCGTAGCTACAGTGTAGTAGATTGCTATGCGGTTTCGCAGGCTGAATGCGGGCAAATTTTTCCACCACTCGGTGAGGGTGTGGATCGATAGTGTCGTTTTTTTCTCCATGAATCTTTCTCAGCTCTCCCGAACGATATATCCGATGCCCCGGATAGTTTGAATAAGGTTCTTGCAGCCCACGCCTTCAAGTTTTCGGCGCAGAAAGGTTATGTAGACGTCGATAACGGAGGTGTCGGAATCGAAATGGATGTCCCAGACATGCTCGATGATGCGGCTCCTGGTGCAGACTCTCTCCTTGTTGCGGATAAGAAACTCCAGCAGCGCAAATTCTTTCGGAGTCAGTGTCATCTCGGTTTCGTTGCAGAATATCTGGTGCGTTACAGGATTGATGTTTACCGGCCCTGCGCTAATCGACTCTTCGACGCGATCTTTGTGGCGGAGCTGCACCCGGATGCGGGCAAGAAGTTCTTCGAATTCGAAAGGCTTCTTGATGTAGTCGTTGGCGCCGGCATCGAGGCCGAAGACAACATCTTCAAGAGTGTCTTTTGCAGTCAGAAAGAGAATCGGCACCGTGCTGCCCGATTTGCGGACCTGCCGGCAGACCTCTATGCCGCTGATGCCGGGAATCATCCAGTCTATAATGAGCAGGTCATAGTCGTTGGTCATTGCCATATCAAGACCGCTTTTGCCTTCAACGGCAATGTCGACGGCGAAGTACTCTTCCTCCAGGCCGTCCTTGAGGAAGCCAGCAATGCCACGCTCGTCTTCAATAATAAGAAGTCTCATAGGGTTTGTTCTTTTTATCTAAAGGTAACGATCTGATTCTTTTTTATTCTTAACCTGTAAAAGGTAGTATACCTATCCTTAAAGAAGCCTGAGCCGAAACTTAAAATTCCCTTAAAATCGCAACAGATGATTGTCTGCCTCGAAGCGCAGAACGAACAGTATTGCAGGCGGGTTGTAGTAATCGGTTGTAAATCGCGCGTCTAAAGCGCATCACGGGTGCGGGTTGCGCCGCTCACTCTCTTATTTGGTGGCATATGATTGATTATGATGCACTAAGGATTCGTGAAGGGGAACAGGTGGATCTCAGTAAGCGATCGACGCTCCTGGAGCCGCTCTACACTTCACGCAAGGAGTACCGAGAGATGCTCGGCGACTATGTTGACCGGTTGAGCAAGCTGCAGCACATTCACCATGCCGATAACCGGTTCGCCGTGATGCTGATTTTTCAGGGAATGGACGCTTCGGGCAAGGACAGCATCATAAAGCATGTGATGACGGGCATCAATCCGCAGGGATGCCAGGTCTACAGTTTCGGGCCGCCATCTCCGGAAGAGCTTCAGCATGATTTTCTCTGGAGAACCATTCTTCGCCTTCCTGAGCGGGGGCGGATCGGAATTTTTAACCGATCCTATTACGAGGAGGTACTCGTTGTGCGGGTTCACCCCGAGATGCTTTTGCGACAGGGGATTGATGAGGGGCATAGCCCCGAGGGCAAGCTCTGGCTGAAGCGTTACCGCTCAATCAATGATATGGAGCGACATCTTCATCAGAATGGCACCAGAATGCTCAAGTTCTTTCTCCATCTCTCCCGGGATGTTCAGCGGAAGCGGTTTCTTGACCGGATTGATGAGGCTGAAAAGAACTGGAAATTCAGCATTGCCGACGTTGAGGAACGCAAGTACTGGCGGGAGTATATGGCTGCCTACGAGGCCTGTCTCAGCGCTACAAGCACCGCTCATGCGCCATGGTATGTGGTGCCGGCCGATGACAAGGCAAATGCCCGGCTGATGGTTTCGCATATTATTCTTGAGCTTTTCACAGCTATGGACCTCTCTTATCCGGTATCCAGCGCCCATAGGCAGACGGAGCTTTTCGATATCCGCAAGCGACTGATGGAGGAGAGTGAGGGTTAAGCTTGATGGAAACCATCAGGCCAGCTCTCTTCTCCTTTTTACATAAGGGTCGGTAGTATGAATAGTAATTTTTGGAGGGCGATTTTTGCTGGCCTGCTGCTTCTTTCGGGAGTTATTCTTGCCGTAACGCATTTTGGAGAGTTGCGCCATTTTCTGATGCTTCTGGGCAATCTTGATATCTCCTGGATTGTCGCCGCACTTCTTTTTCAGCTTGGCACCTACCTCTCTCTTGCACTGGTATGGCGCATGGCGCTCAATGTTTATGGCTTGAGTTATCCCCTGAGAATGCTTGTGCCGCTTGCCGTGGCAAAGCTCTTTGCCGATCAGGCCATCCCTTCCGGCGGGATAAGCGGAATCGCCTTTATCGTCAACGCCTTCCGCCAGAGAGCGATTCCCGGCCATGTCGGGATGGGCGTCATGCTGGTCAGCATTATCTCCTTTTACGGAGCCTATGTCGTCGTTGCCGCAACAGCCATCCTTGTCTTATGGATCCTGCATGGTATCCATCAGTGGATCATCATTGTTACAGCACTGTTTTTCATGTTTGCGCTCGCTGTTCCCGGCGCTATTCTTCTTTTGAAGCAATGGGGCAGAAAGGATCCGCCTGCCTGGCTGGCAAAGATTCCCGTCCTTTCGGGTATCCTCGGTTTTTATGCCGAGGCAGCTGATAGCACGCTCCGAAACCCCGCGCTTCTTTTCTGGGCGACATGCCTTGAAGCTGTAATTTTTCTGCTTGATACGGCAACACTCTGGGCAATGCTTCATGCGCTCGGGGTAGATGCCTCACTCTTTGTTGCATTTCCCTGCTTTGTGCTGGCCTCGATTGTGGCACTGTTGAGCCTTATTCCGCTTGGCCTCGGCACCTTCGAAGCTACCTGCACCGGCATGCTCGTCATGCTTGGCGTAAGGCTCGAGACCGCATTTGCCGCAACCCTGCTTCTTCGCGGATTCACGCTCTGGCTCCCCATGCTTCCGGGGCTATGGCTTACAAGGCATGCATTTCAGGAGAGTGCAGAGTGAATGGCTTGAGAGATCGTTACGGTGGGGGAAGGGTTCAGAGCCTGACAGGGATTCCTCTTTCGCGGAGGTACTCCTTGGCTTCGCGGATTGAGTGCTGGCGGAAGTGGAAAATTGATGCGGCCAGTGCTGCATCAGCCTTGCCGAGCGTGAATCCTTCGTAGAGGTGTTTGAGATTTCCTGCGCCTCCGGAGGCTATGACGGGAATGTGCACCGAACTCGATACCTGGCAGAGGATCTCGTTGTCGTAGCCCTCCTTGGTGCCGTCGCGGTCCATGCTTGTCAGAAGAATCTCTCCTGCGCCAAGTGCCTGTACCTTCTCTGCCCACTCAAGAGCCTCGTATGGAGTAGGGTTTTTGCCCGAATGGGTGTGAACAATGTACTCTGAACCGATTTTTTTGATGTCGATAGCGACGACTACGGCCTGAGAGCCGTACTTTTCGGCGATCCGGCTGATGAGATAGGGGTCGTTGACCGCGGCGGTATTGACCGATACCTTGTCGGCACCATGCAGAAACACCTCTTTGGCCCGTTCGACCGAGCTGATTCCGCCGCCAACAGTCAGGGGTATGAAAATTTCACCGGAAACTTTGAGAACCTCTTCAAGCGTTGTCTTCCTGGACTCGAGCGAAGCCGATATATCGAGAAAGACAAGCTCGTCTGCCAGTTCGCTGTTGTAAAACCGTGCCTGCTCAAGGATGGAGCCAGCATCCCTCAAACCCTCGAAATTGATTCCCTTGACTACTCTGCCGTCACGAACGTCGAGACAGGGGATGATTCTCTTAGCTAACATGGTGTTGATCCGGAGTGTTGTTGAACCTGAAGCAGTCGGGAACCCCTGAAACATCTTTTATGTTCTTGTCTTGCCGATGGATGCCAATCGGGTCTATGGGGGGTTCATAATGCTGATTTCACTGCTGTGTCCATAAGAAATCAATAAAGTTTGAACTCTACAACAATTTTTAATCATTATATTTGCAGGCATCCACTCCGGAAGATAAAAAAAGAGAGAATAATGAAATTTCCAGTTTGCGATTTTGCTCCTTCAGAGGAAGGCTTTTACTCCCAGTGCGCTTCATGTCCGATTGACTCCCACTCTTCGGGTTGTGCTCTTGAGAAGCTTGATAACGGAAACTACCGGTTCACTGGCAGGACACCTCACGGTGGCGTCGAAGCCCTCTTTTATTTCAAGGATAACGAGGGAAACCATGTGCTGAAATGTGACGCAGTCCACGTTGAAATACATGAGCTGGATGAATCGGGCACTCTGGTCTCGGTTCTTTACGGCATGGTCGATCCCGAAGGAATGATCTATCTGAAGAAGTCTGGCCCTGAACGGGCACACAGTCGGGAAAATATACAGTAATCCGGTATCCCCTGAAGAATGACCCTGAATAAACTCTATTTTGACAGCGGTGAGGAGATTCGAGACCTTACCATCGTCGGCGGTGGCCCTACCGGTATTTTTGCTGCATTCCAGTGCGGCATGAACAATATTACGTGCCGTATCATTGAGAGCATGCCTCTTCTTGGCGGCCAGCTTGCCGCGCTCTATCCCGAAAAACATATCTATGACGTAGCGGGTTTTCAGGAGGTTCCGGCTGCGGGGCTTGTCGACACCCTCTGGAAGCAGACGGAGCGCTACAATCCGGAAGTGATTCTTGGAGAGACCGTTACGCGCTATAGAAAACTTGAGGATGGAACCTTTGAGGTCACGGTCGGTTCGGGCAGGGTGTTCCTGTCGAGAGCGCTGCTGATCGCGGCGGGTCTCGGGGCATTCTCCCCGCGCAAGCTGCCTCAGCTCGATACTATCGATCACCTTGAAGGGCACTCTGTGTTTTATGCGGTTCAGAATGTCAGTGATTTTGCCGGGAAGCGAGTGGTTATTGTCGGAGGAGGCGACTCAGCACTTGACTGGACGGTCGGGCTGCTGAACACGGCTGAGCGGGTGACGCTTGTCCACAGAATGCACGAGTTCCAGGGTCACGGAAAGACCGCAAGGGAGGTCAGCGAGGCCATGGAGGCTGGCCGCATCAACGTGATGCTCAACACCGAAGTGGTGTCGATCGAAGCCGAAGGGGAGCGGCTGAAGGCGGTAAACCTGCGCTCCAAGAACAGGGCCACCTGCCGCGTTGAAGCGGACTGCCTGCTTCTCTTGATCGGCTTCAAGTCAAATCTCGGCCCCCTGGCAGAGTGGGACCTCAAGCTTATGGACAATGCGCTTGTTGTTGACAGCCACATGCAGACCTCTGTCGACGGGCTCTACGCTGCCGGAGACATCGCCTACTATCCCGGCAAGCTCAAGATCATCCAGACCGGCCTGAGCGATGCAGCTATGGCCGTGCGCCACAGCCTGACCTACATCAAGCCGGGCGAGAAGATCCGGCATACCTTCAGCAGCGTCAAAATGGCCAAAGAGAAGAAGAATGACTCATAACAGAGCGGAAACCAACCTCCCGTTGCCCTCCGCATTTGGGGCATGGATGCTGGCCATTCGTCCCAAAACCCTTCCTGCAGGGGCTGTACCGGTAGTTCTCGCCTCAGCTCTGGCCGCCGCTGCGGGAAGCTTTCGGCCTTTTCCGGCATTGGTAGCACTCATTTGCGCGCTCGGTATCCAGGTTGCCACCAACTTCATCAACGAGATCTATGACTTCCGCAAGGGCGCCGATACCTCCGAGCGGCTCGGTCCGACCAGAACCGTTGCGGCGGGCATCATCAGCGAGAAGCGGATGGTCAGGGTTTCGGGAGTGCTCCTTGGCACTGTTTTTCTGCTCGGTCTCTATCTGGTCACACTTGGCGGGTGGCCGATTATGCTCATAGGAGTGCTCTCCCTCCTTTTTGCCTGGGCCTATACCGGAGGTCCCTTTCCGATAGCCTATTCAGGCCTTGGCGATATTTTTGTCTTCATCTTTTTCGGACTGGTCGCCGTCGGCGGCACCTACTATGTCGAGACTGGCACCCTCACCCTGCCGGTGCTTCTGGCAGCCGCGGCCCCCGGTGCGTTTTCGGTCATGATCCTTCTGGTCAACAATATCCGCGATATCGATACCGACCGCCAGGTAGGCAAAATGACACTCCCCGCCCGCATTGGCGGAAGCTGGGCCAGACGGCTCTATGTCGCCCTGACCGGCGTTGCCTATCTTGTTCCACTCCTGCTCACGCTGAATCATCAAGCTTCGGCCTGGAGCCTGCTCTCCCTCCTCTCCATTCCGCTGGCCATCAAGATGATCCGGCAGCTCTACCGGAGCGAGGGCAGAGCGCTGAACAGTGTTCTGGCTGGTACCGGAAAAGTGATGACCCTTCACGGGATTCTCTTCTCCCTTGGCCTCATCATTCACTAATTTTCATTCCCTATGCCTTCCGATAGTGTGACCATCGCACTTGTGCAGAGCTCATGCTGCAAAGATCCGGCCGAAAACCTGGCTGAGGCCTGCCGGAGAATACGTGAGGCTGCCAATGGTGGCGCGCGTATCATCTGCCTCCAGGAGCTTTTCCTTTCGCGCTATTTCTGTCAGGAGGAGAGCTATGAACCCTTCCAGCTTGCCGAACCGGTGCCGGGTCCCTCTACAGAGGTGCTTCAGGAGCTTGCCCGTCAGCTTGAGGTCGTCATTGTCGCCTCGCTTTTCGAGGCAAGGGCAAGGGGGCTCTATCACAACACGGCAGCGGTCATCGATGCAGACGGCAGCTATCTTGGCAACTACCGCAAGATGCATATTCCCGATGATCCGGGATTTTACGAGAAGTTTTACTTTACGCCCGGGGACCTCGGCTACAAGGTCTTTAAAACCCGCTACGCCACTATCGGCGTGCTTATCTGCTGGGATCAGTGGTACCCCGAAGCAGCAAGATTGACGGCGCTCAAGGGCGCTGAGATTCTTTTTTATCCGACGGCTATCGGCTGGGCCGCAAGTGAACACTCCGGGGATGTCCGGCGTGCGCAGCAGTCGGCATGGAAAACCATGCAGCTCAGCCATGCAATAGCCAACGGTGTATTTGTCGCGGCGGCCAACAGGGTGGGAAGGGAAGGCGAACTCGAGTTCTGGGGCAACAGCTTTGTCTCCGATCCCTTCGGTCAGGTTGTCAGTGAGGCGGCAGGTCAGGACGAAGCGGTCGTGCTGGCAGAGTGTGACCTCAGCCGTATCGGCTACTACCGGTCACACTGGCCATTTCTTCGTGACCGCCGGATTGAAACTTATGGTGACCTCCAGAAGCGTTATAATGAAGCGTAGGGTAATAGCAGGCTGAAGGGTGAGCCTTTCAGCCGCTTTGAACGTGATGATTCCCATAACTGAGACAGAGAGCAATGAACATATTCGGTGCCGTTATCCTTTTTACCCTGCTGAGTACCTTTATGGTGAAGGTAGTTTCGGAACTGATGAATCTCAAGGCGGCCCGGGCCCCTCTTCCCGAAGAGTTTGAGGGGGTGTTTGACCAGGATGCCTACCAGAAATCGCGTGGCTATCTGGGTGCTACCACCCGCCTTTCGCTGTTCAGCTCTGGCTTTGATCTTCTGCTGCTCTTCACCTTCTGGTTCTCTCGAGGATTCAACCTGCTCGACCAGTTCCTGAGGGGTTTCGCCCTTAGCCCCACGCTTACCGGTGTGCTCTATATTGGCACCCTGCTCCTTTTCTCCTCGTTTCTCGATCTCCCCTTCAGCATCTACAGGACCTTTGTGATCGAGGAGGATTTCGGTTTCAACAAGATGACTCACAGTGTATTTGCCTCCGACATTCTCAAGACCCTGCTGCTTTCGATTCTTATCGGCACCCCGCTGCTGGCTGCAACGCTCTGGTTCTTTGAATCCGCTGGCCCGAACGCATGGCTTCTGGCATGGGGCGGCATCACCGCGCTCTCCCTGCTGCTCCAATATGTCGCCCCGTCCTGGATCATGCCGCTCTTTAACAAGTTTGTGCCGCTTGAGGATGGAGAGCTGAAGAGCGCCATCCTCTCCTATGCAAAGCGAGTGAGCTTTCCGCTCTCCGGGATCTATGTTATTGACGGCTCACGGCGCTCAGCGAAGGCCAACGCTTTCTTTACGGGGTTCGGCAAGCGCAAGCGCATCGCACTGTTCGATACCCTCATCAGCGCCCACTCCGTTCATGAACTTGTATCGGTTCTCGCGCATGAAATTGGCCACTTCAAGAAAAAGCACATCATCATCAATATTGCGCTCAGCATTTTCAATCTTGGCGCGCTCTTTTTTCTGCTCTCCCTTTTCATGAACAACCGCGCGCTCTTCGATGCGTTTTTCATGAAGGAGCTCTCTGTCTACGGCACGTTTATCTTTTTCATGCTGCTCTATACGCCCGTTGAGCTGGTGATCTCGGTTTTCATGCAGGCGCTCTCCCGAAAACATGAGTACGAGGCGGACGCTTTTGCACTCTCGACCTATGAGCGGGGTGCCGAGCTTGCCCAGGCCCTCAAGAAGCTCTCCCGAAGCAACCTGTCGAACCTGACCCCGCACCCCTTCTATGTTTTCATGAACTACTCTCATCCGCCGGTCGTGCATCGTATTCTGCGCCTCAGAGCGTTCGGCGCCGGCCTCTCACCACAATCCCTGAACTGAACTGACCGTCACATGGCCGATTCCCGATTTTTCATGCCTCCTGAATGGGCATTGCACCAGGCGACATGGCTCTCCTGGCCCCACAAGCTCGAATCCTGGCCGGGCAAGTTTGAACCTGTCCCGGGTGTTTTTGTCGAGCTTGCCGCATGGTTGAGTGCGTCCGAAGAGGTGCACATCAACGTACTCAATGAAGCGATGGAGCGGAGTGTTCAGGAACTCTTCAGAAAATCGCCACATGAGCAGCTTCGCCGCGACCGGATCTTCCTTCACCGGATTCCGACCAACGATGCGTGGTGCAGGGATCATGGGCCGAACTACGTCTTCCGGCATACCGGCAGAGAGGTCGAAAAAGTGATAGTCAACTGGGAGTTTAACGCCTGGGGCGGCAAATATGAGCCCTATGATGATGATGACGCCGTCCCTGAACGGATCGCTTCCCTGCAGCACCTGCCGCTTGTAACCCCCGGGATGGTGCTTGAGGGTGGAGCAATAGATGTTAACGGCAACGGCCTTCTCCTGACAACGGAAGCCTGTCTGTTAAATCCTAACAGGAACCCTTCTTTGAGCAGAGAGGAGATTGAACTTCGTTTGGGCAGATATCTGGGTATCGAGAAAATTCTCTGGCTTGGGGAGGGCATTGCTGGAGATGACACGGACGGCCACGTCGATGACATGGCCCGCTTTGTTGATGCCCAAACCGTCGTGATTGCTGTGGAGGATGATCCTCTTGACGAGAATTATGCAGCTCTCCAGGAGAACTACATTCGCCTGAAAGGGTGCATCGATCAAAAGGGGCGTCCGCTCACGGTGCTTAAGCTGCCGATGCCGGCACCTCTTTTCTACGATGGCGAACGTCTGCCCGCAAGCTACGCAAACTTCTATATCGCCAACTCCGTTGTGCTTGTGCCGACCTACCGCTGTCCCCAGGATGGTGTTGCCATAGAGCTTCTCCAGCACTGTTTCCCCCACAGGAGGGTTGTCGGTATTGATTGTTCAGATCTTGTATGGGGTCTCGGAGCCATTCACTGTGTCACCCGCGAGGAACCGGCGCTTCCCTGAGCTGACTGGATCACCATCCGCTTTTTCAAAAAAAGCCCTCTAATAAATATACCCCGGCTTGCCGGGGCTTTTTGTTAGAGACAACTCGTCCTGAAAAGTGACTTTCTGTAGCACATTCTGAGTCACTCATCTCTGGTTTGAGTCTCTCTCCAGGAATAGAGGTATTCAGTTAACTGGCTTTAAAAAAACACGATGCGGTTTTATTGTTAACATTTACCCTGTTCTGGCACGGTAGTTGCAAAATTACTTATGAAAAACCTCGCGCCAGTGAGGTGGAGCCGGTGTAATGGGGGACACCTGCTCACTAAAAAAAGCGGCTGAAAAGCCGCTTTTTTTTTGTTCAATCTGCAAACAGCATGGTCAGTTCTCTCCGGGAGGAAGTTGTCCGTTGAGGCTACGGGGCGAGAACAATCTGAGACGATCTGTTCCATCTTGCCTCTCTCTCGAAGCCGAAGGGGAGGGGAGGCTGGTCAAGGTGAAAATCAGCTAACTTGTTTTAAAATTGCTTCTTGCTCTGTTTCCTGATGATTTTTCTCTTGTTCTGGCACGGTAGTTGCAAAATTACTTATGAAAAACCTCATGCCAGTGAGGTTGAGCCGGTGTAATGGGGGACACCTGCTCACGAAAAAAGCGGCTGCAAGGCCGCTTTTTTTCGTTATGGATTGAACTCTTTCTTAAGCTTCAGGCGATCGAGGCAGCAATAGCCTTGCAGTTTTCCTCAACGATAGCCGCGGAGTCACGCAGAGCCTTGAGCTCGGAAGCATCAAGATTTATTTCAAGAATCTGCTCGACGCCGTTTTTGCCAAGTTTTACCGGAACACCGACGAACACATTGTCGATGCCGAACTGGCCTTCAAGGCAGGTTGTGCAGGGGAGGATCCGCTTGCGGTCCTTAACGATGGCTTCGATCATCTCAACGGCTGAAGCTGCAGGCGCGTAGAATGCGGAGCCGGTCTTCAGGTGGTTTACGATCTCGATGCCGCCGTTGCGTGTGCGCTCGACAATAGCATCTATTTTATCCTGCGCCAGGAGCTCGGTAAGCGGAATTCCGGCAACATTGGTGTACTTGACGACCGGCACCATAGAGTCGCCGTGTCCGCCAAGAACAAAGGCGTTGATATCCTGCATCGAGACGTTCAGAGCCTCGGCAATAAAGCTGCGGAAGCGTGCTGTGTCGAGCACACCGGCCATGCCGATGACGCGCTCTTTAGATAGGCCGCTCGCGGCGTGTGCAACGTAGGTCATGACGTCAAGCGGGTTGGAGACCATGATGATGATGGGATTTTCGGAATACTTCATCACCTGGGTTGTAACCTCGCGGATGATCGCAGCATTCTTGTTCAGCAGGTCTTCGCGGGTCATTCCTGGCTTGCGGGCAAGGCCAGCGGTAATAAGGATGATATCTGAATTTGCGGAATCCTTATAGTCGTTTGATCCAAGGATACTGGTATCAAAAAGCCCGACTGGTCCGGACTCATACATGTCGAGAGCCTTTCCCTGGGGAACTCCTTCCACAATATCTATCAGAACAACTTCTTTGGCGAGCTGTTTTTCAGCAATGCGAAGTGCGGCGGTTGCACCGACATTTCCGGCTCCGACAACGGTGATTTTCATAGGATGTCAATTAGTTGATGGTGTAGAGGATAATTGCAATAGAGATGTTCGGCGCGTCAGGCCTGCCCAATTTCAGCGACTCATAAAAAAAAGCCGCCTTGACAGAAGACGGCTTTTCTAATATAAAGCTTTTTGCAGGACGAAAAAATCAGGCAGGGACGATGTCGACCTGTTTTTTGTTGCTGCGTCCATTGCGGAAGGTAACAACGCCATCCGTCAGTGCGAAAATGGTATGGTCGCGACCAAGTCCTGCGTTGGCGCCCGCTCTGATAACGGTGCCTCTCTGGCGGACAATGATGGTTCCTGCTGCTACAGTCGAACCGCCGGCAGCCTTGACACCAAGATATTTAGGGTTACTGTCGCGTCCGTTTTTCGTCGATCCGCCACCTTTTTTATGTGCCATGGGAAATAAAAATTAACGTTAAAGATCCTGTTCTCTATTCTTAAAGCGAAACAACTTCAATCTGTGTCATCTGCTGACGGTGACCGTTTCTTGACTGGTAGCGTTTTCTGCGTTTTTTCTTGAAAACGACGACTTTGTCATCCTTGACATGATCAAGAACTTTGGCCTGAACGGTGCTGGCAGAATTCAGAGTGGTATTTGCTCCGTCAATCTGTGCGATGGAAGCAACGGCAAAGGTCTGGCCAATTGCAGTCTGTTGTCTGGGAACGAACAGCGTGTCCCCCTTGGAAACGAGAAATTGTTTATCGGAAATCTTGATCAGCGCCTGCATCTTGCTCATAGTTTATGTGATAAAGGTCTCAAATATAGTATTTATTCCCTCATAATCAAAAAACTCAGAGAAGAAAGAACGTTAGCAGAAGGAGTATGGCAAACATCGAAAGCGAAAGGGCGAAGAGCCTGTACCAGTTGCTGAATTCAGCGGTTTTGCAGAGATAGTTGAGAGGCCTGTGAAGCGGATGATGTAGCCCATGGCCACTGCCGCCTGCACCACCAGAAGGGCCGTTTTGACGAAGACCCACTCGCACCATCCGTGATAGAGCCAAGCGAGCAGAGTTTCGGAGAGGATGACCCCGATAAAGGCTACATCGGCAACCTTTGTCTCTCTTTTGTTGAACTGTTTCAGGATTGCGGCATACTTCGGGGCATCACTGGCGTTGTCGGTCAGTTCAGGCTCAAGGGTTTTCAGAAGAAAGAGCGATGCAAGGACGGTGCGGAACCATGCGGCAAAAGAGGTGATGTGCATCAGGCGCAGCAGTGCGTGAAGGTCCATTCGTCCGATCCTCAATTGGGTTTGATAGCGTCTTTCTTCCGCTCAAGATCGCCTCTTTCCCGGTTGTTGTCAATAATGCCAGGTAACCTCAATGGCTGCTATTGCGTGCACGGTTTGTATATTTGGGCGCGCTGAAGTAGCTTCCACTCTCCGGGCGCCGGGGCCGAGGCGGCCGTAACCTCCATAATTGATGATGACTACGTTATGACCAGAGAAAAGGGCAGTGCACCCAAGGAGCTCTCTCCGATGATGCGCCAGTATCTGGAGGTCAAGGAGCGCTACCCTGATTTCCTTCTGCTTTTCAGGGTCGGCGACTTTTATGAGACATTTTTTGACGATGCAAGGGAGGTCTCCGGTGCCTTGAACATCGTCTTGACCAGGCGCTCCAACGGTTCCTCCGCGGAGGTTCCCATGGCCGGGTTCCCTCATCATGCAAGCGAAGGCTATATCGCCAAACTGGTCAAGAAGGGCTACAAGGTTGCCGTATGCGACCAGGTTGAGGACCCTGCCGCCGCCAAAGGGATCGTTCGGCGCGAGGTTACCGATATTGTCACTCCCGGCATAACCTTCAGCGACAAGATTCTTGACGACCGTCACAACAACTATCTTTGTGCGGTAGCCTATATAAAGGATGGCCGGACGCTGGTAGCCGGAGTCGCCTTCATCGACGTGACGACGGCTGAGTTCAGCGTTGCCTCCATGCACCCGTCTGAGCTCAGGGATTTCATTCTTTCCCTTCACCCCGCCGAGATTCTCTACTCTTCTGCCGATCGGGAGCGGGCGGAGCTTCTCAGGAAAGAGCTGCCGCCGGAGGCGCTTTTGACAGAGCTCGACGCATGGATGTTCAGCGAGGACCAGACTGCAGAGATCCTTGCACGACACTTCAAGACCCACTCCCTCAAGGGGTTCGGCATAGAGGAGAACCGCGCAGGCAAGGTTGCCGCGGGAGTTATTCTCCAGTATCTCGAAGAGACCCGTCAGAACCGCCTTCACTATATCACCCGCATCACCCAGGTGCAGAGCGGCGAGTATATGACCCTCGATTTGCAGACCAAGAGAAACCTTGAAATCATCTCTTCAATGCAGGACGGAACCCTGAACGGCAGCCTGCTTCAGGTGATGGACCGCACCAGGAACCCCATGGGGGCTCGGCTTATCCGCCGCTGGCTTCAGCGTCCGCTCAGAAGGATAGAGGATATCAGGCTCCGTCTTGACGCGGTCGAAGAGCTGACGGAGCGGAAGGAGCTGCGCGAGGGGCTCACCGAGCAGCTCTCGGCAATCAACGATCTTGAGCGATCGCTTGCTCGTATAGCGACGTTCCGAACCATTCCGAGGGAGGTACGCCAGCTCGGTCTTTCGCTTGCCTCACTGCCCCTCATGCGTGAGCTTCTTGAAGGGGCCGCCTCCGAGCGCCTCACCTGGCTTTCAGCTCATCTCCAGCCGATGCCGGAGCTTGCGGCACAAATCGAAGAGGCAATCGATCCCGAATCCGGTGGTTCGATGCGTGAGGGCGGCTATATCCGGAGCGGCAGCAATGCCGAGCTCGATGAGCTGCGCGCCATCTCTTCGACGGCAAAGTACCGCCTCATGGAGATTCAGCAGGAGGAGCGCCGGAACACCTCGATCTCATCACTCAAGGTGCAGTTCAACAAGGTGTTCGGCTACTATATCGAAATCAGCCGTTCGAATCTCGACAAGGTCCCCGACTACTATGAGAAAAAACAGACCCTTGTCAATGCCGAGCGCTATACCATTGCGTCGCTCAAGGAGTATGAGGAGAAGATTCTCAACGCCGAGGAGAAGAGCCTTGCTCTCGAGGCCCAGCTCTTCCATGAGCTCTGCCTTTTGATTGCCACTCATGCTTCACGGATTCAGGCTATTGCGGCCCTCATAGCCGAACTTGACGCCCTCACCTCGTTTGCCCAGTGTGCCGTGCAGTACGGCTACAGCAAGCCGGAGATGATGGAGCACTCCGACATTTCGATCAAGGGTGGTCGCCATCCGGTGCTCGAACGGATGATGAGCGTCGAGGAGCCATACGTTTCGAATGACTGCCACTTCGACGGCGCACAGAAGATGCTGATCATTACAGGCCCGAACATGGCCGGAAAAAGTTCATTCCTGCGTCAGACAGGATTGATCGTCCTGCTTGCGCAGGCAGGGAGCTTTGTGCCGGCCGAAAGCGCCGAGATAGGCCTTGTCGACCGCATCTTTACCCGAGTCGGCGCCTCCGACAACCTTGCTTCGGGCGAAAGTACCTTCCTTGTCGAGATGAACGAGGCGGCAAACATTCTCAACAATGCCACCTCGAAGAGTCTTCTCCTGCTTGACGAGATCGGCCGGGGAACCAGCACCTTCGACGGCATGTCGATTGCCTGGTCGATGAGCGAATATATTTGCAGTTCAATCGGCGCCCGAACCCTTTTTGCAACCCACTACCATGAGCTCGCCGAGCTTGAGGGCCGTCTCCAGGGCGTCGTGAACTTCAATGCCACCGTTATCGAGAGTGCCGACCGGGTTATCTTTCTTCGCAAGATCGTCAGGGGTTCGACCGACAACAGCTACGGCATTGAGGTCGCTAAAATGGCAGGAATGCCCGGGGAGGTCATTGTGCGTGCAAGAGAGATTCTTGCCGGCATGGAGAAGCGCGATATTGAAATCCCCATCGATCGTCCGGTGCGCCAGAAAAGCTTCCAGATCAGCCTCTTCGAAGAGTCCGACAGCAAGCTGCTTAAGGCGCTTGAGTCGATCGACCTCGACCGGCTGACCCCGCTTGATGCACTCCTTGAGCTCAAGAAACTTCAGGATCTCGCACGAACCGGCAGGAACGCATGACGGCCGGCGCTGCACAACAGCAGAAATCGGTACTGCTGGTCTTCATTCAGGCCGACAGCGGGGTGGACGGCGCCTCATTGCTCGACAGCGCTTCAGCCCGACGCGGTTTTTTCAGCTCGTTCAAGGAGCAGGCCTTCAGCCAGGTCATCCGGCGGGCACAGTTTGCCATTCCGCCGCTCGCGCTTATGATTCTCAGCTCAGTGAAAGTTCCGGGAGTAACCCAGAGCATTTGCGACCTCCGCTTCGACACGCTTCCGCTCGACCGGCACTGGGACCTTGCAGGCATCAGCGTGCAGACCGGAGCGGTGAAGCCCGCATTTGATCTTGCCCGTATACTTCGCTCGAGGGGGATCAAGGTTGTGCTTGGAGGCCCTTATGTTACCATTTTTCCCGAGCGGTGCCGCGATCACGCCGATCTGCTGGTGATCGGCGAGGCCGACGAGATATGGAAAGAGGTTCAGGAGGATCTCTCTCGTGGCACACTGAAGAGGGAGTACCGGGTCGGGAGCTTTCCCGATCTCTCCATAGACCGTCCCGTCAGCAAGAGCGCGCTCCAGATCGGAAGCTATTTTACCACCAACGTAGTGCAGACCACGCGGGGCTGCCCCTACAGCTGCGATTTCTGCAATGTCCATGTCATGAACGGCCACCGGCTTCGTCATCGCAGCATCGACGCAATCAAGAGGGAGGTTGAGGAGTTTCTGCAGCAGGACAAGCGGATATTTTTCTTTCTCGACGACACCGTCAATGCCGATGAAGCCTATGCCCTGAAACTCTTTACGGAGCTGATCCCCTACCAGATTAGCTGGGTAGGCCAGGCTACCACTGCTCTTGGCGAAAAGCCGAAGCTGCTTGAGGCCTTTGCCCGGTCAGGTTGCGGCGCCTTGCTTGTCGGCATTGAGAGCCTCGAAGACGGCAGTAATCATGCACATCAGAAGTTTCATAACCCGGCGGCCCGGCAGGCCGAGTGCATAAAGCGGATCCGCCAGGCAGGCATCTGCGTCTATGGCAGTTTCATCTACGGTCTTGACGGCGACACGCTCTCCCTACCCGAAAGGCTCGAAGAGTTCATCGAGGATACCGGCATTGATGTTCCCGGAATCAACCTGCTCCGCCCGATTCCCGGCACCGGCGTATTCAGCCGTCTTGCCCGGGAGGGGCGTCTTCTGCACTCTCCGGAAGATCATGACGCATTTCGCTTCTCATGGGGCCAGGAGATGCTCTACCTTCCGAAGCAGATTCCGCTCGAAGAGTTCATCCCGAGCTATACGGCCCTGACCCGCAGGGTATTCACCGCTTCCAATGCCCTGAAACGGGCGGTGAGCGCTCCCCGCCTGCGCTCCGCAGTGCTCATGTTCAATCTGCTCTACGTTCACATGTACGGGCTTTCACGCAAGGACCTTCACCGCCAGCTGAGGGAGTTGAGCAACGATGGGTGAGGCAGAAACCAGAGAAGGGCCCACCGGTATGGTTATCGGTGGGCCCTTCTTTATTCAATAGTTCCGTCTTTCAGTCTGCTCTCAATCCCTGACACAGCGGAGTGATGCGCCAGCGGTTTTTGGCAAAGCATCAAGCGTGATGACAGATGCTGGAAAGTCGAAGGTTGCGCTCCAGGAGTCGTTTTTAGCGTGTTCTGAGGAGGACCACAGCACTGCATTTTCTCCCTGAAGTCTGAATTTTGCGTTATGCGACTCCCTCAGCCCTACCGGAACAGCCCTGAAATAGACGGTACGCTCAACACCAAGATGCGGATAGCGCCACTGCAGTGCCTCTGGTGAGTGGATATCCCTATTGGAAACCGGATGGCCGCCGAGTGAAGTAGCCAGAGTCTTCAGCTCTTTGAGGGTTGGGACATGCCACCCTTTTGGCGCCACTCCTCTCGGGTCATTCACGGCATACCAGTTGTAGAGCAGACCGCTTTTCTCTCTGTTATGCGGGTCATTGCTGACATAGCACCAGGCGCCCTCTCCCTTTGCAGCCGCGTCAAGCCACTCCTCTGCGGTTTTTGCATGGCGGATCGGATCCCCATTGCGGTATCTGGTGACACTCAGGTTGTTTCTCGTCCAGAACTGATTGACAATGTGTACGAAGTTAATTTCACCGTTTTCCGAATCGGCAGAGCGTACGGCCTCTTCTGCCCCTTCTGCCTTGATTGCGGGAAGTGAGGTGATAACGGTAAGTGCCAGGATAAGCATGCTGAAGATGCTCGTTTTTCTCTTTCTCATGGGTATTCTCTGTTTTGTTTTGTGGATGACTGTTTTTCGAAAATGGGGTTGTATCTCGACCTTGTTTCTGAAAACAGAATACCACCCCGACGCTTAAGCAAGGCTTAACTGAACCTTAAAAGAGAGTGAAAAATGAGGAGTGTGAGCTCAATCGGGGAGTTGCGGCCACGATATGGCTACGATATGGAGAGAATTTCCTCTTCGAGGAGCTGCTGGTTGTAAAGTTCGGCGTAGAGATGCCCAAGCTGCAGAAGCTCTGCGTGTGTGCCGCTTTCTACAACCATCCCCTCCTTGAGCACAATGATACGGTCGCAGTTTTTTACCGTAGAGATTCTGTGGCTGATGAGCAGTATGGTTGTATCCGGCAGTTTCTGCAGGAGTCCTTCAAAGATACGCGCCTCCGTGTCGGTGTCGACCGCCGAAAGGGCATCATCGAGCACGAGAAGCTTCGGTTTCCAGGCGATTGCCCTCGCGATGCAGGTCCGCTGTTTCTGCCCTCCCGAGAGGTTGATTCCTTTTTCACCCAGCATGGTTTCAAGTCCATCGGGAAAATCCTGCACATCATCATAGAGCATGGCAATTCGGCTCGCCTCCAGGACATTGGCAACATCATGTTCCCGGCTGCCCCAGTTGATATTGTTTTCTATGGAGTCCGAGAAGAGAAAGTTGACCTGGGGGACAAATCCGACAAGCTCCCGGAGGGTGTTCACCGCCATACTCCTGATGTCGTGACCATCGAGCAGCAGGGAGCCTTCAGCAGGTTCATAGAGTCTCGGGATGAGATTAACCAGGGTTGTTTTTCCCGACCCCGTAGCGCCGACAATCGCCACTTTCGAACCTGCTTCGATGTCAAGCGTAATGTTTTTCAGGACAGGAGTGCTCTCCTGGCCGGGGTAGTGAAAACGGACATTCCTAAGTGAGAGTGCCCCGGAAAAGTGTTGTTTGTCAAGAGGGGGAGGCAGCTCCTCGTCTGTTTCGGCCGGAACGCTGAAGATCTCATTGAGCCGCACCTGGGCGGAGGATGCACGCTGCACAATGCTCGTCACCCAGCCGATCGAGATGATTGGCCAGCTGAGCATCGAGACGTAGACGATGAACTGGGCGATGCCCCCGACTGTAATGGTTTTATTGATGACGCCAACCCCGCCTACCCATACGACCGGAAGGAGCGAGAATGCGGTCAGCGAGGTAAGAAATGCAAAAAAAAGCGCCTGCAGTTTTCCGAGCGCAAGGTTTTTGCTGTAGTACTCCTTGTTGAGGCTCTCAAAGCGCTCAATCTCGAAAAGTTCCCGGGTATAGCTCTTGACGACCCTGATGCCGGAGAGGTTCTCCTGGATCAGATTTGTTATTGCCCCGTAGCTCTCCTGAATGCTTTTTGAGCGTTTCTGCATGGAGCTCCCGATCCTGTAAACCGAATAGCTTAAGAGCGGCGCAGGAAGAAGCGCAAAAAAGGTCAGCTTCGGCGACAGTGCTATCATGGCAATCAGTGCAAAAAAGAGCCTGAAGAAGGTGTTGAGGGAGTACATGATGCCGGGGCCGAGAAACTCTCTGACAGCGTTGAGGTCATTGGAGCCACGGGAGATCAGCTCTCCGGTGCTCATTGTGTTGTAGAAGCTTCTGGGCAGTTTCTGGAGATGGCGGTAGTAGTCGTTTTTCAGGTCGTACTCGATATAGCGCGAAGCCACAATGATGTTCTGGCGGACAAGGTAGAGGAAATAGCCGCTCAGGAGGGCGAAGAGAAAGTAGAGGCCGGTATAGCCAAGCACTGTTTGCAGTTCAAAGTGATGGTTCATGGTGTCGATGGCCAAGCCGATATATTTTGGGCCGATCACCGCAAAAAGGTTGGTCAGGATGACAAACAGAAACCCCGCAAGCAGATTTTTCCAGTACTTGAAGAGGTAGGGTTTCAGGCTGAGTAAATTTTTCATCCGTCATGGTTTATTCATGTAGCGGGGGTAATTTATGATATAAACATTACAACGCGAATTATAATGCCCTGTAAGAGCGCGGTTACCGTTGATCGTTTACGGGCAATCCTTTTCATCGCCGGCTGCTAACCGGTAGCGTTTTTGAAGCTCGATTCGTTTAAGCTGTCAATACACAAGCTGCCAAAGAGAGCGTAACTCTTCGCAAGAAGAAACTCACCGGGATTTTTTTTGAGTGGATGGAAAAATACGTTATGGGTGGCGGACAAGGCAAAGCTGCCGCGTTTGACTTTTACGGGATTATTTATTAAAGTACGCTTAAAGCCTACCTAACTCGTTTTTTTTGCTTTGCCTGATCGCTTTTTCGCAGTAATTTTACCATACGATATATGAGCAAAGCTTATCCGCCTTTCTTTCAGGATCCGCTTGTATCTCCGATTGACAGTTCAGTTTTTTCCCTCTTTGAATCTTTTCCCGAGCCGGTTTTTATTATGGATCCCACGGGGGTGATCCTTAAAGGGAATGCGGCTTTAGCTGCAAGGTTCAGCATGCGGCCAGAAGAGTGCCTCGGCTCAAACGTATACGATCTGCTTTCAGGTGTTCTTCAAAAGCCCGAGATTGCAGAGTTGCGAAGGCAAAAGGCTCAAGAGGTACTGCAAACCGGGAAAGCGCATATTTTTGACGACAAGCATGATGGTCAAACATATCGTTCAACCGTTTTCCCGATTCGCTCCTCTGAAGGCCAGGTCACTCATCTCTTTGTTTTCGCTCAGGATATCACTGATATCGCTGATTTAGCCCAAAAAGCTCGGCTCTTTAACAAGAACATCATCACTGCTATTCCCGGCACCTTTTTTGTGCTTGATGCAGACGGGAAGTTTATTGCATGGAACGATCGAATGCGAGAGATGAACTGCAGCAGGAGTGAGCCTGAGATGCTGGAGAGTTTTGTGACGGAGTCTGTCCACCCGGATGATAGGGCTGGTTTGATCGGGCAGTTACAGGATGTCATGCATACTGGGCAGGAACAGGGCTGCGAATTCCGGGTTATGCTTCAAGAAAAAAAGGCAGAAAAGTGGTACCTGATTACCGTAAACAGAGTCATGCTTGGCGGCAATCTCTTTCTTATCGGTGTAGAGGTCGATATCACCGAGCGCAAGCAGAATGACGGAATTGCAGCTTTTCGTACACAGCTTCTCAGCCAGGTTGCGGTCGAATCTGTTGAGAAATTGCTCCTCACAACGGTTAATGAGGCTGAACGACTGACTCGAAGCCGTATAGGTGTTTGTCATATTATTGAGGGAGAGCTTGCTGCCTCTTCGATGCAGGTACTCTCAACGAATCTGCTTCGAAATATGAGAGAGCATGCTGTTCCCGATGGTCATCCTCATCCTTCAATGCATAAGGGGACGTTCTGGGCTGAGGTCATAAGCGAGAAAAGCGCGGTCATCAATAACAACTGCAACACCGAGGCAGAGCGCACTTCTCGCCCGCATAATCACCCTGGTGTTCTGCGAAAGCTCGTAGTGCCGCTCATCCGCGATGAAAAAGTCATCGCAGTGATAGGGGTCGGAAACAAGCCTGAGGATTACGATGAGAATGACAGCCGTATCATCGCGCTGCTGGCCGATTTGGCATGGGATATTGTTGCCAAAAAGCATGCTGAAAATGAGCAGAAAAAGCTGTATGAGCAGTTACTGCACTCACAGAAAATGGAGATGGTCGGTCAACTCGCCGGCGGCATTGCCCACGACTTCAATAACATGCTTGCCATTATTCTCGGCCATGCGGAAATCGGCCTCGAAAAGGCAGACGCCGCGCATGCTGATCTTGAGGTCATCCTGAGAGCCGCCCACCGCTCAGCAGAGATTATCCGTCAATTGTTGAGTTTTGCCAGAAAACAGCAGATTTCACCCAAGGTCGTCACCCTGAACACGGTTATTACCGAGATCATTCCGATGCTGCGCCGATTGCTGGGAGAGCAGATAGCCATCGATTGGAAGCCGGATAATCTCAACCGGCAAGTGAAAATCGATCCGATGCAGGTCGGCCAGATTCTCGTCAATCTTTGTGTCAACGCCCGGGATGCAATTGATGGTGATGGCGTTATCGCTATTGAAACCTCCCTGCACAGCGTGATCGACATCAAGAGCAATGATCAACAGCCTTGCACAACGCCGGGAGAGTACATCATGCTTGCAGTCACCGACAACGGAGAGGGCATCTGCGCCGACGTCCTGCCTCATATTTTTGAACCATTCTTCACGACCAAGGAGGTGGGGAAAGGAACCGGGCTTGGTCTTTCGACCGTCTATGGTATAGCAAGGCAGAATCATGGGTTTGTCGACTGCCATAGCAAACCCGGAGGTGACACAGCAGTCAGAGTGTTTTTTCCGGCATTTGTAGAGAGGGTCAGCAAGATTCAAAAGGACCAGCTAAGCTTGCATCTCAATGATGGCAAGGGAAAAATACTCATCGTTGATGATGAACCCAATATCCTGTCGCTCTGCCAGTCAATACTTGAAAGAGCCGGCTTTACTGTCATCACTGCCTCTTCACCCAATGAAGCGATCCGCCTTGTCGAAGAATATACAGGCTCTGTTGAGCTGCTTCTGACCGATGTCGTCATCCCGGGCATGAATGGCGTTGAGCTCTCCAGAAAGCTTCAGTCACTAAATCCTGAGCTTAAAACACTCTTCATGTCTGCCTATACCCCCGACTATATTTCCCGGTTTGGAGGGATTAATGATAAAATATGCTTCTTGCAAAAGCCATTCACACCGGCAATGTTGGTAGACAAGATCCGCCCCATGCTTCCCTATCGCGCGGTGTAGATGGCACTCTGAGCGCGTTGTTGCGCGATGAGCGGCGGCATCGCAACGTTGGAATTCTCCGTGAGAGCGGTACATTACCCTATATGATTCTACGACGCGCCTTCTGCCCTATTTGTGCCTTTATTGGATAAGTTGATTTTAGAAGGTTACTTAAGGCGCTAATCTCCGGATTTCACCACTACCACCGTCTATGGCATTCGATTCAAACAGGAACTACTACTCCATTGGCGAAGTGAGCAGGATCGCCGGGGTACCTTCCTATCTTCTCAGGTACTGGGAGAGCTTTTTCAACGAGCTTGCACCGGCAAGGGATACACGGGGAAATCGCCGCTACACCAACCGCGATATCGCCATGGTGCTCAATATCAAGGAGCTCGTCCATGAGCAGGGCTACAAGCTTGGAAAGGCCAGTGAGCTGGTGAAGGGCGCGGTGCGCAGCACAGCGGAGGATCGAAAGACATCAGAGCTTCTCAAGCTGCAGAAGCAGATCGGCCAGGAGAAGAAGCGCGGAACGGTAATTTCGGAACGAAGGATGCAGCTCCTTAAAGAGATAAAAGGGGAGGTGGAGGATATACTGCAGATGCTTGGGTAGCGATATGCAATTGATAGCAGAGAAAACAAAAAACCGGCGTTCAGCCGGTTTTCTGTTTTAAAAGAGATGTTGCGCTTACTGAGCGTAGAGCACTTCGAACTGACCCGTGCCGCCTTTGCAGACATGCTCGACCCAGCGTGCATAAGCTCCACCGCCCCAGCGATACTCCTCAAGATTCTGTGAACGGAACTGAGGTGCTGCATAGCGAACCTTGTAGCCCTTTGGCAGAACGATTTTCAGCTGGGTGTCCACAGTGAAGTCGTTCGACTTTCCAACCATGCCATGGTGTACAAGCGGGATGAGCGGGTGGTTCAGGATTCTGCGGAGACCGCCGCCTGCATCAACCGATACGCCAGGGAAGTCGCCGTCAACCTTGACCTCAATGCCCTGTGAATCGGAGCGGAAGCCTGCTTCGACCGATGCTGGTCTGTTGAGCTTGTCTGCCGGGAAGAGTTCTGCCCAGCGAGCGATCGAATCAACGATACCCGATCCGCCGTGTGAGAAACGCCATCTTGTGACGCCGACAGGGCCTTTTGCACCGCTCTCGGTGCCGATGCTGTTTACTTCAACCCTTGAGATGCTCTGGCCGCCTTCGTTAAGCGCGGTAAAGGCAGGTCCGATAAACCAGAAGTCACGGATCCAGTCATTAAAAGCGCCGTTGGTCTGCATGGAGCGCATGGTGCCTTCCCAGGTGTCGATAAGATCGTTGTTGTCGAGGGGCACCTTCATGATGATGTCATGGAACTGGCGACCCTGCATGTAAATGGGATTCGGAACATTTCTGCGGACTGCGTCGGAGCGATAGTAGAAGAGGTTGACGACAGATCCTTCGAAGGAGAAAGAGTGGGAGAAGTCGCCGACTGATACGGTACCTTCGCCGACAGCGATTCTTCTTTCCTTGGTCTCATTGGCGATGTCAGCCTCGATAACCAGTTTGCTTTTTGTGCTGTCAACAATCGACTCGATGACGGCCGACATCCTGACGAAACCCTTGGCGGGATCGAGAGGCTTTACATCAATCTTGATGTTACAGTCTGCCGGCAGCAGCGGAAGTGCAGGCGGCACGTTTACTTTTGCGCGGCATTTTACCTTGCCCCAGGAGCTTGAACCGCCCTCAAGTACGATTTCGTAATCGGAGTGTGCGGTGGTGGTGTCTTTTGTGCCGAAAAGAGCCATAGTGATTTCTCCTTTTTCTAATGGCGTTGAAATTGGATATTTTCAGGAAGTCGCCTACAAGTTCATTCCTGTTAAATAACAGCTTGTCATAAATTTAAAGAATAATAATCAATAAATAAAGCAAAATATCACTCTGCAATCCTTTCATCGCCAGATGCCTTCACTATCCTCCGCAGTCGATCGGCTGACCGGTTCCCGTTATGCGCCGTCGCTTCTCTCCGGCCTTCTTCTCGGCATTTCGTTTCCCTCTTACCCCTTTATTCGTCTTGAGCTTCTTGCATGGATAGCGCTTGTGCCCATGCTTCTCGCCTTCCGAAGCGAGATGCGCCCCGCAGAGTTTTTCAGGCGCACCTGGCTCTCGATGCTGCTCTTTTGCAGTATTGCCTTGTGGTGGGTCTCGCTTGCAACCTTTCCTGGCGGGGTTATGACCATTCTCTGGCAGTCGCTCTCGATGATTGTACCGCTTCTCTTTTTTTATGCGATCCGCCGACAGGCCGGTTACCGCTTTGCCCTTTTTTCTCTTCCCTTCATCTGGGTTGCATGGGAGTGGGCCTACATGCAGCAGGATCTGTCGCTCGGATGGCTGACCCTCGGCAACTCGCAGGCTAACCTTTCTGCGATGATCCAGTACGCCGATGTTGCAGGTGTCTGGGGGGTAAGCTTTTGGCTTGTCAGCTTCAATGTGCTCGCCGTTCTCGCCATCACCGGAAGCCGACAGGACAGGGTTAGGGTGGCTGTGGTAATGGCGCTTATGATTGCCGCGCCTCTTTTTTACGGGGTGGTGATCTTTCAGGGAGGGAGTCCACTGCCTCCGGGCGGTCAGCAGCAGCTTCGCGTTACGCTTGTGCAGCCCGATATCGACCCGCATGAAAAATGGGGCAGAAATAATAATAGCTCCATCATGGAGCGCTACCGTCGCCTTACCACCCGGGCGGTTCGCCAGGAGAGGCCTGAACTCATTCTCTGGCCCGAAACTGCAATCCCGTTCTATATTCTCGATGTACCCTATGCCGATGAGCTGGCTTCGCTGCGCCAGTCGCTGCGACTGTGGAACACGCCACTTCTGACCGGCTTTTCGGACATCGTCCGCTATCCCGCTGCCGCGCCAACTTCCGCTGGAAATCCCGGAAAGTATGACTCCATGCGCATGCAGCCTTTCGAGACTTACAACGCCTCTATGCTGCTCATGCCGGGCAGCGGAGCACCCCAGATCTACCGCAAAATGCGTCTTGTTCCCTTCGCCGAAAGGGTGCCCTATGTCGACTATCTACCCTGGCTTGGTACCTTCAATCTCTCGCTTGCGGGTATCAGCAGCTGGGGGAAGGGGAGCGAGAGCTCGGTCATGGAACTTCGCTCTTCGCGCAACGGCCGTGTGGTTACGGCCAATATCATCTGTTACGAGTCGATTTTTCCCGGTCTCGTCACGGAGTTTGTCCGCAAAGGGGCGCGATTCCTGACGCTTGTGACTAATGACGGGTGGTATGCAATGTCCTACGGCCCCTACCAGCATCTTGCCATCGCCAGGTTCCGCTGCATCGAGAACCGCCGGGCGATGGCACGCTGCGCCAATACCGGCATCACCGCTTTTATCGACAAATTCGGTCGTATCTCTGCTGAAATCCCCTGGTGGCAGGAGGGCACGCTTACGGCTGAGGTGCCACTGGAAAGTCACCTGACCTTCTATACCCGAAACCCCGACCTGCTTCCCAAAGCCGCCTCGGTAATCTCGATGCTGCTCTTTGCGGGAGCCTTTCTGAAAAGAGGGAAAAAAGCTACAGCCCGTAGGCCTTGATTTTGCGGTAGAGGGTTCGTTCGGTGATGCCCAGCGCACTGGCGGTTTTGCGCTTGTTGCCCAGGCAGCTCGCCAGCGCCTCAGCTATCGAGCGCTTTTCAATCTCGTCGAGTGGCAACGGCGTGTCGGGCTTTGGTTCTTCAACCGCCTGAAGAGGAGATGGGTCGGGCAGAAGCATCGGGGTAAGGGGCCTGGACTGTATCAGATGCTGGAGAAGCTGGCGGATCTCGCCAATCTCCTGGCGAAGCTGGATCATTCCGCTGTAGATTGCATGCAGTTCATTTTTCTCCGAGCGTACAGGGTCGTGGATCAGGCTCTTGTAGCGGCTTCGCTGAACCAGATGTTTTTCGAGAAGTTCCGGCGTGATGTAGTTGCCCTTTTCAAGCACCAGCACCGATTCAATAAGATTCCTCAACTCCCTGACGTTGCCCGGCCAGGGGTAGCGCATGAGCACCTCTGCCGCATCCGGGCTGAACCCCTCAAAGGCGATTTTGTGCTTGGTTTCAAATTCATGGACGAAATTTTCGGTCAGCAGGAGTACGTCGCGTCCTCGTTCCCTCAGTGGGGGAATCTGCAGCTCAACACTTCTGAGGCGGTAGAAGAGGTCCTCACGGAAGTTTTTTTCCGCAACGGCCTGGTTCATGTTCTTGTTGGTGGCGGCAATGATGCGTGCGTCGGAGTAGATGGTCTCTGAAGATCCGACCCTCTGGAACTCACCGGTTTCGATGACGCGCAGGAATTTCACCTGCGTCTCAAGAGGCATTTCGCCAATCTCGTCAAGGAAAATCGTCCCCCTGTCCGCACTTTCGAAGTAGCCCTTCCGGCTCTGTACTGCGCCGGTAAAGGCGCCCTTTTCATGGCCGAAAAGCTCAGCTTCAAGGATGCCGGCAGGGATGGCTCCACAATTTACGGGAATGAAACTTCCTCCACTCCGGCGACTGTGGTTGTGCAGGAAACGGGCCAGCACCTCCTTTCCCGAGCCGGTCTCGCCAATGATCAGCACGGTGATATCGGTATCGGCCACCTTCAGGGCAAGCTGCTTGAGCTGGGAGATCAGCGGCGATTGTCCGTCGATGGATATCTCACGTTTCATTGGGGTGTTGCTCATTCTTTTCAACAGATTGGCCCCCTTACCTTGCCGGTACGGCTATTGCCTTGAAGGGCAGCGCTCGGCCGGCCTCCTCGGCCTCCTTTTTCGAGAGATAGCTTTTCTTCAGACGGACCTTGTATGCCGCGCCATCCTTGACAACCTCTGCCGGCGCACTTCCGGAGATCTTTGCTACAAAAGCATCCGCATTCTCCCTGCTTGAGAAGCTTCCAGCCTGAAGCAGAAAACTTCCCGCCTCCGGAGCGCGCTTCTCTTTTTTCGGTGCAGCCTCAGCCGGTTTGGCGGCTTTTATTCTGATTGAGGCCTCTTTTTTTGTTGTGTCCCGGGTGATGCCCCCGGCAGGCTTGGTTGCCGTCTTTTTGCTTGCCGGCAGCGCCGCAGCTTTCAGCGATGTGTCCTGAGAGGCAGGGGCAACAGGCTTTACTGCCGCTGGAAGCAGCGGGGTATGAGTTGTTGTGTCGGGAGGCACCGGAGCGGCCTTCGGGAGGGGTTTTGGCCGAGAGCTGTGCTGGCCCAAAACAAGGTCGTACGCTTCGAGACGCGAGCTGCTGAGCTTGTCGATTGCCGGATCGGGATACTCCCGCAACTGTTTCCTGTAGAGATTTACCGCCTGCGGGCCGTCCTCTGAAAGAAGGGCCTCGATAACCATTTTTTCCGACGGTCTGGTGACTTTTTGGCGAATATTTTCTAACAAATAAACCTTATCTTCATCCACATACTGCCGTATCTCTTGAGCGTAGGAGGTATCCTCCGATGCAAGCGAGAGCGCGGGGCGGAAGAGAAGGGATGAGAGTGCGATACAGAGCAGCGTACTGTTGTTGCGAAGGCTCAATTTCATTGGTCCTGGTTTGATTCTCTGCGGTTCTCACCGCGGTACTTTATCACTGAATATGCCAAATTTTTTCATATAACGGGAATCTCCCCCGATAGCGGCCAGAGTCCGTTTGCTCCGCGATCCCCCGAAACCAGAAGTGCTTTATGTCAATACTCTCCGTCAAATCCTTTGCAAAGATCAATCTCGGCCTGCTCATCACCGGCAAACGACCCGATGGCTATCACACTCTCGAAACCATCTTTGCGCCGATAAACTGGTATGACACGCTCGAATTTGAGGATGGCGAGGGTATTTCGCTGAGCTGCTCCAACGCGGCGTTGCCGGTCGACGACAGCAACCTCTGCGTCAGGGCGGCAAAATCCCTCGCTGAGGCCGGCGGGGTTCAAAGAGGGGTTTCGATGAGGCTGCACAAGCTTGTCCCTTTTGGCGCGGGGCTTGGTGGAGGCAGCAGTGACGCCGCAACGGTGCTGCGGGTTCTCGACCGGATGTGGCAGCTCAACAGTTCACACGATGAGCTGCACGCCCTTGCCGTCAAGCTTGGCGCCGATGTCCCCTACTTTCTTGAAATGAGCGGTCTTGCCTACGGCGGGGGTATTGGCGACGAACTCGAAGAGCTGGGCTTCAGCCTTCCTTATTACGTTGTAACCATCTTTCCCGAAGAGCACGTTTCAACTGTATGGGCATACAGGAACTTCTACCCGCGTTTCAACAGGGAGCACCCTGATCTGAAGGAGCTTGCTCGGGAGCTCTGCCTGAAGGGCGACAAATCGGTGCTGCCCGCCTTTGAAAACGACTTTGAATCCGCAGTCTCTGACCACTTTCCCGCGGTGCGTCAGGCAAAGCAGGCGCTGCTTGACGGCGGAAGCCTTTTTGCCTCTCTCTCAGGAAGCGGTTCCGCCGTGTTCGGCCTCTTCGAACGCGAGGCCGATGCCCTCGCCGCCATGCAGCGCGCCCCCGAAGCATACCGCAGAACCCTCACTCCCCCCTGCTTTTCAATGGGGTCAGGTCTTGTATTTTGACTTTTTTTCGCACCAGCCCGAGCCTTATCCCACTCATTTCGAACCACCATCCCTTGTCATTTCGAACGCAGAGAGAAATCTCCCGCCGGACGGGATCTCTCCCCCGACAAGTCGGGATCGAGATGACACTTCGAGAGCAGCCTAAGACTGCCGCGATCGGGTGATGATCTCGTTCAGCTCGGCCGAGATGAGGCGGAGATCTTCGTCGAGGAAGTGCGATGAGTGAAGGCGTGTCCGCTTGATTTCGGCAAAGTCCAGCACACTCTCCACCACATGCTTTTCGAAGAGTGGGGCGGCCGCGAGCACTTTGCCGTCGGGCCCGGTGAGTGAAGAGTTTCCCCAGTAGGTAAAGCTGTCTTCGTTGCCGACGCGGTTGACGCAGGCGACATAGCTGCTGAAGAGGAAGGCGTAGGTCGATGCGATGGTCTGCCACTGGGTGACGATGGCCGGATCTCCGCTTCCCGGAGAGAGGCGCAGCGGGCTCGACATCAAGACAAAGAGCAGTTTTGCGCCCTGATGCGCAAGCAGGTAGGGTACCGAAACATGCCAGAAATCCTCGCATATCGCCACTCCGATTCGGCCGAGCCGTTTGGAGTTTACCGCCTGAATCTGCTGGCCGGCCGAGAAGTAGCGCAGCTCCTCAAACATCCCGTAGGTCGGCAGGTAGATCTTGCGGTGAATGCTCTCCGCCTTGCCATCTTCAAACATAAACGCGGAGTTGTATACCCCGTAGTCGTCGCTCAGTTCGATGCCGCCGCAGATGATGGTGATGTTGCGGCTGAGTTCGCGAAGCGGGTTGAGCCGCGCATCGGCGATATGCATGGCGATGTCCTGCGCAGCATCCTGCACATTGTAACCGGTAAGAGAGAGCTCAGGAAAAACGATGGCATCGGCACCCTCCCTGATAGCCTCTTCGGCAAGCGCGCAGTGGCGGGCGAGGTTCTCGTCGAAATTTGCAAGGGTGCAGTCTATCTGGGCTATGCGCAGTTTGGCGGTCAGCATCGGTTGCTCCGGGTTAGTGGTAGGGATAGAAAATATAGAAAGTAAGCGAGAGGAGGGCCAGAATCCACATGCCCGGATGCACCTCTTTCGCCCTGCCGGTCAAGAGCTTCAGGAGCGCGTAGGCGATAAAGCCGCCGGTAATGCCCACGCCGATATTGAAGGTGAAGATCATGAGCACGATCGTCAGAAATGCGGGAAACAGCTCGCTGTAGTCCGTGAAATTCATGCTCGTGACCGACTGGATCATGAACATGCCGACCACCACCATTGCCGGGCCGTAGGCGAAGGGGGGCACCATGGTGAGCAGCGGCGAGAAGCAGAGCGCAAGGGCAAAGAGGGCAGCAACAACAAGCGCGGTAAATCCGGTTCGGCCACCCTGCTCTATTCCTGCCGCCGATTCGATGTAGACCCCGGCGGTGGTAGTGCCGAAGAGCGATGCGGCAATGGTTGCAAGCGCATCGACCAGCATAGGCTTATCGATCTCCGGCAGGTTATCGCTCTCGTCAAGGAGTCCGGCCCGCGAGGCAAGTCCGAAGAGGGTGCCCATGGTGTCGACAAAATCCATGATCAGGCAGCTGATAATGACCCCTGCAAACCCCCAGCTCAGTGCCGCCGGCAGGTTTATCTGCAAGAAGATCGGCTCTATCGACGGAGGGAGGCTGAAGATGGCCTTCGGAAGGGGTGTGAGGCCGAGAGCGAGAAGCAGAAGGGTTGTGGCAACGATCCCCGCAAGGATTGCGCCCGTGACCCTCCGGACCAGAAGAACCGCTGTCAGGAACAGCCCTCCGAGGCTTACGAGCACCGGCAGGCTCTTGATGTTGGCGAGCTGTACCGGGGCGCCGGGGACGCCGAGCGTCACAACCCCCATCTCGTTCAGCCCCAAAAAGGCGAGAAAAAGTCCGATGCCGACCGAAAAGCTCTGCTTGAGGGTTGAGGGGATCGCTTCGGCAAGCCAGCGGCGCAGACCGGCAAACGTAATAAGGGTAAAGAGCACTCCGCTGATGAAGATTGCCGCCATGGCGGTCTGCCAGGAGTAGCCGAGCGTGCGCACCACCGTGTAGGCAATGAAGGCGTTCTCACCCATGTATGGCGCAACGGCAAATGGCCGTTTGGCGTAGAGCCCCATCAGGAGTGTGCCGAAGATCGAGGTGAGTATGGTCGCCGTCATCGATGGCCCTTTCGGGATGCCTGCAGCCTCAAGGATAGCCGGGTTGACGATGATGATGTAGGAGAGGGTGAAAAAGGTCGTGAGGCCGGCAAGGAACTCCTGCCGGTAGCTGGTGTTATGCCGCTCGAAATCGAAGTATGATCGAATGAAAAGGAGAGGTTGCCGCATAGTCACTGGTCGCACCTTTTTTTTGTCAAGATAAGCATAAAGCAAGAAGAAACCGCCGGTTCCGGTTTTCGTCAGAGAGCGTGAAATTATTAACCAGGTTTCAGCTTTTTTTTGTTGCAGGATTTCGGTGAAAGTGTTATAATGGACCAAATAAGTCTTATTAATAATCTTTACGTAATGTCATTCAAAACAGGGAGAATACAATGAGTGTACTGGTTGGCCGCAAGGCACCGGATTTTGATGCTGCAGCAGTTGTTAACGGCTCGCAGTTTGTTGATTCATGCAAGCTTTCCTTTTATCACGGCAAGTACGTGGTGCTTTTTTTCTACCCGCTTGACTTTACCTTCGTCTGCCCGACGGAGCTGCACGCGTTCCAGGAGAAGCTGGAGGAGTTCAAGAAGAGGAATGTAGAGCTTATCGGCTGTTCGGTTGACTCGAAGTTCTCTCACTTCGCATGGCTCAACACGCCAAAGAACAGGGGCGGCATACAGGGGGTAACCTACACGCTGCTCTCCGACATCAACAAGACGATCACCCGTGATTACGATGTAGAGGTCGAGGGCGCAGGAATTGCCCTGAGAGGTCTTTTCCTGATTGACAAGACGGGCATTGTGCGCCATCAGGTTGTCAACGATCTTCCGCTCGGCCGCAATGTGGACGAGGTGCTTCGTCTGGTTGATGCACTGCAGTTTACCGAGGAGCATGGCGAGGTCTGCCCCGCAAACTGGAACAAGGGCGACAAGACCATGAAGCCGACCGATGAGGGCCTGAAGGAGTTCTTCAGCGAAGGATGAGTGACGTGAGCTTTGCCCCCTGACATGGCGGGCTGAACGAGGCAAATCCCCCGAACCGGTAACGCGGAATTCGGGGGTTGCTTTTTTTAATGGCGGGCTTTAGTATGCCTTGGCGAAAACGACTTTCTGTTTTGCGGGCCTGCCGGAGTAGATGCAGACGCCAGGCTCGTGCATGCTGTAGCGGGCGACATAGTCGGCCTCCTCGGGAAGTACGCGGATGGTGGCTCTGGTCTCCTCCTTGATCTTCGCCTCGGTCTCGGCGCTGCCGTCCCACCAGGCGATCACAAATCCCTTCTCCACCGTGCTCTTGAACTCCTCATAGCTCGTGACTTCAAAGGTGTTCTCGTTGCGGAACTTCAGTGCCCGCAGGTAGAGGTTCTTCTGGATTGCATCAAGGATTCCGCTGATATTTTGTGGCAGGGTGTCGTCGAGCGCAAGTTCCGATTTTTCGAGCGTATCGCGACGGGCCGCGATGCAGATGCCATTTTCGATATCCCTCGGTCCCAGTTCGATGCGGATTGGAATGCCCTGCAGTTCATACTCCGCGAACTTCCAGCCGGGGGAGTTCTGCTCGCTGCTGTCGACGAAGGCTGCAATGCCGCTATGGCGGAGCTGCTCCGACATAGCTTCTGCGCGTGCAATCACCGAGGCCTTGTCGCCCCTCAGAATCGGGATGATGGCCACCTGGCGGGTTGCAAGCTTCGGCGGCAGCACCAGGCCGCGGTCGTCCGAATGGGCCATGATCAGTGCGCCGATAAGGCGGGTTGAAACCCCCCAGCTTGTTGCCCAGACGTAGTCGAGCGTGCTCTCTTTGGTCTGGAACTGGCAGTCGAAAGCCTTTGCGAAGTTCTGGCCGAGATTGTGGGATGTGCCAGCCTGAAGCGCCTTGGTGTCCTGCATCATCGCTTCGATGCAGTAGGTCTCCACCGCGCCGGCAAACTTCTCACTGTCGGTTTTTTTGCCGAGAATGACCGGCATCGCCATGTACTCTTCGGCGAAGGTCTTGTAGACGTTGATCATGCGAAGCACCTCCTCCTGCGACTCTTCCGGCGTGGCATGGGCGGTGTGCCCCTCCTGCCAGAGAAACTCGGTGGTTCGGAGGAAGAGCCGGGTCCTCATCTCCCAGCGCACCACATTGGCCCACTGGTTGATCAGAATCGGCAGGTCGCGGTATGACTGTATCCACTTCTTGTATGACGACCAGATGATGGTCTCGGAGGTGGGGCGCACATAGAGTTTTTCGGTCAGCTCCTCGCCTCCGCCGTGGGTGACCACTGCGCATTCGGGAGCGAACCCCTCGATGTGTTCCGCCTCCTTGGCAATAAAGCTCTCGGGGATGAAGAGCGGAAAGTAGGCGTTGACATGGCCGGTCTCCTTGAACATCCTGTCCAGGGCGGTCTGCATCTTCTCCCAGATCGCATAACCGTTCGGCCGTATGACCATGCACCCCCTGACATCAGAGTAGTCGGCGAGTTTTGCCGAACGGACCAGATCGATGTACCATTGGGAGTAGTCCTCGCTGCGTGTAGTTATTTTATCTGCCATGATGCCCGCTAAATGATGGTTATGCAAGTGCCCTGAAGGGAAAAGGGATGGCGAAAATATACCACCTACTTTTCAAACTTTTTCATTTTTTCCATAAGGTTTTTCAGGTGCGCTTTCTCCTTCGGCCCAAGCGGTTTTTGCTCAAGCGCCACACTCCTGTAGCCGGCGGGAACCCTGAATTCAGAGCCTGAAACCGCTTTCGGCTCTATGCGGCGCAGCTCCATCACGTAGAGGCCGTTATCGTTATGCTGCACAATTTTTACCGGAAAGCCCTCGATACCCTCGTTTTTGAGTGTTCTGGAGAGGGCGGTGTTCGATAGGCGAGGGTTTTGCGACTGGAGTATCCTGAAGGTGGAGAAATCGCCAAGATCACGGGTGACCCAGAGCTCAAGCTTTTCGGTGCTGCTGGAGAGGGTGATGTGCTCGCAGCTGTACCCCTTGACACTCTCTTTGCCGAGCCGCGTCAGCTTGTAGTTGTTGTCGAAATCGAGCAGCATGGCGCTCTCCGCGGCGGTTCTGAGGTTGAGGGTGCTGAAGCTCCTGGCTTCGTGATTGATCACAATAGCCTGGTCTGGTTTTGATGCGCTGGTGATGACGCTGGTTTTCAGCGGATCGGGGATTTTGTCCATCTGCATCACCATATCCATCCGCTGGGCGGCGGTGCCGAAGCTGTAGGTGACGTCGGCCGAACCGTTCGGCAGCTTGAGCGACATCTCCATGATGCCGGTGAATTTGGAGGCTGCAACGAGCCTGTCGCAAAACGTGAACGAAAAGAGGAGAAGCAGAAGAGAGAGCGTGTATTTCATGGTATCGGAAGAGGAGTGGTTTTTGGGTCGTATGTGGTAAAGATGTTAAAAGCTAATCTAAATTTTGTAATCTTACGCGACAGGATCTTGTTAACCGCGGGAGTGCCGGCCCTTAAAGCGCGTGCAGTGCCGATCGTTCTGAGTTGAGCATCATGGAAGAAGCAAGGGAGTGGCAGGTTGTCGAACTGCTGAAAACAACAACGGATTTCTTTTTGACGAGAGCGGTTGATGAGGCGCGCATCAGTGCGGAGCTTCTTCTCGGCCATGTTCTCGCCCTGGGCCGCCTTGAGCTCTATCTTCATCACAACCGGCCGGTTTTTCCCGATGAGCTTGAGCGTTTCAGGGGGCTCTGCCGCCAGCGTCTCGAAGGGCGTCCGGTTCAATATATTCTCGGAGAGCAGTGGTTTTACGGTCTCTCTTTCAGTGTTGATGAACGGGTGCTCATCCCTCGCCCCGAAACCGAGCTGCTGGTTGAGCACGCGCTTGCCTCGCTCGGCTTTTCGTCCCGAGGAGGATCCGGCCCGGCAAAAGTTCTCGATATCGGCACCGGAAGCGGCTGCATTGCCGTCACGCTTGCCAGGCTCTGCGGGGAGCTTGAGGCTACCGCGCTTGATATCTCCCCGGCGGCCATCGAGCTCGCCGAGCGCAACGCCCAGCGTCAAGGGGTGGCGTCGAGGGTGAAGTTCCTCCAGGCCGACATGCTTGAGGGCAATCTCGCCTCACTGCTCGAAGAGTACGCCTTCGAGCTCATTCTCTCCAATCCCCCCTACATCCCCGAAGCGGAGTGGGAGGGGCTTCAGCGGGAGGTGAAGCAGTACGAGCCAAAAGGGGCTCTTACCACTCCGCTCGGGCTTGAGTGTTACGAGGCGATTGCTGCCCAGGCGGGCGGGCTGCTCAAAAGCGGCGGGAGGCTCTCCATGGAACTGCATGCTGATGGTGCTGCGGCCGTGACGGAGATCATGACCCGCCACGGCTTCTCCTCGGTTGAGGTATCGAAAGACTATTCGGGCCATGACCGTGTCATTACAGGCACTCTCGCCGACAGAAATTTATAGGGCAGGGCAGTTGTTGAAAAGGTGAGCGGGTTACGCTCTGATGCTCGTTGAAATGCGCAAAGCTCTGCCTGGCGCACTGTTTTTTAGTGAAAAAAGAGTTGTTGCGCTATATTAAATACCTTAGTTTCAAACCGGGATTAAGAGGGGAGGGAAAAGATTGGTTTAGTTGCCTTTACCTGTTTGCATGCCCCTGTAATGCAATCTAATTTTATGGTGTAGTTTGATGGATTCTCGTGACCTCAACATGAGAGAGCGGCAGGTACTTGGTATCATTATCCAGTCGTATGTCGTCACCGCCGCTCCTGTGGGCTCGAAATATATCGCGCAAAACTACAATCTTGGCTTTTCTGACGCCACGATACGCAATGTCATGGCTGTTCTTGAGGAGCAGGGCTATATCGCCCAGCCCCATACCTCGGCCGGCAGAATTCCGACCGACAAGGGGTATCGGTACTATGTTGACCTTATTATGACGGTGCACTCTCTCGATCAGGGCGAGAAAGAGCGCATCGATGCCAATATCGGGCAGTTCGGCATGGAACGGAAGGGTACCTCGGCCGATGTGCTCTTTTCGGCCGCGAAGGTACTTGGCACCATATCGCGCCAGCTCAGTGTTGTGCTTTCGCCGAGGCTTTCAAACGCGATTTTCGAAAAGCTCGATATCGTTCTGCTCAGCTCCACCAGGATGATGGTTATCCTGTCAATCCAGTCGCTCTTTGTCAAAACTATTGTGATGGAGCTCGATCTGGCAGTTTCACGCCAGATGGCCGATGATGTGGTCGATGTGCTCAACCAGCGTCTCTCAGGGCTGACGCTCTTCGAGATCCGCCGGACGATTGGCCGCAGGCTCGCCGACTCAGCCTGTGATTCTGCCCTGAAAAATCTTATTGTAGGCTCCGCCGGAAAACTTTTCGACGAGTCGCCCATTGTCGAGCGCCTTTACATTTCGGGCACAGAATACATTGTCGATCAGCCGGAGTTCAAGCAGCCCGACAAAGTCAGGGAGCTGATCACCATGATCGAGGACAAGTTCAGCATGGCAAAGCTTGTCGAGAACAACGGACCGCTATGCGAGGTTCAGCGTCCCTCCGGCAAGGATGTCTCCATCAGTATCGGCAGGGAGAACAGTGAACTGCAGGCAGAGGACCTGACCATTGTCTCAATGCCCTATTATGCAGGAAACATGGTAGGAACACTCGGGATCCTTGGCCCGAAACGAATGGATTACGAGCACGCCGTGCGCGTTCTCAACTATATGGCAGACTGCCTTTCGGCAACGCTGTCGGATGTCAACTAAACAGAAAATGCAGGTATGAGCAGGAAATCAACTGAAGGAAAAGAGATCAACAGGGATAATCTGGAAGAGATACTCAACGAGGGTGCTGCACCTTCTGATGCCCTTTCCGGCGCAGAAAGCGCTCCCACCCCGGAGGACCGCGTTGCCGGGCTTGAGCAAGAGGTTCGGACGCTGAAGGAGCAGTCCGACAGATACCGTGATGAGGTGCTTCGCAAGGCCGCCGATTTCGAGAATTTCCGCAAGCAGAAGGAGCGTGAATCGATCATGGCTCCCGTTCGGGCACTCGAGAACGTCATCCGCGAGCTGCTCCCTGTTATCGACGACATACAAAGGCTTCTCGACCATGCTCCTCAGAGTTCCGAAAGTTCGGGTGAGACCAAACCATTTATCGAGGGTGTCGAGCTGGTCAAGAAAAATCTTGACAAGTGGCTTGCCGATAAAGGGGTTAAGCAGATAGAGTCAAAGGGGCTGAAGCTTGACGTGAATTTCCATGAAGCAATCTCACAGATCGATCATCCGGATGCAGAACCTGAAACTATCATCGAAGAGTACCAGACCGGCTATCTTCTTGGTGAGAGGGTCATTCGCCATGCGAAGGTTATCGTGGCCAAATAGCACTATTTTTATGAATTTGACCGAGCCGCACTTGCGGGTATAAACTATGAAGAAAGATTATTACGAGGTTCTTGGCGTGGGCCGTTCGGCTACCAAGGACGAGATAAAGAAAGCATACAGGAAGCTGGCACTCCAGTTCCACCCGGACAAGAATCCGGATAACAAGGATGCCGAGGAGCACTTCAAGGAGGTCAATGAGGCCTACGAGGTGCTGAGCAATGACGACAAGCGCCGCCGCTACGACCAGTTTGGCCATGCCGGCGTGGGTTCCTCTGCAGCTTCCGGCGGGCCCGGCGGCGGCCAGTACGCGGGAGGGGCTGATTTCGGCGATATTTTCAGCGCTTTCAACGATATGTTCTCAGGCGGAAGAGCGCGCGCGGGCGGCTCTCCTTTCGGCTTCGAAGAGGTCTTTGGCGGCGGTGGCGGCAGAAGAGGCCGTCAGAGTACGGGCATCCAGGGCAGCGACCTCAAGATCCGTCTCAAGCTGACCCTTGAAGAGATTGCCAAAGGTGTCGAAAAGACCCTGAAGATCAAGAAGCAGGTGGCCTGCAAAGAGTGTAACGGCACCGGATCAAAATCCGGCTCGGCAGAGAACTGCCAGACCTGCCATGGCTCCGGCGAGGTTCGTCAGACCTCCAAGACGATGTTCGGCCAGTTCGTTAATGTTGCTGCCTGCCCGACATGCGGTGGCGAGGGCCGGGTCATCAAGGACCGCTGTACATCATGCTACGGCGAAGGGATCAAGCTTGGCGAGGTGACCGTCAAGGTCTCCGTTCCCTCTGGAGTTGAGAATGGCAACTATCTCACGCTTCGCGGCCAGGGCAATGCAGGCCCGAGAGGAGGCGCTTCGGGCGACCTTATCGTCGTGCTTGAGGAGATCCCTCACGAAATATTCTCCCGCAGCGGCAACGATGTGGTCTATGCCCTTGCTGTCAGCTTTCCCGACATGGTGCTCGGCACCAAGGTTGATGTTCCAACCCTCGACGGAGCTGTCAAGCTCACCATCCCGCCTTCGACGCAGCCGGAGACCATGCTCCGCATACCGGGCCACGGCATCGGCCACCTGAAGGGATCGGGCAAGGGTGACCAGTATGTAAAGGTCAACGTCTATATTCCCAAAGATCTCTCCGGCCAGGACAAGGAGCTGCTCAAGGATATGAAGAAGTCCGAAGGCATTTCCCCCTCGGCCCATAACGACCGCGACGCCAAAAGCTTCTTTGAAAAAGCCCGAGATATTTTCACCTGATCGGGCCACCAAAGCCAAACGAGAAAAGCCGGATGATCATCCGGCTTTTCTCGTTGTAAACAATCCTCTTCCCAATTCGTGAACAGCCCTCCAGAATCCAGAATCCAGAATCCAGAATCTCTTTACCCATTAGCGAATGCCGCAAGCAGGTCGTCGACATAGCTGCCGATAACAGCCTGATCAGCAAGCTGGTCGGGTGCGAAGATCTTTTCGGCAATGACCGTGCTGCCTGCCAGATTGAGTTTCAGTTGCGGCAGATAGAGCAGATTCGCCATAAGCTCCGGGCTTCCGCAGGTCAGAAAGAGCGCAACTTTCTTTCCGCTCATGGCCTGTTTGAGGTTGCTCTGGAGCAGTGCGCCGAGAAGCTCCGAGGAGACAAGCAGGTAGTAGATTGGCGCACCCATCACCACAAGGTCGAACTCCTCGACAAAGCTGTAGTTGCCGCTCGACTTGCATTTGGCTTTTTCAACCTCGATCCCTTTTTCGGCCAGCTTTTTGCCCACGGAATCGATGAGCTGTTCGGTCGACCCGCCCGGTGTACGGCTGTCGAAAAGGATAATGGCCTTTTTTGGCAGGGCAGGAGAGTGTGTCATGGGCTGTATGAGTTGATAGGTTGACCCTGGGCGCTTGTTCCACTACGTGAAAGTTATGAAATAAGCCCTAAAACTCTAAGCGGTTCTGGCCGCCGGATGCCGTTCGGGACAAAAAAAAAGGCGCCTTGTTCGGGCGCCTCTCTCTCTCGGAAGTTCGAGTGATTAGACGTACTGGGAGTAGATTCCAAGAAGGTCGGTGACCCTGGTGGAGTATCCAAGCTCGTTGTCGTACCAGCCGACCACTTTAACCAGGTTGCCGGAGCTCATGGTGAGGAGTGAGTCGAAAATGCAGGAGTGAGGATTGCCGACGATATCCTGCGAAACGATAGGATCGGTGCAGTACTCGAGATATCCCTTCATCGGGCCATCTGCAGCTGCCTTGATGGCGGCATTGATCTCATCCTTGCTTGCAGGGCGGCTGAGGATAGCTGTAACGTCGGTGAGTGAGCCGTCAGGTACCGGTACGCGTACTGCGAACCCGTCAAGTTTGCCGACAAGCTCAGGAATAACCTCGCCGATAGCTTTGGCCGCACCGGTGCTGGTCGGAATGATCGAGACCGCAGCCGAACGGGCGCGGCGGAGATCGGAATGAGGAAGGTCTAGGATGTTCTGGTCGTTGGTGTAGGCATGCACGGTGGTCATGAAGCCCTTCTCAATGCCGAAGCTGTCCTGCAGGACCTTGACCATCGGAGCAAGGCAGTTGGTGGTGCAGCTTGCGTTTGAGACGATCTCTTCCTTGCCGGTGATTGCATCGCCGTTGACGCCGAGAACGATTGTTGCGTCAATTTTATCCTTTGCAGGAGCAGAGATGATAACCTTCTTTGCACCAGCTTCGAGATGCTTTGAAGCAGCAGCGCGCGAGGTGAAGATGCCGGTCGATTCAACAACCAGGTCGCATCCGAGAGCCTTCCATGGAAGAGCTGCAGGATCACGCTCGGCAGTGATGGTGATGACCTTGCCGTTAACGACGAGGTTATTGCCCTCGACGCTGACTTCGCCATTGAATTTCTTGTGGGTCGAATCGTACTTCAGGAGGTGTGCGAGGGTCTTGGAATCGCACAGATCGTTGATTGCAACAATTTCGTACTTCGGATTGTTCATTGCCTGGCGAAAAACCAGACGGCCGATGCGGCCAAATCCGTTAATGCCAACTTTCACTTTTGCCATAATGTCTTTCCAGTCTTGTCTTGAGTTGATGTTACGTATGAAAAAATCCGGATGCCAGATCTATATTTTATTTTCAAAAATATCAAAGAAGATATGATTTGCATTTCGAATTATTCAGCGTTTTTTTGAAAACTTTCTGTTAAGAGTGTTTTCAGGTTGCCAAAACTGCCGTTGCTCAGCACTACAACTACGTCATCCTCTCTGAGGGTTGCCTCCAGAAAGCTCACGATATTGCCTGGGTATCCCTCCGGCTCCTCACCGGCCAGAAAGACGGTTTTGCCCTGCTCCTGCAGCTCCGCCTTCAGTCGAGCCGTATCGAGGCACTCTTCGGGGCGGTAGCGCTCAGGGCGGTGCACCTTGCCCATCACTACTATTGACGCAGCCCCGAAGCACTCCGAAAGCTCACGCTGAAAGATGTTTCTTGTGGTAGTATTTGAGCGCGGCTCAAAACAGGTGACGATGCGCCGTCCCCGGTAGAGCTCTGCAATAGCTTCGAGCGTTACGCGGATAGCGGTGGGGTGATGGGCGAAATCCTCGATCAGCGTGATGTTGCGGGGGAAGGTTCCCACCAGCTCCATTCGCCGTTTTGGCCGCAGGAAGAGGGGCATTGCTTTGGCTATGGCGTCAACATGCATACCGCAGTGCGTCGCCGCGGCGGTTGCGGCCAGGGCGTTCATGATATTGTAGTTGCCGAAGAGCGGGACCTCAAGGTTACCGAGAGCCTTGCCTTTATAGAGAAGCTCGAAGGAGGAACTCTCGCTTCCCGAGAAAATGTTGCGCGCCTGCCACTCCGCCTCTGAGGTCAGGCCGAACCGCTCTACGGTGCAGAACGCTTTTGCGGCAACCTCCATGGCGACGGGATCATCTCCGTTGACAATCAGGGTTCCGTTCCGAGGCACAAGATTGACAAAGAGGCGGAAGCTGCGCTTGATATCTTCCAGCGAGCCGAAAATATCGGCATGGTCAAATTCGATATTGTTGATAATGGCGATGTCGGGGCGGTAGAGCAGGAACTTGCTACGCTTGTCGAAAAACGCCGTATCGTACTCATCGCCTTCACTGACAAAGAACCCCTCGCCGACGCGGCCGGATGGCCGGCAGCCCATGGAGAAGTTTTCGGGGATTCCACCGACGAGAAACCCCGGCTTAAGGCCGCCATGTTCAAGCAGCCAGGCGACAAGCGATGTCGTAGTGGTTTTTCCGTGAGTGCCGGCAACAACCACCGAGGTGTTTTTGCCTATCAGAAGTGTGCGTACCAGCTCCGGCATCGAGATCAGTTCAAGATGGTTGTCAAGCGCATGCTCCAGCTCGGGATTTCCCCGGCTGATGGCGTTGCCGACGACGACCAGGTCCGGCGTGGCATGCTCCAGGTTTTTCGGGGAAAAACCGCTGAAGTAGCGGATGTTATGCTCGTCGAGGTAGGTGCTCATCGGCGGATAGAGCTGTGTGTCGGAGCCGGATATGGCATGGCCTTCATGGGAAAGCGCGACGGCCACCGAAGCCATTGCCGTCCCCCCGATACCGATAAAGTAGATGGAGCTCATCGTGGGCAGATTCTCTTTTGGGGTTTGCTGTGCTCAAGGCAAAGTCTCTTTGGCCTATATACATAAAAATCGCGTGGAGCACAACTGCCGCTCCCCTCAGAGTCGCCGTTGCAATGCGCTGTTGAGCGGAAACTTCCGCCCGCTGCCAAATGAGGCAGAAAGAATAAAATGAATCGTTATTTTGGGGAAAATCGATCTCAACCTTCTCAACAGATACCCGCCATGCAATTTATAGATCTTCTCTCGCAGAAAGAGCGCATCAGAAAAGGGCTGCTTCAGCGCATCGAGCGCATTCTTGACAGCGGCCAGTTTGTCATGGGGCCGGAAGTGACCGAGCTCGAGTCGCAGCTTGCCCGGTGGGTTGGCACCAAACACTGCCTCTCCTGCTCCTCGGGCACGGACGCCCTGCTTATGCCGCTCATGGCAAAAGGGATCGGGCCGGGTGACGCTGTTCTGACCACTCCATTCACCTTTGTTGCTACGGCCGAGGTCATCAGCCTTGTGGGTGCCACCCCCGTCTTTCTCGATGTACGGCCCGACACCTTCAATATCGACCCCGAGCTGATCGGCCATGCGGTTGAGGACGCCGTCAAGCGCGGCCTGAAACCCAAGGCGATCATTCCGGTCGATCTCTTCGGACTTCCTGCCGATTATACGCGCATCACCGCCATTGCTTCGGCCTTCAATCTCTGGGTTCTCGAAGATGCCTGCCAGGGCTTTGGCGGCAGTTTCGCTGGCCGCAAGGCGGGCTCGTTCGGTCTTGTGGGTGCCACCTCGTTTTTCCCCGCAAAACCGCTCGGCTGCTACGGCGACGGCGGCGCGGTCTTCACCGATGACGACGAGATGGAGATGCTCATGCGCTCGATCAGGGTTCACGGCGGCGGCATTGACAAGTACAGCAACGACCGCATCGGCATCAACGGCCGCCTCGATACCATTCAGGCCGCGGTCCTTCTTGAAAAGCTTGCCATTTTCGACGAGGAGCTTGAGACTCGCCAGCGTGTTGCCGAAAGCTATACCCGCAGGCTGAAGGGGAGAGTCAAGGTGCCGGTGATAGGGGAGAGCTGCCGCTCCGCATGGGCGCAGTACTCCGTGCTTGCCGCTTCATCAGCCGAGCGCGACCAGCTCACCCAGGCGCTCCAGCGCGAGAGTGTTCCCTCCATGATCTACTATGCCATACCGCTCCATCTCCAGAAAGCCTACGCATCGCTTGGGTACAGAGCCGGAGATTTTCCCATTTCGGAGGATTTGAGCAGCAGGATCTTCTCCCTGCCAATGCACCCATACCTGAAAGAAGAGGAGATCGATAAGATCTGTTCAATCCTGCTCGCCTGACGCTCTGTGCCGGTCGCTGGCGGAACTCCTTTCGCCACCGCCTGGCGCTTTGAGCCGCACCATTATTCCGGCAATCATGATGATGGTGTTGATTGAGCCGACGACAATGAACGGCGCCTTCGGGCTGATCACGTCAAAAAGCCGTCCTCCGATCCCGGTTATGACCAGAATGCCCGCCGCCCCGAAGATGTTGAACATGCCGATGACCGATCCACGCTGAGCCTTGGGCGCTTCTGCCCCGATCAGCGATTGTGCACCAAGAAATGCGCTGATCTGGCCGATGCCAAGCAGGACGAAATAGATGACTGAAGCCGGTTCATGCGGATTGCCGATCAGACCGAGCGAGAGATAGCCTGCACTGGCAAGCCCCATGCAGACGACGAGGCCGGTTACCCGGTTCCACCGGTCAATAAGTGTTCCGATGACCGGCGCCCAGAGCAGGGCCGCCGACTGAGAGATAATAAAAATCATCATCCCCTTTTTGACCGCTTCCGAAGGGCTCAAGCCCATGGCGATTCCGGCGGTCGTTCCCCACAGCGGAAGAAAGGTGCCGATAATTGACTGATCCCCTCGGGCCACAAACGCCGCACCGTAGGAGAGGAGTATCCTCGGGTTTTTTGCGCACTTGAAACCGCTGGTGAAGAGGTCGTGCAGGGAGGGCTGTTCATGATGTTTACCTCCCGCTCCGCCCTTGAGTCCCAATCCCACCACGGCCGCCGACACCAGAGCCAGACCCGACATGGCCAAGTGCGTGTACTGCCCGGCTTCAATGCCGCTGAACCCTTTTGCAACAAGCTTTGCCGGCAATCCGCCGAAAAAACCGTTAATGGCTACAATGCCGACGCCGTTGAGAAAGCCGGTGATGGCGATAAGTTTTCCCCGCGACCGTTCGGCGGCGTAATCGATCATGACGGTAGAGAGTCCGCTGGTAATTGCCACGATGCCGAGCGCATAGATCATCCGGAAGAGGGTCAGTTCCTCCACGCTACGGGAGAACGGATAGAGCGCGTAGGCTATTGCAACGATCACAAAGCCAGCCGAGTAGAGCGGACGCCGCCCGGTGCGGTCCATCAGAACGCCGGCAGGCACAAAGAGCATGAGCATGACCACTTCCGTCCAGAAGACAAGATTGCCGCTGATGGTGCCCTGCAGCGAGGGCGGGATCTTCAGGTGGACGTTGAGGATATAGGCCTGCCCGATCGAGACAAAGGTGAGCATGCCGATCGAAAAAAATGCGGCATAGAGAAAGCTCCATCCATGGTGGGGGAGTATTGAGGGCGCAAGGGTGACCGGCCCGATCTTATGGAGAGGAGGCTCTTCGTTCATGGTTCGCGGGTTTATCGCTGGTAAAATGATGAGAGACCGGTCACTTCAAGGAGGGCATTCGATTTGAATGCGTTGTCAATTGTCACGATAAACTTGCACTCAGCAGGCCCTCCTGCATCTGCAGGCAGCGGTCGGCGAGCGAGGCGTACTCTTCATTGTGGGTGACGATAATGAATGAGGTCTTTCTCTCCTTGCTCAATCGGGCCATCAGCTCGTAGAGCATCCGGCTGTTGCGGCTGTCGAGGTTGCCGCTCGGCTCATCGGCAAGCACGAGCCGCGGGTCGTTCATAAGGGCGCGAGCTATGGCTACCCGCTGCTGTTCGCCTCCCGAAAGCTCGGAAGGGAGGTGGTCAAGCCGGTCCGAAAGCCCCAGCGTGGCAAGTAGCTCTGTAGCGCGCTCCTTTGCAGCGGGGAGCTTTCCCGTGGCAATGAACTCCGCCATCGCCACATTCTCCAGGGCGCTGAAGTCTGAAAGCAGATGGTGAAACTGAAAGACAAAACCAATCTTCCGGTTTCTGAACTTCGCCAGAGCCTTCTGTGAGAGCGTGTACTTCTTCTCCCTGAAGAGGTGCTCCCCGTCAAAAAGGATCTCGCCGCTGTCGGGCGTATCGAGCGTGCCGAGCAGGTTCAAAAGCGTCGTCTTGCCGCTGCCCGATGCGCCAACAACCGTCACCATCTCACCCATGCCCACCTTCAGGTCGATTCCCCGAAGAATCTCCAGGTGCTGCCGTCCCGCAATGGTGTAGGCTTTTGTGATGTTTCTTGCTTCAAGCATGCTTACTCGGGCCTGGTTTGACCTGCACCCTCAACAATCCACTTGTAGGTCGTCAGCTCCCGCAGAGCCATCGGTCCGCGTGCATGGAGCTTCTGGGTGCTGATGCCGATCTCCGCACCAAGGCCGAACTGCGCACCATCGGTAAACGCCGTGGATGTGTTTGCGTAGACCACCGCAGCGTCCACCCTTTTGAGAAAGGTTGCCGTTGCCACCGGGTCGCTGGAGATGATCGCCTCGCTGTGGCGGGAGCTGTATCGGGCGATATGCTCAAGCGCCTCGTCGAGGGAGGCGACACTCTTCACCGACATCTTCAGTGAGAGAAACTCCGTGCCAAAATGCTCGGGCTCAGCCCGCTCAAGCAGCAGGTCGGGGTAGTTGCCCTGAAGCCTCAGAAAGGCCGGCTCATCCGCATAGATGAGCACCTGCTTTTGGGCAAGCGGCGCCACCAGAAGCGGAAGATCTTCCAGACGGTCGCGGTGGATCACCAGCGTATCAAGCGCGTTGCAGACGCTCGGACGGCGCGTCTTGGCGTTGAAAATCACATTTTTGCCGATCTCAAGATCCCCGCTTTTGTCGAAATAGGTATGCACAATGCCCGCACCGGTTTCAATGACCGGCACCTTTGCATTGTCGCGCACAAAGTCGATCAGCTTCTGGCTTCCCCGAGGAATGATCATGTCGATATAACCGACCGCATTGAGCATAACTCCGGCCGCCTCCCGCTCGGCAGGGAGCAGGTAGATGGTGTCGGGGTTGATGGAGTGATCCCTCAGGACAGTGTGGATCAGCTCGACAATCGCGATGTTCGAATACATGGCATCGCTGCCACCCTTCAGCACGGTGGCATTGCCCGACTTCAGGCAGAGCGCAAAGACGTCAAAGGTCACGTTGGGCCGCGCTTCGTAAATAATGCCGATGACCCCCATCGGAACGGTCGCCTTTTTCAGCCTGAGGCTGTTCGGCAGCACACGCTCCTCAAGCACCAGGTCGAGAGGGGAGGGGAGTTTCGCCACATTGCGGATGTCAGAGGCAATCCCCTCAAGGCGCGCAGCGTTCAGCATCAGGCGATCGACCATCGGATTTGCCGGGTCCATCCGCTCGATATCTTTCCGGTTAGCCTCAAGGATTGCATCCCGATGCGCGGGTATTCTCTCCGCAAGGTCACAGAGCAGCTCGTTGATTGCGCCGTCCGTAAGCGTCACAATCTCCCGGCTCGCCTGCTGGACCGCCCCAAGCTGTTGAAGTATTCTCTCCTGCATGTTCATCTGAGTTCGGTGTGTGATAGAGTGGTAAAATATTCCATTGCAGAAACATACAAAACCCCTCGCATCACTCAATAAAAAAAGCAGGAAATCGGCGGCCGCAAGTTGCGCTTTCCCGCTAAAGCGTGCGCTGCATCGCCCCGCTGAAGCTGAGTAAGTGAGCGTTATGAATGTCGTCCGTGTGCCGCAGATAAGCGGCGCGAGAGATGAGGGCAGGCCCCTGGCAATCGGCTTGCAGGAGCAGATTGCAAACCACTGTAAGCGGCTGTAGTCAAAAGCACTGGTCGTGAGCGTTACAGAAAAGGCATCAAAAGATGTTAGGTGTGAGCCAAGGAAGACGAACACAAGTGTTCCGGCCTGTCGAGGCAATCGTCGTAATTCATTCGGCGACATCAAAACTGAAGATGGACGTAACTTCAGGATGAGTCTGAGGGAAACCCCGACTTGTCGGGATCAGATGGTGTCCGGCGTAGAGGTGGCGTGATCCTGGTTCAGGCTCTTGGGTTGAACTGCGGGAACCTTCGATGGTGATGCAAAGGGAAAGGCTCAAGTGTAAAAAGCGAGGCTGAGAGTACCGAAGCGCCATCAAGGGACGGAGCAATTCGTAGTAGCGATGAAGGCCTTGTAATGAGGCTGGAGCGAAGGGATTGCATTATCCTGTCAAACAGGAAAGCCAACTGTAAAAACAGAAGGAACTGTTCTGAATGACCAAGCCATTTCACATTCCCAAAATCATTGTATGGGAAGCGTATCAGAAGGTGAAAGCAAATGGAGTACTTCAATCAACATGATGATGGCGTACCATCCCGCGGTCACAGAAAGAATATTTTGAACAACAGCTTCAATCTTGTCGGTCTGGAGACAGGGGAGCATCGGGTATACGGTAAAATGTGCGTCATGGATTTTGCTGGGGGATATACACCTAAGTGGCCCCACTGCTATAGAGTTAGGTCGTTGTTCGGGATCTCTATTTATAATCCTGCAAGGGGATAGAGAAGCGTAACGATGGTGGAGTAGAGAGCCTTGATTGAGAATGGTTTGCGAAGAAAAGCAACGCATCCCTTACCTTGCGCATTTTCACCGATAACTCCCGCCGTGAACCCGGAGATGAAGAGCACCTTAAGATCAGGAATAATCGTTCTTACTCGCCTTGAAAGTTCACATCCGTCCATTTCGGGCATCACTACATCTGTCAGCAGAAGATCGATGTGCTCTTTATGAAGTTCAGCAAACTGAAGTGCCTTTGCAGGAGTATCAGCAGAAATAACGCTGTATCCGTTTTTTTCGAGAACCTCTTTGAGCAGTTTCAGGAGACAGGGTTCATCATCGACAAGGAAGATAGTCTTGCCTCTCTGAGCGGATAGATGTACTTCTGACATGCGAGTGATGTTATGGTTTGACTGAAAACAGACACCTTTATTGCATCTATTTTACAGCCACCACTCGGACAATAACTGTCATAGGTGCATATTTTTTTTCTAAAACAGGGAGAGTGACTCCAGTTTTACAGCCCGAACATCCTCATACATCCGCTCAGTCATTAGCAGTTCAAGCTTTATCATCTCCCTGAGCTCCTGCGGCTCAAGTACCTCCGCCTCGCTGCCGTAGCGCATTACCCAACGTTTTATTGCCTCTATGGCGCCAGGGACAATCCGCTTGAAGCGGCCGGTTTTCAAGTGCCGTTGTGCAGCTCTTATCTCAGCATCATTGAGTTCAGCGTAGAGGATCAGTGAGTCATCGACTGTCGTATTTTTAGCGATCTCTTCATGATTTCGATCGAAATGTCGTGTTATTCGTCCTAAAATGCCATATTTGTCGCAAATATCAACTTAGCCGAATTCTTGAGAAATGGCAAATGTGTTGCAATCTCCCCGAAGTTGCATGCTCAGCATTCACTCCTGATACACCACAGGATCTGGCGAGTCGATCATGGGATTGAGACGAATCGCAAGAGAGAAAAGATAGGGGTAATCCGCCTTGAGATGCTGCATATAGAGGATCCACTCCCGGATCAGATGACCGAAAACCCGCTTTATGTCGCCATTGATGTGCTCTTTGTCACTCGGCGGAAGACGATCGAAGGACTCCCGGGCCTCAAGCTCTTCGGTTATATGAAACGCTGCCCAGAGCAAGTCAGTAAAATTTTCGTGCTCAAGCAGATTCTGGTTTTCAAGGAGGCTCAAAAGGAAGCTCCGTTTTTCGGCCAGGAACTGTTTCAGGCCGGGGAGGGCATCACTATCGATGCTGATCTGCTGATTGCTTCGGTGCAGATAGTCGAGGGCCGCTTCAAAATCATGCTTGTTCCATGAACCGGTCATACGAAGCTGTTTTTTCAGCTCATCGCTTCCGACAACGTGAACCGACAACTCTTTCAGCACGCGGTTGCCAAATTCACTGAAAAAGACGCTGATGACCATGTTCAGTTTTTTCATGACCGACTGGCGCTCCCGTTCCCTGAGCACCCTTTCGAAGAGGAGCGTGACGACGATGATGTAAACGGGCAGGAAGGCGAGATTGCCGAGAAAGCCGGCTGATATCTCCCTCAAGTTGCCGAATATGCTGAAGTCAATACCGTAAATGGCCAGCGAGATGGCGAAGAGGGCAGACACCGTCCACACCTTGTTGATAAACAGTTTTTTTAGCATGAACATCCGTTATTTTAACAGGAACAAAAAATCCTGAAATACCTTGAAGTATAAACAAACAGGCGAAAACATTTCTCCGTTCGTCTGGAAGAGGAAACCCGTGAGGTGAGGTGCCAGGCGCCAGGCTTCGGCGGAGCCAAAGGCCTGTGGTGCAAGCTTTTGGAGGAATCTGGCAACAAGTAATCTCTTTGGATGTAGTGTCGCGGCAAGCGCAATATTTCCGGAACCGGGATGCACAAAGGACTCTCTGATAATGTGGAGCTGTTTTAGCTGTGAATTGGGTATATTTTCGGAACTAAAACAGGGGAAAGCATGGGGAAGACGTATGAGGTGGGCGGTGATTTTTTACGCGAGAAGGTTATTGCTGCCATTTTTGTTGGATTTCGTAGCGTCAAAAATCCCGTCTCCGTTACGGTTCATCCTGAACTGATGAAGAGGATCCGGGAGGATTTCAGCAATAAGGTGGTTGCACCGAAAAGTGTTGACGATGCGGAGTTCTTTTTCGGTCTCCCTGTTATTGAGGACGCCTCAAAAGAGAAGGACTATATCGCTGTGAATTAAGCCCCGCATCAAAGTCTGAAAAAGACGGAACCCTCCGGCACCCCTGCCAACCGTTGCAATAAATCCTGCCCGACGGCTTTGTCGATCTTCCCGTCAGGCTCCTTTCGTGATTCGCCAACCTCTCGAGCTCAGGGCTTTACGTCTGCGGCGACCCTCATGCGCACAATTCTGGTGGGGTTGGCAACGGCGCCGTTGTTGTATTCAGAACCGGGAGTGACGTTGTCAACAAACTCCATTCCTGATACCACATGCCCCCAGACTGTGTATTTGCCGTTGAGGAATTGCGCTGGAGCGAAGCAGATGAAAAACTGGCTGTCGCCGCTGTCGGGGTCCGAGGCGCGCGCCATGGCGACGGTGCCGCGGATGTGCGGCTCGCGTGAGAATTCGGCTTTAAGCTGTTGGCCGGAACCACCGGAGCCGTCGCCCTGCGGATCGCCGGTCTGGGCCATAAATCCCGGGATGACGCGGTGAAAGGAGAGTCCGTTATAAAACCCCTTGCGAGTCAACTCCTTGATGCGGGCTACATGGCGGGGGGCGATATTGGGCAGCAGCTGGATGACAACCCGCCCTGCCGGAAGGTCGAGGTAGATCGTGTTTTCGCGGTCAAGTGCCGGTGCGGCTGAGAGCGACTGAGGGAGCAAGGCTGCCAAAAGCCCTATAAAGAGGAGAAGAGTTTGAAGCGGTTTGTTCATCTTCGGCTGCGGGTTGTGTTGTTTCTAAATGATGTAGAGATAGTCGTAGTGGATGAGGGGTTTCTGGTCTTTTTGCCCGAGAAGCTGGAGGGTTTTTTCAGAGCTGTACTGGGCCATTCCATAGCCGATGACCGTTCCAGCTTGAGAGCAGATCTTGATGATGTCGCCTTTGAGGAAACTCCCTTCAACGGTTTCGATGCCGACTGGGAGCAGGCTGTTGGCTCGCTCACCATCAAGCAGTGCCGTTTCGGCGCCCCGGTTAACGGTTACGGCGCCTTTTTCAAGCCCCTCGCTGTTGGCAATCCAGCGTTTTGGGCCGTGTGTGGGTTTTTGGGGCAGGAACCTGGTGCCGACCTGCTCTCCCGAAAGAATCGACTGTAGTATGCCGGGGGTGCGGCCGTTGGCGATGTGGACGGTGATGCCGAGACGCGAGAGTTTCTGGGCGATATGGCATTTGGTGAGCATTCCGCCGCGTCCAAACTCGGATTTTGCGGGGTTGATGTACTGGTGGAAGTGCTTTGTCGAGGAGTCGATTTCCGGAATGATGGCTTCGTTCTCCGAGTTCATGTCGAGCAGCCCGTCCACATTCGAGAGGATGATGTAGCCTTCGACATCCATCATCGAGGCAATGAGGCCCGAGAGTTCATCGTTATCGGTAAACATAAGCTCGGTCACCGAAACGGCATCGTTTTCATTGACGACGGGAATGATCTTCTGCTGGAGAAGCGAGGTGAAGCAGGTCTGCATGTTGAGGTAGTGCAGGCGGTCGCGGAAGTCGCTTTTGGTGACGAGAATCTGGGCCGTGATCAGGCCGTGGCGCCCGAAGAGCTCGTTATAGGTGCTGATAAGCTTTATCTGGCCGGTTGAGGAGAGCACCTGGCGTGCGGCTATGGGGGAAAGGGTCCCCGAGAGCTTGACGACCGAGCGTCCCGCTCCCACAGCTCCCGAAGAGACGAGGATTACCTGAATCCCGGTTTTCTGGATCTCGACGATCTGGGCGGTAAGGCTACGGAGAATATCGCGGTCGAGTTCACCGTTACTGTCGGTAATGACGTTGGTGCCGACCTTGACGACAATCTTTCTGTATATGGGGTGTTTCTCTTTCATGCGTTAATGAAGCTGTTCCTGACTGAAATGCAACCCTGCGACGCCGATAATAATGAAGAGCAGGGAGAGGATCTTCATGGTATTGATCCCTTCACCGAACCAGATGATGCCGATAGCCGATATCGCCGCAGTTCCGATTGCCGACCATATCGCATAGGTAAGGCCGATCGGCAGTCCCTTGAGTGTCAGCGACAGAAAGGTGAAGCTGAGCCCGTAAAAGATAAAGATAAAAACTGAAGGCACAAGTTTGCTGAATCCGAGGGAGAGCTTCAGGCAGGTGGTGCCGGAGACTTCCAGCATAATGGCGATGAGGAGATATAACCAGTGCATTGTCGGAGACGTAAATGGGTTATGGATTGCTGAATATACCAAAAATCATCCTCTGGGCCGCCCTGCATAGGAGTTGGCGGGGAAGTTGATTGCCTGGCGTAAAAATGTTGGCACTCTGCCGATAGTTGCATGAGGATGCGTATTTTACCCTGCGTCTGGCCTCCCATGAGGAGGTGGTGTTTGAAACCAAAAAGGTACAGTGCAGAGCGGCATGGCTATAGCGTACGATCCCTCCATCTTTGCTTCCGGCAGAATCAGCGGTTCGGCCAGGGCGGCGCTCTCCGAGGCGGCGCAGAGGATGGAGGCGGGGGAGCTTGATGGGAGCCTTGCCATCGGCATGAAGCTGCTTGAGCAGGATCATCATCCGGCCCTGCTGGGGGAGGTGAATCTGATCATTGGCGTGGCATGCCAGCGGCTCGGCCGAAAGCGGGAGTCGGAGCTCTTCCTCAACCGCTGCCTCGAGCATGTTGCCGAGCATCCATTTGCACTCAATACTCTTGGCATTCTTGCCCAGGAACGACTCCATGTTCAGGATGCCCTTGCCTGTTACGAGCGGGCTGTTGCCGCCAGTCCCGATTTTGTGGAGTGCTGGAGCAATCTTGCCGGTGCGCTTCGCATGCTTGGCCGGCATACCGAAGCTCGCGATGCATACCATCGGGTACTTTCGCTCCGGCCCGATAAGGTAGAGGCCAAAACAATGCTGCTCGATATTGCCCTTGCCCTCGGCGACTGGGAAAACTGGGAGCAGCTGACTGAAGAGTTGCTTGCTTCTCTGCGCGCCGGTGCAGTGCTGCCGCCGTTTACCTCCCTGCTCCTGCCGGACGCCACCTCGGAGGATGCCGGAAGCTGTGCCGTTCGCTGGGCACGGCAGGAGTTCGGCCGAATCCCGGAGGCAATAAAGCGCTGCAGCGCAATTGCTTCGCCCTCTCCAGGAGGCGGGAGGCGACTGCATATTGGCTATCTCTCGGCGGACTTTCACAATCATGCGACGGCCTATCTCTTGGCGCGCGTTTTGGAACTGCACGACCGGTCGGCTTTCAATATTACCATCTACTCCTACGGGCCGGACGATGAGAGCCAGATGCGCCGTCGCATTGAGGCACTCCCGAATTTTGTGGAGCTCTACGGACTCTCTTCGCAGGCGGCGGTACAGCGGATCCTTCAGGACAAGGTGGATATTCTTGTGGATCTGAAGGGATACACCACGGCCGCACGGCTTGAGATTGTGGCGGCCCGCCCGGCTCCGGTGCAGGTTGGCTGGCTTGGTTGGCCAGGATCGTCCGGGATGAGTGCTCTCGACTATGTTCTGGTCGATGAAACGGTCTGTCCCGCCGCCGACTGGGGCTATTATTCGGAGATTCCCTATCTCCTCCCGGTCTGCTACCAGCCGACCGATGATACTCGCACGCTTCTTCCTCCACCTTCGCGCGAGAGCCTCGGGCTTCCGGCGGAGGTGTTTGTTCTTGCGGGACTCCACCAGACCTACAAGATCAATCCGCTTGTGTTTGATGCGTGGTGTGCCATTCTTCTGGCTCATCCAAAGACGGTACTCTGGCTTCTGGAGCCCCGCGATCCGGCGGCGGCGGCAAATCTGAGAAAAGAGGCGGAGTTGCGCGGAGTCTCTCCCGACCGGCTTTTTTTTGCTGCAAGGGCAAGCCAGATCGAGCATCTTTCGCGGTTGCAGTCGGCCGACCTATGGCTCGACACATGGCCTTACGGATCGCATACAACAACCAGCGATGCGCTCTGGGCCGGGTTGCCTGTTCTCGGCTACTGCGGCAATACATTTCCGGCGCGGGTATCGCGAAGTATCCTGAAAGCGGCAGGGCTTGAGGATTGTGTGGTCACTTCCCCAGAGGAGTTCATCGGGTTTGCCGGAACATTGATCGATGATCCGGCGTCGATGGCCGAGCTTCGCAAAAGAGTCGCTGCGGCAAGACAGAGCGCTCTCTTCGACAGCGAGGGATTTACCCGCAGGCTGGAGCATGCATTTGCCACCATCTGGCAGGACGCCGTTCGGCACCGTAACAGAGCCAGGGTCCCTCATCGCTGATCACCCTTTTCCCCTGCTTTTTGGCGTATCGAGAGCCCTTGCTTCAGGGGTTTGTGTTCAACTGAAAAGATATGCATATTCACATTCCTTGCGGTGGGCCCCCCGTTCCCCCGGCAAGTTTCAGGATCGCAATTGATACCATAGAACTATAGATGAGCCTCTTCTATACAGCGCTGCCTTTGAAGAACCCGGTTTTGCAGTTCTCGCTGATCTTGCTGATCATCCTTTTTGTGCCGCTCCTTCTCGGCAGGCTGAAGATCCCAAGCCTGGTCAGCCTCATCATTGCCGGTGCAGCAGTTGGTCCCTACGGTCTCAACCTGATGCTTCGCGACAGCAGCATAACGCTCTTCGGCACCGTCGGCCTGCTCTATATCATGTTTCTTGCGGGTCTGGAGATCGATGTGGCCGATTTCCGCAAAAACAGCCATAACAGCATCCTCTTTGGCCTCTATACCTTTGTGATATCGCTTGTTCTCGGTATTGCTGTCGGCCAGATCGTTCTGGGCTTCGGCTGGCTCTCATCGGTGCTTATCGGGAGCATCTTCGCTTCTCATACGCTGCTTATCTATCCGGTTGTCAGCAAGCTTGGCATTACGCGCAACAAGGCGGTCAATATTGCCATCGGTGGCACTATCATTACCGATACGCTTGCGCTGCTGGTGCTGGCGGTTGTTGCCGGCATGTCGACGGGTGAACTGACGGGCGAATTCTGGCTACGGCTTCTTGCTTCAATAGCGTCGTTCAGCCTTGTTGTCCTGCTTCTTTTTCCCATTGTCGCGCGCTGGTTTTTCAAGCGTTTCGAAGACAGCGTGCTGCAGTATCTTTTTGTGCTCTCGATGGTCTTCTTTGCCGGATTTCTTGCCGAAGCCTCCGGCGTGGAGGCGATTATCGGTGCGTTTCTTGGCGGACTGGCGCTGAACCGCCTTATTCCGCACACCTCCGCCCTCATGAACCGCATCAAGTTTGTCGGTAACGCCATCTTCATCCCCTTTTTTCTGATCGGGGTCGGCATGCTTATCGACATCCGGGCCTTTTTCAAGGGTTACAGAACCATTGAGGTTGCGGTGGTTATCACGGTTGCGGCCACAGCGGCAAAGTACCTCTCGGCCTGGATATCACAGAGGCTTTTCGGCTTTTCGGTCGACCAGCGCCGGCTGATGTTCGGCCTCATCAGCGCCCATGCGGCCGTTGCCCTTGCGACGGTGCTTATTGGCTATAACATCATCACCGGCTACACCTTTGAAGGCGAGCCGCTCAGACTGCTCGATGAGAGCGTGCTGAACGGCACTATCCTCTTTATTCTTGTGACCTGCACGCTTGCTACCGTCATCGGCGAAAAGGGCGCGCAGAACATCGCGCTTGCCGAGGCGTCGGGTGAGGCAAGAGAGCAGGGAAGTGCAGGGAGCGAGGAGCGTATACTTATTACCATCAATGACCTTGAGAGCGTCGATGAGCTGGTCAATCTCAGCTTGACGGTCCGCTCGCAGGGGGCGCGCAGCGCCATCGTTGCCCTGAATGTTGCCGATAACACCCTGAGCGATGAGGCTGCCGAGAAGAACGCCTCCAAAATTCTTGACAAAGCCGCCGTTGCAGCCTCTTCGGCCGACAATACCCTCATCCCGCTCCTGCGCTTTGACTCGGATGTGGTCAACGGCATTGCCGGTGTTATCAGGGAACAGAAAATCACCGACCTGATTCTTGGCCTCCATCACAAGAACAGCCTTACCGACAGCTTTCTCGGCAGCGTGTCGGAGAGCATTCTCGACCGGTGCAATCTGACGACATATATCTACAAGCCGGTGCAGCCACTTTCGACCATCAAGCGAACAATTGTTGTTATTCCCTCCGGTGCTGAAAATGAGATCGGCTTCACCCACTGGATGCAGAAGATTGTTACCATAGAGAAAAACACCGGATCCAGGCTTCTTCTCTATGCGGCCAAGCAGACCCTCGCCTGGCTGAAGGAGGCCTGGTCGGCCTCTCTGCCCAATGCCGAGTACAAGGTTTTCAGGGACTGGGATGATTTTCTTGTGCTCTCAAGGGAGGTGCGCAGTGACGATAACCTTATCATTGTGATGAGCCGCAACAACCAGCTCTCCTACCAGAGCAAGATGGCCAAGATTCCGGCCTATCTGAATCGCTACTTCCAGAAAAACAGCTTTATTCTCGTCTATCCGGTTCAGTCCGTTCTTTCTGAAGATATCGGTGCCCTCGGCCCGCCAAAGCCGGTCCGCCAAACTCTGCTCAAGCTTGAAGGGATCGGTAAAATGCTTGGAAAGGCATACAGAAAGGTCACCGCCGCCTCCTCCAAAGGGTGAGCCGTGGTTTGTCGGAGATTGGCGAAATTGATATTTTGTGCTCCTGATGACCTCTGTAGCCGATACCTGATGGCAACATTTTGCTTCGCGGCAGGCCTTCTTATCGGTAAAGTAAATTCGCATTCTCATGATACTCCCCATCACTATTTACAGTGACGATATATTGCGGCAGAAAGCCAAGCCTCTGAAGGGGGTGGATGCTGAAACCGAAGAGCTGATCGGCTATATGTTCGAGTCGATGCACAATGCTTCGGGCATAGGGCTTGCGGCCCCGCAGGTCGGCCGTTCGCTGAGGCTGCTGGTGCTCGATGTCTCCTGCCTCGACAACTACAGCGAGGTGAAGCCGATGGTGGTGATCAATCCGCATGTCGTGGCTGTCCAGGGCTTCAACTCCATGGAGGAGGGGTGTTTGAGCATTCCCGGCGTTCAGGGAGATGTGGAGCGTCCGGCGGCAATATCGCTCAAGTACCGTGATGAGCATTTTGCGGAGCGCTCCGGTGAGTTTTCCGGCATGCTTGCCCGCGTTTTGCAGCATGAGATTGATCATCTCGACGGAAAGCTTTTTGTGGACAGGATGGAGCGGCGCGACCGCAGAAAGATCCAGAAGGAGCTTGATCTGCTCTCGGCGGGCATTGTTACGGCAAAGTATCCTGTTGTTGGCCGTTCAGAATAGTCTGGAGTGAGCCGGACTTTCGAGCCCATTGAAACCGCCGGGCGCTTGCCCGGTTCTTTTTTTCAGCATTAACCGTTACAGCCTCTCATGCGGATTATTTTTATGGGCACCCCGGAGTTTGCCGTCCCTTCACTGAGGGCGATTGCCGCTGCGGGCAAGGAGTTCGAGATCGTTCTTGTGGTTACCGGAGCTGACAAGCCCCGCAGAGGGCGCCATGCCGAAGCCGAACCCTCGCCGGTCAAGCAGGCGGCGCTTGGGCTCTCTCTTAGGGTCCATGAAGCCGATGATGTCAACGATCCCGCATTTGCAGCAACGATCGAGTCGCTGAAGCCTGATGTTATTGTGGTTGCCGCGTTCCGCATTCTGCCTCCTGCCGTTTACGAACAAGCCACTCTCGGCGCGTTCAATCTCCATGCCTCGCTTCTGCCGGCCTACCGCGGTGCGGCACCCATCAACTGGGCGCTTATCAACGGTGAAAGCCAGACGGGTGTAACAACCTTTTTTCTCCAGAAGCGTGTCGATACAGGCAACATCATCTTCCATCTCGCTACTCCGGTTGATCCCCTTGAAAATGCCACTGAACTGGCCGGCCGTCTTTCGGTGATCGGCGCCGGGGCGGTTGTGGAGACCCTCCGCCTGATCGCATCAGGCAGTGTGGCGGTATCGGGGCAGGATGAGACGCTTGCTTCGAGGGCGCCAAAGCTCGATCGTGAGAACACCCGAATCGTCTGGTCAAGGCCGGTCGCATCGCTGCATGATTTCATCCGGGGGCTCGCTCAGAAACCGGCGGCATGGACCACGTTCGAGGGGAAGACCATGAAGATCTTCAAGGCTGCTCCGGCTTTGAATGCTGCGGGGGAGCTCTCGGCGCCCGGAACCATTGCGGTTAGGGATGGTCGGCTCTACGCCCAGGGGTCCGACGGGTGGCTCGAACTGCTCTGGCTCCAGCTCGAAGGGCGCAAGCCGATGGAGGCGGCCGAGTTTCTCCGGGGGTTCCGTCACGACAGCTCACCACTCAGCGTTGTGTGACCATGAAAGGAGCGCTTTTGCTGCCACCGGAGGCGAATGGAATCCTTTTGATGATTTTTCAGAGGCGCCCTTATTTTGCGTATATTCCTCACCTTGAATTTTATAAGACCTAAATGCTTTTTTTATGGCCTCGTCCAGTACAGAAGTGAGTCGCATCAGGAACTTCTGCATCATAGCTCATATCGATCACGGCAAATCCACGCTGGCTGACCGCCTCCTGGAGATAACCAACACGCTCGACCGCACACAGATGTCCTCCGCACAGGTTCTCGACGACATGGATCTTGAGCGAGAGCGCGGCATCACCATCAAGAGCCACGCCATACAGATGAAGTACAAGGCGGATGATGGCATTCTCTATACCCTGAACCTCATAGATACGCCGGGCCATGTTGACTTCAGCTATGAGGTATCGCGTTCGCTTGCAGCCTGCGAGGGTGCGCTTCTCGTCGTTGATGCCACCCAGGGCGTAGAGGCCCAGACCATTGCCAATCTCTATCTTGCGCTCGATGCCGGGCTCGATATCATCCCGGTCATCAATAAAATTGACCTCCCTTCGTCAGATGTGGAGGGGGTTTCCCAGCAGATTATCGACCTTATCGGCATCAAGCGGGAGGATATTCTGCCGGTATCGGCCAAAGCGGGTATCGGTGTGCATGAACTCATTGAGGCTATTGTCAAGCGTGTTCCTTCTCCGGCCGACAACAACCATCTTCCTCTCAGGGCGCTCATTTTTGACTCGGTTTTTGATGCCTACCGTGGCGCGGTGATCTATCTGCGTATTGTGGAGGGGTCGCTGAGAAAGGGCGACAAGGTGCGTTTTTTTGCCAGCGACAAGATCTTTCTTGCTGACGAAATCGGCACGATGAGCATGAAGCGTCAGCCGAAAAACTTGCTTGAGTCGGGCGATGTCGGCTATCTGATCTGCTCCATCAAGGATGTCAAGGATGCCAAGGTCGGCGACACGGTCACGCTTGCTGAAAACCCTGCCTCCGAGCGGTTGGCCGGCTACAAGGATGTCAAGCCGATGGTCTTCAGCGGTCTCTATCCGATCAACTCGAACGAATTTGAGGATCTTCGCGAATCGCTCGAAAAGCTTGCGCTGAACGATGCCTCGCTTGTCTATACCCCCGAGACCTCCGTCGCGCTTGGCTTCGGCTTCAGATGCGGCTTTCTTGGTCTTCTGCACATGGAGATCATCCAGGAGCGCCTTGAGAGAGAGTACAACGTCAATATCATCACCACGGTGCCGAACGTCGAGTACCGTGTGGCGATGACCAACGGCGAGGTTGTCATTGTCGACAACCCCTCCAAGATGCCTGAGCCCCAGCGCATCAGCATCGTTGAAGAACCCTATGTGAGCGTGCAGATCATTACGCTCTCTGAATATATCGGCAATATCATGAAGCTCGGCATGGAGCGGCGCGGCGAGTACCGCAACACCGACTACCTCGATACGGCCCGGGTTATCATGCATTTTGATTTTCCGCTCGCCGAGATCGTCTTCGATTTCCACGACAAGCTCAAGTCGATTTCAAAGGGTTATGCCTCGATGGATTACGAGTATATCGGATATCGCGACTCGGATCTGGTGAAGCTCGATGTGCTGCTCAACGGGGAGGCGGTCGATGCGCTCTCGATTGTTGTGCATCGCTCGAAGTCCTATGACTGGGGCAAGAAGCTCTGCGGGAAGCTCAAAGGGATCATCCCGAAGCAGATGTACGAGGTTGCCATCCAGGCGGCCATCGGCAGCAAGGTGATATCGCGCGAGACCATATCGGCGATGCGCAAAAACGTGCTTGCAAAGTGTTACGGCGGCGATATCAGCCGCAAACGCAAGCTGCTCGAGAAGCAGAAAGAGGGCAAGAAGCGCATGAAGCAGGTCGGCAGGGTAGAGGTTCCGCAGGAGGCATTCCTTGCGCTCCTCAATATTGACGAATAGGAGCGTGCGCCTGCACTGGAAGTGAAGAGAAACAGCGTCCGACAAGCGCGTTGAGGGGGCGGCTTGTCGGGATTTTCAGAACGATTAAACCGTTACAGCATTGAGTACACAGCAGGGTAAAGGGGAAAAGCAGCATTCAAGGGAGTGGTTCGAGGCGCTCATCATCGCGGCGATCTTTGCCACCATTCTGCGCGTCTTTGTCATAGAATCCTACCGCATCCCGACGGGATCGATGGAGAATACGCTGCTTGCCGGTGACTTCCTTTTTGTCAACAAATATGTCTACGGCCCGAAAGTGCCCTTCACCGACCTGCGCATTCCGGGTATCGGCAAGGTCGAGCGGGGCGATATCATTGTTTTCAAGTTTCCAAAGGACCGTTCAATCAACTATATCAAACGGTGTGTCGCCGTCAGTGGCGATGTTCTGGAGGTTCATGACCGGCAGCTTTCGATCAACGGCAAACCCGTTCCGCTCCCTCCGCACGCTCAGTTTATCGGCACCCGGATGCATCCTGGCGAGCGCGACGAGATGATTTTCCCGCAGTTTTCCACCTTCAACAAGGACAACTACGGCCCGATCCGCATCCCCCGCAAGGGAGACCGCCTGAAGCTTGATGCCCTGAGCTTCCCGCTCTACGCATCACTTATTGCGGACGAAGGGCATGAGGTGAGCTTGCAGGGTCGGCTGGTCTTCATCGACGGAGCGCCGGCTTCGGAGTACACGGTAAAGTTCAACTATTACTTTGCGATGGGGGACAATCGCGACAACAGTCTCGACAGCCGTTTCTGGGGATTTTTGCCGGAGAAGGATCTTGTTGGTCAGGCGCTCATGGTCTACTGGTCATGGAATCCCGACATGTCGCTTATTTTCGACCCGGTAAGCAAGCTCGCCTCTATTCGCTGGCAGCGATCCGGCATGATGATTCACTGAGAGGCGGAGACGCTCCTCCTCGTTGAGAATGTTCCGGCAGAGGGCCTCTTGCGAAGAGCGCATGGCAGCATTGCTGATAAGCATCTTTTCAAGGGAGGGGGAGTCCAGGGTGAGGGTTTTTATGGTGATGGCAGGGGCTGAGTTACCTGTTCCCGCGTTGCTGCCACTTTCACTGAGGACGATCTGGTTGAGGGTAAAGGTGTCGAGCCCGATATCCGATTTGATCGACTTGATCGATAGCTGTTGCCGGTTGTCCGTTGCCTGGCTGAATGAGCTGGCAAGGTTCGCTTTGAAGCCGGCGTTCAGATAGATATTGGTGGAGAGATAGTAGAGCATGTAGGCCGCCGGAAAGAGCACTCCGGGCGAAAGCAGCAAGGCCTTTATCCAGTTGCGGACGAATTGTTTCTGAGGTAATCTGGGGGGCATGATTACGCTTGTGTTTGTAGTGGCGTTGTCAGGTCCTTGCAATGAACCTTATTCTTCAAGGTACAAATAATTTCTTTTAGTTATGCACTCAGCCCAACGGCATGCGCCATATCTGCTCAAGCCGCTTTTCAAGGAGATTCATGCCGACACCGAGACGCCGGTATCGGTTTATCTCAAACTGCAACGCCCCTTTTCATGTCTTCTCGAGTCGGTTGAGGGGGAGGAGCTGCTTGCCCGCTTCTCCTATATCGCCATCGATCCGGTTGCTATTCTGAAGGGGACGGTTAACGGAGAGTCGGAGGTACGGATTCTTGATCAGAAGTTCAGCGGGCTTTCAGCAATAGCCGCAGCGGAGAGTGACCTGCGCCTGAAGATAGACCGCACGATTGCGGCATTTGATACCGAGGAGATCCCCCGCAAAAAGAACGGCTCACCCCAGATGATCACCTCCGGTGTGTTCGGCTATTTTGGCTATGATGCCATGCATCTTGTCGAGCGCATACCCAGCCCCGAACTCTCTGATCCGGCCGGGCTGCCTGATATTGTGCTTCTCTTCTGCGACACCCTGGTGATTTTCGACAATATCATGCGCAAGGTGTTCATTGTATCGAACTATCTGGATGAGAGCGACAAGGCGGAAGCTTTGCGGAAAATAGAGTTGATAGCCGATCAGATGTTCCGCCCTCTGCAGCGTGACGAGATTGCCCTGCGCCCCGAGAATGCCGAACCGGTCGTTTCGAACACCACCAGGGAGGAGTACCTCAACAAGGTGGAGATAGCCAAGGAGTATATTCTGGCCGGCGATATTTTTCAGGTGCAGATTTCTCAGCGCCTTCGCCGCAAGCTCAATACCAGGCCTTTTGACGTCTACAGGATGCTCCGTACCATCAACCCCTCACCCTACCTCTACTATTACGATCTGGGCGAGTTTCAGATCGTCGGCTCATCTCCTGAGCTGCTGGTCAAGGTTGAGCGCGACACCGCGGGACGCAGGATTGTCGATACCCGGCCGATTGCCGGCACAAGGCACCGCGGGAGCAGTTTTGAGGAGGATGTGCGCATAACACGCGAACTTCTTTCCGATGAGAAGGAGTGCGCTGAGCACCTTATGCTCATAGACCTGAGCCGCAACGATATCGGCCGAATTGCCAAAATCGGTACGGTCGAGACCAACGAGATGATGATTGTTGAAAAATATTCTCACGTGATGCATATTGTCAGTAATGTTCGCGGAGAGCTTCAGGACGATCTCGGCGCCATGGATGCCTTCTGGTCATGTTTTCCGGCGGGAACCCTTACCGGAGCCCCGAAGGTTCGTGCCATGGAGATCATTTACGAGCTTGAAAAGGAGAAAAGGGGATTGTACGGAGGCGCGGTCGGGTTTCTCGATTTCAAGGGGAATCTCACCACGGCCATTGCAATTCGTACCATGGTTGTCGAAGGCGGGACTATCTATTTCCAGGCTGCCGGAGGCATTGTTGCCGATTCGAAGCCAGAGTCGGAGTACGAAGAGACCATGAATAAAATGAAAGCCGGGTTGACGGCAGTTGAAAATATTGAACACCTTGGCTGACTATCAACATCTACAGTTATACCGATGAGCAAGAGACGCATGAACATGAAAAACCTGCTTCTTGTTTTTGCAGGGATGGCGGCAGGCGCCCTGGTCTTTTCCAATCTCGAGTTCACTTTCGACCTCGGCGGGGCGACCCTTTCCAGCAGGCCTAATTTGGCTCTTGCAAAGAGTGATATCGAAAACTACCCAATTCAGTCACTCAAGAGCTTCAACGAGGCATTTGTCCAGATTGCCGACTCCGCGACCCCATCCGTGGTGACTATTTTCACTGAAAAGACGGTCAACCAGCGGGTTGGTTCACCTTTCGAACTCTTTGGACGTTCGTTCGATGAGTTTTTTGGAATGCCAAAGGGCGCACCCCAGAACGGAGGCGGTTCCAACGGCCGCAAGGAGGTCCAGAAAGGGCTCGGATCCGGAGTGATTGTGACCGAAGACGGATACATACTGACCAACAACCATGTCGTCAATGACGCCGATGTGGTCTACATTCGAACTTCTGAGAACAGAAAGATCCAGGCCAGGGTCATCGGCAAGGATCCAAAAACCGATCTTGCCGTTATCAAGGTTGACGAGAAGGGGCTGAAGCCTATGGTGCTCGGCGACAGTGACAGGCTCAGGGTTGGTGAGTGGGTTATTGCCATCGGAAGCCCTCTTGGCGAGAATCTTGCCAGAACCGTTACCCAGGGAATCGTCAGCGCCAAGGGCCGGGCAAATGTGGGGCTGGCCGATTACGAGGATTTCATTCAGACTGATGCGGCTATCAACCCCGGTAATTCGGGTGGAGCACTGGTCAATATCAATGGCGAGCTGATCGGTATCAATACCGCCATCGCCTCACGGACCGGCGGTTTCGAGGGTATAGGTTTTGCCGTTCCATCCAATATGGCCCGCAAGGTGATGACCGCCCTGATCACCACCGGAAAGGTTAGCAGAGGATACTTCGGTATCAGCATTCAGGATATCGACGAGAACATTGCCAAAGCCTTGCATATCAATACCGGCGAAGGGGTGCTGGTAGGAATGGTTGTTCCGGGCGGTCCTGCCGCAAAGGCGGGTATTAAAACCGGTGACGTCATTCTTGATTTTAACGATGTGAAGGTGAAGCGAGGCGTTGAGCTGCGCAATGCCATTGCCTCCATTGCTCCCGGTACCATTGTAAAGGTGAGGGTGAACAGGGATGGCAACATACGGCACGTTTCCATCCGCCTGGAGGAGCTGGAGACGAAGGAGGTAGCCTCTGCAAAATCGGGAGCGCAGGAGACGGCATCGGCAGCGCTTGGGTTCAGGGCAGAGGAACTGACCGCCCAACTGGCCCAGAAGCTGAATCTGAAGCCAGGGCCGGGCAAGGTGGTTATCACCGCCATTGATCCTTCCTCCAAGGCCGGGCAGGCTGGTCTGAAGGCTGGAGATATCATTCTTTCGGTGAACAAGCAGGGCGTTACATCGTTTGCCAGCTACTCCATGCTGGTCAAAAGCGTGAAAAGCGGTGATCTTGTTCTGCTGCTCGTTGACAGGGCCGGAAACAGCATCTATTTTGCCTTTAATGTGTAAAGTTTTTTTGCCTGAAGAAGTAAGAGTTGTACATTGAAGGAGCAAGTAAAGTCAGCGCAAGCAGCTGACTTTACTTTTTTTTGTTTTCCATGAGTATCCCCAGCTGGCCGTACCCGTTTCCTGTATGTAAAAGGTTGTTTCATAGTATTTTCAACATAAAAGAGCGAGTGATGAGTGACAGAATCTACCTGACCAGAGATGGCTATAATCGCCTGAAAGAGGAGCTCTATGTGCTGGTCCATGAAACCAGAAGGGAAGTTCTGGAAAAGATTGCTGAGGCTCGGGGGCATGGGGATCTGAGCGAAAATGCAGAGTACGATGCGGCACGCGAGGAGCAGTCGCAGACTGAAGCGCGCATCGCTGATCTTGAAAACAAGCTTGCTTCGGCAACGATTCTCGATCCCAAGCAGATCAAGACAGACAAGGTCTACATCCTGACCTCTGTGAAACTGCGAAATCTGGATGGAGAGCGCGAGACAATTGAATATACGCTTGTCTCATCCGAAGAGGCCGACAGTGACCTCGGAAAGATCTCCGTGCGTTCACCGGTTGGCAAGGCGCTGATCGGAAAGTGTGTCGGTGAAAAAGTTGAGATAATGGTGCCCAAAGGGGTGCTCCATTATGAGATTTTAGAGATTTTTGTTAAATAGGGGACAACTTAAACCATCCACGCAATGGGTAAACGTCAAATTATCTATCGCCGCGACAAGATCGTCGGCAATCAGGATCTGCTTAATCGTGAAGTCAATCTGGTTACCAGCGAAGACCGGGTATGGCACGGCAGGATTGTTGCCGTAGGTAGCAGTGATGTCGAACTCAAGGATGCCCGTTCTGGGAAACACCGCTTCAGCCTCGACCAGGTGGACCGGATCTATTGTGATGTAACAACGGACTATTAAAAGATATGCGCAGAAAAATTGTTGTTGGTAACTGGAAAATGAACAATACCATTACCGAATCGGCCGCCCTTGCGACGGCTATTGTCGGTGAACTTGGTGCTGGATTTTCGGGGTGCGAGGTTGGTATTGCCCCAACCTTCATTGCCTTGCAGGAAGCAGGCAGCATCATCGAGGGAAGTGCGGTTCAGCTTGTCGCCCAGAACTGCCACTATGAGAATGATGGAGCATTTACCGGCGAGGTTTCGGCCCGCATGGTCAAGGCCGCCGGCTGTTCTTACGTGATTATCGGACATTCCGAGCGCCGTCAGTTTTTTGGAGAGACAAACGCTACGGTCAACCTCCGCGTGAAAAAAGCTCTCTCGGAAGGACTCAAGGTCATTCTCTGTGTTGGCGAAACCCTCGGGGAGCGTGAATCCGGCATTATGGCCTCAGTGGTCACCACCCAGGTCCGCGAAGGTCTGGCGGGTGTCAGCGATATCACTGAGATTGTTGTTGCCTATGAGCCTGTATGGGCCATCGGCACCGGAAAGACCGCCTCCTCCGCCCAGGCCGAAGAGGTGCACCTTCTTATCCGCACCACCATTGCCGAACTCTACGGTCAAAAGGCTGCCAGCCACCTCCGTATCCAGTACGGTGGAAGCGTCAAGCCATCAAACGCAGTTGAACTCTTTGCCATGCCGAACATCGATGGCGGGCTTATCGGTGGAGCCGCCCTCAATGCTGCCGACTTCGTGGCAATCATAAGAGCCGCTTCATAAGAGCTGAAAATATTGTGGAAAAGAAAAAGGCGCTGATAAGGCGCCTTTTTTTATGGTAGAATCCAGAATCCAGAATCTTCTTACTCCTGCAGAGTTGCTTCCTTCGACTTTTTCATGGAGCAGAAATCGGGGCCGCACATGGTGCAGAAGTCGGGGTTGGCGCCCTTGTGGCCGCTTGCGGCCATGCTCTCGCTGTGGGCTTTGCGGGTTTTTTCGGGGTCGAGCGAGAGGTTGAACTGGTCCTGCCAGGCAAAGCCGTAGCGTGCCCGGCTCATCAGCTCGTCGCGGAGCCAGGCTGCAGGGCTCCCTTTGGCAAGGTCGGCGGCATGGGCCGCAACCTTGTGGGCGATGACTCCCTCGCGAACATCGTTTCTGTCGGGCAGGCCGAGATGCTCTTTCGGGGTGACATAGCAGAGCATCGAGCATCCGAGGCTTGCAATAAGAGTGCCTCCGATGGCCGAGTTGATATGGTCGTATCCGGCGGCGATGTCGGTCACCAGCGGTCCGAGCGTGTAGAAGGGGGCTTCATGGCAGAGCTCAAGCTGCTTCGTCATGTTCTCGGCGATCATATGCAGCGGAACGTGCCCTGGGCCTTCAATCATCACCTGAACATCATATTTCCATGCGACCTTGGTCAGCTCTCCGAGCACCTTGAGCTCGCCGAACTGTGCTTCATCGTTTGCGTCAAGAATCGAGCCCGGCCGGAGCGCGTCACCGAGTGAGACCGCAATATCGTAGGCCTGGAGGATGCGGCAGATCTCCTCGAAACGGGTATAGAGAAAGTTCTCCTGCTTGTTGGCCTTGCACCATTTTGCCATGATTGAACCGCCCCGCGACACAATTCCTGTCAGCCGCTGTTCGGCGTAGGGGAGATGCTCGCGAAGGATCCCTGCGTGGATGGTGAAGTAATCGACACCCTGTTCCGCCTGTTCGATGAGCGTGTCGCGGTAGAGCTCCCAGGTCAGATCCTCTGCGCGGCCGCCAGCCTTCTCCAGAGCCTGGTAGATAGGTACCGTGCCGATCGGCACCGGAGAGTTCCTGAGGATCCACTCGCGGGTCTTGTGTATGTTCTTTCCGGTGCTGAGGTCCATGACGGTATCGGCGCCCCAGCGGCATGACCAGACCGCCTTGTCGACCTCTTCCTGGATCGAGGAGCCGAGCGCGGAATTGCCGATGTTGGAGTTGATCTTGACGCGGAAGTTCCGGCCGATGATCATCGGTTCGAGTTCGGGATGATTGATGTTGGCCGGAATGATCGCCCTGCCGCGGGCAATCTCCTCCCGGACGAATTCCGGTGTCACCACAACGCCTTTAACGCCGTTTCTCTCGTATGAATCTGTCCACTCCTCGAGCTGCTGGTTCTCCCTTATGGCAACATACTCCATTTCGGGAGTGATGATCCCTTTTCGCGCAAAGTGCATCTGCGTGACGCCAAACCCCTCTTTGGCCTTGCGAGCAACTCTTCCTGTCGTTGTTGAAGATGCCGGCGAAAATGTTGAAGGAACGGTCTCGAGCGCACTGAATTTCCAGCTGTCGCGCAACGGAGGAAGCCCCTTTTCGGGGTCAATGGGGAAAGCGGGGTCACCGTAAGGTCCGCTGGTGTCGTAAAGCGGGAAGGAGGAGAACTCCTGGCCGCGGCACTGGTAGCTTCTCGTCAGCTTCAGCGTTTTCATGCCTACCGCTATCGGGTAGAGCGTTCCCTTCACAAAGGTTCTTTCGAAGGAAGGGGAGTCTACCTGGCATTCAGGACAGTGAGCGGTGTGGGTATCGTTGGCCATAAGAGAGTGTTAACAAAAGTGCCCTGTCGGAAGAGGGAAAGATCAGGGCTCTTCAAGTGGGAAATGTAACGGCACAATACCGAAATTCGTCTTATTTTACAAATGAACCTGCCGGCGCACCCCCTTCAGGATAGGGGTTTTACGGCTGCGTTGGGAGCGGGATAATTCTGAAAAAAAACGATTTGCCGGCGGCAGGTGTTGGTTCGGCAGTGCGGGTTATATCTCTCTTTTATTCAATGCTTGCAACCTTGATGAACAATGAACAGAGCTCTTCCGATTTTCTTCAGCATGGCCTTTGCCCTGCTTCTGCTGGTCACTCCCGCTCAAGCTGGCAACCCCTACTTCAGCGGCAATGCCGGACTCTCTTTTTCTGGAACCGAGAGTGTTGAAAATACAACCAGCTCAACCCTTCAGAAACTTCCTGTTGACGGAGGACCGAACCTGCAGGCTGCTCTTGGCTACAGGGAGGGGAGCTGGCGCCTGGAGGGTGAGTTGGGATATCAGAACAAGGGGCTTGGCCTTAGCGGCAACGGTGGTCATCTCAGGGCAACCTCTCTGCTTTTGAACGGTTATTACGATTTCAGCGGAGGCGGCGTTGAGCCCTATCTTACGGCAGGCATAGGCGGGGCCGGCGTAAGCATGAGTGACTGGACTGTCGGTGCCGACAGCTACAGCTCTTCCGGCAACACAACAAAGCTTGCCTGGCAGGCGGGTGCAGGGCTCTCTTTTCCCGTTTGCGTCTGCACGTGTACGGCAATTGAGGTGCGCTACCGCTATTTTGCCACCACACGCATTGCCGACGGCAGCCATGCCTATTCACCTTCAACCAGTTCGATTCTGCTTGGTCTCAGGGTCGGTTTCTGAAGAGAGGGCGCAACTCACTGACATCTGGTTTGTCGTCGCCGGCCAAAAAAATCGTATCATATCAGGCTATCGGGAACTCTCCCGAGAGCGTTGAACCGATGCATTTTTACTATGGCGAGTAATGAGAGCCCGTCCGGCACCGCTGCAGAAGAGCGGCTGACCGGCGTTGTCGACAAGGTGAGCTTTTTCAGCGAATCCTCGGGGTTTGCGGTGTTGCGGCTCAACGTCAGGGGAGAGCGCGAGCCGGTGACTGTTGTCGGTGTTGTTGCGGCGGTCTCAACAGGGCAGCATGTAGAGGCTTTCGGTTTCTGGCAGAATGACAAGAGCTGGGGGATGCAGTTCAAGGCATCCCGCCTGACGGTCATTCCTCCCGACACGCTTGATGGGGTCTCAAAATACCTCTCCTCGGGGATGGTCAAGGGGATCGGGCCCCATTTTGCCAAGGTGCTGATCAAGGCATACGGGATGGAGGTCTTTACGGTGATTGAGCAGCAGCCCGAAAAACTGCTCGAACTTCCAGGCATCGGCCGCAAGCGCCTTGGGCAGGTGGTTGCCGCCTGGGCAGAGCAGAAAGCGGTCCGTGAGATCATGGTCTTTCTCCAGTCGCATGGGGTCGGTACCTCCAGAGCCGCCAGGATTTTCCGGGCTTACGGTCAGGAGGCGGTTTCGGTCGTCTCGGCCAATCCCTACCGCCTCACGCTTGACATTCCCGGAATCGGCTTTCGCACCGCCGACCAGATTGCACGCAATATCGGCTTCTCAACCGACTCACCCCTTAGGGCCCGGGCGGGTATCGCTCACGCGCTTCAGGAGCTCTCACTGGAGGGACACTGCCGAGTTCCCGAACCTATGCTTCTCGACTCCTGCCGCCGCCTTCTCGGCATCCCCCAGGATATACTCGAAGAGGCGATTCAGGCCGAGCGCACACAGGGAACTCTGGTCGTTATCGGAGAGGGGAACTACCGCAGCTACTACCTTGCCCCGCTTTTTCGCGCTGAAACCGGCGTCTCTCTGGGCATTCAGAGGATCCTTCAGGGCGCGCTGCCATGGGGTGCTCTCGACGCAGAGGCATCAATATCCTCGGCCGAAAAACTCTCTGGCATTGGCTTGTCTGAGTCGCAGCATAAGGCGGTCGCTTTTGCGCTTTCGAGCAAGCTTGTGGTGATCACCGGTGGGCCCGGCGTCGGAAAGACCACCATCATCAACACCATTCTGAAAATTCTCGACACCGGCAAGCTGAAGTTTCTTCTGGCAGCCCCCACAGGAAGAGCCGCCAAGCGCCTCGGCGAAGCTACCGGTCTTGAGGCAAAGACCATCCATCGCTTGCTTGAATTCGACCCCTACGCCGGTGATTTCAAGCGGGGGCCCTCCGATCAGCTTCAGGCCGATCTGATTATCGTCGATGAAGCCTCGATGATCGATGTGGTGCTTATGGAGCGTCTGCTCTCAGCGGTCTCCGACCGTTCAGCACTGATTTTTGCCGGCGATGTCGACCAGCTTCCTCCGGTTGGGCCGGGCCGGGTGCTTTCCGACATGATCCAGTCTGGCGCAGTTCCCGTGGTACGGCTGACCGAGATATTCCGCCAGGCACAAAGCTCGATGATCATCGTCAACGCCCACCGCATCAACCGTGGCGAGCCGATGCTGCCTCCGCTCGAGGCCCCGGCAGAGCTCTCAGACTTCTACCTTGTTCCATCGGTGAGCACTGCCGACATACAGCGCCGCCTGCTTCAGGTCGTCTCTGAGCGCATTCCCCTGCGCTTCGGCCTCGACTCCATGCAGGATATCCAGGTGCTTACGCCCATGAACCGCGGCCCTCTCGGCACCAAGGCGCTCAATACCATCCTGCAGGAGCGGCTCAACCCCGGTGCCTTGCGGAAAATCGTCCGTTTCGGTACCACCTTTGCGGAAGGGGACAAGGTGATACAGATGGTCAACAACTACGACAAGGAGGTTTTCAACGGCGATATCGGCATTGTTTCCACGGTCGACGAGGAGGAGGACTCCCTCAGGGTGCTCTACGACGGCAGGGAGGTCGCCTACGAGTTTGGGGAGCTCGACGAGATCGCCCTCGGCTATGCCATCACCATTCACAAAAGCCAGGGCTCCGAGTACCCGGCGGTGGTCATTCCGCTCTCCATGCAGCACTACACCTTGCTGGAGAGGAATCTTGTCTACACTGCCATCACAAGAGCCAGAAAGCTGGTAATGATCATTGGCGACCCGAAAGCGCTCTCCATGGCGGTCGCCAACAAGCGCTCCTCACAACGGCTGACCGGTCTTGTCTCGATGCTCTCGATGGGGTACGGGGGATAGATTTCTCTCTGCGTTCGAACTGACAAGGGGTGGCGGTTCGGTGTGACAGGCTGAGGTTCGAAATGACAGGTGGTGGGCGACTTTTGGCCTCTCTTGGGTTGGAGAGGCTTTTTTGTGTTATATTCAGGGCTGGCCGAAAGGGGGCAGCGCTTCCTGTCCGGTATTGTGAACCCAATCTTTTTTCTCGCTCATGAAAACTATTAACCTGGTACGTCTCGCCATGTTCCAGATGGGGTTCGGACTCATGCTTGGTTTCATTCAGGACATCCTGAACCGGGTCATGATCAAGGAGCTTCTCCTGCCGGCCACTATCGCCCTGGGGCTTATCAGTTTGAAAGAGCTGCTTGCCATTTTTGGCGTCAAGGTATGGATCGGTAACCTCTCCGACCGGCGGAGTTTTTTCGGCTACCGCCGCACACCCTATATTCTCCTCGGGCTCCTGAGTTGCATTGTCGCTTTTGTGCTTTCACCGAGTGCGGCCTATGAGGTCAAGATTGGAGGTACAGCCTTTTCAGAGATGCTCCCGCTCCTTCTCTCCGACATCGGTCTCTGGAAGCTTGCTTTTATTTTTCTCTTGTTCGGTTTTGGCCTTCAGGTTGCCACTACCGCCTATTACGCATTGATTGCCGATGTTGTGCCCGAAGAGCATATCGGCAAGGTAACCGGTGCGAGCTGGACGCTCATGGTTTTGACGGCTATTATCTCAAACTGGAACATCGGCAACTATCTGAAGGTATTTACTCCCGAACGGCTGACAGAGGTAGCTGAAATCGGCGGTCTCGTCACCCTCTTTTTCGGTCTGCTTGCCATCCTCGGCGTAGAGAGCCGCAATGCCCAGGCCGCAGAGGGGAAGGGGAAGCACAGCATCACCTTTGCCCAGTCGGTTCGTCTGCTCTCCTCCTCTCCGCGGACCCTTCAGTTTGCGCTCTACATTTTCATCTCCATCTTTGCGCTCTTCGCCAATGAGGTGGTGATGGATCCTTTTGGTGCAGAGGTCTTCGGCATGCCGGTTTCGGTCACCACCAAGCTCTTCAAGCCTATGATGGGCGGAACCCAGCTCATTTTCATGCTCATTACCGGCTTTCTGCTCTCACGAATCGGCTTCAAGCGGGGCGCATATTTCGGTAATACCTTCAGTGCTATCGGATTCGCCATCATCATTGCCGCCGGCTTTCTGCTCGATTACTCCCTGCTTCGCATCGGGCTTGTCATAACCGGTATGGGACTTGGCGCGGCAAGTGTTTCCAACATCTCGATGATGATGAACATGACTGCCGGGCGAAGCGGCATCTATATCGGCCTCTGGGGTACGGCCCAGAGCCTTGCCATATTTATCGGCCACTCCGGCGCAGGCGTTATCCGTGATGTGATCTACACCCTTTCGGGCAATCACATGTGGGCCTATGCCACGATATTTTGTATTGAAATCATTGCCTTTACTGCCTCAAGCGTCGTGCTTCCCCGTATTTCAAAGGAGGCGTTTGAGGCGGAGAGCGCAGCGAAAATTTTAGAATTTTCCAATACCGCAGAGGCTGGCTGAGAGCATAAGGGAGTAATCAATCATGAAATACGTTTTCGGGCCGGTATCCTCCAAACGGCTTGGCCATTCGCTCGGCGTTGACCTTCTTCCACCCAAAAGCTGTACCTGGAACTGCCTCTACTGTCAGCTCGGAAGAAGCAAAAACTTTGTTACCGAGCGCCAGGAGTTTTTCCCCCGCGAAGAGATTCTTGCCGAGATCCAGGAGGCGCTCTCACTCGGTACGCCGATCGACTGGATCACCTTTGTCGGTTCCGGCGAAACCCTGCTCTACAAGGGGATCGGATGGCTTATCGGGGAGGTGAAAAAGCTCACCACCACTCCCGTGGCGATCATCACCAACGGTTCGCTGCTCTATATGCCGGAGGTTCGCCTGGAGCTGCTTCAGGCCGACGCGGTGCTGCCCTCGCTCAACGCAGGCTCCGAGGCACTGCACGAGAAGATCGGCCGCCCTGCCACAGGACTCAGCTTCAGCCGCCATCTCGAGGGGCTTCAGGCGTTTCGTAAGGAGTACCGCGGGCGGCTCTGGATTGAGCTTATGCTGCTTGGAGGGATCAACGACTCCGACGAGGCCTTGCGTGACCTTGCAGCCGTTATCCGCGGCATTAACCCCGATATGGTGCATCTTGTGCTTCCAACCAGGCCTGCGCCCGAGCAGGAGGTTCACCTGCCCACTGAGGAGCGGATTGAGCGGGCAATAGCGATTCTCTCAGAGGTTGCGACCGTGCTCGATCCCGTCAAGGGGACTATGAGCCTCCGCAACTCGCCCGATCTGCTTGAGGCGGTCACGGCCATCGCCTCGCGCCACCCCGTGCAGCAGCGCGAACTGCTGAAGGCCGTTCAGGAGTGTTTCCCCGGCGATGTTGCGAAGGCCAGCACCCTCATGGATGAGATGCTCGCCACTGGACGCTTCACCGTCGTCGACCACGCCGGAGAGCCCTGGTGGGTTGTCAGGAACGATTCAGCTGGTCAAGAGCCAGAGACCGGCTGATTGCCGGGCCACTACCGGTCGCCTTTATGATCCCGCTCCTCGTCCGGGGAGTTGCGATGCTCTCTATCCCGATCTCTTTTCTCGTCCCGGCTCTCCTCACGCTGTGAGCCCTTTTTCTCGTTAGGGTTCTCATGGCCGTATGGCCAGTATGACGGGACGCACCCGCCAATCACCAACAGCAGAAAAGCCGCAATAACTCTCTTCATGAACGCCTCCATCGGTTTTGCGGCCACGCCAACGCCATCCAGCCGCTTGTTGCTTGAATCCCGTCGCCAAACGGATTGTGCTTAATCCCCTTCGTAGTCCGCCCAGTTGTTGGGGGTTTCATACCAGCGGAGCTGCTGTAGCGTTATTCCTTCGGGGAGGTGGTTTTTGATCTGGTTGAATGCCCAGCGGGCAAGGCACTCGGCGGTGGGGGGCTCGTCGGTAATGAGCACGCGGGAGTTGCGTTTCAGAATGAAGTCGAGATCTTCGTGGTCGTTTTTCCAGACGGCAAAGCCGTGGTCGAGCCTGTCATGGATGTGCGTCACCATAATCTCCTTGAGGAACTTGAAATCCATTACCATCCCTTCCTCACCGTCTCCCGGCCGGTCGATCAGGCCTCCTTCGACCGTGGCCACCACAACGCCGCGATGCCCGTGGAGCTGATTGCAGAACGAAAAGCTGTTCGGCAGCGTGTGGCCGTAATCGATCTCGATTTTCCGTGAAATGCGCATGGTGTTGAATAATGTTTTCCTGAAGTGAAGGCAAGATATCGCTTTTTCGCGAATTCTGCCATCTGGCACTCTTTTGCTGGCGCAATCCCGCCGATATTTCATAAATTCAGGCGATGGCTCCCGCCCCGATGAACCTTTTGGCCGGGATCGTGCTTATAACTATTTTTTATCAAGCGGGTTGCAGGATTTAAACCCGAATTATTTCCGTCATTATCGAATGCGGTTCGGAACCGCTCAAGGGGCTTATGGGAGTGGATGTAAAGAGTATATGGTCGTCGATCAAGAGCGAGGCGGCCGCGGAGTGCGAAAGGGATCCTGAAATAAGCATCTTTCTGGAGCAGCACATTCTTCGTTATGATGATTTTGCCGCTTCGCTGGCGATGCTGCTCTCGGTAAAGCTTGGCTCGAAGCACTTTCCGCCGCTTGTCCTTCAGTCTCTCTTCGAGGATTTTTACAAAAAGAGCCCGGAGGCGGTCGACTCTGCGCTGTGCGATCTGGTTGCCACGAGTGAACGCGACCCGGCAGCGGTGCACTATTTTGAGATCATGCTCTTCATGAAAGGCTTCCAGGCCATGCAGGCCTACCGCCTCAGCCACTGGATGTGGCAGAGCGGGCGCAGGACTATGGCATATTTTATACAGAACCGCATGTCGGAAGTCTTTGCGGTCGATATTCACCCGGCCGCCCTGATCGGCAAGGGCATCTTCCTCGATCACGCCACCAGCCTTGTTATCGGTGAAACGGCCGTGGTTGACGATAATGTTTCGCTGCTCCATGAGGTGACGCTTGGAGGAACCGGCAAGGAGAGTGGTGACCGTCATCCCAAGGTGCACAAGTCGGTCATGATAGGCGCCGGAGCGAAGATTCTTGGCAATGTGGTGATCGGTGAGGGTGCAAAGGTAGGGGCGGGGAGCGTCGTGCTCGATGACGTCCCGCCACACTACACGGTGGTCGGCGTTCCCGCCCAGATCGTCGGAAAAACTGAGGTCGCCGAGCCATCCCTCGACATGAACCAGAGGGTTGATGTCCAGCCTCCGGCCTGAGAGCGTTCAGGCGCCGAAGCTCTTCCTGAGGGAGCTTCTGTAGCGCTCGAGCCGTTCGCTTATCTCATCGAAATGATCACCCCCGAGCTTTTCCAGAAGGGCGTTTGCTATCACCGGGGCCACAACGGCTTCGGCGACGACTCCCGCTGCGGGAACCGCGCAGGTATCGCTGCGCTCGAATCGTGAAGGGGTCGGCTGCAGGGTCTCGATGTCGAACGACTGAAGGGGCGAAAGCAGCGATGAAATCGGTTTCATGGCGGCCCTCAAATGGATGGTCTGGCCGCTCGACATGCTTCCCTCAATCCCGCCTGCACGATTGCTCTTCCTTACCAACTCGCCGCTTCCCGAAAGATGCAGCTCGTCATGGACCTGTGAGCCTGACTTCCGGGCGTTTTCAAAGGCAGGCCCAATCTCCACTCCCTTTATGGCCTGAATCGACATCACTGCTGCGGCAAGCGCGGCGTCAAGACGTCGGTCGTGCTGCACATAGCTTCCGAGCCCTTGCGGCAGACCCGTGATGAAGATCTCTATGATGCCGCCAAGGGTATCGCCATTGGCCTTGGCGGCGTCGATGGCCGCAAGTGCAGCCGATTCAGCATCCTTGCCGAGCATCCGTACCGGCGAGAGATCGGCCTGGCGGGAGAGCGATTCGGCCCCTTCTTCAAGGAACAGAGAGAGCTGTTCCTCAGAGCCGAGTTCCGTTGCCGGCCCGATTGCTGTGACGCAACTGCCGATTTCTATGCCGAGCGCTTTGAGAAATACTCTTGCAAGCGTTCCGGCGGCCACCCTCGCAGCGGTCTCTCTTGCCGATGATCGCTCAATGACCGGGCGGATGTCGTCAAATCCGTACTTGATCCTGCCGGCCAGGTCAGCATGACCGGGGCGGGGGATGGTGATTTTTGCCACCTCTTCAGTGGGTTTCTCAAATTGCGCCATGACCTTCGTCCAGTTCTCCCAGTCGCGATTTCTGATAACGAGAGCAACCGGGGAGCCGATCGTTTTGCCGAACCTGATGCCGGAGAGGAGCTCGGCCTGGTCGGTCTCGATCTTCATGCGTCCGCCGCGCCCGTATCCCTGCTGACGCCGGGCAAGCTGAATGTTGATCTCTTCGGCCGAAACCGGTACGCCTGCAGGCATGCCTTCGACGATTGCCGAAAGTGCCGGGCCGTGTGATTCGCCTGCTGTGAAGTATCGTATCATGGCATTGATAAAATGCCCGGCTGTACCTTCAAACGATACAGCCGGGCTAATTTTGAGAATTGAATATCCTTGTCGTCAGCGATCAGCGAAGAAGCTTTGCGGCTTCCTTTGCGTAGTAGGTGAAAATCAGGTCACCGCCGGCACGCTTCATGCAGAGCAGCGACTCCATCATCACCCGTTTTTCGTCGATCCATCCGCGTGCGGCAGCAGCCTTGACCATCGAGTACTCGCCCGAGACGTGGTAGATGGCAACAGGGATATCGAAGCGCTCTTTGGCGCGGCGGACGATGTCGAGATAGGCCAGTCCTGGCTTGACCATGACGATATCAGCGCCTTCGATGATGTCGAGCTCAATCTCTTTCATCGCTTCGTCGGTGTTGCCGGGGTTCATCTGGTAGGTCGACTTGTCGCCGAACTGCGGAGCCGAGTGCAGTGCGTCGCGGAATGGGCCGTAGAAGCTCGATGCATATTTTGCGGCGTAGGAGAGAATTCCTACATCTGAAAAACCGGTATCGTCGAGCGCTTCACGGATGGCGCCGATGCGGCCGTCCATCATGTCGCTCGGGGAGACAAAGTCAGCACCTGCGTTTGCATGCGAGATCGCCATCTTGCAGAGCACCTCGACGGTTTCGTCGTTGAGGATGATGCCGTTCTCGACAAGGCCGTCGTGGCCGAAAGGGGTGAATGGGTCGAGGGCTACATCGGTCATGATGCAGAGGTCAGGAACCTTTGCCTTGATGGCGCGGAGTGCTTCCTGAATAATGCCGTTCTCATTGAATGCTTCGCTTCCATCCTCGGTTTTCCGCTCAGGGATGCCGAAGAGGTCGATGGACTGGATGCCGAGATCCCAGAGCTCCTGGCACTCTTTTACTGCATTGTCGATGGAGTAGCGGAAGCTGCCGGGCATTGATGATACCTCTTCGACAACGTTCGTCCCTGGACAGACAAAGAGCGGGTAGACGAGGTCGTTGACACTCAGGGTGTGCTCCTGCACAAGGTTCCTTATGGCGGCACTTTTCCTAAGCCTTCTGGGACGCTGGACAATGTTGAGTAAGTTGAGCTGGCTCATGGCTGATGGCGAATTATGGATTTTAAAAGGCTAAAAATACGAAAATCCGGGGACTTCAGGAAGCTCTCCTTTTCGTGCTACAGCAGAAAACTCATCATAATGCCTGCGGCCACAGCCGAGCCGATCACGCCGGCGACGTTTGGCGCCATTGCGTGGACCAGCAGATGGTTCGATGGATCAGCTCTCAGTCCCTCGCTTTGCGCTACTTTTGCGCTTTCAGGCACCGCTGCAACACCGGCTGCGCCGATGAGGGGGTTGATCTTGTTGCCTTCAGAGAGAAAGAGGTTCATAAATTTGGCAAAGAGCACTCCGCCGGCCGTTGAGATCATGAATGCGGTGGCGCCGAGGACAAATATCTTTACCGAAGCTGCGGTCAGAAAGGTTCCAGCCTGTGTCGAGGCGCCGATGGTGACGCCGAGGATGATGGTGACGATGTCGATAATCGTGCTCTTTGCCGTATCGGCGAGCCGCTTGGTCACCATCGACTCCCTGAGCAGGTTGCCGAGAAAGAGCATCCCGAGCAGCGGCATGGCACCCGGCGCCATGAATCCGCAGAGCAGAATGCCAGCGACAGGGAAGATCACCTTTTCGAGCCTTGTGACCGAACGCGGCGGTTTCATCTTTATCGTCCGCTCGGCCTTTGTGGTTAGCAGCCGCATGATTGGCGGCTGGATAAGCGGAACCATCGCCATGTAGGTACAGGCGGCAAGAGCGATCGGGCCGATGAGATGCGGCGCGAGACGTGAGGCGAGAAATATTGCCGTCGGGCCATCAGCCCCTCCGATGATGCCGATAGCACTTGATTCGGGATTGGTGAAGCCGAGGCTCAAAGCGCCTATGTAGGTCAAAAAAATCCCAAGCTGTGCAGCCGCGCCGAGCAGGATAAGCTTCGGGTTCGACATCAGCGGAGAGAAGTCGGTCATTGCCCCGATGCCGAGAAAGATCAGCGGCGGAAAAATGCCTTTCAGCACCCCCATGTGGAGGTAGTTCATCACACTGCCTTCGTCGTAAATGCCGAGCGCCAGAATGTTGTGCTGGAGAAAGGGGGCGTTGCCCATCAGGATGCCGAACCCGATCGGAACAAGAAGAATCGGCTGATATTCGTGGCGGATGGCAAGGTAGATGAATACCAGGCCGACAACAATCATCAGCAGGTTTCCCGGTGTTGCATTGGCCATTCCGGTCTGCCCCAAAAACTGTACAAGTCCATCCATAATCATGTTATTCAATTTCCAGGAGGATATCGCCCTGCATGACCGTATCGCCTACTGCGACTCTTACGGTCTTGACGATGCCGGCTTTCTCGGCAAAGATGTTGTTCTCCATTTTCATGGCTTCAAGCACCAGAACCGGCTTGTCCGGCCGAACCTCTGATCCCGGCTCTACATTCATGGCAATGATGGTGCCCGGCAGGGGAGCCTTGAGGATGCTCACTCCCGGAGTATTGAGTGGCTGCGGCGCTTTTGAGGGTGCAGGCGGAGTGTAGCGGACGAGTTTCGGCGTCTGCGGCGTCTTGATCTCCTGGCCCAGCTCAACCTGATAGGATGTACCGTTTACCTCTATTTCTGCGATGTTCTCCTCGAGGGACTTTATCTCAACGCTGTAGCGGTTTCCGGCGATTGTGAATTTATATCGTCTCATCGTTGATGCCCTTTGAAGTTGATAACATTGTAGATTTTCGAGTTCCACGGGGAGTAGTTCTTCCCGACCCTTTTGACCGTCAGGATTGCGGTCTCCTGATCATGCAGCTCGGCAAAGTAGAGTGAGATGGCCATGGCGATGGCTGCGCTCACCTCACCGGGGATCATGCCACCCCGGAGTGCATCCTGTGGATCATTTTCACGCGAGGGGTTCCTTCTGCGGACATTCCAGGAGAGGATTTTCGGCAGAAGGATAAAGAGCATTGCGAGCAGAAAGAGCGCGGCAAAAACCGCACTGTAGCCCGTAATTGCGAGCCGGATGTGTTCGATCCCGATTGCCGAAAGATCGATCACTGCCGGCAGGTCAAGTATTGTCATGGCCATCTCCGGTTTTACAGTGGCAAGGTCGAATGCTTTTTGGGGGGATTGCTCTCTTTCTTGGTCGAGAGAGTCTGCAAGGCACGGATAATCCTGAACCGGGTATTGCGTGGTTCAATAATATCGTCAATATAACCGTATTTGGCGGCTTCATAGGGATTCGAGAACTTTTCACGGTAATCTGCAGCATTTTCGGCCACAAACTTCGCCCGCTCCTCAGGGTTTTCGATAGCGTTCAGATCCCTGTTGTAGAGCACCTCGATAGCGCCGATCGGCCCCATAACGGCAATTTCAGCCGACGGCCAGGCGTAGTTGACATCCCCGCGCAGCTGCTTGGAGCTCATGACGCAGTAAGCACCGCCGTATGCCTTGCGCAGAATGATGGTGATCTTCGGGACAGTTGCCTCCGCATAGGCGAAGATCAGCTTGGCACCATTGGTGATGATGCCCTCGAACTCCTGGGCGCTGCCCGGAAGGAAGCCTGGAACATCGACGAGGGTGACAATCGGGATGTTGAAGGCGTCGCAGAAGCGCACAAACCTTGCCGCCTTGCGTGAAGCGTTAATATCAAGACACCCTGCCAGATAGTTCGGCTGGTTGGCCACAATTCCTGTGGAGATGCCATTAAAGGTGACGAATCCCACCACAATATTGCGCGCATACTGCCGCTGTACCTCAAGGAACTCGCCGTTGTCGGCAATAGAGTAGATCACGTCCTTGACATCGTAGGGAATAGAAGGTTTCTCGGGGATGATAGAGTTGAGCTTGTCGTCGAGGCGGTCGGCCGGGTCGTCGCAGAGCGCAAGAGGGGGCTCCTCAAGGTTGTTCTGTGGCAGGTAACTCAGCAGCTTCTTGATAAGCAGTATCCCTTCGGTTTCGCTTGCACCGACAAAGTGCGTCACGCCCGACTTTGTTGCATGCACCGATGCGCCGCCAAGATCCTCCTCGGAAATGCTCTCTCCGGTTACGGTCTTGACAACCTTAGGGCCGGTGACGAACATGTAGCTGGTTTTTTCAGCCATCACCACAAAATCAGTCAGGGCGGGGGAGTAGACTGCGCCGCCGGCACACGGGCCGAAAATGGCGGAAATCTGCGGGATCACTCCCGATGCCATCACGTTGCGCTGGAAGATGCTCGCGTAGCCCGAAAGGCTTCGTACCCCCTCCTGGATGCGAGCTCCGCCACTGTCGTTGATGCCGATGAGCGGTGCGCCGACCTTCATCGCCTGATCCATGACCTTGCATATTTTCAGGGCGTTGGTCTCCGACAGCGAACCGCCGAGCACCGTGAAGTCCTGTGAAAAGAGGTAGATGGGCCTGCCGTCAACGGTACCGTGACCGGTGATGACGCCGTCAGAAAGATAGTGCTCCTTGTCGAGGCCGAAATCGGTGGTGCGGTGGGTGACGAACATGTCGTACTCCTCAAAGCTCCCCTCGTCAACCAGCATTGCTATGCGTTCGCGTGCGGTGAACTTGCCTTTTTTATGCTGTGCATCGATGCGTTTTTCTCCCCCTCCAAGGCGGGCTTTTTCACGTTCGGCAATCAGGCGTTTCATTGTTTTTTCTGATAATGATTGAGTAACTTGGCGGGCAACGCATCCACCTCCCGGCAGTGCGTTGCATTTCTTGTGGCAGGGTTGTTTTCTATGCTTCTCGTTTCAACACGCCGCATCAAGGGATATATTGGCTTTTATTAATAAAGGCACCCCTGAATATTCAAAAAAAAAGGGTAATAACCGCCCTTGTCGGCAAGTCGGTGAGAATAATGTTATATTTTCGTTTTATATGTTGTTAAACCGATACTTAGTCGCATGACTCCCGATCTCCAGCTTGCAGTCGAGCTTGCCGAACAGGCTGGCCGGCTCACCCTCGACTACTTTCGCCGCAAATCCCTTCAGGTTTTTACCAAACGTGACGCATCCCCGGTAACCGAGGCCGACAGAAATGCCGAGGAGCTCATCCGTGCAGCCATCTCCTCAAAGCATCCCGGCGACGGCGTGCTTGGCGAGGAGTTTGACGAGCGGCCCTCCACCAGCGGGCGCCGATGGATCATAGACCCCATCGACGGCACCAAAGCCTTCATTCACGGCGTGCCCCTCTACGGCGTCATGATCGCGCTCGAAGTCGAAGGTCTCCTGCAGCTTGGCGTTATCAATTTTCCCGCGCTCGGCGATCTCTACCATGCCGAAAGGGGATGCGGTGCATTCCACAACGCGTCACCGATCTCGGTTTCATCCATCGCCTCCGCCGCCGATGCAACCATTCTCTTTACCGAAAAGGAGTACCTGCTCGATCGCTCATCAACCCATCCCGTCGACCAGCTTCGCAACAGTGGCGGGCTTGTACGAGGCTGGGGTGACTGCTACGGTCACATGCTTGTTGCCTCCGGACGAGCAGAGGTCTCCGTCGATAAAATCATGAGCCCTTGGGACTGCGCCGCACTCATCCCCATCGTCACCGAAGCCGGCGGCCTATCTTTCGACTACCTCGGCAACACGACCATCACCGGTCAGGGCCTTGTCAGCGCCAACCGTGCGCTCGGAGAGAAGCTGCTTCTCGATATCAAACAAGAGAGGACCCCCGCTTGATGATTACACTGCTTGTCATAACTCTTCTGCTGCTCGCCGCAGTTATCGCGCTCATCGTCACCGGCTGGCCCGGAAGGGAGCTCAAGGAGATCGAAGCGACCGGCCGCGACCTTCGCCGCGAGCTTGCCGAGCACCGCACCGTCACCATGCAGATGCTCCACTCCATGCGCATCGAACTCGACGAATCACTTCGCGAAACCCTTGAACAGCAGTTCGAATCCCTTGCCGCCTCAACCACCCACACTACTTCCCGCCGCAGGAAATCCGCTCCGCAGAAGCCCGTACCGCAAGTGATTGCCGAAGAGATGGCGTGGTATGCTGAAGAGGATAGTGATCTGCCGTCGGGCAGCAATGGCCGGGAAGCTTTTGCCGCAGTATCTGACGACCGTCAGCTCGGTCTCTTTTCTGCAGCCCCCCAGGAGCAAGAGCCACGCAAGGAGCCAGAGATAAAGCAGGAGATCCGCATCATTGAACCCATCAGCAGTGAAGCCCCCACAGAACGGGTAGAAAGCCTCTCCATCGGCTACGACGACATCCCCGACATCGAAGACCTCCACCACTTCGATAACCTCTGACCGACAGGCGGCCCCGGCCTTGTTTTCTTTTTTCCAGCCCCCGTTCTTGTTTTTTTCTTTGTTGCCCCTCCCCCAGCCGCATAGCGGCGACATGTTGGGGATTCAGCCACGGGGACGCTCGTGAAAACGTGAACTTCAGGACGCTACACCGCCCGTTCGGTATGGGATCTCTGCTCGCGTAGAGTCTGGAGATTTCTCTCTCTGTTTGAATAAGCATAAGACCCGGGCGAGAAACGCATTGGGAAATGACTTAGGGGACGTTCACAACAAATTCAACTAACGCATGACTTAGGGGACGTTCACAACAAATTCAACTAACGCATGCCATATGCCCGTAAATCCTGACAATTCGGGGCTGGATAGTGATTGAAGTGGACCCTATTGACCAGACAATAAGAGGCCGAATTTAAGGTGGCAACTTGCCAG
>CAIJVD010000007.1 GCA_903824045.1 uncultured Chlorobiaceae bacterium
CAATATTGTCAACTACTTCAAGCACAAGGTCTCAAACGCTGTATCTGAAGCCATAAACAGCAAGATCCAGCTATTAAAAGCAAGTTCGAGAGGGTTTAGGAGCTTCGAAAGCTACAGGATAAGAATTCTCTTTTACTGTGGGAAGCTTGAAATGCAACTATAGCGGGTGCAGTAAAATGAAATTTAGTTTCCATTAAATTCCGCGAAATGCCATACATTTTAGGAGACTCAATTGTTCAATCTTTTAATTAGTGGCAGTGGATGGGCAAAATCAAGAGATACCATGCCCATCGGTCGTGTGTTCGAATATACGGATCAGGAATTAATTGCAAACTTTCGTGCTGCAGATGGAACTATTAATTTTAGTGCTTTATCGTCACTTCCATGCCTATTCATGCAAGAAACATTTGGTGACAGGAGCAGGGAAGTACGAGTCGGAACAATAATTCATGCAGCAATAACAGGGAAAGACGTTTTGCTTGAATATGCCTTAGATCCACGCATTCCTCCTTTTACCAATTCAGTTATTGAAGATTTTGCCCAAGAGTTTGGCATTTCTGACACATTTGAATTTAGTCGAACTCATTGGGCAATTAAGGACATAAACCTTTTTCAAGTATTGTTACATAATCTTCAACCACGGCGACAACAACCAAAAGTCTTTACAATTTCAGACCCCGAGAGAATTGAGCCTACGCTAGTTTCTGCAATGATGCCATTCCATCCGGATTTTGACAATGTATACGGGAAAATAAAAATATTATCAGAATCTGTAGGTTTGCACTGTCGACGTGCTGACGATATTTGGGAGAATCCTGCAGTTATTCAAGATGTTGTATCGTTAATTGATCGTTCAAAAATTGTGATATGTGATTGCTCAAAGCGTAATCCAAATGTGTTTTATGAGATAGGGATTGCTCACACACTCGGGCGTGAAACAATATTAATCACTCAGTCAGAATACGATATCCCTTTTGACCTGCGTCATTTGAGATATATCCAATATCTTAATAATGGCGAAGGAATTGCTGCCTTGTGTGCTAAGTTGTTACTTCGGTTACAGAATTTGATTTGAAAAAATGCAAAATTGCATAACCAAAAAATTAAGCTGACGGCGAGAAGCGCGGCGGTGCTGACGGAGCGTATTATTTGGCACCGCAGCTTATTTATTCGTTATGCATTTTGATACCGAGCGTTCAGTCTCCAGAATCTCAAAATAATTTAGCAATTAGGGGAGTTTTAAATTGGAACCTAAAGCAATAGTCCCCCTATCTGAACGGTCAGCCAGGAGCGTATGGAAAGAGATATTGGTACTATCTGTTGCGGGTACATCTAGCGCTGTAGGGCTCAACATCTGGATGTCACAGAAGGATTGGATTGGACACTTCGGTAAATCAATCGAAATTCACCCATTACCTTTCCTGGCCTCGGCAGTCGTGTTGGGGGCCATTTGGACGATTCGCGGAACGTTTGGTTTCTTCCGCTCGAATAACGTTGCCCCTATGGATCGAGACGATTACTTACGCCTTCGAGATTTGTACGGGGAATCTAGCGATTTTCCATCAGACAGGCTAACGAGATGGACCATCGCTGTCCTTCTTGTTACAGGAAGCTACGCGTTTCAAGCGGCACCAGACGCTGGTGATTCAACAAGGGTTTCTATTTTTACTTTCTGGCTACCCTTGTTGATGTACCTGTCTGCCGCCGTGTATGCATTTGATGTAACTTTAGTTTGTTTTGCTCTCGCGGCTGTTGCAGCATTGCTCTGGGGCATTTCTCTACTTCCTATTCCATTGGCCATAGTAGTAGGTGCGGGAATAATCGCATATGCAATTTACAGGCGAGGAAAAAGTGCGAGGAGCACGCAACCAATCCCGGAAGACAAGAGTGAGCCTGAAGAGAAGTGAGAAGCCGAAGCTCGGCTTAAAGCGTTCGAAGCTGTATTGGCGGAGGCTGATTTATTCGCTTATGAACTAAACCATGGCTTAATCCCAGACGGAAACTCTGAGAGCAATCCAGGTTACGGACCAATGGACTTGGGTGAGTGGCGAGAATGGAAGCAGCAAGGGTTCGAGCAGACAGGGAATCTTTGGTTTAATCATCCGGACGGGTTGCCCCCAAAAGAGAATGATGCCGCATAACATGGCGCTCGACCTCGCTCTCTTCGGTCGCTGGACGCTGCGCGATAAAGCCGCGCAGCGCCGGTCAGCTTTACGTTATGCCCTAAGAGAGATAATTCATGAGCCTTAGCGTCTCTCCTTCAAGCTCAATCCGATGGGCTGGCGTGTACAGCTTCCAGCTTCCGGGACGTTCGGAAAGCGCCGATGAAAACCGGAGAAAGCATCGACGAGGGGACGTTCGTAACTAACTCAACTTGTTTTCGTCGCTACCCGTTTACCCAAGGAACCACCCGGCAAGGCGTTCTGTAATATTGATCAAGAGAAGCTCGCTCATTGTGGCTTGATAAGGTTATTCGCACCGGTTCGCGGTATCAACAAAACATTATATCGCAATACGTTGATACTCCTGCCCGACTCTCAGCAAAAACATCTGTCAAGATAGTGTTGTTTTCCGAACCTTCAAAAACAGGGGGGACGGTGAGGATGGGCGAGCAGGGATCGGGGCACTTGCAACACTATCGATGAGTCAAGATTTTTAGGAAAATTCCCGACAGATCGGGGAGAAAGATTCTTTTGTAGAAGATTCAGCCAATAAGCTCTCCCCAGCTCTTATAATCGGTTTATTATTAACCCAATGAAGAAGTGTTTGTTGAGTGTTACGCTGCGGAGCTATTTTTAATGGAGTTTGCAGTATAGTTGACAGGTTGTAAACTGTATTTTATTATAATGATGCACTCAAGTCTCCGAAAAAAAAGAAATATATCGCATAAGTTACTTTTATTAAATCAATTAATAGTTATTAGTCTGGTTCAGAATTTATGTGTTACATGGGTTTTGTATTCAAAAAACTGCGAGTTAAATGGTTCAACAAACGCCTTGTTAAGCAGAGAGTGAAAAATGAAGTATTGACTTATAGTCCACATTTGATTATTTTAAAACTTATGAGCACACAAGATTTTATAAAAACTCTCGGTACTCCATATTACGAATCAGAGTCAGTGATTATCTATAACTCTGATTGTAGAGATGGTATTAACAGACTGAAGAACTCAGACTTAGCTATTGATTGTACGATTACTAGCCCTCCATATAATATTGGAAAAGAGTACGAAGAAATTATTGGACTTGTAGAATATCGGGATTGGCTTTCAAATATCGTTAACAGCATTTATGACATAACTTCGGATTCTGGTGCGTTTCTTTTAAATGTTGGGTATGTTGATGTGCCGCAAAAAGGAAAAGCAGTTCCGATTACATATCTACTGTGGGAACATATTGATTTTTATCTTCAGCAAGAGATAATTTGGAACTACGGTGCAGGTGTGGCCTGCAAAAAAATGTTGTCACCGCGAAATGAAAAAATTCTTTGGTATCTTAAAAACGCTTCTGAGTATACTTTTAATCTTGATGAAATCAGAGATTCTGATGTAAAATATCCCAACCAAAAGAAAAACGGAAAACTCAGGTGCAATACACTTGGGAAAAACCCATCTGATGTCTGGCAAATAGCAAAGGTTACATCAGGAGACAATAGGGCTTCAGCAGAAAGGACTGATCATCCGGCGCAATTCCCAACAGATCTTATTGATAGGCTAGTAAAAGGCTTTACAAATAAGAATGACATAGTGTTAGACCCGTTCATGGGTTCAGGTACGACCGCAGTTAGTTGCATAAATAATGGTCGTAAATGTATTGGATTTGAAATAAGACCTGATTATTGCGAGATAATTAAATGGCGTCTCGAGCGAACTTATCAAGTAAAAAAACAAGAGGAAAATGTTTTATCTCTATTTTGAGTACAATGTGATAAATTTCAAACTATATGTTTCAGGAGATAATCGTGCTTGTTGACCAGTTGAAGCAGATTGAGCAATCCAGTCGGAATGTTCGATATAACCAAATTTTATAGCGGTAATATTCGGTTTTGGGTTTTTTTCTGTTGGCTTTTCAAAGTTTACTGTTATGAAATAACCGTCTTTGTTTTTTCTTTGCCCTTCCGTTGCAGGTTGTGCGTAACTACGGTTTGCAAAAATCTGGGATTTGTTTGAAGATGCTTTTATTTCTACGGAGAAATCTTCATCAGTAACACAATGAATATCTTTTTCAGTCTTGTTTTTCCCGACACGAAAAATCTTTGGGTATTTGATATTGAAATTGTGAGCAACTAGTTCATGCAAAAAAAAGCTGATAATTTGTGGTGCTGGAAATATTTCTTTCCCAATTTGGAATGGACCGATATGTGAAGTAAATATTGCCTCCCAAGACATACGTACAACTGATACTACTTCTTCTTTTGAAAAAGGGTGTTTTTTTATGAGTGCCTCTGTGATTTTTTTCCATTCAGACTTTGATTTACCTGCATACGGAGAGTTCATTCTTTTTCCTCGATGTTGATTAAAAGCTTATTTAAAAAGGCTTTATTGGTTAGCCCTAGCCCTTTAATTACTTTTTCAAGTGAGTTTACTGTAAGATTTCGAGCAAGTCGCTCAACGCCAGATATATACGTTCTGTCTAAATCTGAATTTTCTGCAAGTTTTTCTTGGCTCAATCCAATAGAGACACGCTCATCTTTTATTGTCTTGGCTACAGCAAGTAACAGTTTAGTTGTGCTTTCCATAATTCGTAATTATACGCAAAGGTAGACTATCAGACCACGGACTATAAGTCACTACTGAGTTGATGCCGATATCCATGCAAGAATAGCCGAGCTACGCAGGTTCTCTTGACATTTATCGAAAATGCGCTGTTTGTCTTTTAAGGGTAATGTCGATGTGAAAATTACAATTCTTTAAACTTTCATCCGCAGTTCAGTCTTTCAGCACTATTCGGTTACCCTGCATGTCGAGTATAGGATTATGGATTGATGATGCCCCGACAATTCTCTTACCTGCTTTTATTTTGTTTATTTATGACGGAAAAATCTGTAGCTTTACAGTATTATATTGCGGTACTGTTTTCACTGAAGAGTAGATCATTTGTGACGGGTTGTCAGGCATGTATTATTTGGATTACCATTCAAAAATCTTCGGTTTAGGCGGATCAATCTAATTATTGTTAGCCCTATGAAGGCAATCAAATCTGCCATGCCGGTATTGATCGAAACCGGGTACGACGAGTGGCCATACGCGGTACGCGGCACTTTCTTTGTGGCAGACGTCGCGGGTGCCATGTACGTTGTTACCGCGCGGCATGTGGTTGAGGGTAATAGCGCAACTTCAGTCTTCTTTCGCTACCGCAGTGGCTCTCGGTATAGCTTGCCGTTAGATCAAACAGTAATCGTCAAAGAATATGCTGGCCCTGAAAGCCCTGAGTACACCGATGTAATCCTCTACCGCATCGCAGTCGATGAAATATCAGAGCCCTTCGTCAATGCAAAATTGGATACTGAAAGAAGGCCTTGGAGCCTCCTCACAAAAGGTGATTCAATAATTTTTCGAGGCTATCCTTCGGAGCTTCAAGGTGCGGAGGCTAGCGGCCTCAAGGAGCAGGGTGTCGTCATGGACGCAAAGTACAGCGGCCTCGGTACTCACCCTGGCTGTCATGAGATTGAGTTGTTCCCATCGGAGCTGTTCACGTTTCATGACGGCTTCAGCGGCTCACCAGTTTTTCTATTCAAGGACGGCAAAACTCAGCTGGTTGGCTTGCTGGTAAAGGCAAACTCTTATCAAAGCAGGGCTCTGTTTGTAGATGGGTCAGTTATTCATGCATTGGCGTCGGGCTAACAAGAGCATCAAGCCGACGACCACGCCTCCGCTTCGCAACGGTACTGCTGCGGCTTATGTTCGGCGTTATCCATCAATGAATAAATGCTTTCGGAAAATTTCTTTTTTTATTACGATGCCCCACAGCATGTTTATATCACTATGCGAAACCTTCTTTAATCGATCGTGGGTATGAAGCGTGGCAAGATGCCGATCCCGACAGGTTGGGATCAGCGTTACCAGGGGTAAACAGAATTTCTTTTTGAGGCACCTGCTGATCTACATATTCCCCAGTGCTGCCAAAAATAGCTCGAAGTTGATTATTTCCTGTTCCAGTCTGACTCTGTTGCTGAGGCGGTTTTCGCGGAAGTCGTTGTGTGGACGAGGGGACATCCTATATTGAAACCACCAAAAACAAAGTTTTACCGTTTACACAATAACCCAACCGGTGCTGTTCACAGCACAAAATAAAGAGGCGGGTTGCTCACTTCTGTAGAATCTCGTACCTTATCGTTATCTGGTATCCGACATGCTGATGAACGGCTGTCAAGCATCCTTTGTCCAGGTTCCAGGATTCGAGTTCAACTTCGGGGGCATTGTTTGATAACGATAATAACTCCTCACCCCTCTTACCTTGTTCTACCGATAACTTTATTTTATAAAATCAGTTATCCGCTATTTCACCAACGAGGGGACGTTCGTAACAAACTCTACTTGCGTCGGCATTTCAGCCTTCCACCGTTATCCGTTTGCCCCTTTCTGTTGGGGTGATGAGTGTTGTTTATATTCTGATCTCTCCTCGCCCGCAACTTTGCTTTTTGTTGAGTTTTAGTGGAAAGATCGATATCTTTGCAGTAAGAAATTCGAGGTAAGCTGTCCGGTTATTTTTTTTCTGATATAGATTGATCATTCTCAACAATGTCAGGATAAGAAAAGGAGGAGAATATGAGCGAACACAACAAGCGCCTTTCAATAATGCAGTTACTGGTGGCTATGATTGTTATCTGCGTAATAGCTTTTGGTACATGGAGCATCGTCACAAACCAAAATATATGGCCAAGAAGCGAAGCTCTTCAGAAAGCGCTCACCACAATGTGTTATCAAAAGCTGTCCGACCGTTCCATTGTAGCAAGTGTAATCCTCAATAATTTTATAGAAACGCGTTGGAGTGCCTCTATGTGGAGCGGTGTATACTGGGGCTGCACGTTTGCATCAGCGTTGCTTAGTGCATTGGCGGCACTGACCCTGAAGCTTGAATCGTTCATACGAAGTGAAGAAGCGAAGAAGGATATGGCCGCAGTATTCTCGATAGCCGCTGCTCTCCTTATAACCATATCAACAAGTGGCGATTTTCAACGGAAATGGCAGGCTAATCGAATAGCAGCAGCCGAATTGGAGAAAGTTGGATATGAATTCCTTGAAGCGAACGGTGACCAAGCACGTTCTTATTTGGCGAAAGTCGGAAACATCCTGTTGCGGAGGCAAATGGCAATAGTTGGAGGAACTGAAAATGACAAGTTACTTTCTGAGCCGGAAGCGGCTGCGGGCAAGGATCAAAAGCAATAATGACTGAAGCAATTCGCTTCGGATGTACTGAAGGGGCGGACGGTATTCATTTCATTCAGTTCATGCTTTGAGGGGGTGCTGGAAATTTTGAGCGCGCCGATGAAAACCAGCAGAGAGTAGGGTATGCAAGTTACTCACATGAAAGGCACAACCACCCTTCACACCCCGAGTCATGCCTCGATAGCCAGCAATGGAATGGGGAAGCGTTGACAGGGGAAAGCGCAGGTTCCCTATTGATCTTCAACCGCCAGACCGCTGTCCATAAATCCCAATAACTCCATTCAAAACAGTCCGTTATCCGCTATTTCAACACCGAGGGGACGTTCGTAACAAACTCTACTTGTTTCCCACAGTTCAGCTTCAGAATTTGCTTCCGGTGGTTATTGATCTCTCCCCCCAGTTTCATTCTTAGCGATATCCATACCGTTTCCGTAATTTATTTCTGCTGGCGATGGTTCACGATCTCTTGCGAAAGATCGGTGGCCTGATTTCGAAACTTAAGAAATGCGTGGGTGTATGACAGAGCAGGAACTTCTCATGGTTTTGGCCGAAGGTGAAGGCTATCGCATTGAATTCAAGGAGCAGCTCTCCAACCTTGACAAGGAGTTTGTTGGATTTGCTAATGCTTCAGGCGGGTTCATTTTTCTGGGAATCGCAGACGACAAGAGTGTCAAAGGTTTTGATATAACCAATAAAGTCAAGTCGCAGATACAGGATATTGCCCGCAATTGTGATCCGCCCGTACAGATTCTTTTTGAGGAGTTTCAGAACATTTTGATCGTCGAGGTTCGGGAAGGAACGGACAAACCATATCGCTGTACATCTGGTTTCTATAATCGAACCGGCCCCAATGCTCAGAAGATGAATCGGGATGAGATTCTGGAGTTTGTGAAATCCGAAGGCAAGGTCCGCTTCGATGAGTTGATCAAGCGTGATTTTAGTGCTGATGATTTCGATGAAACAAAATTCGATCAATTTTTACGTAAGGCTGGAATTTCCAGGGTTATGGAAACGACCTCCATGCTGAGGAACCTGCACGCGGCAGAAATACAGCAGAGCCAATGCTTCTATTACAACACCGCTGTGCTTTTCTTTTCGAGGAACCTTGCGGATCACTACTTTCATACCTGTGTAACCTGCGCTATATATAAAGGTGTGGACAAGGTGACCGTGCTCGATCGAAAGGATTTTAACCGTGACATTGTCGAAAGCATTGATGAGGCAGTGCTCTATCTCAAGCAGCATCTTAAAGTTCGCTATGAGTTTGACGGATCTCCGGCGCGCAGGGAGATTCCGGAAATTCCTTATGAAGCTCTTCGCGAAGCGATCATCAACGCAGTGATCCATCGGGACTATTTTGAAAAGGGTGCCAATGTCATGATTGAAATTTATGATGACCGGGTGGAGATAACCAGTCCGGGAGGGTTGCCCAAAGGTCTTAAGGTTGAAGATTTCGGTAAGGTGAGCCTGCTGCGAAATCCTAACATCGCCAACCTGATGCAGCGGATTGAGTACATAGAAAAGATGGGTACCGGTGTGATGCGAATGCAAAAACTGTTGGCGGAGGCAGGCCTTGAACCCCTGAAATACGAGTTCTCCGGCTTTGTACGCGCAGTATTTCGTCGTTTTCCGGTTACCGAGCAAGCTACCGAGCAAGCTACCGAGCAAGTCGGGGGGGAGAAGCTGCACGCCATATTGGATTTTTGTTCTGAGGCCAGAAGCAGAGAAGAGATTCAGGTATTCTTGGGGTTAAAGCACCGAGAACATTTCCGGGCAGAGATTCTGGCACCTTTGCTCAAAGCTGGTTTGCTGGTTCCAACGATACCTGACAAACAGAACAGTCCCAAGCAAAAATATATTACAGTGAGGTCGTTGTGGAATGAGTAAGTACAATAACCCGAAGCTACTCATGGCCTGCTCTGCCGATAGCTAACATAACAGTTAAAGTTCGATAGCCGTTCAGGGGTGGGATGCAGGACATCCAGTAAGCGCCGATAAAAACTGGTAGAAAGTAGAATATGCAAGTTACTCACATGAAAAGCATAGCCAGCCATCATAGCCCCGAGTCATGCCTCGATATCCAGCAATGGAATGGGGAAGCGTTGACAGGGGAAAACACAGGCGTCCTATTGAGTTCCAACCGCCAGACCGCTGTTCCTAAACCCCAATAACTCCATTCAAAACAGCCCGTTATCCGCTTTTTCAACAACGAGGGGACGTTCGGAAAGCGCCGATTAAAACCGGTAGAAAGTAAAGAATGCAAGAGTCTTATATGAAAGGTTTAGCCAGCCATCATAGCCCCGAGTCAAGCCTCGATCGTCAGCAATGCGATGGTGAAAAGCGTTGACAGGGGAAAGCGCAGGCGCTGTAATGAGTTCCGAAATTACCCCAATCCGTAGGCATACCTTATTGAACGAAAGGGAAAGCAACACTGACCGTACTGTTATGGCGAGGTATGGTTGGCTACGGCGGAATTAAAGACCAGCAGCATGTGTGGACGCTTTCTACACGGGAATCGGGAGACCCGGCAAGCTCCCTGGCCAAAGGCAAAAGGCAGGAGGGTAGTATCAATGAAGGAGAGAACCCGAAGAATTGATGCAGAAGCGAACCGGGAGTCGGACGGTGTAATAGTACCCGAGAAGGAGCCGAACAGAGAAACCCCTGTTTCGACGGAGGCTGTGGAGGTAAGGACACCGGCCAGGAGGAACGCCGGAGAAGAACCCAGCAGCCGGATACAGAGCCGGAACATGGTGTCGTTCGGACTCGAAGGCGTGCGAACACGAGCCAAAACTGATCCCGACTCGTCGGGACTGCTTTACTGCACTGCTGCACCACATCACTCCTGAACTGCTCCGCCAAAGCTTTTATGAGCTGAATCGTAAAGCAGCGCCGGGAATCGACGGTGTGACATGGCAGGGTTACGAAGAGCGGCTTGAAGAACGCCTGCCGACCCTGCACACAGAAATCCACAAAGGCAGCTATCGAGCAAAACCGGTACTGAGGACGTATATCCCGAAAGCCGATGGTCATAAACGCCCTCTGGGCATAACGGCCATAGAAGACAAGCTTGTCCAACAAGCCGTAGTCAATGTGCTGACGGTGATATATGAAACAGAATTCTATGGATTCTCCTACGGATACCGGCCCGGTCGAAGCCAGCACGGAGCGCTGGATGCCTTGGCAACAGCCATTCTGACGAAGCGCATTAACTGGATACTGGATGCAGACCTGCAAGGATTCTTTGACAGCATACCGCATGAACGCCTGCTCGAATTCATCAGAAAACGAGTTGGAGACAAACGGATACTGCGCCTGATCAGCAAATGGCTGAAGACGGGATACAGCGAAGACGGACGCATCTATCGGCAAACAGTAGGCACACCACAGGGGTCGGTGATTTCGCCGCTGCTGGCCAACATCTATCTTCATTACGCACTGGACGAATGGGTGGAAAATGAACGACGAACCCGTCCAAACGGGGAAGTCATCATTGTGAGATACGCCGATGATATGGTATTGGGCTTCCAGTACAAGAACGAGGCGGAACGATATCTTGCAGCCCTGAAAGAACAGTTGTCCGGTTACGGCTTGACACTGCACCCTGAGAAAACCCGTCTGAAAGAGTTCGGTCGATATGCCGCAGAAGGACGGAAGAAACGGGGAGAGGGAAAACCGGAAGGATTTGATTTTCTGGGGTTTACACACCTGTGCAGCAAGAACCGGAAAGGAGGCTACTTTCTGAGACGGAAGACCATAAGCAAACGACTGCGCCAAACGATACGGGAAGTCAAGGATGCCCTCAGGATGAGGATGCACGCACCCATAAAAGAGACAGGAATCTGGCTGAAAAGTGTTGTGCTGGGTTACGGGCAATACTTTGGCGTACCGGGAAACATCAAGGCCCTGAAAAGCTTCAGAGACCTTGTGGCCAAAGCGTGGTACTGGAGCCTGAGGCGCCGTAGCCAGAAAGGAACAGCTATGACCTGGCAACGATTTACGCCCATCGTAGATGCTTATCTCCCGCGCCTCCGACTATGCCACGACTTCCCGGAGGTACGATTCGCCATCACTCAAGGCAGGAGCCGTATGCGGTAGTTCCGCACGTACGGATCTGTGCGGGGGGTGCCGGGTAACAGGCATCCCTACCGCGACTGAAAACATCGACTTGTGAGCGTAACTCAATATTAGGTCTTTAAATCTCTATGGTTTGCTTCACAGAACGTCGAGGCACCGATTGGTGAGTGTGCCATCGAAATAGTTATCAGGAAGCGTTAAAATGCCTGAGGGTGGGCACGTTGTTCAATAGCTGCAATAGCGAGGAGATACCAAGAGGCGGATGTGCGAGAAATAGCTGCAGTTTGAGGTTAGTTTGAGGAGTTACAAGTCCAGTAACTCCTCAAAAAATAAGTAGTTAAAAAATCTAAATTATTCCCACTCGATTGTTGCCGGGGGTTTCGATGATATATCGTAGGCGACGCGGTTGATGCCTCGGACTTCGTTGATGATGCGGTTTGAGACGCGGGCGAGGAAGTCGTGCGGAAGCGGAGCCCAGTCGGCAGTCATACCGTCCGATGATTCGACAGCTCTGAGGGCAAGAACGTTTTCGTAGGTTCGCTTGTCGCCCATGACGCCGACCGACTGCACCGGGAGCAGAACGGAGAATGCCTGCCATACCTGCTGATAGAGTCCGCTGGTTTTCAGTTCGTCGATATAGATTTCATCTGCCTCACGAAGGATGTCGAGCCGTTCCCTGGTGATTGAGCCGAGCACCCTGACCGCAAGCCCTGGGCCGGGAAAGGGGTGGCGCATGAGGATGTCCTCTGCGATGCCGAGTTCCCGCCCGACTGAACGCACCTCATCCTTGAAGAGCTCGCGCAGCGGTTCAATCAGCTTGAGCTTCATGCGTTTTGGCAGGCCACCGACATTGTGGTGCGACTTGATGGTTTCGGACGGTCCTTTGACGCTTATGCTTTCAATAACATCAGGATAGAGGGTGCCCTGCACGAGGAATTTTTCCTGGTGCATGTGCTCTTCGAAGACCTGGATAAAGGTTCTGCCAATAATTTTTCGCTTCTTTTCCGGAGATGCGACGCTTTTAAGGCGGTTCAGGAAGAGATCGGTGGAATTGGCAAGAGTTATTTTCAGGCCGAGGGGCTTGAGGAAGCTCATCACTCGTTCTGCTTCGTTTTTCCGGAGCAGTCCGTTGTCGACAAAGACGCAGTGGAGCTGCTTGCCAATCGCCTTGCTTACCAGCACTGCGGCAACGGTTGAGTCAACACCGCCGCTGATTCCGCAAATAACGGTTTCGTTGCCGGCTTTGCGGCGGATCTCATCAATCTGGTGATCGATAAAGCTTTTAGACGACCAGTCCGGTTTGATGCCTGCGATATCGATCAGGAAGTTCGAAAGCAGTTGGCGGCCGTAGAGGGTGTGCTGCACTTCGGGGTGAAACTGCAGTGCGTAGATTTTCAGGGCGCCTTTGCTGCCGTAGGTCTCCAGGGCGCACATTTCGGAATTTCCGCTGCTCGCCGTTACCCGGAACCCTTCAGGAAGCCTGGTTACCTTGTCGCCGTGGCTCATCCAGACGTCGGAGTCGGGAATGTTGTGAAAGAGCATGCTCTCATGATCGCCGTCACGCTTGATGAGGATTTTGGCACGACCGAACTCCTGTTTCGAAGAGCTGGCAACTTCACCGCCAAAATGTTTGGCGATGGCCTGAAGGCCATAGCAGATGCCGAGTATCGGGATGCCGAGCGAAAAGATACCGGGGTCGGGCAGTATGGCCGATTCGTCATAGACGCTGGTCGGTCCTCCGGAGAGGATGATCGCTCCTGGGTTGTGCTCCCTGACGGTTACCGGAGAGGTATTGTAGGGAAGAATCTCAGAATAGATGCCCAGTTCACGGATACGACGGGCGATCAACTGGGTGTATTGTGACCCGAAATCCAGTACTAATACCGATTGCATAAAAACGCGGTTGTTTGATTAAAGGAACAGGAACTCAGTATGTCTTCTCCGGTTTCTTGCGTGGAGCCGGGGTTGGGTTTTTGGGTGCGGGTGCGGCTGATGGTACGGCACCTTCAGCAGGAGCTGTGAGGGTTTCTGCCGGCACAGCACTTTTTCCAGCAGCCCTGCCGGGGTTCGACTGATAGTATTTGAACCCTTTTGGGGTGAAGTATTCGATATAGACATCGTTGCCGAGCAGTTCCGATGGGGCGTTGGTTTGACCGGACATCGGCACCGCAATAACCGTCTCGGGAATATGGAAATACCTGTTTTCAAGCTTCAGTGAGGGGTCGCTGTAGCAGCGCTTCATGAACTTTGCCCAGATAGGCATGGCTGCGCGTGCGCCTTGGCCGTACTCCATCGAAGTGAACTTGATACGCTCGTCATCGAACCCTGTCCAGACCACGGCGACAAGCTGTGGAGTGAAGCCGGCAAACCAGGCGTCTCTCATGCTCTGGGTCGTGCCTGTTTTACCTGCCGCTTCGATGTCGAAACCGTAACGGGAGCGCATGGAGGCCGCCGTGCCTTTGTTGACGACATCCTTGAGCATTGAGACCATCACAAAGTTGGTTGTCGAATCAATAGCAAACCTGCGGTTTACACTTGATTCCGATATCAGGTGGTTATGCTTGTCCTGCACCTTCAAAATCGACAGCGGTTCAGTCCATGTGCCGTTGTTGGCAAAGGTTGCATAGGCGCCGGCAAGCTCGAGCGGTGAGACTTCGGCGGTGCCGAGGGCGATGGAGAGGTTGGTGGGCATCGGCGAGTTGAGGCCCATTTTTCTTGCATAGGTGATGATTTCCGATGGGGAGAGCTGCTCGTAGGCGAGCCTGACGGTCACCTGGTTGAGCGAGCGGGTCAAGGCGGCACGCAGGGTGGTCATGCCTCCTGACGAACCGTCGGAGTTCCTCGGCGACCAGACGCCGTTGCCGCTTTTAAGCTGAAGCGGCTGGTCGAGCACCGTGAAGCTTGCCGGCAATCCCTTGTCGATCGCTGTCGTGTAGACAAATGGCTTGAAGGTAGACCCAGGCTGTCGCTTTGCCTGCCAGACATGGTCGAACTGGTACTTGTAGTCGTCAGGAGAGAGGCTGTTGCCGCCGAGCCATGCCTTGACGTGGCCATTGGTCGGGTCAATTGCCACCAGGGCTACCTGAATCCTCGTTTTCGAGCGCAGGAGCTCGTTGACCCAGGCCTGATCGGCCTTGAGCTGGGCCATTGTCTGCTGGTCGCTGAGTCCGTCCTCCTTAAGGCCCTTGTATCGTTCGCTCTCGGTGATGATCTGGTTTTTCAGCGATTCTGTCCAGTGCCATGAGCGGTCGAATGCGGCCTGAAGCTCACCAAGATGCTCTGTCGCTGCCTCCTGGGCGTAGCGTTGCATGCGGCTGTCGAGGGTCGTCTGGATGGAGAGACCGTCACGGTAGAGGTCGATGTTGCTCAGCATCGATGTCGGCTTGATGGTCTGGCGGATATACTCGGTAAAATATGGGGCCAGGCCCTGACGATTGACGCCGGTGTATTTCAGCACAAGCGGCGTTCTCTTTGCTGCTGCCGCCTGTTTGGCGGTAATGAAATTTTCCTTTTCCATCAGGGAGAGGATGAGGTTCCTTCTTCCGATGGCATTGGCTGGTGATTTCGCGGGGTTATAGCCGGTAGGATTTTTCAGTGTTGCTATAAGCGAGGCGCTCTCCGGCAGCGTGAGCTGGTATGCCTGTTTGCCGAAATAGGTAAGGGCAGCGGCCTCAATGCCGTATGCCCCTGCTCCAAAATAGACGGTGTTGAGATAGAGGGCCAGAATCTCGTCTTTCGTATAGGTCTTTTCGAGTTCGATTGCCGTTACCAGCTCCTTGAGCTTTCTGGTGACGGTGCGTTCCTGGCTCAGATAGAGATTTTTTGCAAGCTGCTGTGTAATGGTGCTCGCACCCTGCCAGCGCCGACGACCCTTGATGATATTCTCTCCCATCGCCAGCGTCAGACGACGCAGATCAACGCCCCAGTGGCTGTAGAATGCCACATCTTCCGTTGCGATGAGGGCGTAGCGTGCCGACATCGGAATAGACTTGAGCGGAATAAACGTGCGGTTTTTCAGAAAGAACTTGTGCAGGAGTACCCCGTCTTCCGAATAGACGAGGGAGGCCAGTTCAGGGTTGGGGTTTTCAAGCTCCTCGATGCTCGGCAGGCCGATAAGAGAGCCCGCTTCGCATGCTTTCGGCGTAGAAAGTGTGAAGGCGATGAGCGTAATGAAAAAGAGAAGAAGACTTCTGGAAAATAGTTTGCTCACTGTAGCGATTGATCTTAGGGTTTTATCCGGCAGTTTATGTGCCGAAAGCCGGAGATGGAGATCAGGCCTCCCTGCTGCCTGTCTGTTCTTCCGGACTCTTTTTATGCAATTGTTCCGCAAATTCAAAATGTTTTTTCAGCGTGGCGGCAAATCTTGCGGTATCCTCGAGCATGGGCAGGTGGCCGAGATCCATGAACTTCGCAAGGTTGGTCGCTGATGCGGACTCTTTTTTGCGTTTGTTGAAGAGGGTGATCGTGCCTTCCGGCGGAATGGTGTGATCCTCCATGCCGACACAGCAGAGCACCGGAGCGGTGATCAGCAGGACGTGACGGGTATAGGTTCTCAGCGCCTCAGGGTCGATTGAAAACTTTCCTACTGCATTGGTCGCTTCCTTGTCGGACTGGGTGAAGTCTTCGACAATGATGTCGCGGTATTTCTGGCCGATCTCTTTGGCTGCGGCCCGGTTGATGAACATTTTTTTCAGCGGGTCGATCAAAAAGATATTGCGGAAGTTCATCGACACATCAATAAGGCCGCCGAGCATGAAGAGCCCAAAGGAGGTGAAAGCTGTGTCTTCAAAAATGCCGCAGGCAATGATGGTTGACGATACCAGCGCATTGCGGTATCGAAGGCAGAGTTCCGTGGCTACCATGCCCCCCATGGAGTGACCCACAATATGGAGTTTTTTCTCTTTGTCAAGTCCGAGATGCTCGATGAGTTCGCCCGCCTCGTCGGTAAATCCCTGAATGGTGAAGTCCGGGGCGTATCCATCGATGATGGTCCGACCCGTGCCGCTCTGGTCATAGGTGATGCAGCGGTAGTTTGCCGACAGCTGCTCTACAAGCGGGTGCCAGTAGCGGGCGGAGATGGCCCAGCCATTGACGAAGAGCACCGCCGGCTTGCGGCTGCCCTCGGGGTCGTTTTCTGCGCTGTCTTCATAGTAGAGCCGGCAGCGTTTGGACTCTAAGTAACTCATGGGCTTGCATGGTTGTGTCGAAAACAAAATCTAATATATATAACAATAAGAACTTTTGAGCACCTCTATTAGCCCTGTAGTGGCCAGCATCATGATGCCGCTGCTTTGCCGGAATACGCATCATTGAGTACATTACGACGGCTCCTGTACGGCGCCCTCCTTTTCTACTTATAAACGTTCGAGCACATGGATCACACCCTGACTGGCATACTCCTCTTTTTGGCAGACTTTATTATTCATATCGACAAGCATCTCGTCACTCTTGCAGGGGAGTACGGATTGTGGCTCTACGGTATTCTGTTCCTTATCGTTTTCTGTGAGACAGGACTCGTGGTAACGCCCTTTTTACCGGGGGACTCCCTGCTTTTTGCCGCCGGCTCACTGGCTTCGATAGCGGGATCATCGCTTGATCCGAACCTGCTCTTCCTTGTCTTTTTTACTGCCGCCATAACGGGCGATAATCTCAACTACCTGATTGGCCGCACAATCGGGCCCAAGGTGTTCAGCTATGAAAAATCCCGCTTTTTCAACCCTGAGCATCTCGTTCGCACCAACGGCTTTTTTACGAGATACGGGGGCAAGACCATCATCATCGCCCGCTTCATTCCCATTGTCAGAACATTCACTCCTTTTGTCGCCGGTATCGGCGCCATGCCCTACAGCCGGTTTATTGGCTACAGCGTTTCCGGAGCACTGCTCTGGGTCGCTCTTTTTTGCTACAGCGGCTACTTTTTTGGCCAACTTCCTGTCGTTCAGGAGAACTTCAAGCTCCTTATTCTCGGAATTATTCTCGTATCAGTAATGCCGCCCGCTATAGGCTACCTGAAGCACCGGCTTCCAGGCAAATAAGGATTCCACAAATGTTGATGGAATGTTGAGAACTCCACTCTTCATCTCTTTCTGTCTCAGGCTGACGGGAGGGCAGGGGTCTGCTGATTGGGCGCCTTGGTTTCGCTAAGTTACTTTGATAAAATTAAATACGGCTTCTTGTCCGTTCAGGATCCCTGTCGCTGTTACTTCTTGCGTAACTTCAGGAAATTTTGGCAATTATGACAAAAATGTTGACAATTCCGGTAGAGGGCGATCTCTGCAGGGCGCATGGCTGTAGGGAAAACGGGGAAAGCCGAAAAAAATAGTACATTTATCGCTGGATTTTTTTATACTTACTCCCGAATTCTTCATATCGGCGTATAGCGCAGCCTGGTAGCGCACTTCCTTGGGGTGGAAGGGGTCGTGGGTTCAAATCCCGCTACGCCGACTCTCTTTTTCGCATACATTCCCCGGCTTTTCTGCTTTTTCTGAATTACTTCTGCGGTTCATTTCAACCCGCACCTCAATTGCACCTCTTTTCTCTTCCCGGTTCTGTATATTTCCCCCATGGATATCCATTCGAAACTGCAGATCCTTTCCGGTGCGGCGCGTTATGATGCATCATGCTCTTCGAGCGGGAGCCGGAGGGAGGGGTCTTCGACGGGTATCGGCAATACCTCCAGCAGCGGTATCTGCCACTCCTGGTCGGATGACGGCCGATGCATCTCCCTTTTCAAGATTCTCCTCTCCAACGACTGCCGTTACGACTGCGCCTACTGCGTCAACCGCTCGTCGAACGAGGTGGAGCGGGCATCCTTTAGTGTCAGGGAGGTCGTTGACCTGACGCTCGATTTTTATCGCCGAAACTATATTGAGGGGCTTTTTTTAAGCTCCGCCGTCATGCAGAGCCCGGATCACACCATGGAGCGCATGGTCAGCGTGGTCGAAACACTTCGCCGAGAGGAGCAGTTCGGCGGCTATATTCACCTCAAGATTATTCCCGGATCGAGCAACGAGCTGGTTCGAAAGGCGGGGCTCTACGCCGACCGCATCAGTGTCAATATTGAACTTCCCTCACAGGCGTCGCTCAAAAGGCTGGCTCCCCAGAAACAGAAAGATGGCATTCTCCAGCCCATGGCGCTTATCGGCAAGGAGATAGCGACGAACTCACTTGAGCGGCGCCGAACCCGACTGGCCCCCCGTTTCGCTCCTGCTGGCCAAAGCACGCAGATGATTATCGGAGCAAGCCCTGAAAGCGACTTCCAGATTCTCCGCCTCTCCCAGGGACTCTATAAAAAGATGAATCTCAAGAGGGTCTATTACTCGGCCTACATTCCCGTCCTCAGCGACAACCGCCTGCCTGTACTGGCTTCACCGCCGCTGCTTCGCGAGCACCGGCTCTATCAGGCCGACTGGCTGTTGCGCTTCTACGGTTTTTCAGCCGAAGAGATTCTCTCCGACAGTGAACCCTTTCTCGACGAGTCGTTCGATCCAAAAACCGCATGGGCCCTTCGCCACCCCGAATTTTTTCCGGTTGAAATCCAGAGCGCGGACTACGGAACGCTTCTGCGGGTGCCGGGAATCGGCGTGACCTCTGCCAAACGCATCATTGCCGCCCGTCGCTTTTCAGCCATCACCACCGATGGTCTTAAGAAGATCGGGGTCGTCATGAAGCGCGCAAAATATTTCATTATCTGCTCCGGAAGCTCCTGGGCGTCAACAGGCAGCTCTCCTCTTATTATCCGTCAGCTTCTCCTGAACAGTGACGGCCATCAGCCCTCTGCTCCGGCACCTTCCCGGCAGATGCTTCTTCCCGGCCTCCATGCCTGATTCCATGAAACGCTATCTCTACGACGGCTCTGCGGACGGACTTCTCTCTGCAATTGCATGGATTCTTGAAGATGAGGCCGATCCCCAGGCCCTCATGCTTGCCAAAAGGGAGGATACCTTTTTTGAGGAGGGATTTTTTATTGCCACCGACGAGGCCCGTGCCGAAGCGTATTTTTCGCGGCTGAAGCACCTTGCTCCCGATGCGGCGCGCATCATCTACTTTTTCATGCTTTCCGAAAAGGAGGGAATGGAAACAAGCCTGCTCCGCTACTGCGCCCTCGCACTGCGCCATGGGGATGCAATCAAGGGGTACCTGACCCATCCGGCGGTGAACGATATTATTGGCACTTCAAGAAAAGCATCGCGGGAGCTGCACCGCATGGAGGGACTGCTTCGCTTCGAAAAGCTCCGTGACGGCGCCTACCTTGCCAGAATGGAGCCTGATCACAACATCATCCAGCCGCTCGCATGGCACTTCAGCCGCAGGCTTCGAGCCCAGCACTGGTTTCTCTACGACCTCAAGCGCAGCACGGCGGCGCAGTGGAGCCAGGGCAAGCTTCGCTTCGGCACCATTGAACAGTTTACTGCCCCCGCCCTTTCCGACGATGAAAAAGCGGTGCAGGCCCTCTGGCAAGCCTTCTTCAAGACCATTGCCATTCCGGACCGCAAGAACCCCCGCCTCCAGAAATCCAACATGCCGATGAAGTACTGGAAGTACCTGACCGAGAAGCAGGGCGAGTGATACCCCGCCGAACACCGTTTTATTGATAACACCATTCATTACCTCATGAAAAAAGCCATTCTCCTCCTGTTTCTTATGATAACGGCCCTCTGGGGGGCCAATGCTGCCGAGAGCGTCGCCCCTGACACGGCAACGCCCTCCACCGGCAGTATCAGGATGCGTTTCAGCAAGCTTCGCACCACCAAAGGGCATATCCGCATTGCGCTCTTCTCCTCCCGTGACGGGTTTCCGGGCAAGTTCGAGAAAGCTGTCCAGAGCACCTTCATTCAGGCTGATGACCCGAAATGCGAGGCGACGATCGAGAACGTTCCTTACGGGGTCTATGCTGTCAGCGCCTATCACGACGAGAACGGTAACGGGAAAATGGATACAATATTTCTGATCGGCATCCCCAAAGAGGGTGTGGGCTGCTCGAACAATCCGAAAAGCCGCATGGGCCCGCCTTCGTTTGCCGATTCGAAGTTCACTCTCGGCGAGAGCCTGATTGAGTTCGACATCCAGATGCGCTACCTTTAGGAGTTTCCCGAAAGGCAAGTGGCTTGAGTATCTATCCTTGCAACCCTGGATGTTGCCTCAATATTGTTCCGCAAATCCATATATTTGTACGCGACTATTTCGCCATCAGGTTGCGGTATTTGTGACTTTTTTGCTGACGGGCAAAATCATGAGTGCAGTGACATGAAAGGAGTTGAGCAAATCAAGGCATGGATGGAGAGTGTCCCTTTTCTGACCAAAGAGGATCTCGATCTTTTTGAACCGTTTCTTTCAGTCACAACCTTTGCCGAAAAACAGCTTCTGTTATCGGAAGGAGAGATCTGCCGGGAGATCTGCTTTGTGACTTCGGGTCTGTTCAGGATCTACTACCTCTCGGATGGCAAAGAGATAAACACAGGCTTTTTCTTTGAAAATGAGTTTGTCGTCGATTACGAGAGTTTTATCAACCAGAAGCCGAGCCGGTTTTATATAGAGGCGCTGGAGGATTCAGTGGTCATCCCTTTGCCGCATGATCTATTGATGCATGCCTATAATACATCGAAAAACCGGGAGCGGTTCGGCAGAATGAAGGCAGAGGAGGTTGCCCGAATGACAGCCGAGAGAGTCGAAAGTTTTCTCTTTATGGATGGAAAGGCTCGCTCCCTGTGGCTTGTAAAGGAGCGGCCGAATATCTTTGAGAGAGTCTCGCTCTACCACATTGCCTCCTGTCTCGGCATGGAGCGTGAAAGTTTGAGCCGTATCCGCAAAGCCATTGTGACCCGGAAAGGAAGGTAACGCCCACCACTTTTGCGACTGTTGCGGCCTGGCCCGGATAAGCCCCTATTCCAGAAAACCACCGCTGAAGATCGCGTATGCTCGATTTTTGTTGCCCTATTGAGCAGAGGAATGTGACATATGTCAATGGTTTCGTCGCGCATGGAGAGTACTTTTTTTCTGTGACTGGGACGTAAACCTAAAACGCTATCAAATGAAGGATTTTGATGTCATCATTATCGGAGGCGGGCTTGGTGGCCTGACGGCCGGAGCAAAACTTTCCAAAGAGGGCAAAAAGGTTTTGCTGATGGAACAGCATACGGTGCCAGGAGGGTGTGCGACTACCTTCAAACGAAAAGATTTTCTTGTTGAAGCCGGCCTCCATGAGATGGACGGTCTTGATTCGGAAGATTCAAAAATGCAGGTGTTCGATGAACTGGAAGTGCTCAAGAATCTTGATTTTGTTGAAGTCCCGGAGTTTTACCGGTTTAAAAAAGGGCGCACGGACATTGTCATCCCGGCAAAGGGGGAAGAGGCAATCAAGGTGTTTGTGCATCACTTTCCAGCCGAGGAAAAAGGGATCCGAAAATATTTTCGCACTATTGACGCCATTCGCAGTGAGACCTTCCGCTTTATGAATCTTCCGCACTGGAAGCAGCGGCTTCTGATGCCGGTTATGCCGTTACTCTATCCTCATATTTCGGTTGCTACGAGCAAGGTGTTGACGGTGCTTTTTCCTCTCTTTCCCCTGCTTCATCCCGGCCTGCTTTTTGGTGACTACAGGACGATTGGCGGATTTTTGAATGGCATTATTCGCGATGAAGAGCTCAAAATGGTGTTGCTGGCCAACTTCGGCTACTATCATGACAATCCCGATGAACTCGCCCTGCTCTACTACAGCATGGCACAGGGCAGTTACTACCGCGGTGGCGGTCATTTCATCAAGGGAGGCTCACAGCAACTCTCCAATTATCTCGCAGGGTACATCACCAGCCACAATGGCCAGGTCATGCTTGGCAGGCTGGTGACAAGAATTCTGATTGAGGATGGCAGGGCGGTTGGCGTTGTCTTCCGCAAAACGCGTGGCAGTGCGGGTGAAGAGCAGACACTCTATGCCGATACCATTGTGGCCAATACCGCACTTCCCAATGTCGAGGCGATGCTCCCCGAAAAAGAGCGGGCAATGATTCAGAAGAAAACCGCAGGCTTCAGGCCCTCCTGCTGCGTTTTGAGTCTCTATCTGGGTTTCAGGCGCGAGATTTCCGAATTGAACAACCGGGCGTACTCTACCTTTGTTTATAACGAGGAGGCGAAAACGGTGAAAGATATCGTTGCCTCTCTGCACGACGATATTACCAAAAGAGGGTTTGCCTTTGTTGACTACAGCCAGATTGATTCCGGTCTTGCCCCGAAGGGAAAGAGTTTCGGGGCCCTCTGTACCATCGACTATCTGAGCGACTGGGAGTGGCTCAGCGAGGAGGCATACCGCCAGAAAAAGGAGGAGGTGTCGCAAGCCTTCATCAAAAAGCTTGAAAAGCTCATTCCGGGCATAACGGAGGAGATCGAGTACTATGAGCTCGGCACGGCAAAGACGGTTCAGCGCTATACCCTCAATCCCTGCGGAGCGATCTACGGTTATGCGCAGTTGCCGAAACAGTCCGGCACCCTCTACCGTCCGAAGAACACTTCGCCGGTAAAAAATCTCTATTTCGCATCGGCCTGGACTTTTCCCGGTGGCGGCTTTACCGGAGCGATGCTCAGCGGGTGGTTCTCTGCCCGTGACATTCTTGGGAAATAGTCTTTCAATAGGGCGACAGGGTGATCGGTCTGGTTCTCATTCGAGCTTACCCTTGAGCCGGAGAATCATCTCCTCAGGAGATAAACGCTAAACGACTGGGTGTTATATGAAAAAAACGGTTATTGCAGGTCTTTTGGGTGGCCTTGCCATGAATCTGATGATGCTGCTAACATTCCGGACGATTGGATTTGGATGGGATGGTAAGGGGATTCTGCTCAGCTCCCCCATCCAGAGCGCGAAACTGATCGCCGTATGGACCAAACTCGAGCCGCTGCCGCTCATCGCGGTCAATCCTCTTCCTGTTATCGCAGGCCTTCTTCTGTTAGGGGTTGGCCATGCATTCATCTATCGCATGGTTTCAGCGGCATGGCCTGCAGGGTGGTTGCAGCGGGGTTGGCGGATGGCGGGCCTCGTTTTTTTTATGACCTACCTGTTCTGGGAGTTTTTCACCCCCTTTAATCAGTTCGGTGAGCCGCTCCCCCTTATTGCACTCGAACTGTTGTTCTGGGCGGCCATAGCATGCGCGGAGTCACTGGTCCTTGCCTTTTTCATGGAGCGTGACCAGAATTCCTGATGGACTCTCTCTGTATCCGGGCTGAAGCTGCGGAGTGAAGTTGATGCGATGATGCAAGGAGTTTCTCTTTGGAATGGGTATTTTAAGGCATGGCCATTCTTGCAATCGACCAGGGCACAACTGGCAGCACCTGCATCCTTTTCGACGAGAGGGGTGCCGTTATCGCAAAAGCCTACAGGGCGCTTACCCAGATCTATCCCGAAGCGGGTTGGGTGGAGCATGATGCCGAGGAGATCTGGCTCGGTGTTGTGGACGGGGTGAGGGAGCTGCTTTCAGTGGCCGGTGTTTCTGTAACAGCCATCGGCATTACCAACCAGCGCGAAACCACTCTTCTCTGGCATAGAGCAACCGGTCGCCCGGTGCACAATGCCATCGTCTGGCAGTGTCGCCGCACCAGCGAGCTTTGCAGGAGGTACGAGGCGGATCGGGAACGCATTGCCGAAAAAACCGGACTACCCCTTGATCCTTATTTCAGCGCCACAAAAATCCGGTGGATCCTTGAAAATGTTGAGGGCCTGAATCCGGATAAGCTGCTTTTCGGCACCATCGACAGCTGGCTGGTGTGGAAGCTGACGGGTGGCAGGGTGCATTCCACCGACTTTACCAACGCCTCAAGAACCCTCCTCTTCAACATTCGCGACATGGAGTGGGACCGCGAACTGCTCGATCTTTTCGCGGTGCCGGAATCGATGCTTCCCGAAGTCAAGAGCCCGATGGACGATTTCGGTCGTGTATCGGCTATTGCGGAGCTCAAGGGCGTCCCCATTGCCGCCGTGGCTGGTGATCAGCAGGCCGCCCTCTTTGGCCAGTGCTGTTTCGAAGAGGGAAGCGTCAAGAATACTTACGGCACAGGGTGTTTTATGATGATGAACACCGGCCGCCAGTTTTACCGCTCGAAGCACGGCCTGCTGACAACGCTCGCCATCGACCGCAACGGCGCCGCTTGCTACGCGCTCGAAGGCTCGGTATTCATTGGTGGCGCGGTTATGCAGTGGCTGCGCGATGAGCTGAAGCTGATTGGGCACGCCGGGGAGTCGGAGGCGATGGCCATGCAGGCAGGAGGGAACGGGGGCGTCTATCTTGTTCCCGCCTTTGTCGGTCTTGGGGCGCCCCACTGGCAGCCTGATGTACGTGGTGTGATCACCGGGTTGACGCGGGGGGCTAACAGCAATCATATTGTCCGGGCGGCGCTTGAATCGATAGCATATCAGTCCTTCGATGTTTTCAGGGCCATGGTGGCTGACAGCGGAATTCAACCCCAGTCACTCACGGTTGACGGCGGCGCAGCGTCCAACGGCTTTCTCATGCAGTTTCAGGCAGACCTGCTCAGAGTTCCGGTCCATAAACCGGCAATGATCGAGTCAACCGCACTCGGCACGGCCTTTCTGGCCGGGCTTGGAAGCGCTCTCTGGGCCTCTGCAAGGGAACTGATTGCGCTCCAGGGTGTTGCATCTGTTTACACCCCCGAAATGGCTTCTGCAGCAAGAGATGAACTGCTTGCCGGCTGGAGAAAAGCTCTCAGGCAGGCGATGACGTCGTAATACAAAATGAGATTCCATGACACATCCAGAAGAACATGACACCGGTCTGCAAAAAAACTCCCTCTGCCCTATCTGCGGCAAGGAATTTACCTGCAGCCTCTCCTCATCATGCTGGTGCGCTTCCAAAGCTGTTCCGGATCATGTGCGCGCCTATCTCTCGGAACGTTATGAAAACTGCATCTGCGGCCCCTGCCTCGACCTGCTGATCGAGAAGGCCGGAAGCGGCGAAAGCCCCTGATTCGGGTGCCGTTATTAATTCAGTTGAATTGCAGTCGCGGCAGCTGTACATTGCCTCATTGCCACCGAAACACTAAAACAGCGCCATGCAAAAGGAAACGATCACCATACTCGGATGCGGCTGGCTTGGGCTGCCGCTTGCCGAGGCTTTACTGAAGGATGGATATGCCGTGAAAGGCTCCACCACGGCGGAGGAAAACATTGAACCGCTGCGCCAGGCGGGTATTGAGCCCTACCTGATTCGCCTCAATCCAGAGATGGAGGGAGAGGAGATAACCGATTTTCTGCAGAGTGATGTTCTTGTCGTCAACATTCCGCCGGAGCGGAGGGAGGATATTGTCGAGTATCATATCGAGCAGTGTTCATCGCTGATAGACGCTCTCGGACAGTCAACCGTGCGCTCTGTGCTCTTTGTCAGCTCGACCTCGGTCTACCCGCCGGTATGCCGTGAGGTTGTGGAGGAGGATGCCATTGACCCGGAGAGCCTTGCCGGACAGGCGCTGCTGCACGTCGAGGAGATGCTGATGCAGGAGAGCGGCTTTCAGACAACCGTTCTCCGCTTTGGAGGCCTTGTCGGCTACGACCGCAGCCCGGTGAACTATCTCGGCACCATGAAGGCCATTACCCACCCCGATCAGCCGATGAACCTGATCCACAGGGATGACTGCGTCAGGATCATTTCGGAGATCATCCGTCTCCGGCAGTGGGGCGAGGTGTTCAATGCCTCTGCGCCGGTTCATCCTTCCAGAAGGGCGTACTACGGACGGGCAGCTGAAGCCTCGGGGATTGAGCTCCCTTCCGTTGAAGAGTCGGGCGAAACAGCCCCATACAAGCTGGTGAACAGCGACAAGCTGATGAAGGCGCTGAACTACAGCTTTACGCATCCAGATCTGTCGTTATAGCCCGAACCGGGAGCGTTTTTTGCGCTGCTTACAAAATGAATTCAAGATCGTATCCCTCTTTTGCTGCTCCATCGACAAACTGCAGGAGGGATGCGAGAAATTCGAGAAAAGCGTCTGAATCAATCTTTCTCAGGTATGTTGCTCCGACCGGTTGATCCTGCCAGCCGAGCAGGATCAGCTCCTCCTTGCCGGGGGTTATGCGGTCTATCCCCTCGCGGATGATCTTCTGCATGGCGGCGAGGCTGCCCGAGGGGAGGAACGCTTCATCCCAGCTGTCGAGGCCGTTACCGCTTTCGGAGATGAAGGTGAGGGAGTTGAGCGCCTCCGTCATGCCGTAATGAAAGAGTGCCGCATAGTCGTGCGCGCTCAGCTCGAGTGTGGAGTAGGTTTTGTAGGTTTCATCCTGAAGCCTTACCCGGTTGATGCTGCCCGTTCGGTATATTGAGAGCTCCCGGTGCAGGGGGTTGCTGTCGTCTATAAGGATCTGCCGGACATTCATGGGCGAAAGGGAGTGAGGAGAACCTTTAACAGGGTGATGGAGTTTTGCATTATATGTAATTGCTTTTAACTCGCTATCTTTATATAATTCTTTTTAGAGAGAGATTGTACCATCTGCATGTCAGGAGACGATGAAGCCGGGTACTAAAAAACAATTTTACCGATACATAACGAATGGAAGGAAATTTTTCAAATAGAGTCCAGGATGTCATCCGTCTCAGCCGCGAGGAGGCTCTGCGGTTGGGTCACGACTATATCGGGACCGAACATCTCCTTCTCGGCCTCATCAGGGAAGGGGAGGGGATCGGCGCCAAGATACTCAAGAATCTCAAAATAGATCTTTTCAGTCTCAAGCAGAAAATAGAGGAGAGCACGCATCCCAAGGTTCCCGCAACGCAGATGGGCAATGTCCCGCTGACCAAGCAGGCCGAGAAGGTGCTGAAAATCACCTATCTGGAGGCGAAAATCTGCAAATCCAATATTATCGGCACCGAGCACCTTCTGCTCTCCATTCTCAAGGGTGACGACAATATTGCCTCACAGATTCTGGAGCAGTTCGGCGTCACCTATGATCTGGTCAGGGATGAACTGATGAGCATAACCAGCAGCAAGAGCGAGTCGGACGAGCCTTCGATGGAGGGATCGTTCTCCTCCGGCGGAGCCGAGCGTCAGCCGAAAAAGCCCGAGCCGCGCAAAGGGGAGCGGACCAAAACCCCCGTGCTCGATAACTTCGGCAGGGATATCACCCGTCTTGCCCTTGAGGACAAGCTCGACCCTATTATCGGACGGGAAAAGGAGATAGAGCGTGTCGCCCAGGTACTCAGCCGCCGCAAAAAGAACAATCCCGTGCTTATCGGAGAGCCGGGTGTCGGCAAGACCGCCATAGCTGAAGGTCTCGCCCTCAAAATTGTGCAGCGCAAAGTCTCCAGGGTGCTCTACGACAAGCGGGTCGTGGCGCTCGACTTGGCGGCGCTCGTTGCCGGAACCAAGTACCGCGGTCAGTTCGAGGAGCGCATGAAGGCGCTCATGAACGAGCTTGAGCGCTCACGCGACGTGATTCTTTTTATCGACGAGCTGCATACCATCATCGGTGCAGGCGGGGCTTCCGGTTCGCTTGACGCCAGCAACATATTCAAGCCAGCCCTTGCCCGCGGCGAGCTGCAGTGCATCGGCGCCACCACGCTCGACGAGTACCGCCAGTACATCGAGAAGGACGGAGCGCTCGACCGCAGGTTCCAGAAGATCATGGTTGAACCGACTTCAGTTGACGAGACCATCCAGATTCTCAACAACATCAAATCGAAGTACGAGTCGCACCATCATGTGCTCTACTCAGAAGATGCCATCGAGAAGGCTGTCAAGCTTTCCGAGCGCTACATTACCGACCGCTTTCTTCCCGACAAGGCCATTGACGTCATGGACGAGGCAGGTGCAAGGGTGCACTTGAGCAATATTCATGTGCCGAAGGAGATTCTCGAGCTCGAAAAATCCATCGAGGAGATCAAGACCGAGAAGAACCAGGTCGTCAAGATGCAGAACTTTGAGGAGGCCGCCAGGCTGCGCGACAAGGAGAAAAACCTTCTTGAATCGCTCGACCAGGCCAAGCAGGATTGGGAGGAGCGCGCTTCGGAGAGCGTCTATGACGTTACCGAATCAGATATCACCTCGGTTATTGCCATGATGACCGGCATCCCGGTCGCCAGGGTAGCACAGTCGGAATCGAAGAAGCTGCTCTCCATGGAGGCCGATCTTACCAAGGAGGTCATCGGCCAGGACGAGGCTATCAAGAAGATCACCAAGGCCATACAGCGCACCCGCGCTGGCCTCAAGGACCCCTCTCGCCCTATCGGCTCCTTCATCTTTCTTGGCCCGACAGGCGTCGGAAAGACCGAGCTCGCCAAGGCTCTGACCCGTTACATTTTCGACACCGAGGACGCCATGATCAGGGCCGACATGAGCGAGTACATGGAGAAGTTCTCCGTCAGTCGCCTCGTCGGAGCGCCTCCGGGCTATGTCGGTTACGAAGAGGGCGGCCAGCTCACCGAGAAGGTACGCCGCAAGCCCTATTCGGTTGTGCTTATCGACGAAATCGAGAAAGCTCACCCTGACGTCTTCAATATTCTCCTCCAGGTGCTCGATGAAGGGGTGCTGACCGACGGACTCGGCCGCAAGGTTGATTTCCGCAACACCATCATCATCATGACCTCCAACATCGGAGCCAAGGATATCAAGAGCTTCGGTGCCGGTTCCGGCATGGGATTTTCCTCCCCCGATGATTCGACTGGCAGCTACAAGGCGATGAAATCCAGCATCGAGGACGCCCTCAAACGGGTATTCAATCCCGAGTTCCTCAACCGTATTGATGATATTATCGTCTTTCATGCGCTCGAAAAGCAGCATATCTTCAAGATCATCGATATTACCGCCGGCAAGCTCTTCAAGAGGCTTCACGAGATGGGCATTGAGGTCGAGATTGATGAACGGGCAAAGGAGTTCCTTGTTGACAAGGGATACGACCAGAAGTACGGCGCGCGTCCGCTGAAAAGGGCGCTGCAGAAGTATGTCGAGGATCCGCTCGCCGAAGAGATGCTGAAAGGCCGCTTCACTGAAGGCAGCACCATAAGGATATCATTCGACGAGAAAGAGGGCGAACTCCGCTTCCTTGACGGAGCCGTCCCCGCAAAGAAAGGCAAGCGCGAGGAGAAGCTCGACACCTGATCCAGACGATTGCGCAATCTTCATCATAAAAAAAGCCCCCGGTTCGCCGAGGGCTTTTTTTATGTCATTGCGTTCCTTGCAGGGTGCGCGGATGGGATGACGATTCCCATGGGTTGGCACCCATGGCTACCGACATGTCGCCGCTACGCGGCTGGGTGCGCGGCTGGGGAGGGGGCTCCTGAATGCCGTAGGCATGACCTGTTGGTAGCTCTAAAAAAAAGAGCCACCTTTCAGGGGCGGCTCTTCCAGACAGCAGTTTTTTTATTCAGATCTGCGGGGCTTTCGGGTGATCCTTGACGGCCAGGAGCGAGCGCTGCAGGAGCTCTTCGGGCAGCGGGTAGTCGCTGAGTTTGCCGGAGAGGAAGGCGTCGTAGCCCTGGAGGTCCATAAGGCCGTGACCCGACCAGTTCATGAGAATGACCTTCTCCTTGCCCTCTTCCTTGGCCTTTTTTGCTTCGCGGATGGTCTGGGCGATCGCGTGCGAGGTCTCTGGCGCGGGGATGAAACCTTCGGTATGGGCGAAGAGCAGCGCGGCCTGGTAGCATTCGATCTGGCCGATTGACGTCGCATCAATCAGCCCGAGCTGCTTGACATGGCTGACGAGCGGGGACATGCCGTGGTAGCGCAGGCCGCCGGCATGGATGGCCGGGGGGATGAAGCCGTGACCGAGGCTGTGCATGGGGAGCATCGGCGTCATTTTTGCCATATCGCCTGAATCATAGATGTAGGGTCCTCGGGTGAGGGTCGGGCAGGCTTCGGGTTCGGTTGCAATAATTTGAACATCCTTGCCATGAATCTTGTCGCAGATGAAGGGGAAGCTGATTCCGGCAAAGTTCGATCCTCCGCCTGCGCAGCCGATGACGATGTCGGGGTAGAGGCTGACCTTCTCGAGCTGCTTGCGGGCTTCGAGGCCGATGATGGTCTGGTGGAGCATGACGTGGTTGAGCACACTGCCGAGCGCGTAGCGGGTGTCGTCACGTTCAACTGCCTGCTCGATCGCTTCGCTGATGGCAATGGCCAGGCTTCCTGGAGTGTCGGGGGTTTCAGCGAGGATCTTTCGCCCGATGGCGGTCAGGTTGCTCGGGCTGGCAATGCACTCCGCTCCCCAGGTGTTCATCATGATCTTGCGGAAGGGCTTCTGGTCGAAACTGATGCGAACCATGAAGACCTTGCAGTCTATGCCGACAAGCTTGCAGCTCATGGCAAGCGCGCTGCCCCACTGACCGGCGCCGGTCTCGGTAATGAGGTGCTTGATGCCGAACTGCTTGTTGTACCATGCCTGCGGGACGGCGGAATTGGGCTTGTGACTGCCGGCAGGAGAGACCCCTTCGTTTTTGTAGAAGATCTTGGCGGGTGTGCCGAGTGCGGCTTCAAGCCTCCTTGCGCGGTAGAGCGGCGATGGGCGCCAGAGTTTCAGGATGGCCTGTACCTCTTGGGGAATCTCTATCCATCGCTCGGTGCTTACCTCCTGTTCGATCAGGTTCATCGGAAAAACCTTTGCAAGGGCATCGGGTCCGATCGGTGTGCCGTCAGGGCCAACAGGGGGAGGCAGAGGTATGGGGAGATCGGCCTGGATGTTGTACCACTGACGGGGCATTTCGTCCTCGGTAAGCAGGATCTTCGTTGGTTCCGAACTCATGATGGTAAGGGTTTGTATTTATGTAGTTGAGGATGAAATGATGCGAGATGTCAGGATCGTTCTTTTACCGAGTCAATGTATATCGTATCAGGGCAGATATCCTGCTTATGAGGCCATACTACAGTGCCATTTGACACGGTGACCCGCCAGAAATAATTCATGTCCCTTAATTCCTGGAATATTCCAAAATCAAGAAGTCCGGAGCAGTCGAAGTATCCTTTCTCTCCATTAGTAAAGAGGGTGGGCAGCTTGTAATTTTCAGTTGGAACAACTTCCGGAATTCGTGGATTCATGGCTCGCCACAAAGGTTCAATCTTGTATGGTTGCTGGCCGGATAAAGTGAGTTCCCAGTCAGCCAGAAGCTCATCCTTATGCAATTCGATCCAGGCTTGGAGAAGCTTCATTTTTGATTGGGGAATGTGACCGTCGAGAACTTCCCCATCAGGGATTGCAACTATTACTTCATCTGCTTGATAAGCTACATGTATTATGTGGAGTATGGTGTTGCTTGTTGTCCCTGAAGTACATATAGATAATGATTCCGTAGAACATCGATATTGACGGCATAGTTCTCTCCTTTTGTCAGGCTTATATGAAGCCCCGAGGGCGTTGCACTCCAATCGATCGGCGGATTATATCCCGGAATGTTACAAAACCGGGCATGAAAAAGCAACATCGAGAGGAGTCGGGAAAGTATTGAAAAGCAGATGTGGTGCCGAAGGCGGGAATCGAACCCGCACGTCCATTGCTGAACACGGGATTTTAAGTCCCGGGCGTCTACCAATTCCGCCACTTCGGCCTGTCGCCTGCCTTGACAGGCAAGCCAATTTACTATCTTCAAAGGGTTTCCCCAAAAAAAACCGGTCTGGGCGGGGGGCCATTTTTTCCTCGTTGCACGTGGGTCGTCAGGACGAGAAATGGTCATATCCCTTGATCGAGGAGAGGTCGATCTGCATCCCGTAGATATCCGAAAGACGGATCCCTTCCTCGGGGCCAGTGGTCTCTCCGATGATGGCTATGTCGCGGTTGTCGGCAATTGCGGCATGTTCCTCTTTCGGGATGGTAAAGAGGAGCTGATAGTCCTCTCCTCCCCGCAGGGCCCATGTTATGGCGTCATCCTGCAGCTCATCGGCTATCGCTCGTGTTTCGGCGTGGATGGGGATTCGGCCTTCATGAATCAATGCCCCGGTGTTCGAGCGCCGGCAGAGGTGGTGAAGGTCGGAAGCGAGCCCGTCGGAGATGTCGATCATCGCACTTGGGAGAATATCGCCTTCACGGAAAAATCTTACGATATCGAGTCGGGCCGTGGGGAGCAGCTGGTTTTGAATGGCCAGGCTGTACTCCTTGAGGTCGGCCATGAGGCTTTTGCTGTAGGGCTCGTTGTTTTCGAAGTGCTCCACCATGATCTGTTTTTCGCGCATGAGGAGCTTCAGCCCGGCAGCGGCACCTCCGAGCGATCCGGTGACGCAGATGAGCTCTCCTGGTTTTGCACCGCTTCGCATGGTGACCCGCTCGGGGGATACCTCTCCGGTCATGGAGACCGATATGACCAGTCCCGAGCTGGATGCGGAGGTGTCGCCGCCGGCAATTGCCAGTCCGTACTCCACTGCGGCATGGCTCATGCCCCGATAGAGCTCCTCGACCATTTCGACGGAAAATGAAGCAGGAATGGCAATGGAGATGAGGGCGTAGCGCGGGATGGCGTTCATCGCGCAGATGTCCGATACGTTGACGCTGATAGCCTTGCTTCCGAGATGTTTGAGTGGCGTCGTCAGGAGATCAAAATGGATTCGCTCCACAAGCATGTCTGTGGTCGAAACCTGGAGAAGCTTTCCGGATGTCTGGTAGATTGCGCAGTCGTCACCGATTCCTGAAAGCAGTTCCGGAACGGCTTTGAGGGTAGGCTCTGCAAGCTCGGCGATTCTGTCGATAAGGCCGAACTCCCCGATTCCCGATATGGCTTTATATGGCATAATTTTGTGTAAATTGGTGTCCGGGCTGCGCTCCCTGCGAACTCTCGTTGCAGCGCGTCCGACTGATTTCAATCAACAACCAGAGACAATATCTCCTTTTTTATGGGTTTTTTTGACAAGTTCAAATTATCAAGGCTGACTGAGGGGCTCGGCAAAACCCGTGAAACCCTTCGGGAAAAGCTCTCTGTCATTACCAAGGGCAAAACCGGGATCGATGACGACTTTCTCGAAGAGCTCGAGACGATTCTGGTGGGAGCTGATGTCGGCGTTGAAACAACCCTCGGTATTGTTGATGCCATAACTGATCGGGCTAAAAACGAGACCTACAGCTCCGAAGCGGAGCTCAACGGAATGCTGATGGCGGTGATGCAGCAGATGCTGGCCGAAACAGGCCAGGATCATCCAGTGGATTTCCATGCGCAGCTTCCCGCCAAGCCCTATGTGATTCTGATAGTCGGCGTCAACGGTGCCGGCAAGACTACCAGTGTCGCCAAGCTGGCTCACAACTACGAACAGGCAGGTAAAAAAGTCATTATCGCCGCGGCCGACACCTTCAGGGCGGCGGCCTATGAACAGCTGAAGATATGGGCAGACAGGGCGGGAGTTCCGATCATAGGCCAGGGGCAGGGGGCCGATCCCGCTTCGGTTGTGTTTGATGCGGTCAGCTCTGCGGTCTCCCGAAATGCCGACGTTGTGCTGGTCGATACGGCTGGCCGACTGCACAATAAAAGCCATCTCATGGAGGAGCTCGCAAAGATCATGCGCGTGGCAAAAAAGAAGATCCCTGAGGCTCCCCACGAGGTTCTGCTGGTGCTTGATGGCACGACCGGCCAGAACGCCGTGCAGCAGGCCAGGGAGTTTACGAAGTTTGTCCATGTGACCGGCCTTGTGGTTACCAAGCTCGATGGCACTTCCAAGGGGGGAATCGTGCTCTCCATTTCGCGTGAACTCAATCTGCCGGTCAAATATATCGGTGTCGGTGAGAAAATCGACGATCTCCAGCTTTTCGACCGTTCAGCGTTTGTTGAGGCGCTGCTCGGCCGTGAGCCGAAATGAGGTTCACTCTGCAATCATTCCTGGAATCTTTTGCGCGAGCAGCTTCAGGATGCTTTTCTCGTCAGATATTCTGAGGATATGCGTGCTGTTTCTGGTATCCTGCGCGCCAAGGCGCGGCGCCAGGAGTGAGGATTCCTCAATCGACTCAAGAAGCTCCGAGAGTTGATTTTCCAGCCTTATGGGGCTTCGGATGAGGAGGATGTGGCTGATCTCCGCCTGAGGGAGGTCGAGCAGGTAGTCGATATGCCAGCGGACTTTTTTTGCCGGGGGCGCGGTCGTGTTTTCTGTGGCTATGCCTTCATTTTTCAGGATTTTCAGGAGGCCAACCCTTATGCTATGGGGAGCCCTGTCGTCCGAACGTGTCGCGTGCCGAAGCACTCTTGCCGCAAGCGAAGCGCCGTTTTTTGAAGTGCCGAGCGCAGAGCCTATATAAAGATAACTTCCTTCCGGTATCGTCAGGAACTCGCCCTTGCGGAACCTGCCGAATGCCACTCTGGAGGGGGCTCCAACCCTTGTCAGGATGATGTATGAGCCCATGCGGTATTTATTGCCGAAAATGGTAAACTTGGTCAACGGGCGTTGTTTTTTGTTGATTTTGATGCAATATTAGCCTTCCCGGAGGGGTAAGTGAAAGCCGATGCGCTCAATTGAAAGATAAGTTTTTCAGCAGACTCAAGGGGCAACCGCAGAAAGGTTTCATCCCATGAAAAAGCCGGACAGGATTCTGGAACTCAGGCGGCGCGAGATGGTAGAGGCGCTGGGGCGTTACGGCATTGTGAACCGGAGGGTGCTTGATGCTTTTCAGGATGTTCAGCGCCATCTTTTTTTTGCTGAAGGGAGTCGCGAGACCGCCTATGATGATTCGGCCTATCCGATAGGGTTCGGTCAAACCATTTCACAGCCCTATACGGTGGCTTATATGACGACGCTCCTGGTGGAACGTAGTCCAGCGGGCAAGGTGCTTGAAGTTGGTACAGGGTCGGGTTATCAGGCAGCGATTCTTGATGCTCTTGGTTATTCGGTGATTACGGTTGAGCGGATTTACGAGCTCTATGAAAGGGCAAAAAAACTTTTTTTGCGGCTTGGTCTTGATATAGTTGTCCATTTTGGAGACGGTACGCTGGGGTGGAAGGAAGATGCCCCGTTTGACGGTATTATTGTCACCGCAGGTGCGCCCTCGGAGCCGGGGTCATTGCTGCGGCAGCTCGCCAATAATGGCTGCATGGTCATACCGATAGGCGACTTTGTTTCACAGCAGATGACGGTTTTTCGCAAAACCGGTGAAGAGTTGCAGCGAGAGGTGTTTCAGCATTTCTCCTTTGTGCCGCTTGTCGGCAAAGAGGGATGGGAAGGTAGTTGACGCGATTTTTATAACAATATCTTAATGAAGGGATGAGCTATGGCTGTAATGTCCAGCTTGAGGGAGAAGACCCATATACTGATGTACGTTCTTGCCGCGGCGTTTCTTGGGCTGATTGTTTTTGAGTGGGGAATGAGTTTTTCCGGATTTTCCGGCAAGGTCACCCAGGCGGGAAAAATCAACGGAAAGGTTATTCCGATGGCCCAGTATGACGAGGTCTACAAGGAGTTTGCTGCAAACTATCGGAGAACGAACCCGTTGGCTGAAATGACCCCTGAAGCAGAGCTGGGGCTTCGTGAGCAGGCCTGGAATATCGTTGTCGACCAGACTCTTCTGGATCAGCAGTTTGAGAAATTCGGCATTACCCTGCAGGACCGGGAGGTTGTCGATGCTCTTGAGAGCCCGGCCCCGCCCATGGTCATCCGCCAGAATTTTACCGATCCTGCAACCGGCTCGATTGATCGCAAGAAGCTCGATGGCGCTCGCCGCGAACCCCGCAACAAGGAGCTGTGGCTTCAGATTGAAAAGATTGTACGCCAGGAGCTCAAGGTCAACAAGCTTATCAGGGCTTTGCAGACTCTTGATCACGTTACGGGAAGGGAGATCGATGATATCCTGAGCCGTCAGTTTTCCCGTTTTTCAGCTTCGTTTATCTCCGTGCCGTTAAGTTATGCTGGCGCTGACAGCGGATTTCCGGTCAAGGATGATGAGGTCAAGAAGTACTACGATGAGCACAAAGAGCTCTTCAAACAGCTTCCTTCACGCAAGGCGGATTTCGTATTCTTCCCTCTGACCCCCTCCGGAAAGGACAGCCTTGCGGTTCGCACGGAGCTCGAAACGATTCGGGCCGAGTTTTCCGGTCCGGTCAATGACAGCGATTTTGTCAAGGTTCAGAGCGACCGTCCGACCGGGATCAATGTTTCATACAATCGCTCCGATTTTTCACCTGCAGCCGGTGCGGCTCTTTTCAGCTCGTCGAATCTGAAGCCGGGAACGGTAGTCGGGCCGATAGCCGACCGTGGTGAGTACCGGCTGATCAAGATCAAGAAGGCAGGCTCATCCGCTCAGCCTGTGGCAAGGGCGTCGCACATACTGCTTCGTTTCAATCCTGCAAGCAGGGGGGATGTCCAGAGAGTCAGGGATCTTTCGCTTTTTATCATGAAGCAGCTTCAGTCAGGCGCCTCATTTGAGGCTCTGGCCCAGAAATACTCTGCTGATCCTGGCAGCGCCCAGAGGGGTGGTGACATAGGATGGTTCAGCAAGGATCGTATGGTGCCCGAGTTTGCCGCTGCTGTTTTCAGTGCTCGTCCCGGTGCGGTTGTCGGGCCTGTGCAGACTCAGTTCGGTCTGCATATCATCAAGGTTACCGGTTTTGACCAGACAGCCATTCAGTGCTCGGAGATCGTCAGGAACATAAGACCTTCCACCGAAACGGTCGATAGCGAACGCCGCCTTGCCACGGCTTTCCAGATGAGTGCCAAGGATAAAGGTTTCGACAAGATTGCCGCTCTTCAGAAGCTGCATGTTGAGAAAACCGGTGAGTTCGGCCGCCATACGCCTGTGCCTCTCGTCGGATACAGTGAAAAGATTACGGCGTTTGCCTTCAAGGGCAAGGAGGGGGAGCTTTCAGACGTTATCGAGACCGAAAAGGGATTTTATATCATGCGCCTGACAGGCATGAACGATACCGGATACCGCTTGCTTGACCAGGAGATGAAACAGCGGATTACCGCGGAGCTGGTTCGGGAAAAGAAAGGTGTGGCACTGGAGAAAAAACTTGCCGGATGGGTAAAAGCGCCGGGTGCGACCCTCGAAAAGATAGCGGCTGCCAATGCAGGGCTGAAGCTTTTCAGCGCTGAGGAGATTCGATGGAGTGACGGTTTCATACCCGGATACGGGGTGGATCGTCCCCTTGTGGAGGCGATGTCGGGTCTTGTGACGGGAAAGCTGTCGCAGCCGGTGAAAACGATTGACGGTTATGCGCTTGTGCTGCTCAACAGCAAAACACTGCCGGCGGGGCTTGACCTCAAGAGAGAGAGAGCCGGGGTTGCACCTCAGCTTCTCAGGGCAAAGCAGGAACAGTTGTTTGCCGAGTATTTCGCTTCGCTGCGCAAGAATGCCAAGATTGAGGATTTCCGGCCCTGATGCAGGCGCCTCGCCCGTTCCTCTTCCCCTCTTTTTCGCTCAATGGGCTGCCTGGAACCTTTCCAGGCACGCCTTTATCCCCGCGGCCGTATCGATTGCGAGGCACTCTCTGGCGAGTGCTTCAGTCTCGGTAATCGAATAGCGTGATACCTCTGTCTTGAGGTCGGCAATCTCTGAAATGACAACGCTGAACCGCCTCAGTCCGCATCCAAGAAGGAAGGGGAGCGCAAGCGGATCAGATCCCATGTCGCCGCAGATAATCGCCCTGCAGTGGTTACTCCGGGCGGCCGAAATGATGCGGTGCATCTGCCGGATAATTGCCGGATGGAACTTTTCAAAAAGATCCTGCACAATGACGTTGTTTCGGTCGACGGCAAGGGTGTACTGCGTCAGGTCGTTTGTGCCTATGCTGATGAAGTCGACACAGCGCGTTATCTCCTCAATGAGCTCTACTGCGGCCGGGACCTCAATCATCGCCCCCAAGCCAGGCTTGTCGATCTGCAGGTCTGTTTCGGCTATAAGTTCAGCATAGATCCGGTCTACCATGGCGCGAACATGGCGGATCTCTTCAAGCGACATAATCATGGGGAGCAGGATATCAATGTTCCCGTTGGTATTGGCTCTTATGATCGCCCTGAGCTGGGTGTCGAGTATTTCGGGCATGTCCATCAGTATGCGGATTCCCCTCCACCCGAGGTTCGGGTTGAGCTCCTTGACGGCGGAGTAGATCAGCTTGTCGCCCCCGATATCAAAAAGGCGGATGTCGAGCGGCATTGGCGCTATGGTATCGGCCATCTCCCGATAGCAGGAGTACTGTTCGGACTCCTTTGGTACGTTTGTGCCGTCCGTAAAGAGGTTTTCGCTTCTGAAGAGGCCTACTCCTTCAGCGCCGGACGAGCGGAGGGCGAGCAGCTCCTCCTTGAAGTCGATATTGGCAAAAAAGGTGATCCTGACGCCGCATTTTGTCGTGGCAGGGAGTTCGGCGGTCAGGCTTGCATCGTCGACATGCTTTTTTTCCTCACTCTGCTTTGTTCTGAACTGCTCAAGCGTGGCTTGCTCAGGATTGGTGACAACCGTTCCGGTGCTTCCGTCGATGATCATTGGCATCCCTGTTGAGACTTTTTGGGAGAGATTGCCAAGACCCGCCACAATCGGAATGTTGAGCGACTTGCAGATCAGAGATACATGTGAGGTCTTTCCGCCAGTATCAGTGATAAATCCCTTGATGTTGCAGCGGCTCAGGAGGACGACATCGGCCGGCGAAAGGTGATGTGATGCGACGATTACTCCCTCGGGTATCCATGAGTGCAGCTTCCGGATGTGCAGGTTTCTGATGATCCGGTCCTTGATATCGTGGATGTCGTCGGCCCTCTCCTGAAATGCCTGATCGTCGGATTTTCTGAACATTTCCAGGTACTTGTCGAACTCCTCCTCGATAACGATATGGGCCGGTTTTCTTTCGGTGCGGATACGATTGCTGATGGCCTCAATCAGGACAGGATCGTGAAGCATCATGATCTGGGCGTTAAAAATGTCGGAGTACCCCTTTCCGAGTTTTCGTGTCGTTACCCGCTCAATTTTCTTGAGTTCCTTTTCCGAGCGGTGCAGTGCAGAGAGAAACCGCTCGATCTCTTCGCCGATATCTTTTCTGTTCAGCGCCTCTATCTCATGATTGCCCTGTTCCTTGACGAAGCTGTAGCAATCTCCTATGGCAATGCCTCGCGATGCGCCAATGCCGCTGTATCGCTCTTCAGGGTTTGCTGTATTGACGGATGCTTTCAGTGGGTGTTGTTTTTCTGGCATAGTCCAAACTTAAAAAGGTGCTTCGTCCTGGGTTATGAATGTTCCTGCATTTGTGTTTCCATGCTCCGGTGCCGAGGGCGCGTAGTGTTCTTGATCCTGATAATCGCCTGATGAATTGTTGCCGCTGACATAGCTCCCGGCCGGCGACTGAAAACGTCCATAGTTTTTCAGGAAGAGCAGTCTTATGTCGCCGATAGGGCCGTTTCTCTGCTTGCCGATAACGATTTCGACCACATCCTTGGTCGATGAGCCATCCTCAAAGGTCTGCTTGCCGTACATCTCCGGTCTGGAGAGGAACATGACAACGTCTGCATCCTGTTCAATCGAGCCGGACTCCCTGAGATCGCTCAGCTGAGGCCGCCGGTCGCCCGTACGCTGTTCGACTGAGCGGTTGAGCTGTGCAAGGGCGATGACAGGAATGTTCAGTTCCTTGGCAAGCGCCTTGAGCGAGCGCGATATCTGGGCGATCTCCTGTTCCCGGTTGGTTTTGCCGTCCCTGACCGGACTCACCAGCTGGAGGTAGTCGACCACAAGCATACCGATATTGTGCTCCTGTTTCATCCGCCTGGTCTTGGCCGCAAGCTCCATGATGGAAATTCCGGGAGTGTCGTCGATGAAGAGCTTGGCTTCATTGAGCTTGTCCATGCTGTTGATGATCCGGCCCATCATTTCAGGGGTGATGCGTCCGGTCCTCACAAGCTGTGATTCGACGTAGGCTTCGGCGCACATCAGCCTTATGGCGAGCTGGACTTCTGCCATTTCAAGGCTGAAAAAGAGAACGGGGGTATCGAAATCCACTGCGGCATTTCGGGCAAGCGCAAGAGCAAAAGCGGTTTTGCCGGCCGAAGGTCTGGCGGCGATAATGATCATGTCTGAAGGCTGGAAGCCTGCCGTGAGCTGATCGAGTTCGGAAAAGCCTGATCCTACGCCGGTGACTGATGACTGCGATGCCCGGAGGCTTTCGAGCATTCGTATGCCGTTCTTGACCAGCTCCTTGATCAGGGAGGCTTTCTTCTTGATTCCCGCCTGGGAGATATTGAAAAACTGCTGAGAAGCGTGTTCGACAAGGTCGAAGATGTCCATCGACGAGCTGTAGGCAATACCGGATATTTTTGCCGATATCGAGATCATTCTCCTGTAGAGGTACTTCTCCTTCGCCAGCCGGGCATAGTACTCGATATTGGCCGCACTGATTACCTTGCCCGAAAGCTCGGCAAGATAGTGGCGCCCGCCGACGGGTTCGAGCTCGTTCATTTTCAGCAGCTCTTCGCTCACCGTGATGATGTCGATCGCCTGCCGTTTATGGTAGAGCTGCATCATGGCCTTGAAAATGATCTGGTGACGCCGTTCATAAAAGACATCACCGCCATTCTCGCCGAAGATCTGGATGACCTGCTCTATCGGGTCATCCTCAAGCAGGATGCAGGCCAGAACCTCCTGTTCGATCTCGGTCGAATAGGGAGGGATTCGACTCTCCTGGCTGAAATCGATATCCTTGGCGAAATCTATGCTGTCCGGTGCTTTCTTGATCATGGTTCGTCTCTGTTTTCGTGTCGAGTCCCTGCTCCGGAGAGCTTTTCATAGTGGCGTCGCATCAGCTGAACATCCTCCCAGCCCCCCTTTTTCCATTCGGGATTGCGGAGCAGGGCAGCGGGATGATAGGTTACAAAACAGTCATACTCCCTCCATCGAACAAGCTTGTTTCTCATTGCGCCCAAGGCCAGCTTGTTTTCAAGGATGGTGTTTGCTGCAACTTTGCCGAGTATCAGGATGATTTTAGGCTTGATGCTCTCCAGCTGAGAGAGAAGCCAGGGCATGCAGCAGACGATCTCATCGTCGAGAGGGTTGCGGTTTCCAGGTGGACGGCACTTTAGGATATTGCAGATATAGACCTCCTCCCTTGCAAAACTGACTGCCTGCAGGATTTTGTCGAGAAGCTGTCCCGATCGTCCGACAAAGGGTCTTCCCGAAGCATCCTCTTCTGCGCCCGGCGCTTCACCGATCACCAGCAGCTCTGCCGAGGGGTTGCCTTCGCCAAAGACGAGGTTCCGCCTTGTTTCGGCCAGCCGGCATTTCCGGCAGAGCCTTGCCCTCTCCTGGAGCGTGGCGAGATCCTCGAACCGGAGAGAGGGCTGCTCTCTGTGCAGAGGGAGGCCCTCTGTGCTTTCAAATAATAGTCCGGGCATTCAGCAGTCGGTCATGTTCATGCATTACCTGCGTTGACGGGGGTGAGCCGCTCTATGGCATCAAGCAGCTGTTCGGCGGCCTCGTCCTTCGTTAGCTTCGGAAGCTCCAGAGTTTCGCCATGGCGGTCAATAAGGGTAAGAATATTCGTATCGACCTCGAAACCGGAGTTTTTACCATCAAAATAGTTGAACGCAATCAGGTCGAGCTGTTTGGCTTCAAGTTTTTGGCGGGCACACTCAACTCCCTCCCTGGTTTCAAGCGCAAATCCCACTGCAAGCTGTTTCGGGGATCTTTGCTTGCTGAATTCGGCAAGAATGTCGGGATTGCGTACAAGGGCGAGCTGCATCTCGGCGTCCTCTTTTTTTATTTTCCCTTCATAAGGCGCCCGGGGGCGGTAGTCTGCCACCGCTGCTGCCGCTATGAATACGTTGCAGCTGCTGAACACTTCCTCTGCGGCGGCATGCATATCTGCTGCGCTTTCGACATCGATGCGTGTTACTCCGGGCGGTGTTTCCAGGTGAACGGGTCCGGTAATGAGCGTCACCAGGGCTCCGCGTTTTGCAGCGGCGCGGGCGATCGCAAATCCCATTTTACCTGAGGAGTAGTTGGAGATGAAGCGGACGCCGTCGATTTTCTCCCTTGTCGGCCCTGCCGTGACAAGCACAGAGCGGCCATGAAGCGGCGAATGTCTCTCTTCTGAGCGAAGGGATTGCTGGAGATGTGAAAGGATTGCTTCAGGCTCAGGCATTCTTCCCAGCCCGCATTGACCCGAGGCGAGCTCACCGCTCTCAGGGGGGATGATCGTGCATCCCTGCCCGGCAAGCGTAGCGATGTTGCGCTGGACGGAGGCTGAGAGATACATCTGGCCATCCATTGCAGGAAAGATCAGCACCGGTTTGCCGGGACGCAATGTCAGGAAGCAGGCGGCAAGCATGTCATCGCAGAGTCCTGCCGCGAGCCTTCCGAGGCTGTTGGCTGTCGCCGGGGCGATGAGCAGTGCATCGGCCCACTCTCCAAGTGAGATATGGTGGGTGAAGTCGGTGGTGCCGGAAGAGGGAAATATGGCCCTGTAGACGGGTTCCTGGGAAACGGTTGCCAGGGCAAGTTCACTGACGAAACGGGCCCCTCCCTCCGTGAGGACAACCTTGACGTTCGCACCCTCTTTTTTCAACAACCGGACCAGTTGAGGTGTTTTGTAGGCCGCTATGCCGCCGCAGATGCCGATAATAATGTTTTTTCCTCTCAACACGACCTTGCCTTTCGGGGTTTATTTCAGAATGGATTATCAACTAATGTACAAAAACAGCAGGATTTATTTCTTCTTGTCGGACGACGGGATGATGCGTTTCCAGAACTCATCCCAGGTGCGGAAACGCTCCCTGTAGGAGAGGCTTGCCCCCCACGTTTCTGAGGGTGTCTGCAGGTTGACAGCGGTCGCCTCATTGCCGTTTTGACCGTAGGAGCGGTAGGCTTCTACATAGACTTTAGGCGTGACCCGGTACTCTATTTTCTGACCGCTGCCATAATAGTCCTGCACTACTGACTGGCGCATTGTTGGTGCGCTTCCCGTTCCGATAAAGCGAACCTTTCCGCCGGTTCCCGGCACATTGAGCGCCAAGTAGAGGTCGAGTCCGCTCAGTGCGCCACGCTTGTCGACACCTACGTTGACGTTGAAGCTTTCCAGGCCGGCAAAATCCTGCACCACTTTTGAGATCTGGGATGAAATCATTCCGGTGCCGGCGGAAAAACCTACGCTTGAGACGGCAAGATTGCTGATCTGACCGGCGCTGCCGGGCCGGATATACCACTGCTTTGAGAGCAGCATGGAGATGACGTTCAGTTCAGCGTTTGGATCGACCTGGCTGGCCTTGCCGCCGATAACATTCGCCGATGCATAAGGCTGCGTCTGCTCGTTCAGGTAGTAGCCCATCGCGACCTGCGGCTCGTTGAGTGTGCCGGTAATGGCAAGCAGCAGTTTTACATTGTCGCGCTCGCCGGTCTGCTGGTTCGAAGCGTTCACATACTTGCCGCCGTAGAGGTTGTCCATCACTCCGCTCCGGATATCGACATTGTTCCAGGTGATTTTTCCGCCATCCTGCAGGTCGAAGTTCGAATTGGAGAACTTGTATTTTCCTCCGGCTACATTGACCGATCCGAAGAGCCGGTACTGCTGGTTGTTTTTATTGACAATCAGGGAGAGATTGTTTATCGATGTTTCGAGCTGTTCACCTCTGAGGCGATCGAAGATCACCGTATACTTCAATGGCTCAATACCGCTCAGTCGGAGATTTTTTATCTGAAGGATATCGAGAAGCGAGTAGTAGAACTCGGCCGGTCTGGAGCTCTTTGCAGGGCTCTTTTTGAGGGCGGGCCCTTTGGATGCATAGCGTGGCACGAACTCAATAAACCGGTTGACGCCTACATATTTGGCGCTCTCATTTGCTCCTATCCTGTAGAGTGAGAAATCAGCGGCGTTTACCCTCAGCTCTCCCTCAACAGCCGGAGCGGTGATGGTTCCCGTGACCTGCATATTGTCGGTTGAGCCTGTTATGGAGCCGAAAGATGTTTCGTCCTTTTTGTCTTTCTTGTCAAACAGCAGCAGCTTGTCGAATCTTCCCTCAAGAGCCAGTGCGCCAGGCACCAGCCTTTCAAGCTTCACCAGCCCGTTTATTTTTCCCGAACCCTTGAAGTTGTCGTGAATCGTTATATCCCTCAGTTCCACGGCTTTCGGGGTGACGTAGACTTCGCCGTCAAGAAGGTAGGACACCTGCGTAGGCTCGATCTTGATTTTTGTGCCCTGAAGTCTGCTGGTCAGGTAGATGTCGGGCTTTGGTGTTTGCCCCTCAATTCTGAGCGTTGTGGGTATGGTGCCTTCTGCTGATTCGAAAAAGGGGAGCAGGTATTCAAGAAACTGCGCAGAGAGATTGTCGGAGCGAAGCGCCATGCTGACAAGCTGGCGTTCGGGGACCTGGATGCGCAGGGGGTAGTAGCTGAGAAGCATGGGAACGCTCCCGGTTCCGTCGATCGTATTCATCGAGAGATTGCCCTCCGCCGGAGTTGCCGTTGCTGCGGCGTTGCTGTGCAGCTCGAGCTTGAGCATGCTTCCGCTGTGGACGGCGCTGCCGCGAAGGGCGCCGATGCTGAATTTATCGTAGCGGACACTTTTTCCGTCGAGCTTCAGCGTGGTGGTTTTTGAGCCGGGGTTGCCCTGTACCGAGAGCGATGCGTTGATGGTTCCAGAGAGCGCGTCAAGGGTGGGGTTTAGTGCAAAGCGTTTCAGCTCGTTGAGCTCAACGCCTGAGAGTGTGCATTGAAAACTTCCGCTCTTTGAGTTGCTGAGCTCGCCATCCAGCACAACCTGCTGGGAGCCCTTCGTGACGCTGAAGCGGTTGAAGTGGGCAGATGTTCTGTCGAAGAGGATGCGGGATCCCTCGTTCGCCTGCCAGATGCCCGAAGAGCCTTTCATTGAGAGACGGTTGAAGAGCAGGTCATAGCTGCCGCCATTTCTCGATAGAGAGAGCTTTGCCGAAAAGCTCTGCTGTGGATCGGGGATCTCAATGTCCACCGAGCCGTCCACCCTTGATGGAGTATAAACGGCTGAAAAGAGCGATTCACCGGCCTTTTTTTCTCCGATGGCAATGGCCGATGCCCTTCCGCTTGCCGTTGCTTTCGCTACGCCGCCGGCGCCGCACTCAACTTCCGTCTCCAGGGCAAGATTGTCAACCAGCAGGCTGTTCTGGAGGCGCAGACGGGCAAGTTTAATGGAGGAACTTATTGAACACACTCCGCTGCGATATGCAGCATGGCCTTCAGCGCTGCCCTTCAGGGAGAGTTCCTGAATGGGGATGAATGGGGCGAGGGGGGCGATCTCCTTGACGTTGATACGGTAGTTGACCCTGAACGGATCATTGAGGGTTGCAGCCGCACTTTTCGAGGCCGGAAGAGCGGTGCGCCAGATGTCCTGTGCAGCTATTTCACGCTGCAAGCCTGATGAGGCAAGGTTACCGAGTGCCACCAGCTTTTCGATGGTATAATCGCCTTCGGCCATGATGTCGATAAAGTCGCTGGTGAGGCTTGCTTTTGACGAACGGCCACTCTGCGTTATCTCGAGCGTTGCCTTCGAGCGATCCTTCAGCGGGAAGCCGTTGATGGAGGATGGGGAGAAGAGCATGGCCGCCGAGATGTTCAGTGCGCCAATGTCAAAGCTTGACCCCTGCAGCTCTATTGAGCCGTTCAGATCTGTTTTGAACTCGCCTGTAGCAAGGGCCTTTGCTACGTCGATTCCGGTCATCCGGCCGGATGCATGGTAACGGGGGCTTTTGTTTTTCCAGTCTATCCATCCTTCAAGGGCGAGTGTTGTCGGGTTGTTTTTCAGGCTGATTGTCGAATTCATCACCCCGCCGCTGTAATTCACCGATACGACACCCTCCTTTACCGGTTGATTCTGCCAGAAAGAGTCGGAGAGATTCATCTCCATCGCCAGCGGCCCAACTGCTTTTGCGTTGCCTCTTCCCTGAAAGCTTCCTGTGGCATTGACCAGGCTTTTTCCGATTGAGGGGGAGATGAGCTTGTGTGGCTTAAGATTTTTCAGCGCGAATGTGCCCTTGCCGGCCACCGTCTCCCCCTCTGCCCTTGAAGCTTCCGCGTTCAGTGATGCGTCACCGATTGCTGAACGGAGGCTTAGCTCTGCCTTAAGTGCTTCGAGAGTTCCTTTCAGGCGAGCCAGCAGGGTGATATCACCCGTGTTATGAATGGCCGTGCGCCAAGCGTTGTCAGGCAAGAGGGATTCGATCAATGTGGATGCGATTTTTGAGCTGTCGCACTCAATTCTGTAAGCCAGCGCTTTTCGGTTCTGCAGGTTGAGCAGATCTCCCTTGAGCTTGATGCGGCTGTTACGATGAGCCAGCTGGAGGTCCAGTATCTCGATATTGTCCTTCTTCCCCCTGGCGTTTCCTTTCAGCGAGTAGAGGCCTTCCGGCAGACCCAGAGAGGGGAAGAGCAGCTTCAGGTCGTTGCTATGCAGGGCGAGCTCCTGAATCGAGAGAAAGGATTTGCCAGGCGCGCTCGCCTTCAGGCTCCCGGGTGAGAAGATGTTGAAGTTGTCAATGGTTGCCGATAGCTCAGCGCGACTTTTATTTCCCTTGGCTTTGAAGGCAAGAACCTCTGATCGTTGCTGCGAAAAAAGAAATTTTGCCGAGGCACTCTGCAGTGCGAAATTCGACTGGGGAGTGGTGAACTGCAGCTTGTCGAGTGTTCCTTTCAGAAACCTCTTTTTTGCGGAGAGGGCCGAGAGCTCCATCGAGATATTCTTCAGCTCAAGATGCAGGCTGTCAGGACTTTTCAGGTTTGCTCTGTAGGAGATGCTGCTATGTTTTGCCTGAATCTTTTTGCAGTAAAAAAGCTCCAGTTGAGATTTTGTCGAATCCGGGTCGCGCGACTTGAATGCCTCGACAATGTTAAGCTTTCCGCTCTCATCTCTGACAATGCGTGCCTGCAGGGCATCCGCATCGAGATTTCTCAGGTAGAGCCGCTTGATTTCCGGCTGAAGAAGGGTGAGGAAGTTGAATTTCAAAGAAACGGTTCGGGCCTCCAGCGCCGCTGTTTTTTCACCGGGTCCATAGATTCGGGGATTGACAAGCGTGACTGTGTTTGGAAAATTGAGGTGCAGTTCCTGCAGTTCCAGACGGCCAAAAAGCTTTTCGTTGAAGAGTGAAACCGCCCGTTTCTTGACAAGAGCATCGAGCACCCCGCTGTTCAGGACGATCATGGTGATGAGTGAGAGCAGCAACACGAATGCCGATATTGCCGTCAACACCCGAAGCATATGGAGTTTAATGCGTTCCACCGTCGTTAGCTGCTTTAGAGTGAAGATGGATGATTTTTTCAACAATGCCGGTTGTTGAGCGGCCTTCCAGCAGGGGGACCGTCAAGACGTTGCCTCCGTTTCGAAGAACAGCTTCCGCACCGGCAATTTGGCTAATATCCCAGTCCGATCCCTTGACAAGAATATCGGGAAGCACTTCCTCGATAAGCGATTGCGGGGTATCTTCGTCAAATATGGTGACGGCATCGACCGATTCCAGGGCAGAGAGTACCATGGCCCGGTCGCTTTCACTGCAGAGAGGCCGGTCGGGACCCTTCAGGCGCTGCACCGAAGAGTCGCTGTTAAGCCCGATGATGAGCCGCTCTCCGAGTTTTCGTGCGGCGGCCAGATACTGGACATGACCCGCGTGAAGGATATCAAAGCATCCGTTCGTAAAGACCACCTTTTTGCCGGCCGCCTGCCAACTCCTGACCTTTTCAGGAGCCTCACGGCGGTCAAGAAGTTTGCTGGTGTCACTCATGCTCAAGGATTGTTTGCAGGGATTTGCCGGAAGCGGGGTAAAAGATAAATTTCGGATATATTTTTTCAATTTAGCGTATACTCTTCGATTGTCCGCATGCTTAATATACAGACGAAATTCATGAGAGAGAGAGGAGAGGGCTGGTGAAATTTTCAGACGGAGCAACCTACCGGATGCTCATGATCCTCGGTCTTTTTGTCAGGAGCATAGGCCGCCTGAAATCGACCGCTGTCGCGCATCTCATCGGCAGTTTTGTCTTTCATATACTCAAAACAAGGCGCTCGATGGTTGAGAGGAACCTTGCGCTCACTTTCCCGAAAAAAAGCCGCGCTGAAATCCGCGATATTGCACGAAAAGTCTATCGCAACCAGGCGGAAAACATCATAGAGGTACTCCGTCTTCCCATGATCAGAAACGCGGAGGATGCTGCAAGCCTTGTCGATGTCGACGGCCGTCAACTCCTTGAAAAAACTGTTGCCCGGCACAAAGGCGGGGTGATTGTATCGGCACATTTCGGTAACTGGGAGTTGCTCGGGCTTTGCGGTGGACTGCTCGTGGCGCCTCAGGTCGTTGTCATCAAACCGTTGAAAAACCCGGAAGTTAATAATCAGATTAATGCCTGGAGAACCAGGTTTGGAAACCGTATGGTCTATGATGCCCAGGCGGTGCGTGAGGGGCTCAGAACTTTGCGAAATGGCGGGTTGCTCTCAATTCTTGGAGACCAGTCGGACCGCAATGGTGCTTTTTTTATGGAATTTCTTGGCCGCCAAGCTTCGGTGTTCCTTGGTCCCGCATTTCTGGCCCTTAAAGCCGGAGTCCCATTATTTGTCTCTATGTGCCACCGGACCGAAGATGGCCGTTATGCGGTTGATATTGAAGAGATAGATATGAGCGGCCTTGGAAGCAGCAGGCAAGATGCCGAGAAACTTGCCGTCCGATATACAAAAGTTATTGAACGCTATATCTACCGCTATCCTGAAGAGTGGTTCTGGCTCCACGACCGGTGGAAGCGCAGTGCGGAAATCACTCCTTCAGCAGAGTGAAATGCGGCGAGTGCAGTCCCTCCATTCGATTCCCTTAAATTTGTGCACAAAATACGTATGTTTGCAACTGCAAGTGAATGCTGTCAAGTTCTCAAGAGAGATAACCGGTTTTCCACAGGTAGAGCATGTCCGGTAATGTATCAGTTATAGTTATCGGTGGCGGGATAGTGGGCTTGTCTACTGCTATGCGTATTTTGCAGTCAAGGCCTGCAGCGCGGGTACTTCTTGTCGAAAAAGAGTCACATATCGCCCGGCATCAGACCGGCCATAACAGTGGCGTGCTGCATTCAGGTCTCTATTACAAGCCGGGCTCCCTGAAAGCTCTCAATTGCAGGAGTGGATACAGCCAGATGCTCGAGTTTTGCCGTGAGGAGTCAATTCCTCATGAGGTGTGCGGGAAACTTGTTGTAGCGACTACTGATGCCGAGTTGCCGAGGCTGGATGAGCTTCATCGCAGGGGGGTGGCAAATGGCCTTGCTGGCCTTCGACTTCTGAGCCCTGAAGAGATCCGGGAAATAGAGCCATACTGCAGGGGGCTTGGAGGGTTGTTTGTGCCTCAGGCAGGCATTGTCGATTATACGGCAGTTGCCGCCAGGTATGCTGAAAAGCTCATTGAGATGGGTGCCGAGATTGTCTGTGGCGAGCGGATCGTTGATATCTGCCCAAAAGGGAGTCGAGTAGAGGTGATTGGCGAATCGCGCACCTGGAGCGGAGATGCTGTTGTTGCCTGCGCAGGTCTTCAGTCCGACCGGCTGGCACTTAAAACTGATTCATCGCTTCCGTTGCGGATCCTCCCTTTTCGTGGTGAATATTACCAGCTCAAGTCGTCTGCGCCGAAACTGGTCAATCATTTGATCTATCCGCTCCCTGATCCCGCATTTCCTTTTCTGGGGGTACACTTTACTCGAATGATTGGCGGCGGTGTTGAGTGTGGCCCCAATGCAGTGTTTGCTTTCGGTCGTGAGGCATACCAGAAAACCGATTTCAACCTGCGCGATACATGCGACGCCCTTCTCTGGCCCGGCTTTCGTAAAGTGGCGGCCAAACATTGGCGATCCGGGTTGGGTGAGTATCACCGCTCATTCAGCAAACGGAAATTTGTTGAGGCTTTGCAGCAGCTCATTCCCGAGATCCAGGCCTGCCACCTTGACGATGGAGGGGCCGGCATCCGGGCGCAGGCAAGCAGTTGCCAGGGTGACCTGCTGGACGATTTTGATTTTCGAATCAATCGCAGGGTGATCCATGTTTGCAATGCTCCGTCCCCTGCAGCCACCGCCTCATTATCCATCGGTCAGACCATAGCCGAGAAGGTTCTGCCGCTTCTTTGCTGAGTTAGAGCAGATAAACGTTATTTAAATCACTATAGGTGTGCCTGATTTATGGATATTTTGTTCGTAAATCCATACTTCTCCAGCAAATCCTGTCGGTGTTTGGCAAACGTTTACTCGGCGATAGAACCCCCGCGAGGGTTATACCGGCACATTTATGATATTCAGTATTCCGGGACGAGTAATCAATCGGTTTTGTGGCGTTCATCGTAGCTTGCAATCGGAGTTAATCAGTGGGCATAAGCATAGGGTAAACATGCGGATCACGTCATTATGAAGCTAATAAGCGTTTGCATACCAACATATGAAATGAATGGCTATGGCGACCAATTCCTAAGACATAGCCTGGAAATTCTGGAATTACAAGGATTCAAAGATTATGAAGTTGTGATTTCTGATCATTCTCAGACCAGTATAGTTAAGGATGTTTGCGACGCCTATAACAATCGAATTGATATTGCTTATTTAAAAAATAAGGCATTTCGCGGAAGTTAATGGGAGCCAGACTTTATTTTACTTCACTGGTTAGAGCTGCATTTCCAGCTTTCCACAGTAAAAGAGAATTCTTATCCTGTAGCTTTCGAAGCTCCTAAACCCTCTCGAACTTGCTTTTAATA
>CAIJVD010000008.1 GCA_903824045.1 uncultured Chlorobiaceae bacterium
AAAACCAGCGGCACCAGCTGCAAAGGGAGCTCCAGCAGCCCCCGGTGCAAAACCAGCGGCACCAGCTGCAAAGGGAACTCCAGCAGCCCCCGGCGCAAAACCAGCGGCACCAGCTGCAAAGGGAGCTCCAGCAGCCCCCGGTGCAAAACCAGCGGCACCAGCTGCAAAGGGAACTCCAGCAGCCCCCGGCGCAAAACCAGCGGCACCAGCTGCAAAGGGAGCTCCAGCAGCTCCCGGCGCAAAACCGGCAGCTCCCGGCGCAAAACCGGCCCCGGTTGCCAAGTCGAAAGATTTTCATTCTTCGACAAGGCGTCACTATTTCATCATTGAGAACCGGTGTGTCGGCTGCGGTCTCTGCCTTGACAAGTGCCCTCCAAAAGTGAAGGCCATCGGCTACAAGTTTTACGGCGATGTCCAGGAAGGTGGTTTCCGCTGCTATATCGATCAGAGTTCCTGCATCTCCTGTTCAGCTTGTTTCAACTCCGATGAGTGCCCTGCTGGAGCCCTTATTGAAGTTCTTCCTCATGGGGAAGTGCTCGATTACAAGTTTACGCCACCAGAAAGGCTTGATTTTGATTTGAGGTTTCTTCACCGCTTCCACAGGGAGTCGAAGTAGTCTCCAGCGGATTATCGTTTCGGTATACAATTACAGAAAGCATTGCTTCACCAAGGGCAATGCTTTTTTTTTGAAGATTGCTGTTTGTTATGATTGAAGCCCTTCTCATTATCCCCACGTTTAACGAAGCTGAAAATATCGGCCGTCTGGTCGATGAACTCGCTGAGCGCTACGCCTCTTGTGCTGAGATACTGGTCATTGATGACAACTCTCCAGACGGAACTGCTGCAGTCGTCAAATCCCGGCAGGAGTCCATGAAGGGGCTGCATCTGATAGTACGGGAGCGCAAACTTGGGCTCGGCACGGCCTACCTTGCAGGGTTCCGCTATGCTCTCCAGAAAGGGTACCGATACATTGTGGAGATGGATGCTGATTTCTCTCACGATCCCCAGTCGGTTGGACGCCTTCTTGATGCTATCGGCAGTGCGGATATTGTGATCGGTTCCCGCTACATGAACAATACCATCAATGTCGTCAACTGGCCGCTCAGCCGTCTGATCCTCTCGAAAATGGCAAGCATCTATACCCGCTTTGTGACTGGAATGCCGGTATCAGATCCAACAAGCGGGTTCAAGTGTTTCAGGCGTGAGGCGCTCGAGGCTATCGATCTCGGGAGGATAAACTCACAGGGCTACTCTTTTCAGATTGAGATGAACTTCAGGATCTGGAAAAAAGGGCTTGCCATCAGGGAGGTTCCTATTGTGTTTGTCGATCGGAGCGTTGGTCGCTCAAAAATGACCAAAAAAAACATCAGGGAGGCTATCCGGATCGTTTGGTGGCTGAAAATAAAGTCGATCGCGGGGATTCTGTAAGGATAACGAGGCTGCGCGATTACAATAAAGAGAGTGCAGGAGCAGACTGTTGTGGCAGTGAACTCTTGCACTCTCTCTCTGTTTTGAGCGGGCTCGGCGTTACTCAGCGGTTTTTTTGTTCTCTTTCTCCGCGATGATCTTTTGCGCGATATCTGGCGGAGCCTCTTCGTAGTGGCTGAAACTGTAGGAGTACCTCGCACGGCTTTGAGTCAGGCGCGTCAGTGCGTGATGAAACAGCGTCAGCGCAGATTGCGGAATAAGTGCCCGAATAATCTGCATTCTCACATCCGCTTCCATTCCGAGAATCTTTCCGCGCTTGCTGGAAATATCGCCTACGATCTCGCCAGTGTACTGGTCGGGAGCATGGACAGTCAGTGCGTAGATCGGTTCAAGCAGAAATGGCTTTGCCTTTTCAAACGCGGCCTTGAATGCCATGCTTCCTGCAATCTTGAAGGCAAATTCCGAGCTGTCGACAGGGTGAAATGATCCGTCGTAGGCGACCGACTTCAAATCGACAACAGGGTAGCCCGCCAGTATGCCGTGCTCGATACTCTCGCGAATTCCCTTTTCAACTGCGGGGAGATATCGGGTGGGAACGACACCTCCAACGACCTCGCTTGAGAAGGTGAAGCCGGAGTCTCTGTGAGCAGGCTCAATTCTTACCCATACATCACCATATTGACCGCGTCCGCCAGACTGCTTTTTATACTTGCCCTGCGAGGATGCCCCGAGACGAATGGTTTCACGATAGGGGATTCTGATTGGCGCGATCTCAACCTTGACATTGAATTTCTCCAGAAGACGGCTGATAATGATGTCGAGGTGGGTCTCTCCAAGGGTCCGCAGGATTGTCTGGTTGAACTCCACATCGTGATCGATTGCAAAGCTCGGGTCCTCTTCGTGGAGATGGTGAAGGCCGGTCGATATTTTCTCCTCATCTCCCTGTGCGACCGGAATGATCGCTGTTGCAAGAACGGGAACAGGAAAGGTGATCGGGCTGATTCTGCAGAGGGTACCCTTGTCGGCAAGGGTATCGTTGGTGTGTGCGTCCTTGAGCTTCACCACCATGCCGATGTCTCCGGCAAGCAGCTTTTCGACCGGGATTTTCTTTTGGCCAAGCATGGTGTAGACCTGTCCGGGCTTTTCAATCTGTCCGGTCTGGACATCGATCAGTTCATGGCCTGTTTCGAGGTGGCCCGAATAGACCCTCAGGAACGAGATCTCGCCAACGCGGGGCTCAGACATTGTTTTGAAAATGAATGCGACAGTCGGTCCGTCCGGGTTCGGCTGAAGCAGCGACTCGGTTTCGTCTAAGGTGCAGATTGAGTGTTCTGGTCCGCGCTCAATCGGAGAGGGGCAGATGTTGACGATGACATTGAGCAGCCGCTCGGAACCGATGAGGTGAAGCGGAGAGGTACAGAAAACAGGGAAGAAGGTTCTGGTCAAGAGCGCCGATTTGATGCCTGAGCGCAGTTCATCCTCAGTCAGATTTCCGACCTCGAAGAATTTGTTCATGAGCTCTTCGTCAGTCTCGGCGACGGCTTCGACCAGCTGCTGATGCATCTCTTCAGCTCGTTTCAGATAGAGGTCCGAAATATCGGAGATCTTCATGCTTCCCGGCTTGTCGGGGCTGAACTCGATCTGCTTCATCATGAGCACGTCGATCAGGGTGTGGTGCCCAAGACCCTCTTCGGCGGGGAACTGTATGGGTGTTACGAGATGGCCGAAATGGTCGCGAAGCTCCTGAATGCTGTTGCTGAAGCTTGTCCGGTCGGCATCGAGCTTGGTGAGGATGAACATCGACGGCTTGTGATATTCGGCAGTATACTCCCAGATGGTATCGGTGCCTACTTCCACACCAGTCGCCGCATTGACGGTTATCAGCACGGTATCGGCCACACGCATGGCGCTCTTGACATCCCCATGAAAGTCGAGCAGGCCTGGAGTATCGATGATATTGATTTTACTGTCGTTCCAGAACCCGTGGATAAGAGAGGTGTTCAGGCTGTGCTTTCTGTGAATTTCGTCCGAAGAGTAGTCGGAGAGCGTGTTGCCGTCATCGATGCTGCCGAGCCGGTTGATGACTCCCATGGTGAGGGCGAGTGATTCGGCCAGCATGGTCTTGCCACTGCCCGTATGACCTGTAATGACGATGTTTCTCAATTGCTCCGGTTGCACTGCATGCATGGCAGGACTCCTTTGTTGGTGAATTGGTGATGCCCTTGTTCTAACCTGTAAAAAAGCAGGTTACCCTTTCCGTTTCCGCTTCACGGAAACACTCAAGGAAGTAATTAACAAAAAAAAGTCTGATTTGCTGGCGGTGAGGCAATGAAATGGTGGGGAAAAAAAGATATATTTTCACCTTGCACCGTAACTTGTGTGCCAATCCTTCAGAAAAAGCACCTAACACTATTAAATGTTTTCGTTATGCCTATCATAAGGAAGATTCTCGCCCGACAGATCCTTGATTCCAGAGGAAATCCGACAGTGGAAGTCGATGTCTATACTGAAACATCATTCGGTCGGGCAGCTGTTCCGAGCGGAGCATCGACAGGTGTTCATGAAGCGGTCGAACTCAGGGATGGCGACAGCGGCGTCTATCTCGGCAAAGGAGTTCTGAAGGCGGTTGAAAATGTCAACACGGTTATCAACGATGCCCTTCAGGGGATGCTGGTGACCGAGCAGGAGGAGATCGATGAGGCACTGCTCGCTCTCGACGGTACTCCGAACAAAGCCAGGCTCGGTGCCAATGCGCTTCTCGGCGTCTCGCTGGCCTGCGCCAAAGCCGGTGCTGAATATACCGGACTCTCTCTTTACCGCTATATCGGCGGCACCATGGCCAATACCCTCCCGGTTCCCATGATGAACGTGCTTAACGGTGGAGCCCATGCCGATAACACGGTAGATTTTCAGGAGTTCATGATCATGCCGATCGGGTTCAACTCGTTTTCCGAGGCCCTGCGTTGCGGTGCTGAAATTTTCCATGCCCTCAAGGCTCTGCTCAAGAGCAAGGGTCTCTCCACGGCAGTGGGTGATGAGGGCGGATTCGCTCCGAACCTCCGTTCCAACGAAGAGGCTATTGAGCTGGTGGTCGAGGCTATCGGCAAAGCCGGCTACAAGGCTGGTTCTCCGACCGACAAGGGCGGACTTGGCGATGCTCAGGTCATGATCGCCCTCGATCCTGCAAGCTCCGAGTTTTATGACGGCGAGAAGAAAAAGTATGTGTTCAAGAAATCCTCCAAAGCCGAGCTCTCCTCTCTTGAGATGGCAGAGTACTGGGAAAAATGGGCCAGCACCTATCCGATCATCTCGATCGAGGACGGCATGGCCGAGGATGACTGGGAGGGCTGGAAGCTTCTGACCGAGAAGATTGGTTCAAGGGTTCAGCTTGTCGGCGACGATCTTTTCGTCACAAACAGCAAGAGGCTTGCTACCGGCATAGAAAAGGCAATAGCCAACTCCATTCTTATCAAGGTCAACCAGATCGGAACGCTTACCGAAACCCTCCAGGCAATAGACCTTGCCACAAGAAACGGTTACACCTCGGTCATCAGCCATCGCAGCGGCGAAACCGAGGACAGCACCATCGCCCAGATTGCCGTGGCTACCAATGCCGGACAGATCAAGACCGGCAGCATGTCGCGCTCCGACCGCATGGCTAAATACAACGAACTGCTTCGCATCGAGGAGGAGCTTGGCCAGCAGGCACGCTATCCCGGAAAGAGAGCGTTCAAGGTATAACTGAACTGACAGGGAACCCTTTGACAAGAAGGGTTCCTTTTTTTTCTCATCGCTGTTAACAGCGGACTGTTTTACTCCTCCAGCACTATGCTAACAACAGTGTTTCGCGGCGTAAAGAGGCTTGGCAACAACCTCTGGGAACATATCCGTTCCGACCCGAAAAAGTTCTTTTTCAGGGTACTCGCCGCATTTATTGTCATCTGGTTTCTTTTTGATGATTACGGTGTGGTCAAACGGATCCGCATGGAGGCCGAACGACGCATTCTGCTTGATCGATTGAAAGTTGAGCAGCAGAAGATCATCGCCAATGAGCTTCGCATCCAGCATGCCCACGATCCGGACAGCATCGAAAAGGCTGCGCGGGAGAAATATAATTTCCGGAAACCGGGAGAGACGCTCTACATCATCAAGGATAAATAGCACTCCATTCAACCGCTCCTCAACCGCATGTATCACTACCGCCGCCGCTTGACCCGTGAGGTACCCTTCGGTAAGCTCTCACTCGGGGGATATCAGCCGATAAGGGTTGAGTCCATGACCAATACGCATACGATGGACACTGAGGCGACCGTTGCCCAGTGCCGAAGGCTTTATGAGGCCGGGTGTGAAATAATCCGCCTCACCGTGCCGACAGAGAAAGATGCCGAGAACCTCCGCAACATCCGCGACCAGCTCCGCAGGGACGGCATCAAAACCCCGCTTGTTGCCGATATCCATTTTTCTGCGCGTGCCGCATTCAAGGCAGTGGAGTTTGTCGAGAATATTCGCGTCAATCCCGGCAACTATGCCACCAGCCAGAAGTTTTCCAGCAGTGACTACACCGAGGATGAGTATCAGCAGGAGCTTGATCATGTTCGTCTGGAGTTTGCTCCGCTGGTTGAAAAAGCCAGGGAATTCGGGGCGTCGATGAGAATCGGCACCAACCACGGCTCTCTCTCTGACCGCATCGTCAGCAGGCACGGGAACTCGCCAGAAGGGATGGTTGAGGCGGCGCTCGAGTTTGCGCGGATGTGTGAGGAGATGGGGTATTTCGATCTCCTCTTCTCCATGAAATCCTCCAACGTCAGGGTGATGATCCAGGCATACCGGCTTCTGGTCAAGCAGGCTGACGAGGGGCTTCGGCACGCCTATCCGCTGCATCTCGGCGTGACTGAGGCCGGCGATGGCGACGAGGGCCGAGTTAAATCCGCCATGGGTATCGGCGCGCTTCTCGAAGACGGGCTTGGCGATACGATCCGGGTCTCCCTCACCGAAGATCCGGTCAATGAGGTGCCTGTCGGCTTTGCGATCGTCAAAAAGTATAACGACCTTCATCTCGTCAGTGGCGAGCGGGGCCACGTTCCCATCAGCAGGATCGTCGAAGACCGGATTCCCCGCCATTGCGGGGTCTCACCGGCCGGCGAGCCACCGCCATTCAACCCCTTCAGCTACCATCGCCGTCCCTCCCTTCCGCTTGAGATTGGCGGGATTCGGGTTGGCGGCGAGAGTGTGCCGAGGGTCGAAACCGAGCTGCACGCCCCTCTTTCATCGGGCGACTTGATTTATGATGAGTTGGTGCAGAGGCTTGCTCCGGGGAAGCCGGATGATGCCATCCGCTCCGAATTTGTTTCTGTTCGCATTGACAGTGAGGAGGATCTCGCCAAGCTCGACCTTCTGCTGGCCCGCCTGGGTGAAGCAGCTTCACGCTTGTGCGCATCGACTTCCGATACGGCCCTCTATGTCAGCCTGCTCGACCGGGTATCCAAGGCAAGGCTCGATATTGTCGAGGGCGAGCGGCTTGACCGGGAGTTTCTGCGTCGGCTCCAGGGTGAGCGCAAAGCGGTCGCTGAGCTCTCTTTCATTCAAGACATTGCAGGCTCATCGGTGCCGGCAGGAGTGCTTCAGCATCTCGCCCAAAAGCTGAAAGACCAGGGCGTAACACGACTACTCTTCTCGGTTCTCTCCAATGATGCCGTCTACAGTTATCGCAGACTCCTTCAGGCTTTCAACGGCCGCGCTCTCGATTATCCGCTGGTGGTGCGCTTCAGGGATAACTCCCCGGAGAGACTCCAGACACTTATCCGGAGTTCGGTTCAGACCGGCACGCTTTTCTCTGACGGAATCGGCGACATGCTCTCGCTCCAGACACCGCTCTCTGTGGATGACGAGGTCGGGCTGGCCTTCAACATTCTTCAGGGCGCCCGCATCAGAATGTCAAAAACCGAGTTCATCTCCTGCCCCGGATGCGGAAGGACCTACTTCGATCTGGAAAAGGCAGCGGCCTCCATCAAGGGGAGGATGGCCCACCTGAAGGGTCTGAAGATCGGTATCATGGGGTGTATTGTCAATGGCCCCGGCGAGATGGCCGATGCCGATTTCGGCTATGTCGGCGCGGGCAGGAACCGCATAAGCCTCTATGTAGGCAGAGAGTGTGTTGCCGAGAATATCCCGGAAGCTGAGGCCGTTGACCGTCTCATCGAGCTCGTCAGGGCTCATGGAAAGTGGGTTGACCCATTGTAAGGGAAGCAACGTAATGGCCAAAGCTGCATATCATCCGTTTTCAGCTGAAAACCGCTCCCGCCAGGTGCTGATCACCGGCGCATCGATGGGTATCGGCGAGGCGTTTGCACGCGAGTTTGCCAAGAGAGGCCGCAACCTGGTGCTTGTCGCCCGTTCCGCCGATTTGCTTGTGTCACTTGCCGCAGAGCTTCAGCGGAAGCACGGCGTGAGTGTGTCGGTCTGCCCCGCCGATCTGACCGAACCCGAAACCCCCGGCCGCATCCACGCCTTCTGCCAGAAGCACAATCTAGACGTTGACCTGCTCATCAACTGTGCAGGACTCTCAAGGGCGGGTGATTTTGATGACATACCCATGGAGAAACTTGAGGAGATCATGGCGGTCAATGTGATGGCCATGGCCCGCCTGACAAGATGTTTTGCCGCCGACTTGGCCGACGGGCGAGGTGGCGGGATCATCAATGTTGCATCTTTGGGTGGTTTGCAGGGTGTTCCGGGGCTTGGACTCTATTCGGCAACAAAGGCGTTTGTCATGACCCTCACTGAGGCGCTTCATGTTGAGCTTCAGCAGAGAGGGGTGCATGTTGTGGCACTCTGCCCCGGATTTATCGATACCGGTTTTTTTGTCACGGCGGGCCATAATGCAGCCCGGCTCCGCCTTCCGCTTTCCGGAACAGAGGTCGTCGTCCGCTCGGCAATCAAGGGGCTGAAGAAAAACCGCATGAGGGTCTTTCCAACTCTCCTTGATAACCTCCTCGTTTTTACCCAAAGAGCGGCTCCCCGTGAGCTCTCGGTGAGGCTTGCAGGTTTTTTTGCGGCGGTCAGGGATGCACAATAATTTATTCCTTTTTTCTTTGTATTATTAAAACTGCTCTGTATATTACCTGCCCTGTTTTTTGAGTGAGCTGCTGGTGTAGCTCAATTGGTAGAGCAGCTGATTTGTAATCAGCAGGTTGCGGGTTCGAGTCCCATCACCAGCTCTGGAAAAAACGGGTAGGTAGCGAAGTGGTTAAACGCAACAGACTGTAAATCTGTCGACTCTGTCTTCGGAGGTTCGAATCCTCCCCTACCCACAGCCTTTTTTTTGTAGTTCAGGCTGATGTAGCTCAGTCGGTAGAGCACTTCCTTGGTAAGGAAGAGGTCATCGGTTCAAGTCCGATCATCAGCTCAGGTTTTGGAGGTATTGATAAGATACGTCAGTAGCTTAATTGGTAGAGCAGCGGTCTCCAAAACCGCAGGTTGGGGGTTCGATTCCCTCCTGACGTGCATGCTGAAGAGAATTTCACTGTATTTTATTCCGGGCAGTTATTCATGAATAATTATATCGGCAAGGTTGGTCAGTACTATCAGGATGTGATCAACGAAATGAGGAAGGTTGTCTGGCCGGGCAAGGAAGAGATCAAGGACTTGACGATTGTGGTTCTGACGGTTTCGGGTATTCTTGCCTTGTTTACGTTTCTTGTCGACTGGGTCATAAATTTCGTCATGGGTAAGTTATTGTAAGCAACCGAGAGTAGGTGGATTGATGAGTGCAAGAAAAAAGGAAGTGGATGTTCAGAGTGTGCCGGTAGCCCGCTGGTATGCACTCAGGATTTATTCCGGCCATGAGCGCAAGGTTAAAGAGGGTATAGAGGCGGAGGTGACGCGCTGCAATCTTGCTGAGAAGATCCTTCAGGTCTATGTTCCCTACGAGCGTTTTGTTGAGGTCAAGAACGGCAAGAAGCGCAGCCTTACCAAGAATGCTTTTCCGGGATATGTGCTTATTGAGGCAGTCCTCGACAAGCAGACAAGGAACCTGATTCTTGATATTCCTTCCGTGATGGGTTTTCTTGGCGTGGATGATAATCCCATTCCGCTCAGACCCGACGAGGTTGAGAAGATTCTTGAGCCGGAGAGCTCTGTTGAGCATCGCTCTGTTGTTGAGTCGCCCTTCAAGGTCGGCGATTCAGTCAAGGTTATTGATGGTCCGTTCAGTTCGCTGACCGGTGTCGTCAATGAGGTGAGTGTCGACCGGATGAAGGTAAAGGTTATGATCAGTTTCTTCGGGCGCAGCACGCCGACGGAGCTTGATTTTTCTCAGGTTAAGTCAGTTTCCCAATAATGAGGGCTTAATGTATTTAAGCTTCTGAATAGAAATAGTTTATGGCAAAAAAGGTAATCGGTTTTATCAAGCTTCAGATCCCGGCTGGCGCAGCAAATCCTGCCCCTCCGGTTGGCCCGGCTCTTGGTCAGAAGGGTGTCAACATCATGGAGTTTTGCAAGCAGTTCAATGCAAAGACCCAGTCAGAGGCGGGGATGATCATTCCTGTGGTGATTACCGTCTACTCCGACAAGTCGTTCACCTTTATCACCAAAACTCCGCCGGCAGCAGTGCTTCTTTTGAAAGAGGCCAAGCTTCAGAAAGGTTCCGGTGAGCCGAACCGCAATAAGGTTGGTACTGTTTCGCGCGAGCAGGTCCGCAGGATTGCCGAGCTGAAAATGCCCGATCTCAACGCGATTGATCTCAGAGGTGCCGAGGAGATGGTTGCCGGTACAGCAAGGAGCATGGGGATTATCGTTCAGGATTGAACGTCCTCGGCTAAAAAGGATGTGGGAGGCTGAAAGGCCGCTTTTTTTACCACTAATACAAACACTACAATGGCAGGAAAAAAATATACGAACGCCGCATTGAAGATCGACAGGAATCAGGAGTACGATCTTGTTGATGCGGTTGAGAAGATCCGTGAGATTACCCAGACGAAGTTTGATGCGACTATTGACATAGCTGTAAAGCTTGGCGTTGATCCGCGTCATGCAGACCAGGTGGTACGCGGAACAGTAATGCTTCCTCACGGAACAGGCAAGACGGTTTCCGTGCTTGTTGTCTGCAAAGAGGCGAAGGTCGAGGAGGCGAAAGCCGCCGGAGCCGATCTCGTTGGTTTTGAGGAGTACATTGAAAAGATTCAGGAGGGATGGACGGGCGTTGATGTCATCATCGCCACCCCGGATGTCATGGGTCAGCTCGGCAAGGTTGCCAAGATTCTCGGACCACGCGGCCTGATGCCGAATCCGAAGTCGGGCACCGTTACGATGGATGTCGCCAAGGCTGTCAAGGATGTCAAGGCCGGCAAGATCGAGTTCAGGGTTGATAAGGCTGGAAATGTTCATGCTCCAGTCGGCAAGGTTTCGTTTCAGACGGAACAGCTGGTTGCCAATATTTCAAGCTTCCTTCGTGAGATTGTTCGCTTGAAGCCAGCGGCAGCCAAGGGACACTATGTGCAGGGGATTGCGATTTCAAGCACCATGTCTCCGAGTGTAAAGGTCAGGAACGAAAAATTTGTCGCCTAATAAAAACGGTTTATAACGATGAAGCGAGATAGAAAAGAAGAGATCGTTCAGCAGGTTGCTGAAAAGATCAGTCGGTCGCAGGGTATATATCTGACTGAGTTCCAGGGTTTGAGCGTTGCCAAGATGGCAGAGCTTCGCCGGGAGTTTCGCAAGGTCGGAGTAGAGTACCGTGTTGTAAAGAATACACTTATCAAGAAGGCGCTTCGCGATCAGGAAGGGGCTGACAAGCTTGATGCAGGTCTTAAGAGCACCACCGCAGTGGCTTTTGGATACGATGATCCGATCGCTCCGGCAAAGGTCATCCGCAAGTTCAGCAAAACCAATGAGCAGCTGAAGTTCAAGCTTGCGTCCATCGACGGCGTTGTCTACGGTGCCGACAGGCTGCCGCAGCTTTCAGAGATGCTGAGCAAGGTCGAAAATATCGGACGTACAGCAGGCTTGATCAACGGCGTTGTCAGCTCTGTACCGATGGTCGTCAATGCAGTTGCCAGAGGTCTGGTATCGGTCATTGATCAGATCGCCAAGCAGAAGAAGTAGATTGTACCAAACTATTACGCACTCAAGAAAATATCATAACAGTAAATTAAACAAGAGAGGGGAATAATGTCTATCGAAACACTTGTAGAACAGATTGGAAAGTTGACTCTTACCGAGGCTTCTGAACTTGTAAAAGCTCTCGAAGAGAAGTTCGGCGTAAGCGCAGCTCCTGTAGCTGTTGCCGGTGTTGCCGCCGCTCCGGCTGGTGATGCTCCTGCAGCTGAAGAGAAAACCGAGTTTGACGTCGTGCTGACTGCCGCTGGCGAAAGCAAGATCAACGTCATCAAGGTTGTTCGTGCTATCACCGGTCTTGGACTGAAAGAAGCCAAGGATCTCGTCGATGGTGCTCCGAAGACCGTCAAGGAAGCTGTTTCAAAGGACGAGGCTGAAAAGATTGCCAAAGAGCTTAAGGATGCTGGTGCGGCTGTAGAGTTGAAGTGATCTTTGAAAAGAGTCATTACTAAAGCGAGCTCCGTTTCGATCTGATACGGAGCTTTGTCTGTTTGTGTAAGTTTCTGTTTTGATGGTAGTTCCTGTGATGATACGATTGAGGTAATCCGTTTTTCAGATCTGATTGATCTGACTTGATCTGTAAGTAATTCATGCAATTGATAAAAGCGAGGTGCATGTGAAAGTGGCTGATGCAACAACACCGTGTATTGACTTTTCCAAAATCCAGAGTATAATAGAGCCCCCCGACTTATTAAAAGTTCAGTTAGACTCATTTCATAACTTTATCCAGGACAGCGTTCCTCTCGCCAAGAGAAGGGATCAGGGTCTGGAGAGGGTTCTGCGCAGCGCGTTTCCTATTACCGATACACGGGGCCTCTATCTCCTCGAGTATATCTCATACAGCTTCGACAAGCCCAAATACACCGTTGAGGACTGTATCGAGCGCGGCCTTACCTACGACGTCTCCCTGAAGGTCAAGCTCAAGCTCTCCTACAAGGATGAGCCGGATGAGACCGACTGGAAGGAGACCATTCAGCAGGAGGTCTACCTCGGCAGAATTCCCTACATGACCGAGCGCGGCACGTTCATCGTCAACGGCGCCGAGAGAGTTGTCGTTGCACAGCTCCATCGCTCGCCGGGTGTCGTCTTCAGTGAAGCCGTCCATCCGAATGGCAAGAAAATGTATTCGGCTAAAATCGTTCCGACCCGAGGATCATGGATCGAGTTTCAGACCGACATCAACAACCAGATCTTTGTTTATATAGACCAGAAGAAAAACTTCCTGGTCAGCGCCCTGCTCAGGGCTATCGGCTTTGCCCGTGATGAAGACATTCTCGGACTCTTCGACCTTGTCGAGGATGTGCCGCTGAAAGCCAACAAAAAGGAGCAGCTTGTAGGCCAGTATCTTGCTTCCGACATTGTTGATATGCAGACCGGCGAGGTTGTCAGCGCAAGAACGGCCATCACCGAAGAGATTTTCGAACAGATCCTTGCCGCCGGTTACAAGAGCGTCAAGGTGATGAAGGGCTTTTCCGGCGGAGACAAGGGCAAGGACAAGTCGATCATCATCAACACCATTCTCAATGACAGCTCGGCAACTGAGGAAGAGGCGCTCGAGATTGTCTATGAAGAGCTCAGAGCCAACGAGGCTCCGGATATCGATGCTGCCAGAAGCTTCCTCGAGAGAACCTTCTTCAATCAGAAGAAGTATGATCTCGGAGAGGTCGGCCGCTACAGGATCCAGAAGAAGCTTGGTCGCGAGTTCGAGGAGCTCGACACCTATCTTGCCGGCAAGCCGGAACTGAAAAAGCTCTCTGATTCCATCAATGAGAAAATTCACCAGACCATACAGTCGTTTTCAGACGAGCCGGTTGGTGAGGATATTCTGGTGCTGACGCATTATGATATTATCTCAGTCATCTACTACCTGATCAATCTGGTCAACGGCCTTGCAGAGGTTGACGATGTCGACCATCTCGCCAATCGCCGTGTCCGTTCGGTCGGTGAGCAGCTTGCTGCACAGTTTGTCATCGGCCTTGCAAGGATGGGCAAGAATGTTCGCGAAAAGCTCAACTCCCGCGACTCCGACAAGATTGCGCCAGCCGACCTGATCAATGCCCGTACGGTTTCCAGCGTCGTCTCCAGCTTCTTCGCCACGAGCCAGCTCTCGCAGTTTATGGACCAGACCAACCCTCTGGCCGAAATGACCAACAAGCGGAGGGTTTCGGCTCTCGGACCTGGTGGTCTTACCCGTGAGCGTGCAGGTTTCGAGGTTCGTGACGTTCACTACACCCATTACGGACGCCTCTGCCCGATTGAGACGCCGGAAGGCCCGAATATCGGTCTGATCTCATCGCTCTCCGTCTACGCCGAGATCAACGACAAGGGCTTTATCCAGACCCCTTACCGTGTTGTCGAAAAGGGTCAGGTCACCGATACGGTGCTGATGCTTTCGGCTGAAGATGAGGAGAACAAGATCACCGTTCCGGTAAGTGTTCCGCTCGACGCCACCAACCGCATTGCGGTTGAAACCGTACAGGCCAGGACCAAGGGTGACTATCCGGTCGTGGCTGCTGAAGATGTCAACTACATGGACGTCTCTCCGGTACAGATTGTCAGTGCTGCCGCAGCACTTATTCCCTTTCTTGAGCATGATGACGGTAACCGTGCGCTTATGGGCGCCAACATGCAGCGCCAGGCAGTTCCTCTCCTGACCTCCGAAGCCCCAGTGGTCGGTACCGGCATGGAGGCCAAGGTTGCAAGGGATTCCCGCTCGGTTATTGTTGCCGAAGGGCCCGGAATTGTCGAGGATGTTACGGCTGAATATGTACAGGTCCGCTATGATCTCAGCGGCGATAACGATGGTCGCCTCTCGCTGCTTGATCCGGATGAAGGTCTTAAAACCTACACGCTTATCAAGTTCAAGCGCTCCAACCAGGACACCTGCATTTCACAGAAACCGATGGTCCACATTGGCCAGCGCGTTGAAAAGGGCACGGTTCTGTCCGACAGCTCGTCGACCGACAATGGAGAGCTTGCTCTTGGAAAAAATGTGCTCGTGGCATTCATGCCATGGCGCGGATACAACTTTGAAGATGCTATCATTCTGAGCGAAAGACTTGTCTATGACGATGTCTTTACCTCAATTCATCTCCATGAGTTCGAGGCAAACGTGCGCGACACCAAGCGTGGCGAAGAGCAGTTTACCCGCGATATCTACAATGTCAGCGAGGAGGCACTCAGAAACCTTGATGAAAACGGTATTGTCAGGATCGGTGCCGAGGTCAAGGAGCGCGATATCCTTGTCGGAAAAATAACCCCGAAAGGCGAAAGTGATCCGACGCCGGAAGAGAAGCTCCTCAGGGCAATCTTCGGCGACAAGTCGAGTGATGTCAAGGACGCTTCGATGCACGTACCTGCCGGTATGAAGGGCATTGTCATCAAGACCAAGCTTTTCAGCCGCAAGAAAAAGGTCGGCATGGATGTCAAGGAGAAGCTCGAGGCTGTCGACAAGCGCTTTGACCACAGAGAGCACGATCTGCGCAAGCGTTTTGCCAAATGGCTCAAGCAGCACCTGGAGGGCAGCGTTTCCAAGGCTGTCGCAAACGATAAAGGAAAGTCGGTTATTGCCGAGGGCACAGCTTTTGACGATGCACTGCTCGCAAAGTTCAGCAGCCTTCCTTTCCTTGAGTCGATCGACTTCACCAAGGGCCTGACCTCATCGAAGAAGGTCAACGACAATGTGCTCCGCCTTGTCAAGGAGTTCCGCTTCAAGCTGAAAGATCTGAATGACGAGAGAGAGAACGAAAAATACAAGATCAACGTTGGCGATGAACTTCCTCCGGGCATCGAGGAGCTTGCCAAGGTTTATATAGCCCAGAAGAGAAAGATCCAGGTCGGCGACAAGATGGCAGGCCGCCACGGTAACAAGGGTGTTGTCGGCAAGATTCTGCCTATCGAGGATATGCCCTTCATGGAAGATGGCACACCCGTCGATATCGTCCTCAACCCGCTTGGCGTGCCGAGCCGTATGAATATCGGCCAGCTCTACGAAACCTCGCTCGGATGGGCCGCCAAAAAGCTCGGTGTTAAATTCAAGACACCTATCTTCAACGGCGCCACCTATGAAGAGGTCCAGCATGAGCTTGAAAGAGCAGGTCTTCCGGCTCACGGAAAGGTCTCCCTTTATGACGGCCGTACCGGTGAGCGCTTCCATGACGAGGTTACCATCGGCTACATCTACATGCTCAAGCTGAGCCACCTTGTAGACGACAAGATTCATGCCCGTTCAACCGGCCCATACTCACTCATTACCCAGCAGCCGCTTGGCGGAAAGGCCCAGTTTGGTGGACAGAGGTTTGGTGAAATGGAGGTCTGGGCTCTTGAAGCCTACGGCGCAGCAAACATTCTTCGTGAAATGCTTACGGTCAAGTCGGATGATGTGGTTGGCCGCAACAAGACCTACGAGGCCATCGTCAAAGGCCAGAACCTTCCCGAGCCCGGTATTCCGGAGTCGTTCAACGTTCTGGTCAGAGAGCTCCAGGGTCTTGGACTTGAAATTCGTATCGACGACAGAGTTCCTTAGTAGTGCGTTAATTGGCGTAACGATCAATAACTGTCATTAACAAAGAGTCGTTTTAACCAGGAAATTGACTATGATTTTTTCACAGGGAGCATCACCGTTGAAAGGTGATTTTTCAAGGATAAAGTTCAGTATTGCCTCGCCTGAAAGCATTCTCGCCCACTCAAGGGGAGAGGTACTGAAGCCGGAGACCATCAACTACCGTACATTCAAGCCTGAGCGTGACGGCTTGATGTGCGAAAAGATTTTCGGTCCTACCAAGGACTGGGAGTGCTATTGCGGCAAATACAAGCGCGTACGCTATAAAGGCATTATCTGCGATCGCTGCGGCGTCGAGGTAACGACCAAGAGCGTCCGCCGGGAGCGCATGGGTCATATCTCCCTTGCCGTACCTGTCGTGCATACCTGGTTTTTCCGCTCGGTTCCGAGCAAGATCGGCGCACTGCTCGATCTTTCGACCAAGGAGCTCGAAAGGATTATCTACTACGAAGTATATGTCGTTATCAACCCTGGCGAACCAGGTGAAAAGCAGGGAATCAAGAAGCTCGACCGTCTGACGGAAGAGCAGTATTTCCAGATCATCACCGAGTACGAAGACAACCAGGATCTTGACGACTCTGATCCCGACAAGTTTATCGCCAAAATGGGCGGTGAGGCCATTCACCTTCTGCTCAAGAATATCGATCTCGATACCACAGCAGTTCATCTCCGCAAGGTGCTCAAGGAGAGCAGCTCGGAGCAGAAAAGGGCTGATGCGCTCAAGAGACTCAAGGTTGTTGAGGCCTTCAGAAAGAGCTACGAGCCACACAAGAAATCCCGCAAAAAGCCGACAGGCCTTTTCCCGGAGGACGAGCTCCCGGAACCTTACGTCTACGAAGGCAACAAGCCTGAGTACATGGTGATGGAAGTTGTGCCGGTCATTCCGCCGGAACTGCGTCCGCTTGTTCCGCTTGAAGGCGGCCGATTCGCCACCTCCGATCTTAACGATCTCTACCGCCGCGTTATCATCCGCAACAACCGGCTCAAAAAGCTGATCGACATCCGCGCCCCGGAGGTTATTCTCCGCAACGAAAAGCGAATGCTGCAGGAGGCCGTTGATGCGCTGTTTGATAACTCCCGCAAGGCCAATGCGGTCAAGACCGGCGAGTCCAACAGACCGCTGAAATCCCTCTCCGATGCCCTCAAAGGCAAGCAGGGCCGTTTCCGTCAGAACCTTCTCGGAAAGAGGGTAGACTACTCCGGCCGTTCGGTTATCGTTGTCGGTCCCGAGCTCAAGCTGCACGAGTGCGGTCTGCCGAAAAGCATGGCTATCGAACTCTTTCAGCCATTTGTCATCCGCCGTCTTGTTGATCGCGGAATTGCAAAATCGGTCAAATCAGCCAAAAAGCTTATTGACAAGAAAGACCCGATCGTCTGGGATGTGCTTGAAAAAGTCATCGATGGACGTCCGGTTATGCTCAACCGGGCCCCGACCCTTCACCGTCTCGGTATCCAGGCCTTCCAGCCGGTGCTGATTGAAGGCAAGGCTATCCAGATTCATCCGCTCGTCTGTACGGCATTCAACGCCGACTTCGACGGTGACCAGATGGCGGTACATATTCCGCTCTCGCAGGAGGCACAGCTTGAGGCATCGCTGCTCATGCTCTCCTCTCATAACCTTATTTTGCCGCAGTCCGGCAAGCCGGTTACCGTTCCTTCGCAGGACATGGTACTCGGCATGTACTATCTGACCAAGTCACGCCCTGGCGACATGGGTGAAGGCCAGATATTCTACAGCCCTCAGGATGTGCTTATCGCATATAACGAGGAGCGGGTAGGACTGCATGCCCAGATTTTTGTTCAGTACACTGGCCAGAACGACCAGAAATTTGACTCGCTGAGGGTTCTCGACACGCTTGTTGAGGCCGGAACGGAAAAGAATACCTGGCTGAAATCACAGCTTGAGAAGAAGTCGATCCTGCTGACGACCGTCGGCCGCGTGATCTTCAACCAGCATGTTCCCAAGGAGATCGGTTTCATCAACCGCGTTATCGACAAAAAGGTCGCCAAGGAGCTGATCGGCCGCCTTAGCAGCGAGGTCGGCAACGTTGAAACCGCAAAATTCCTTGACAATATCAAGGAGGTCGGCTTCCATTACGCTATGAAAGGCGGTCTCTCTGTCGGACTTTCCGATGCCATTGTGCCGGAAACCAAGGTCCGTCATATCAAGAGCGCCCAGCGCGACAGCACCAAGGTTGTCAAGGAGTACAACCGCGGTACACTCACCGATAACGAACGCTACAACCAGATCGTTGACGTCTGGCAGAAGACCTCCAACATCGTTGCCGAGGAGTCCTACCAGAAGCTCAAGAAGGATCGTGACGGCTTCAACCCGCTTTACATGATGCTTGACTCCGGAGCCCGAGGCTCCCGCGAGCAGGTTCGTCAGCTGACCGGTATGAGAGGTCTTATCGCCCGTCCGCAGAAGTCGATGTCCGGCCAGCCGGGTGAGATTATCGAGAACCCGATTATCTCGAACCTAAAGGAGGGTCTTACGGTTCTCGAGTACTTCATCTCGACGCACGGTGCACGAAAGGGTCTTTCCGATACCTCGCTGAAAACCGCTGATGCTGGTTACCTGACCAGAAGGCTTCATGATGTGGCGCAGGATGTGATCGTCACCATGGATGACTGCGGAACAACCCGCGGCCTCTATGTTCACCGCAACATCGAGGAGGAGACCAGCGGCCAGATCAAGTTCCGCGAGAAGATCAAGGGACGCGTTGCAGCTCGTGATATCTATGATACACTCAACAACAAGGTCGTCGTCAAAGCAGGCGAAATTATCACCGAAGAGCTCGCTGAGCTCATACAGGAGACTCCGGGCGTCGAAGAGGCCGAGATCCGTTCGGTGCTGACCTGTGAGGCCAAAATCGGCATCTGCTCGAAGTGCTACGGCACCAACCTTTCGGTTCATGAAATCGTCGAAATCGGTGAGGCGGTCGGTGTTATTGCGGCCCAGTCGATCGGTGAGCCTGGAACCCAGCTGACGCTGCGTACCTTCCACCAGGGCGGTACCGCACAGGGCGGCATCTCCGAAACCGAGACCAAGGCCTTCTACGAAGGACAGGTCAAGTTCGAGGATATCAAAACCGTCGAGCACTCTGCCATCAATGAGGACGGCGTCGAAGAGATTCGCACCATCGTCATACAGAAAAACGGCAAAATCAATATCGCAGATCCGGAATCCGGCAAGATTCTCAAACGCTATCAGGTTCCGCATGGCGCGCATCTCTACTGCACCAGCGGCTCACTTGTTCGTAAAGATCAGGTGATGTTCAGCAGCGAGCCTAACAGCACGCAGATTATTGCCGAACAGCCGGGTATTATCAAATTTGCCGATATCGAAAAAGGCATCACCTACAAGGAAGAGGTCGATCCTCAGACCGGATTTGCCCAGCATACCATCATCAACTGGCGTTCCAAGCTCAGAGCAACCGAGACAAGGGAGCCAAGGCTTCTTGTTGTCGACAAGAGCGGCGAGATCAAGAAGACCTACCCAGTCCCGATCAAGTCGAACCTCTATGTCGAAGACGGCCAGAAGGTTCTGCCCGGCGACATTCTTGCCAAGGTGCCGAGAAACCTTGACCGTGTCGGTGGTGATATTACCGCCGGTCTGCCGAAGGTAACCGAGTTGTTCGAAGCCCGTATTCCTACCGATCCGGCAATTGTCTCCGAAATCGACGGCTACGTCAGCTTCGGCTCACAGCGCAGAAGCAGCAAGGAGATCAAGGTCAAGAACGATTTTGGTGAGGAGAAGATCTATTACGTCCAGGTCGGTAAGCATGTGCTTGCCAACGAGGGCGATGAGGTCAAGGCAGGTGATGCGATGACGGATGGAGCGATTTCACCGCAGGACATTCTTCGTATCCAGGGTCCAAATGCTGTGCAGCAGTACCTGGTCAACGAGATCCAGAAGGTCTACCAGATCAATGCCGGTGTCGAGATCAACGACAAGCATCTTGAGGTTATCGTTCGCCAGATGCTTCAGAAAGTCCGCGTGGAAGAGCCCGGTGATACCGAGCTGCTGCCGGGTGATCTCATCGACAGAAGCGCATTCATGGAAGCCAACGAAGGCGTTGGCGAGAAGGTGCGTGTTACCGACAAGGGTGAGGCACCAGCGAGGATTCAGGATGAGCAGCTCTACAAGCTTCGCGATATCACCAAGCTCAATCGCGAGCTTCGCAAGAACAGCAAGAACATGATTGTTTTCGAGCCGGCCCTCCAGGCCACATCGCATCCCGTGCTGCTCGGCATCACCAGTGCCGCACTGCAGACCGAGAGCGTGATTTCAGCAGCATCCTTCCAGGAGACCACCAAGGTGCTGACCGATGCGGCTGTTGCCGGAAAGGTTGACTTCCTTGCAGGTCTGAAGGAGAACGTCATCGTCGGCAAGCTGATTCCGGCCGGAACGGGCCTGAAGAAGTACAAGGCCATCAGGCTGACCGGTGAAGGCCAGGATAAAGCCCCCGTCGCGGAAGGCGAAGCTGTTGTTGCCGCTGAGTGAAGATCTCTGAGGTAAGAGAGAGCAATAAAAAAGGGAGATGCGAGTCTCCCTTTTTTTATTGCCGTTTTTGCTTCCAGTCTATTTTTTCTCGAACCTGAAGGTCTCAAGAAAACTGGTGTCGAAGTCGCCGCTCTGAAAAACCGGCGAATGCATGACCTGCTTGTGGAACGGTATGGTCGTTTTTACACCGACAACGATAAACTCGTCGAGGGCTCTCGACATTCGTGCAATAGCCTCATCCCTGGTGTGCGCCGTTACAATAAGCTTGGCGATCATCGAGTCGTAGTTTGAGGGTACAACATAGCTCGCATAGGCATGGGAGTCAACCCTCACGCCGTGGCCTCCAGGCGTATGGAAGACCTGAAGCGGTCCTGGAGAGGGCCTGAACATGTGCTCCGGATCCTCGGCATTGATGCGGCACTCGATGGAGTGTCCCTTTGCAACGAACTTTCTGTCCTCAATCGACTCGCCCGCAGCAATGACGATCTGCTCTCTGACGATATCGACATCGTAACGCTCTTCAGTGACCGGGTGCTCAACCTGAATGCGGGTGTTCATCTCCATGAAATAGAAGTTGCGGTGCTTGTCAAGCAGAAACTCGATAGTCCCGGCACCCTCATAGTTGATGGCGCTGGCGGCTGCCACGGCGGCATCACCCATTTTTTTGCGGAGCGCCTCGTCGACTGCCGGTGAGGGCGTCTCTTCGATAAGTTTCTGATGACGGCGCTGGACGGTACAGTCGCGCTCTCCAAGATGCATGGTATGGCCGTGCTGGTCAGAGAGAATCTGGATCTCGACGTGGCGCGGGTTTTCAAGGAACTTCTCAATGTAAACTCCGCTGTTGCCGAAAGCCTGCTCAGCCTCGCTGCGTGCGGTGCTCAGAGCCTTCTCAAGCTGGCTCTCCTCGGTCACAACCCTCATCCCCTTTCCGCCGCCGCCGGCCGTAGGCTTGATGATGATCGGGTATCCGGTTTTTTTTGAGGTTTCAATCGCCTGCTTCAAATCGGTTACCAGTCCGGGGCTTCCGGGTACAACTGGAACACCCGCGGCAATCATGGTCGACTTGGCGGTGTTCTTGTCGCCCATCTGGTTGATCATTCTGGCTGTGGGTCCGATGAACTTTATGTTTGCCGATTCACAAACCTCGGCAAAATCGGCGTTCTCCGCCAGGAATCCGTAGCCCGGATGAATGGCGTCGGCATTGGTTACCTGCGCAGCTGCAATGATGCGAGGAATGTTCAGGTAACTCTCTTTTGACAAGGCTGGTCCAATACAGACAGCTTCATCGGCGTATTTGACATGGATGGATTCAGCGTCGACTGTGGAATAGACAGCGACAGTACTGATCCCCATTTCGCGGCAGGTCTGCATAACACGCAATGCAATTTCACCGCGATTCGCTACAAGTATTTTCTTGAACAATGCTTTTTCTGGTGAAAGATTATGGTTTAACGCGGAACAAAGGCTGATCGTATTCGACCGCCTGCCCGTTTTCAACAAGAATTTCGACGATTGTGCCTGAAATCTCCGCCTCTATTTCGTTCATCAGTTTCATTGCTTCGATAATGCAGAGGACATCCCCTGTCTTGATAGTATCGCCAACGGCAATAAAAGAGGGCGAGTCCGGAGAGGGGGACTGGTAGAAGGTTCCGACGATTGGTGAGCAGATATCCTTCAGACCTGCAGCAGCCTCTGGCTTCGAAGCTGCAGGAGCAGCCGGAAGAGGGGCCTGGACGGCTGCAACGGGTGCAGCCTGCAGGGCCGGAGCTGCCTGAAGCTGAACGACGGGGGTTGCAGAAGAACGTTTGAGGGTGATTTTAAAGTCCTTCTCCTCAATGGTGGTTTCCTGGAGATCCGAGTTATTGACAAGGTCAATAAGCTGCTTGATTTCGTTAAAGTTCATGATGATCTTACTTAGGGTTTAGGCGTTCTTCCACGATAGCGGGAGTCAAGCTGGTTACTTTTTTACTCTTTCGATATATTCGCCGGTACGCGTATCGACACGGATGATGCTTCCTGTCTGGATAAACATCGGAACGTTGACCTCGGCGCCCGTCTCCACTTTTGCAGGTTTTGTGCCGCTTGTCGCACGGTCGTCCTTCGATGCCGGACTTGTTTCAGTAACCTCAACTTCGACAAAGGTTGGCATCTCAACGTCGAGAATGGAGCCGTCATCAGAGAATACTATTGTCAGCGTGATGCCATCCTTGAGAAAGTTGGCCGCACTGCCTATGGTCTGTTCAGGTACGTTGATCTGGTCGAAGGTGTCGTTGTCCATCATCACAAAGTCAGTGCCGTCCTGGTAGAGGTACTGGTACTGCTTCCTCTCGGTGATGATCAGGTCGACCGCTTCGGTGGCGCTGAACCTGTATTCAACGTTACGGCCGCTCTTCAGGTTTTTCATGTTCGCCTGGTAAAACGCACGCAGGTTTCCCGGAGTGCGGTGAATGAGGCTTTCGATAATATGGGGCTCACCCTTGAAGCGGATGATGGAGCCTTTCGATATGTTACTGATTGCAGTCATAGTCCTGGGAAAATGGGTCGCGATCGATTGGGGTTGCTTCGTCAAAAAGAGCTTAAATATAACACAGTACAGGACGAATTCAAATCACAGTAAAGCAAAGTGGGATAATGGCAAAAAGCAATTGCAACTTTGTAGGGGACTGGTTAAATTCATCAAACTGACAGCGTCGAGCTGCTATGCTTTTTTCCTCTAAACCTAATTAACAAGTCATATGTCAAAAGCTGAGTTGGTTGAGCAGATTGCCGCGCAGGCAAATCTGACAAAAGTTGATGCCGAGCGTGCAGTCAACGCATTTATCAGTGCCGTTACCGGATCATTAAAAAAGGGAGAAGACGTCACTCTCGTCGGATTCGGAACCTTTGCAGTCGGCGACAGGGCCGAAAGACAGGGCAGAAACCCCCAGACCGGCAAATCGATTACCATTGCCGCAAAGAAAGTTGTCAAGTTCAAGCCAGGCAAAGCTTTGAAGGATGAGGTCGGCGGTTGATTCCGATGTTCTCTTTTCCCGAACTCTTTTAAAGTCCATCATGAGCCTATGCTTGATGGGCTTTTTTTTATCACTAATATTTCGCCCTATGGCCACGAAAGTTGTCCTTGATTTTGAAAAGCCCCTGTTTGAGCTCGAAGCCAAACTCGACGAGATGCGGGTGTGCCTCAGGAGCAGTGCCAGAGAGCAGGCTCCTTCTGAAGCCGATTCGCTCAACCATGAGATAGAGTCTCTGGAGCTGAAGGTTGATGCACTGCGGCGCTCGATCTACAAGAATCTTACCCGCTGGCAGAAGGTGCAGCTTGCCCGTCATCCCGAACGGCCCTACACCCTCGACTACATCTACATGATGACCAAAGAGTTTGTTGAGCTGGCCGGCGACCGCCATTTCAGTGATGACAAGGCTATCGTGGGCGGTTTTGCCCGCATTGAAGAGAGTGAGTCCGGGTTTTCACAGCCGGTCATGATCATCGGCCATCAAAAGGGTCGCGACACCAAGAGCAATGTCTACCGCAACTTCGGCATGGCGCAGCCCGAAGGGTACCGCAAGGCCCTCCGGCTCATGAAGCTTGCCGAGAAGTTTCGCAAGCCGGTTATCACCCTTATCGACACCCCGGGCGCATTTCCCGGCATAGAGGCCGAGGAGAGAGGGCAGGCCGAGGCAATTGCGAGGAACCTCTTCGAGATGGCAAAGCTTACCGTTCCGGTTATCTGCGTCATTATCGGCGAAGGTGCAAGCGGCGGGGCGATCGGCCTTGGCGTCGGCAACCGGATCCTCATGGCGGAGAACAGCTGGTATTCGGTCATATCGCCCGAAAGCTGCTCTTCGATTCTCTGGAGAAGCTGGAACTACAAGGAACAGGCGGCCGAAGCACTTCAGCTTACCGCCGAGGATCTTCTTTCGCAGGGCATCATCGACCGCATCATCCCCGAGCCGGTTGGCGGGGCCCATACCGACCCCGAAACCATGGCCGCGACGCTCAAGTCCATACTCATCGAGGAGCTCAAAGGGCTGCTTCTGAAGGAGCCCGGTGAACTGGTCAACGACCGCATTGAGAAGTTTGCGGGGATGGGAGTCTGGAAAGAGGAAGCATAGCAAACAAAAAAGCCGGCAAGAGCGCCGGCTTTTTTATTGAACCTTTCAACTGTTTGTTACTTGATAACGTAGGAGTTCTCTCCCCTGAGCAGCTCTTCAAGCGTTCCGGCACCCTTCGCCTGGGCATCCCCAATCTGCGCCGTCAGTGCATCTTCGTAGGTTACACGGTCCTCCGCATAGAGAATACCCATAGGTCTCGGCAGTGATGATTCTGCGCCTGAAAGGTCGTCAGCAAAGCGTGCAAGAATTGCAGCCTTGTTGATATCAGCCTCGTCATGCACCCAGAGGTCGCTCTGCGACAGTCCGGCTTTTTCGAGATCAACCACAACCGGCTTGAAGCCGTCGAGCTTGATGCCCTTGTTGCTTGCCGCACCGAAAACGAGTGGTTTGCCCTGTTCGAGATAGACGGTGTTCTCTGCCTTGTTCTCTGCGCTTGCAAAGGCTTCGAAAGCGGAGTTGTTGAAGATCGGGCAGGCCTGGTAGATCTCCACCAGCGACATTCCCTTGTGCTTTGCGGCACGGTTGAAAATCGAACGGAGATATTTGCCGTCCCTGTCAAAGGCTCTGGCAAAGAATGTTCCGCCGGAACCGATTGCAAGAGAGGCCGTGTTGAACGGGTGGTCGATAACGCCGGAAGGAGAGGTAACGGTACGCATGCCGATTTTGGTCGTCGGAGAGTACTGTCCCTTGGTGAGTCCGTAGATCTCGTTGTTGAGAAGCACCACGTTGAGGTCGGGATTTCTTCTCAGCGTATGGATAAAATGGTTTCCGCCGATTGAAAGCGCGTCACCGTCACCGGTCGCAACCCAGACGCAGAGGTCGGGGCGTGCAACCTTTAGCCCCGTTGCCATCGGCAGAGCGCGGCCGTGAATACCGTGTACGCCGTAGGTCTCCATGTAGTAGGGCAGACGTGACGAACATCCGATACCCGAGATGAATGCAAAGTTCTCCCTTGCGATGCCCAGGTCAGGCAGTGTGCTCTTGATCTGCTGAAGCACGGCATGGTCGCCGCAGCCCGGACACCATTTCGGTTCCTGGTTTGAAGCGAAATCCTTGGCGGTATACGCAGACCCTGCTGTTGCTGTTGTATCCTTTTCAGTCATGGTTTAAAGCTCCTTTAGAAGGTCTGTGATTTTTTCAAGAATTTCCATTTCGTTAAACGGCAGTCCCTTTACCTTGCTGTATCCCACCGGCTCGATGAGGAAGGTGTCGCGGATGACATGGACAAGCTGCCCGTTGTTGTTCTCGGGGATGACCACCTTTTTGTAGTTGCCGAGAAGCGTTCCAAGGTTTTTCGGGAAGGGATGGATGTAGCGAAGGTGTGCGTGTGCAACACTCAGTCCCTGCTCCAGCGCCTGTTCTACAGCGGTTTTGATTGCGCCGTAGGATGATCCCCAGCCGAGCACGAGCAGATCGCCTTTTTCCGGACCGTTGTCGATGCTCTGAAGCGGAATGCTGTCGGCGATGCGGTTGACTTTTTCCGCACGAAGTTTGGTCATCAGCTCATGGTTGTCCGGGTCATGAGAGACGTTGCCGGTCTCATGCTGCTTTTCCAGACCGCCGAGGCGGTGTTCGAGCCCTGGAGTTCCAGGAATCGCCCATGCACGAACCTGCTTTTCATCTCTCTTGTAGGGGAGGTAGGGTGGATCTTCCGGTTTTCTTGCCGGCTGAATGCGTGGCTTGATCTCGGCAAGGTTGTCTGGTGACTCGACCTTCCATGGTTCCGAGCTGAGGGCAAGGTAGCCGTCGGTCAGGCAGAGCACCGGAGTCATGTGCTCAAGCGCGATGCGTGCGGCTTCATAGGTTGTATAGAAGCAGTCGACCGGAGAGGATGCGGCGATGACCGGCATCGGTGCATCACCATGGCGGCCGTAGAGCGCCATGAAGAGGTCGGACTGTTCGGGTTTTGTAGGCAGGCCGGTTGAGGGGCCTCCGCGCTGGACATTGATGATGACCAGCGGAATCTCCATAATGACGGCAAGTCCGAGCGCCTCGGTTTTCAGTGCAAGACCTGGGCCGGAGGTGTTGGTTGCTGCAAGCGCGCCGCCGAAAGAGGCGCCGATGCTGCTGACAATACCTGCGATTTCGTCCTCGGCCTGGAAGGTTTTTACACCCCACTTCTTCATTTTGGCAAGATTCTGCAAGATCTCGGTTGCCGGGGTGATCGGGTAGGAGCCGAGAAAGAGCTCAAGACCGGCTTTTTTTGCCGCAGCCGCCAGGGCGATGGCACTGGCTTCATTGCCGGTTACGCGGCGATAGACGCCATGCTGCTTCTGGGGCGCGACATCGAAGCGTCCAAGGTTGGCAAAGATCTCGGTTTCGTCGCCGAAGTTATAGCCCGCCTGAACAGCAGTAATGTTTGCCTCAGCCATCTGGGGGCTTTTTTTGAACTTGGCTCTCAGGGTTTCCGCTGTTCCCTCAATCGTAAGGTTGTAGAGCCAGTAGAGCAGGCCGAGCACGAACATGTTCTTGCATCGGTCGATCTCCCTGCTGCTCAGGCCGCTCTCTTTGAGTGCCTCGCGGGTAAGCTGCAGTACCGGAACCTGAAAAACGATATAGTTGCTGAGTGAACCGTCCTCAAGCGGGTTGACACCTTCAGGATAGCCTGCGAGCTTCAGGTTCTTCTCATCGAAGCCCTCGGTGCCGGCAATAATAATGCCACCACGGTGCAGATCCTTGATGTTGGCCTTGAGTGCCGCCGAGTTCATGGCGATCATGACATCAAACTTTGCTCCGGGAGTATAGACCGGCTTGCTGCCGAACTGGAGCTGGAATCCTGATACACCCGAAATGGTTCCGGCTGGAGCCCGGATCTCGGAGGGGAAGTTTGGGAAGGTGTTCAGTTCAGAGCCGCGTACCGCCACGGTATTGGCGAACTGTGTGCCGGTCAACTGCATGCCGTCGCCGGAGTCTCCTGCAAAAAGGACAGAAACACTGGCTTTCGGTGTGATGTTGACCTTTCTGCTTGTCGTTGTAGTATCAGTCATTTGCCCTGTTAATTACTTTTCAAAGTTGGTAAACAGCAAAAAAAACCAAGACAATGAACATCGCTCTGTGGCGTTCATTGAGTTGCTGTCTGGTGAAATGTATCCTGGCGGGAAAAAGAAGACAAGGTATCCCTCATGCAGTCTTCTGCAAGGAAAATATAAGGTATCGTGCGGGTTAAAGCAAGAGGAGTGTAGGGCTCAGGTGATTTTTTTTTCGATCACGATGTTGTTCTGTTTCAGATACTCCTGCCACGCCTGCTCCTCCATGATCGGGCAGTCCACCGCGAGATCGCAGAAATCGCACCTCACCATCCCGTACATCTGCTCCATCCAGCACCCGCTGGTGCTTTTCGGAACTTCATTGACATGGTTGGGATTGGCCCTCATGATCTTCTCTGAAATCGCCATGAGTTCCTTGATACCCTCCCGGCGTCCCTGATGTTCAACTCCCCAGCTCATAGGGTACTCCTGTTTGGTAAGGAAATAAGCTCTCGCGCCTGATTGCCCGAAGCTTTTCTTTTGAATATAAATCTTTTTTCTGAACATCAACGCCTCCCGGCGCCTCACGCTTGCCTCCTCCGGTGCAATAAAATAAGTTGGCAACAAGCCTCAAAAAAGATTAACTTTGGGGCCAAAACAGGCAACCGTTCAGCGTTCGTAACGGCTCGACGGCAGGCATTGCAACAAGATTAACAGCCCTATGAAATCCCGAGAAATCAGGCGTTCTTTTTTAGATTTTTTTGCTCAAAAAGACCATACAATCGTTCGTTCAGCACCGGTTATTCCTGCCGAAGATCCCACGCTTCTTTTCACCAACGCCGGCATGAACCAGTTCAAGGATGTCTTTCTCGACAAGGGAACGCGTCCCTACCGGCGCGCCGCCGACACACAGAAGTGCATCAGGGCCTCCGGCAAGCACAACGATCTTGAGGATGTGGGGCGCGACACCTACCACCACACCTTCTTTGAGATGCTCGGCAACTGGTCGTTCGGCGACTACTACAAGAAAGAGGCCATCTCCTGGGCCTGGGAGCTGATGACGGGTGTGTGGGGTTTGCCTGCCGACCGTCTCTATGCCACGGTCTACCAGGATGACGACGAGAGCTTTCAGATCTGGAAGGATCATACCACCATCCCGCCCGACCATATACTCCGCTTCGGCGACAAGGACAACTTCTGGGAGATGGGTGAAACCGGCCCCTGCGGTCCCTGCTCCGAAATTCATATCGACCTGACCGACGACGCCTCCGGCAAGAGCCTCGTCAATGTCGGCGACTACCGCGTCATCGAGCTATGGAACCTTGTCTTTATACAGTACAACCGCCAGAGCGACGGACGTCTTGAGCCGCTGCCCAACAAGCACGTCGATACCGGCATGGGATTCGAACGAGTTGCTGCTGTCTTGCAGGGCAAAAAATCCAACTACGACACCGACGTTTTCAAGCCGCTTTTCAATCGCATCACTGAAATTACCGGCGTCAGCTACGGCGCATCGATGGACGACCCCAGCGATATCGCCATGCGCGTTATTGCCGACCATGCCCGAACACTCACCTTCGCGCTCTCCGACGGGGCAATGCCCTCCAACGAGGGGCGCGGCTACGTGTTGCGCCGCATACTCCGCCGCGCACTGCGCTACTCCAAGAATCTCGGCTGCAACGAGCCGATTCTCTACCAGCTTGTCGCAACGCTTGCCGATTCGATGGGCGATGTCTTTCCCGAGCTCTTGAAGCAGCAGGATACCGTCACCAAAATCATCCGCGCCGAAGAGGAGAGCTTTATTGTTACCCTCGACCGCGGTATCGAAATTTTCAACGAGGTCGCCGCCGCAGTTCGCGCCGAGAATGGCGCCCTCATCAAGGGCAAAGACGCCTTCAAGCTCTATGACACCTACGGCTTCCCCTTTGACCTTACGCGTCTCATGGCGGCCGACGTCGGGCTTCAGGTAGACGGAGAAGGCTTCGAGCACAGCATGCAGATCCAGAAAACCAGGGCGCGAGCCGACCGCAAGGAGAAGCATCAGGTGCATGATGACGGAGCCGAGTGGCAGTGGTTCAGTGACCTGCACAGCTCGATTTTTGCCGGTTACGACAAGCTCGAAATGCCGGTAAGGATCACCGGCGTCAAGCATGCGCGCGGCCAGGTGCTTCTCGTGCTTGAACGCACCCCCTTCTACGCCGAAAGCGGCGGCCAGACGGGTGACCGCGGCTGGATTGAGACCGAAAGCTACCGCCTCCATGTCTCCGACACACTCAAGGACGGCGACGCCATTGTTCATGTTGTTACCGACGCATTCGACAAGATTCTCGATACCGCAGTCAACCCCGGCGACCTCTCTATCGACCAGGCCCAGCTCTCTGCCGAGGCCTCCGTTGACCGCCATATCCGCCAGGACAGTGAACGCAACCATACCGCCACCCATCTTCTGCACGGCGCGCTCCGCCGAATTGTCGGCCAGCATGTGCAGCAGAAAGGCTCGTTTGTCAATTCCGAGAGGCTCCGTTTCGATTTCAGCCACTTTTCAAAGCTGACTGATGCCGAGATTTCGAGCATCGAAGCCGAGGTGAACGAGCAGATCAGAAAAGCCGAAGTTGTGCTGAAGCATGCCGATGTCCCCTACGATGACGCCATCGCCAAGGGCGCGCTCGCCTTCTTTGGCGACAAGTATGCCGACCTGGTAAGGGTCGTTGAAGTGCCAGACATCTCCGTCGAACTCTGCGGCGGCACCCATGTCGACAATATCGGGCGCATCGGGCTTTTCAAGATTGTCAGCGAATCGTCCGTGGCATCAGGTGTGCGCCGTATTGAGGCACTGACCGGAAAGAGCGCCGAAAAGTTGCTCTGGAAGGAGTACGCCGAGTTGCAGCAGATTCGCGACCTGCTCAAGGCAAAAGGTGATGAGCCTGTTCACTCGAAAATCGTCGAGCTGCTTGACAGCCGCAAGTCGCTTGAAAAAGAGCTGAACGATACCCGTCTCTCATTCCTTCTTGGTACCCTTTCTGCCGAACTTCAGGTAGCCCCCGAGGTGTCGGGGTGCAGGGTGATGACCCGTATTGTCGACGGTTCCGATGCGGAGGCACTGCGACAGGCAGGCCTTGCCCTTCGTGAACAAATGCCTCTTGTTGTCGGCCTGCTCTGCAGCGTCGATGATGGCAAGGTATCGCTCGCAGGCTTTGCCTCCGACGCCGCTGTCAAGGAGCTTGGCATCGATGCAGGCAAGCTCGTCCGCGAGGCAGCAAAAGAGGTGCAGGGCGGAGGCGGAGGCAAGCCCGAATTCGCCACAGCCGGAGGAAAGAACCCCGCCGGAGTGGAGCGTGCAATGGCGGCATTTACCGCTGCCGTCAAAGCACAGCTATAAATTTATTACGCGATTCGATGGCTTCGTTGGCCGGTGCTCGAAATCCTTCCCGACTTGTCGGGATACATTCCGGTTTCTGTGCTCCGTCCGCCTTGCCCTCAACCCGCTCATGACAATTTATAGCAGTGCTGCCGCGGCCTCAAAAACAGGTGACGATATCAAATTTAACCCATCGCATTGCAACGGTTATGTTGGTTTTTGACTGCTTTTTTGGTCGCTGCACAAAACCCTCATGCGACGGTTGTGCTTTCCGGCTTGTCCGCTCCCTTCGCCTCGCGCTCAAGTCGCGTGCGATGGAGCGACCCGATGAGCCCATCGAGGCTCCGGCTGTTAGTTTGCCGAAAGCTGACCCGGTAATGCCCGCCGTCCATATAGCTCACCAGAAATCGGCCGCACCAAAAAAACGCAAGCGGCTGCTCGCTCCGAGGGAGGAGATTGCGTGGTTCCCGACCATCAAACCTGAACTCTGCAACGGTTGCGGCGACTGCAAGGTTCTCTGCAAGCCCGGCGTCTTCGAGCCCGGCGAACCCGACCCTGCCGGCATCCACCGCCCGAAACTGATTGTCGCACGCCCCTACAACTGTCAGGTACTCTGCACCCGCTGCCTTCCCATCTGTACCTCCGGAGCCATTATTCTCCCCCCCAAAGAGGAGTTCGAACACTTCGTTGAGTATATTGACTGAAGCGGAAGATGCTGTCCGCGAATTGCACGAATTTGAAGAGTCAGCCCCAGAGGGGCGCAACGTTGTTAGACGAAATAACAATTGAACAAACCAAAAAGACGCAGGCTGCTCGCTCCGAGAGAGGAGATTGCGTGGTTTCCTGTCATTGATGCCGATGCCTGTAACGGCTGTGGTGACTGCGAGACCTTCTGCAAGCCCGGCGTTTTTTCCCCCGGAGAGAAGGTTGGGCCCAAACGGCCGAAAATGACCGTATCCAGCCCCTATAACTGCGTGCTGCTCTGCACCCGGTGTGCCCCTATATGCACCTCCGGAGCGATTACGCTTCCCCGGCCTGAAGAGTTTGAGCGGTTTGTGGAGTATGTAGATTGACCGACAGGTCGTCCCGATCCCTGAATCCTATCAAGTAGAGGATAGCGTCAAGGCCGAGGGTTGAAATTGCCTGCTTTGCGCTCTCCCTGACAATCGGTTTCGCCCTGAAAGCGATGCCGAGCCCCGCTTTTCCCAGCATCGGCAGATCGTTTGCCCCATCCCCCACCGCAATGGTCTGCTCAAGGCGTATGTTCTCCTTTCCGGCAATCAGCTCCAGCAGTTCCGCCTTCCGCTGACCGTCAACAACACGGCCGAGAACCTTTCCCGTCAGCTTTCCCTCAATGATCTCAAGGGTATTGGCGTACACGTAATCGATATTGAGCTTCTTCTGCAGGTAGTGGCCGAAATAGGTGAACCCGCCCGAAATGATCGCGGTCTTGAATCCGAGATTGTGCAGGTTGTGAAAGAGCGTCTCCGCCCCCTCGGTCAGCTGCAAGCGCGCGGCAATTGTCTCAAGCACACGCTCGTCCAGCCCCTCAAGGAGCGCAACCCTTCGTTGCAGGCTGCCGGTAAAGTCGATCTCACCCCGCATCGCCTGCTCCGTAATTGCCGAAACCTCCTCGCCCACCCCCGCTTCAATCGCCAGCTCATCGATCACCTCCGACGTGATCAGCGTTGAATCCATATCAAATACCACAAGGCGCCGGTTGCGCCGGAAGATATTGTCCTCCTGAAATGCGATGTCGATGCCCAGGGAGTCGGTGATGGCCAGCATCTGCTCGCGGAAGAGGTTCTCGTTATGAAGCGTGCCCCTTATCGAAAACTCCACACAGGCCTTGCTGTGCAGGCGGTCACTCTTTTCAAGCGGAATTCGCCCCGAAAGCCGGTTGATGGTATCAATATTCAGGTTATGCGACGCAATAATCGACGACACCCGCTCCAGATGCTCCGCCGTAATCCGCCTCGCCAGCAGCGAAAGCAGATGGCGCGCCTTGCCCTGCTCATGTACCCAGTCGTTGTACTCACTATCGGTAACCGGCGTAAAGGTAATCTGTATGCCGAGCGTATGGGCGCAAAAGAGCAGATCCTTCAGCACCGGCGACGAAGCCGACTCCTTCGGCACCTCCACCAGCATCCCCAGCGAAAGGTGGTTATGAATAACCGCCTGCCCGATATCGAGCACCGGCACTTTGTAACCGGAGAGGATCGAGGTGATTTTCGACGTCAGACCCGGCTTGTCCTGGCCTGTAATATTGATCAAGAGAAGCTCGCTCATTGTGGCTTGGTAAGGTTATTCGCAGCGGTCGAGGTATCAACAAAACATTATATCGCAATACGTTGATACTCCTGCCCGACACTCAGCAAAAACATCAATCAAGATAGTGTTGTTTTCCGAACCTTCAAAAACAGGGGGGGGAAGACAAAACGGGATAAATCCTTTCTTCTCTTCAATCACGCTTTCAGCTTACCAATCAGGAAAAAGCGGAACTGGTCGCAAATTGCGACCGGTTCGAACCCCTGAAGCATTCGACGGTCAATCCTTATGCTTTTACCGAACAGGGCGTTTCCATGCTTTCAGCGGTTCTGCGCAGTGAAACAGCAGTCAAGGTCTCCATACAGATTATGAATGCGTTCGTGCAGATGCGGCGATTCATGCATGATAATGCACAGGTTTTTGTACGACTTGAATCTGTTGAACGCCGACAGCATCTGCTGGAATTTGAAACCGAAAAAAACTTTGAAAAGGTTTTTCAGGCATTGGAACGGCAGGATAAACCTCCCGAACAAGGGATTTTCTACGCTGGACAGGTCTATGATGCCTGGCAGTTCGCCAGTGAGCTGGTTCGTCAGGCGAAAACATCATTGGTGCTCATTGATAACTGGTTGGATGATTCTGTGCTAACCCTGCTGAGCAAGCGTTCAGAAGATGTGTCTTGTACGATTTATACGAAAACCATTTCAAAGCAACTCGCGCTGGATTTGGAAAAGCATAACCAGCAATACACGCCTATCGTTATTAAGGAGTTCTCCGATGCTCATGACCGGTTTTTGCTCATTGACGGAACTGAGATTTATCATATCGGCGCATCTCTCAAAGACTTGGGAAAAAAGTGGATCGGTTTCTCAAGATTTGAAACCGGAGCCATCGAGATGCTCGAAAAGCTGAAAGGATAATGCCAAGGAAACCGGGACGCGGTTACGTAAGTGAAATAACTCGGAAGGAGGTTTGTTTACGTTCAACCAGCATGTCGAGCGAGAGGTGGTTATGGATAACCGCCTGGCCGATGTCGAGCACCGGCACTTTGTAACCGGAGAGGATCGAGGTGATTTTCGACGTCAGACCCGGCTTGTCCTGGCCTGTAATATTGATCAAGAGAAACTCGCTCATTGTGGCTTGGAGATAACGGTTAGTTCCACTCGATAGGCGATATCGAGACAGTCTTTCAAGGTACGGTTCATGATTAATGGTGCGGTTTATTGCGTTCAACAGTCATGACGATTCTGCCCGACTGTTGAACAACAATATCGCATTATAAACCGTCAAGATAGTGTTGTTTTGCCAACCTTCAAAAACGGTGATGGCTACGATAATCGGTGTGCGGGGATCGGACACCTTCAAATCGGAGCGTATGACGACATGCCTCAGGGTGATTACAGCGCGCTTTATTTAACCGGACACGACTGAAAGTAAGTTCATTTTGGAGTAGTTATCAGATATTTACTGCCGTGTTTTTTTTGAAGGCCCGACATTATTTCGCTATACTTTCAATAAGTTATCGTTGGGGTAAGGCAAGCGAAGGACAAGGTGAGATGGGAGCTGATTCACGCACACTTTTACAGTCGGGTGTAAATCCTTTGACACTGCAACACAGCCCGAAATTACTGGAATTATTTCGGGAGGCTATGCGTGTTCGTCACTACAGCAACAGGACAGAAGAGACCTATTGCGCTTGGGTCAAGCGTTATGTTCATTTTCACAACATGAGGCATCCAAAAGAGATGGGTGAGCTGGAGATCAATGCTTTTTTAACCCATCTTGCCGTAGCGGAAAAGGTTAGCGCATCAACTCAGAATCAGGCATTGAGTGCACTGTTATTTCTCTACCGGAACGTGATTGGCAAAGAAGTCGGTGACCTTGGACACGTCATCCGTGCAAGAAAGCCGATTCATTTGCCCGTGGTTTTAACACGTGAAGAGGTAAAGGCTCTTCTTGCTCAGCTTACAGGTGACAAGTGGTTAATGGCGTCACTCATGTATGGCGCTGGATTGAGGCTGATGGAATGTCTTCGTTTGCGCGTCCAGGATATTGATTTCTCCCGTAATGAAATTTTGGTTCGTGATGGCAAGGGAGCAAAAGATCGGATAACCATGTTGCCTGAATCTTTGAAAAAGTATCTCGGCGACCATCTGAAAAATGTCAAGGAAATTCACGATAAAGATCTTGCTGATGGCTGGGGGCGGGTACTCTTGCCTGGCGCTTTGGACCGCAAGTATTCTAATGCACCTTCAGAGTGGCGATGGCAGTGGGTTTTTCCCCAGGAAAATCGGTGGGTGAACACCAAAACCGGCGAAGAGGGACGGCACCATATTGATGAGTCACTGATTCAAAAGGCTGTTAAAATGGCGGCTTTTCATGCACAATTGATAAAACGGGCCACTTGCCATACATTTCGGCACTCTTTTGCAACTCATTTACTTGAGGCAGGGTATGATATTCGAACCATTCAGGAGCTAATGGGGCATAAGGATGTAAGCACCACGATGATTTATACGCATGTTTTAAACAAAGGTGGTCATGGCGTAAAAAGCCCGGTTGATGGCTTGTAAGCAACGTTGTTATGCCGATCCGTATAAGACGCTAAAATAAAACTTAATACAATGGTTAAGTGCTTTTTATTAAAACGATTAACGGTATTTCGAGTGGTTTGTAATTTGCGTCTTATATGGGTTACTATTCAAAAATCTGCGGTTTAGGCGGATCAATCTAATTATTGTTATGCAGAAAGGAGTTTCTGATTTTTTTGGGATTAGATAGATCGGTCTAAACAATGTTGAGGGCAAAAGAAAATGATAAATAAACTTAATGGATGGCAAAGATTGTGGGTGCTATTAGCGTTCATTTCACTCATCGTTGTTGTGGTCTTCGTAGTGCAGGCGTTTCCTCAACCCAATAAAGTATTTCATAGCCCAAAGCTCATTCAACAAATTCCCACAGAGTCACGAGAACTTTTCGTTTTGGAGGATGAGCATGGGATGACACCAGTCGCAGACGTAGGCATTTGTGTTTATGCTTCTAACGGTATGATTTTGCCGTTTAGAGCAGGCACATCAGATGCACAAATAGAGAAGGCTCGAAATGAGTATGAGTTCGCGTTGGTCGCTGTTTCAAATGCCAACCGAACATCGTTAATCATCAAAAGCGCCATTCTATGGTTCGTGTTCTGTATCGGCATTTATTTGTTGGGTTGGTCTATAGGCTGGATTCGTAAAGGCTTTTATAGCAGCAAGCTCTAACAAGTCGCTCAAGTACCGTTCGCTTCTGCTTATTGGTGGTTTTTGTACTTGTTATTTGCGCATTTATTGCCAATTTTACGCGCAGAAAAAGTACAAAAGCCGCTGATTAGCTCAACGTTATGCACCTTATACATTTGGCTCTTCGCGGAAGTTAGTGGAATGAGTTGATAAAGTCGTAGACTGCAGTATTTCAATACGAGCCACCGAGATGCAAAAACTTACTGACCATTACCAACAGCTCTTAGGATTTCCAGCCATCTGGCAGGTAGACGAT
>CAIJVD010000009.1 GCA_903824045.1 uncultured Chlorobiaceae bacterium
GACGAAGAAACTGTGGACAGAAGCGTGGACAGAAGCGTGGACTGCGCGAAGAGGAAGAGAGAAGTACCCACGCCTCTGCTACCAGCCCGCGCCGCTCCCGCCACCGAACGCCCGACCATCCGCTCTTCAGCGCGTCCACTTTCGTCCACACCGTCCACGCTTCTGTCCACCCTCTTTCTTGTCCACCAGCGCTCTTCAACCCCCACCCTCTTTCTTGTCCACAAGCGCTCTTCTCGGTCCACAAGCGGAAGAATCGCTGTTCTTTATTATCTTGAGGGCTGAAATTGTTCTCCCCTATCAGTTACGCTCATTTCCTGCTTGTCAGGAGCAACGATCACATTATGCTCATTCATCAGCGCACGCTTCAAAAAGAGGTCTCCCTCTGGGGTACCGGACTGCACACCGGCAAGGAGTGCATGATCACCTTCAAGCCGGCTCCGGTTAACTACGGCTACCGTTTTGTCCGGACAGACATTGAGGAGTGTCCGGAAATACCAGCCCTGATCGAAAACGTCGTGGAGGTTCTGCGCGGCACAACCATCGGCGTTAACGGCGTAAAGGTGCATACGACCGAGCATGTTCTTGCAGCTCTTTACGGCCTGTTGATCGACAACTGCCGCATCGAGGTCAGCGGACCGGAACCGCCGGTGATGGACGGAAGCTCCCACCCCTTTGCCGAGGCGCTGCTTGGAGCGGGCTTCCAGGAACAGGATGAGCCGAAGAACTATCTGGTCATCGACGAAACCATTGAATACCATGATGCCGACAATGGCGTCGATATTGTGGCCCTGCCGCTCGACAGCTTCAGGGCAACCGTCATGGTCGACTACAAGAACCCTGCGCTCGGCTCGCAGCACTCGGGCCTGTTCGACCTTGAAAAGGAGTTTGTGAGCGAGTTCGCCTCGTCAAGAACATTCTGCTTCCTCAGCGAAGTTGAGGCGCTTGCCAACCAGGGCATCATCAGGGGTGCTGACGTGGATAACGCCATTGTCATTGTCGACAAGCAGATGCAGGATAGTGAGCTCGCTGAGCTTGGAAAAAAACTGGACATTGACAGCTCGCACCTCACCCTCGGCGAAAACGGCATTCTCAACAACCGCGAACTGCGCTACAAAAATGAGCCTGCACGCCACAAGCTGCTCGACCTGCTCGGCGATATCGCTCTGCTCGGCATGCCCATCAAGGCACAGGTGCTTGCTGCCCGTCCCGGCCATGCCTCAAATGTGGAGTTCGTCAAGCAACTCAAAAAATATGCCGACCGCAACAAGCTGGCCCGCCAGTTCCAGCACGAGAAAAAGGCGGGGGTCATTTTTGACATCAACGCCATCCTGAACATCCTCCCTCACCGGTACCCCTTCCTGCTGATCGACAAGATCGTTGAGTTCAAGCTTGACGAAAAAATTGTGTCGATCAAAAACGTGACGATGAACGAGCCCTTCTTCCAGGGTCATTTTCCGGGAAATCCCATCATGCCGGGCGTTCTGATTCTCGAAGCGATGGCCCAGACCGGCGGTATCATGATGCTCAACGGCAATGACAACATCAAGGAGAGCGTCGTCTACTTCATGGGCATCGACAAGGCACGATTCCGCAAGCCAGTGCTGCCGGGCGACACGCTGGTCATTGAAGCGACCATGACCAACAAGCGCCGCAACGTCTGCCAGTTCGATGGCAAGGCCTACGTCAGAGGCGAACTTGTCTGCGAGGCATCCCTGATGGCGACCGTCGTAGCAAAAGCAAAATAACGACCGGAGAGCTCCTCCCTGTCAAGCAAAAAAAGGACCTGAACGGGTCCTTTTTTGCGTTCTGCCAGCAACTCCCTCCAAAGCCTTTTGCAGCGGGCCACAACGCAAGATATTCACACTCTGCCAACAAGTTGTCAACACTTTTCAGCCCTCTGAAATAAAGCGCGTTAATCCGGCTATCTCAATACATTATAAGGATTTGAATTAGGACAAATGAAATATTCGAGAATGTAGGAAAAAGTTGTCAATACCCGAGGAGGGTAATTCCTGCTACCGTAAAACGGGGATGGCGGAACTGAAAAAGAGGGGGGAATTGAGTGTAAAATCAGGCATGGAGCTCGCGTCCGGTGTGGATGCGGTAGAAGCGCGAACAGTATTGAATGAACGAGTAGAGGAGCATGGCCGTGGAGAGGTAGAGAAAGAACTCCTTGACTCCGTAGCGGACGAAAAGGGGGTGCGGCCAGACCATGGCAATAAACATCATGGAGACAAAGCCGACCGCCCATTTGCCTGGCCAGAGCGATGTGGTGACTACCTGGTGGCGGAGCCTGACATATGCCGCACCGGCAAAGATCAGTATGTCGCGCAGGACTGCAAAGAGCACAAACCAGAGAGGGAGCTGGCCAACCCAAAGAAAGTAGAGCGCAACACTGGCAAGGCAGAGCTTGTCGGCAAGGGGGTCAAGAATCTTTCCCATCTCGGAGACATCATTGGTCCAGCGCGCCGCCCGGCCGTCGAACCAGTCGCTCAGCACGGCAACAATCATGATGACCATGGCAACCCTCAGCTGGCCTGTGTGGTAGTAGTACAGAAACCAGGGGATCAGCACTATTCTCAGAAAGCTGAGACAATTCGGCAGATTGATGATGCGGCCTTCCACGTTTGAAATTTTATGTTTCAGATTTTTCCAGGCTTAGCCTTTACTCCCCGCTCTGGCTCAAGATACAAAATACTCACCGCCTGATGATCAGATCGGGAGAGGCATTGACGAACTTCGCCCAGCTCCCCCCCTTCGGCGATTCAGCTTTGCCCGCCGGCTGCAGAATCTCTCGGCTCTCGCCCCTCAGAAGGTCACAGAGGGCTATGCCAAGCGCATCGGTAACGTCGTAGGGCTTCGGCACAGGGTTGAGAGCGAGCATCCTTGCAACCATGAAGGCCACCTGCTCCTTGCTCGCCGCACCTCTTCCGGTAACGGCGGACTTCACCTCGCGGGGCGCATACTCATGCAGCGATAGCCCCCGGTTCATGACCAGCGCTATAACCGCGCCGCGCACCTGCCCAAGCTTCAGGGCCGACTGCACGTTGCGGCTTAAAAAAACCGTCTCGAGAGCGGCACGGTCGGGATGAAACTCCTCAATGACCTCGTCCAGATCACAGTATATTCTGCCGATCCGCTCGGCGTGGCTTTTGCTCGGGTGCAGACGGATAACGCCGCATGAAAGAACAGAAAAGCCTGTGGAGTCTCGACGAACCACACCATAACCGGTGTTAAGGCTTCCGGGATCAATCCCGAGAACAACCACTGCGCCTAATCGTTTAAGCTGTTCAGGGCGCTTTCGCTGATCTCCATGTTGCTGTAGACAGCCTGGACGTCATCATTGCTCTCAAGCGCGTCGATGAGCCTGATCACCTTCTGGGCATCCTCCGCTTCAAGTTCAATATAATTCTCCGGCAGGAGATCGATCTTGGCATTCTCGTAAGAAATGGAAGCTTCATCGAGCGCCTTTTTCACCCCTTCCAGATCCTTGACATCGGCTATGACGGTATAATAGCTCTCGTCATCGCTGTTCAGATCTTCAAGACCTGCATCGAGCAGCAGCTCCATGAGGCTGTCCTCGCCGGCGGCCGAACGCGGGACATCAAGCGTGCCCTTGCGCTGGAACATCCAGGCAACACTGCCACTCTCGCCCAGAGAGCCGTTGTTGCGGCTCATGATGTGGCGGATATCGGCAACAGTACGATTGCGGTTATCGGTTGCGGTTTCGATGATGAGCGCTATGCCTGCCGGGCCATACCCCTCGTAGGTGATTTCGTCATAGGTGACCCCTTCAAGCTCACCGGTCCCTTTATTGATGGCGCGCTGGATATTGTCCATCGGCATCGAATTGGCCCGTGCGGTATCAATGGCAAGGCGGAGGCGTGGATTGCCGGAAGGGTCGCCACCCCCCATTTTGGCCGCGATGGTGATCTCCTTGACCAGTTTGGTGAAGAGGCTTCCTCTTTTCTGGTCGGTGACCGCCTTCTTGCGTTTGATGGTGGCCCATTTGCTGTGTCCTGACATAAAAAACTGCGGATTTAGAATTGCGGCAGAGAGCCCGTCTATGATAATAGATTTATTTTCTTTAATTAAATCAAATCAAACGGCATACATGCACGGCTCGCCCTAATTAATTTTTACGAAGCTTCCTGCAAGTTAATCACATCAGCAAATAATGACAAACTTGACGATCGCCTATCAGGGAGAACCTGGAGCATACAGCGAAATAGCCGCGCTCCGGATTGGAGAGCCGAAACCCTTCGGATCGTTCGAAGAGGTTTTTTCGGCCGTCGAGAACCGCGAGGTCGATTACGCGGTCATCCCGATAGAGAACTCGCTCGGAGGGAGCATCCACCAGAACTACGACCTGCTGCTCCAGCACCCGGTGGTTATTGTTGCCGAAACCTTTGTCAAGGTGGAGCACTGCCTGCTCGGCGTTCCCGGCTCGTCGATTGAGGGGGCCCGGAAGGTGCTCTCGCACCCGCAGGCGCTGGCTCAGTGCCGCAATTTCTTTGCAACCCACACCTCGCTGAAGGCCGAAGCGGCCTACGACACGGCGGGCAGCGCTAAAATGATTGCTGAAGAGCGGGATTCCAGCAAGCTCGCTATCGCTTCAAAGCGAGCCGGCGAGCTCTACGGCCTCGAAATTCTTCAGGAGAACCTGGCCGATGAGGAGTGGAACATCACCCGCTTTTTCTGCATCGCCCATGAGGGGAACCAGCGGCCGTTCCCTCTGGCAGAAGAGGGAGAATCGAAGCAGTCGAAGACCTCCATCGCCTTCACGCTGCCAAACGTCCAGGGCTCACTCTTCAAGGCGCTTGCCACCTTTGCCATGCGCGATATCGACATGACGAAGATCGAGTCGCGCCCGTTCCGCAAAAAGGCGTTCGAGTACCTCTTCTACGTTGACCTGCTTGGTGAGCAGAATGAAACAAACATCAAAAACGCCCTCTCCCATCTCAGAGAGTTCGCCACAACGCTTAGCGTGTTGGGCAGTTACGGGGTTGTGCCGCAGTGAGCCCGCATCAGTTTGACTTCTTCTCCCCGGCCGCCGAACCACCAAAAGAGCTGCCGGCAACTCCTCCTGCCGCCGCAGCAAAGCCGGCTGCGCCGGAGCCACCGCCAACGCCCCAAACGCCCCAAAGCGAACTGCCTGAGCTCTTTCTGATCGACGGCATGGCTCTGGTTTACCGCTCATTCTACGCTCTCCAGAGAGCCGGCATGACCACCCGCGACGGCGTGCCTACCGGAGCGGTCTATGGATTTGCAACCGCGCTGCTCAAGATCTTTGAGACTCACCGCCCGAAATACCTGGCCGCGGCCTTCGACAGCAAGGAGAAGACCTTCCGCCACGACCTCTACCCCCTCTACAAGGCCAACCGCCAGGCACCGCCGGAAGATCTCATCAGCCAGCTCGATGCGATTTTTGAGCTGCTCGAGGCCTTCGATATTCCGCTCATCAGAACGCCGGGCTATGAGGCCGACGACCTGATCGGCACGGCTGCGCGGAAATTTGAGCCGCTCTGCCGGGTCTTTATTGTCAGTCCCGACAAGGATCTGGCCCAGCTTGTCCACGACGGCGTAAAGATTCTCCGGCCAGGGAAAAACCAGAACGAGCTGGAACTGCTCGGCTCGAAGGAGATCAAGGAGCAGTTCGGTGTTCCGCCGGCCCTCTTCACCGATTATCTGACCCTCTGCGGCGACACCTCCGACAACATCCCCGGCGCCAAAGGGATCGGACCGAAAACGGCAACGACCCTGCTCACCAAATACGGTTCGCTCGACACCCTCTACAACCACCTCAACGACCTCTCGCCGAAGATTCGCGAGAGCCTTGAGGAGTTCCGGCCGAAACTTCAGCTGATCCGCGATCTGGTGACTATACGCACCGACCTTGAGGTTGACCTCACGCTCGACCGCCTTGCCTGCAATGAGCCCGACAAGGCGAAGCTTCTGCCTCTCTTGCAACGGCTTGAGCTGAGAGCGATTGCCTCACGTCTCCCTGTTGTTTTTCCAGCTATCATGAGCCAGTCATCCGGCGGAACTCCTGCGGGCGGCCATGACGAGGAGGCGCTTCCGGATGAGGGGCCCGAGCTGATCTCTCCAAAAGCCGGCTCCGAGTATACGCTGGTTGACACGCCCGAAAAGCTGGAACGGCTTGCCGAATCGCTGAAGGGGGTGAACCGATTTGCCGTCGACACCGAGACAACCAGCCTCGACACCTTTGAGGCCGAGCTGGCCGGCATCTCCATCAGCATCGAGCCTCAAAAGGCCAGCTTTGTCTCTGTTGCAAAGAGCGGCCTCTCCCCCGAAAGTGCGCTTGCGACGCTCAAGCCATTTCTTGAGGATCCTTCAGTCGCCAAAACGGGCCAGAACCTCAAGTACGACATCCTGGTACTGAAAAAGTATGGCATTGCGCTCTGGCCCGTCGGCTTCGACACCATGCTTGCAAGCTATGTGCTCGACCCGGAGGAGAAACACAACCTCGACGACCTCGCTGCCCGCCACCTTGGGCTGCGGACAACCACCTTCGACGAGCTGGTGGGCACAGGAAAGGCGAAGCTGCACATCTTTGACGTTGAGCCAGAGCGGCTCTCTGACTACGCCTGCCAGGATGCCGACCTTGCCCTCCGCCTTGAGGAGCGGTTTCGTGCAAAACTGAAGGACGAAAAGGAGCTGCTGAAGCTCTGCCAGGAGATTGAGTTTCCGCTGGTCGCGGTGCTGGCCGACATGGAGTATGCGGGAATCTGCATCGACACCCCCCATCTCGAACGGACCTCGGCTCTGGTGCGCAAGGAGCTTGACACCCTCAAGGAGAAAATCTACGCCTCTGCGGGCTCGGAGTTCAATATCGACTCGCCCAAGCAGCTTTCGCACATTCTCTTTACGGTGCTGGGGCTACCAACCGGCAAAACCACCAAAACCGGTTTTTCAACAAACGTGGAGGTGCTCGAAGAGCTGGCCGGAGTGCACCCCGTCGCCATCGACCTGCTCGAATACCGGAGCCTGCAGAAACTCCAGACCACCTATATCGACGCCCTGCCGAAACTGGTCCACCCCTTGACCGGCAGGCTGCACACCTCGTTCAACCAGTTTATCACGGCAACCGGCAGGCTCTCCTCGTCGAACCCGAACCTGCAGAACATTCCCATACGCTCCCCGCTCGGCAAGGAGATCCGCAGGGCCTTCATCCCCTCCTCTCCCGAAAAATGGCTGCTTTCGGCCGACTACTCACAAATTGAGCTGAGAATCGCCGCCGAGATCTCCCAAGACCCGCAGATGATCGAAGCCTTCCGTAACCGCGAAGACATCCACACGGCAACCGCAAGGGTAATTTTCGGCGCAGGAGAGATCACCGGCGACATGCGCCGGAAGGCCAAGGAGGTAAATTTCGGAGTGCTCTACGGCATTCAGCCCTTTGGCCTCTCCAAAAGGCTCAACATTCCGCGCGCCGAGGCAGCAACAATCATCGACACCTACAAGGCGAAGTATCCCGGCCTCTTCATTGCGCTGCAGGATATCATCGAGTCAGGCAGGAAGCTCGGCTATGTAACGACCCTCATCGGCCGGCGCCGCTACATCGCCGACCTGACCAGCCGGAACGGCAACCTGCAGAAAGCCGCCGAGCGCGCAGCCATGAACACCCCAATCCAGGGCACCGCCGCCGATATAATCAAATGCGCCATGAACCTCTGCAGCCAACGCATCAAGGAACGCTCCATGCACTCCGTCATGCTGCTGCAGGTTCACGACGAGCTGCTCTTTGAAACCACCGACGAAGAGCGGGAGCCGCTGAAACAACTCGTCGAAAAAGCCATGATAGAGGCCGCCGTAATCTGCGGCCTGAAAACCGTCCCCGTAGAGGTAGACACCGGCACCGGCAAAAACTGGCTCGACGCGCATTAGGGGGAGAGAAAAGCGCCACCCTCTTTCTTGTCCAGAAGCGGAAGAGCGCAGTGGACGAAGTGGACGAAGAAACTGTGGACAAAAGCGTGGACACAAGCGTGGACTGCGCCAAGAGGGGAAGAAGTACCCACGCCTCTGCTACCAGCCCCCGCTCCTGCTACTCTTCAGCGCGTCCACTTTCGTCCACACCGTCCACGCTTCTGTCCACCCTCTTTCTTGTCCACCAGCGCTCTTCAACCCCTGCGCCGCTGAGATCGGACGCGGTAGAGGCGTTCAGTAAAGCCTCCCTCATGTTCAAAGGTTTTGGCGAGTGAACCGATCTGACGATCGAGCAAAGCACATGCCACGCTAATAAGGGCCAATGCCCCGTTGGCGGCCAGCTCGGCAGCTGTTACGGCGCCCTCACCCATCTCCGCTTTGACCCATAAGGCAACATCATCAGCAGTAACACATCGCCGGTCGATCAAACGCTGCCGTCGAGGATCGGAGCGATCCCAAACGGGAAGATGGCGCTGGCGGAGAAAATCCTCGAAGTCGAGCCGAAGTTCTTCCAGACTTGCACGGGCAACGCCGGTAAGCTTGAGTTCTGTTTTTTTTGACGTACCAGAAGCCTGACTGCCCTCAGCAATGTTCTGCACCCCAGACCGAGCCGCCTGAACCATCTGGTCGTGTGTTCGACTTCGAGTGTCGATAAACCGCCTGCAAAAACGGGAGGTAACATCATAGATCAACTGCGAAAGCTTGAAGCTCTTCAGCCTGCGATAACCCCCATGCCCCGGAATAAGTAACTCACTGCCCATGTGCGGCGCTGTTATAATATTTGCGTGTATTTGACGTAATATAAGAAAAAAGAGCGCAGTGGACGAAGTGGACGAAGAAACTGTGGACAAAAGCGTGGACAGAAGCGGAAAAGCGCAGTGGACAAAAGCGTGGACGAAGAAACTGTGGACAAAAGCGTGGACACAAGCGTGGACTGCGCCAAGAGGGGAAGAAGTACCCACGCCTCTGCTACCAGCCCGCGCCGCTCCCGCCACCGAACGCCCGACCATCCGCTCTTCAGCGCGTCCACTTTCGTCCACACCGTCCACGCTTCTGTCCACCCTCTTTCTTGTCCACAAGCGCTCTTCAACCCCC
>CAIJVD010000010.1 GCA_903824045.1 uncultured Chlorobiaceae bacterium
ATCACCACAAGACCGGGGCCTGCGATAACCAGGTAGAGCCGGACTGCTTTCCAGACTTTTTTAAACCGGTAGTAGAGAACGGAAAAAAAATCCATATCCGCTATGGTTGGGTGTTGAGAAAATCCGCTCGAGGCTGGTTGAGGCGGAAGACGTTGCACGTATTCTCTGGCTATGAATTCAATGCCGGGAAGGTGCTGCGGAAAGCATTGAAATTGGTGCGACATGCTGCAGTAGTGCCACTCAATCAGGCCGGAATTTACCATTCTCCGGAAACATTACAAAGTCATTTAATTCAATAAGATCCAGAATACTCGCCACTCAAGGGGCGATGAGTGACTGAGAAAGGCCTGAGTTTCGGACAATCCTTTTTCTGACGGCAGTTTGCAATACCGCTTGACTGCCCCATATTTCCACGCTGCTTTTTGCTCTGGTAACTGCCGTATAGATCAACTCTCTCGTCAGGATTTCGCAATCTGCGGGAGGGAGAATCAGCACTACACGCTCAAACTCGGAGCCCTGGCTTTTGTGTACCGTCATTGCATATGCCGTTTCGTGAGCTGGAAGACGTTCGGACGCGATGCTCCGCAGTGTTCCGTCTGATGCCGGAAAATATGCCATGAGGCGACCATCTTTCGCCGGATCCGTAAAGAGCACTCCGGTGTCGCCATTGAAAAGCTGGAGGGCATAGTCGTTGGCGGTGATGATAATCGGCCGTCCATGATACGCTTCATTATGGGGGTTTATCAGGCCATGGCGCCCGAGGATCTGTTCGACAGCTCTGTTCAGGGCGTTGATGCCGAAGGGGCCTTCACGCAGGGCGGAGAGTATCCTGAAACGCTCAAACAGGGAAATGGCTTCAGCGGGAGTTGCCGCACGCAAGCACTCCCCATAACCATCAATCACGATATGTTGAAGCATCTTCTGCAGTGCATCCCGAGCGGAGAGCTCCTGCCAGCTGAGGGCATTCGAACCGCTCTCGGTGAGCAGCCTCAAGGCCTTGAGATCATTGCCGGTATTGATTGCTCGGCTGAGTTCCCAAATCGGACTTCCCTCTTCGAACCTGAAGCTTCTGTCAAGAACAACTACAGCCTCGTCAAGAGGGCTTCCTTTATGCTGTTCTGAGGCGCGGCAGATGTCGCCAAGCACCGAGCCCGCCTCCACCGAGGAGAGTTGATTGCGGTCACCCAGAAGAATCAGGCGTGCATCGGCAGCAAGCGCACTGAGGAGAGCCGTCATCAGGGGAAGGTCAACCATCGATGCCTCGTCAACAATAACCGTATCGTATGGCAAGGGATTTGAGGCAGAGTGGCGGTAACCACCCCGCCCCGGTCTCGAGCCGAGCAGACGATGGATGGTCGAAACCTCGTGAGGGATGGCGCTCCTTATCGGCTCAAGAGAGGAGATGGAGTCACGTGCGGAGGCAATAGCGGCGCTCAGCCTTGCCGCAGCCTTGCCGGTAGGCGCCACAAGAGCAAACCGGTGTTCAACTCCTCCGGGCTGCTCAAGAAGAAGAGCGATAATACGCACAACGGTAGAAGTCTTGCCTGTTCCCGGACCTCCGGAAATGACCGTAAATGCTCTGTGAACCGCTGCGGAAGCGGCAACTTTCTGCTGAAGGGCCTCAAGGGTAAAGAGGCGTTCAACGCCAGAGAGGAGGGCTGGCTCGTCACCGTCACCGCAGATTATGGAAGCTCTCAAGCGGATTGCCCGCGAAAGGCTCTCTTCGTAGCGCCAGTAACGGTAGAGGTAGAGGCGGCCTTCATCGTCAAGAATAAGCGGTCGATGCTCTCCGGGCCTTCCGGCACTCTCCAGAGAGCGGAAGAGCGCGATGAGCTGGTCGAAATCGGGCAGGGTGAGGGAAGGGGCCCCGGCAATCGGAATGGTTCCCCCCGCAATGAGAGAGAGCTCCAGGCAGATGCTCCCCTTTCCTGTTGCCTGGCTGAGAAGCGATATGACAAGACGCAGCAGCGACGAGCTGGAAGAGTGGGCTCCCTGGCAGAGAAATGCCGCAGCCTGGCGGTCTATGGGGCGTTCATGAAATTCGATGATCATGGCAACTCCTCCCCTGAATCTGTAAGCAGGGCGCCAAGTTCGCGGATAAGTTCTTCCGGCGGAAGATCACGGAAAACTCCGGTATCCTCTCCCGATGCGGCAATTACGCCCCTGAGATAGAGATAGATCACGCCGCCGAAATGCGTGCTATAGCGGTAGCCCGCCACCCGTGTGGAGAGATAGCGGTCGAGCGCCACGGTGTAGAGGAGGTACTGAAGAGAGTAGCGGTGCAGGTCGATGGATCGGCGGAGTGCCGCGGCACTGTAATCGCCCGGAGTGTTGCCAAGATGGTTCGATTTCCAGTCGAGGAGCCAGAACTTGCCGCCAGCCTCGAACACCATGTCCATGAAGCCCATCAGCACTCCTTTGACCGGCTGGAACTCGAGTGATACAGCAAGCGCCGTCAGGTCTGAGCCTGCGGTGACGAGGCCGTATTTGGTGAGCAGAAGAGCGAGTGCCGGCGAAGTCAGTCGTCTTAGAGGAATGAAAAACTCAAGCTCAACAAGCCTGCTTGTCGGCTTGAGGCTGCCGAGCCTGAACGGGGTGCCCGACAGCGCGAGCGGCGTGGAGAGTACATCCCGTACCATGGCAGAGAGGCAGGGTTGCCAGCTCGCGTCGAATCCATGACGTTCCAGAAGTTTGTCGATCAGCGTTTTCACCTCTAGCTCCCCCGCTGATGAGAAATCGAGCAGTTCGAAGATTGAGTGCATGAGGATACCTGCGCGGGCTCCACGCTGAAAGGCAAAAATGGTACGGTCACCCTCCGCCAGGGGTTCACTCTCCGAAAAGGCGGTGTCTGGCTCATCGCGGTCAGGAAGCTCGGCTGCCCTCTTCTGCTGGCGGAGGAACGAGGTGAAGCTTGCTACTCTCCACTCATCTTCCACTCTGCCTTCGAAGCGCCTCAGTTCGTACTTCTCCAGAGTTGATTCAGTTGATACCTTTACAACTGGCGGCGGTGAGGTTTCGCAATCTTTCGTCGTCAGGGTGGTGAACCCAATGCTTCCTTCCGAGCTGCCGGCAAGCTCTTTCAGCTGATCCGCCATTGCCGGGAAACTCAGTGCGCCGAACTCATGGCGGGCGTCGCTGAGCATCGAGGGCGCTCGCTTTGCCCCGTCCGAGGCGTGCAGCAGGTATGCAATCGGCGAGAGGCCGGGTGGATCGTTCTTTTTTCTGCCGTCGACCACCTTGCCGGTAAAAAAGACACAGCGGCTTTCCGCCCTTGTCAGCGCCACATAGAAGAGACGAAGGTTCTCGGCAAGGGTCTCACGCTCTGCGAGGGCTCGATGCCGGGCTATATCCTGCGACCCGAAATCACTGACAAGCAGGCCGTTCTCATCATGAAACTGCACAACATCGCGACCTCTTGCTATTCCGCTGAACATGAACGGGCAAAAGACCACCGGATACTGGAGTCCCTTGCTGACATGCACGGTCACAATTCTTACTCCCGCCTCGTCGCTTTCAAGGCGGATCTGGTACTCCTCTCCCGGCTCCTTTGCCGCAATGCGTTCGCTGAACCATGAGACGACTCCCTCCAGACCGAGCCCGCCCTCATGCGCCTGGCGGTGAAGAAGCTCGAAGCAGTGCAGGACGTTGGTAAGGCGTCTATCGCCCTCCTTGCCGGGTGCAGAGAGGAGGCGGCGGCGAACCGATTCAGCTCTCATGAGCTCTCTTGCCATCACCATGAATCCCCTCTCGATCCAGATTCGGTGATAGTTTCGGAACTGCTGCAGGCAATCAACCCATGCACTCTCGTCACCATTGAGGCGATCAATATCGCTGCCTGAACGACCCATCAGCCCGGTCACAAGCGCCGCGCGAATCAGCGGTTCACTCCCCGGATCGGCAAGCGCGGCAAGCAGAATGCGCAGCTCTTCGGCCTCCCTCGAGGTGAAGATACTCTCATCGGTCCTCATTACCGATGCAATCCCCCTTGCGCTCAAGGCAGCCCGTGCCGCACGTGCCTGCCGGTGTGTACGCACAATGACGGCGATATCATCCGGCTTGATCGGACGACCCGCCGCACCCGCTCTCGGATCGGAGAGCAGGTTCCTGATTGCCAATGCACAAAGGGCTGATGCGAGCTGCTCCGCCTCTCCGGCATTCATGCTGCCGTCCGGAGTGGCGGGGTCGATGAGAGTGATCTGCAGCGGAGAATCAGCGCACATTTGCCGCTCCTGACTTGCGGCAGTGAGGCCTGCTGTAAGCGGATGATAGCTGATTGCGTCAAAGAGAAAGGGGCGCCGACTCTCTTCAAAAAGGATGTTGAACCCTTTCAACAGCGCGGGCGTCGAGCGCCAGTTTGCCGTAAGGGTGAAGCGCCGGCATTGCTCTACATCTGAAGCCGCGCGCATGTAGGCAAAAATGTCCGCTCCACGGAAGCTGTATATCGCCTGCTTCGGATCTCCTATCATGAAGAGCGGAGCGTTCGAACGGGCAAAGATCGTTTTGAAAATCTCGTACTGCACCGGGTCAGTATCCTGAAACTCGTCGACAAGCGCGGCACGGTAGCGGTTTCTGATAGTTTCTGCCAGTACCCCCGCACCATCTTTTTTTGAAAGCGCATGGTAGAGATCGGCCAGCAGGTCATCGAAAAACCGGACATTCTGCTCGCGTTTTCGACGGGGAAGATTTTTCCGGTAAAAGGTCAGGAGTTCGGCCTTGAGTGAGAGCACGCTCCTTTCAACGCACTCCAGCAGTTCCCCGGAGAGATCGAAAAGCCGGTGGCTGGGCGGAGGGGCTTTTGTGGTGGTTCCGGACTCTATTGCAGCTTGGGTGAGCTTTTCAAAGCCAGGGAAGAGTGCGTAGGGGTTCCCTCTGGCGGTAAAGGCATCCATCCCTTCAAAGAGCTGTGCAAGCTGGTCTTCGCGATAGTTTTTTTCCGAACGGCTAAGTCCCTTGTGCTCTCGAAGAAGGGTGATGATACTCTCGCGCTCCCGGGTCCAGAGCTGCGAGAGGGCCTGAAAAGTCGCGCGGCACTTTGCCTCAAGCAGAGCAACATCCTTTTCGCTGAATGCCGGAATGACCCCATCTTCGGGTGTGTTCTGCATTTCACGCAGAAACGATGCAAAGCGCTGTGGAGAGAAGCCCTGCTCTATCAGATAGTCGAGCAAGGGGCTTTTATCACCAAAAAAGTGCATGCGCCAGAAATCATCGCTCAGCTCCTGCAAAAGGGGTTGCTGATCAGAGAGCAGCTCAGTGTCGTAGGCCGAACCACTTTCGAAGGCACTCTCCTGCAGACAGCGCAGACAGAAGCCGTGAATAGTCATGATTGCCGCAGTATCGAAGGCGGCGAGGGCGGCGGCAAGGCGTTCAACGGCATCCTCAGCGCTTGACGACGAGATGACGCGCTCCTTGAGGCCAGTGAGAAACTCATCATTCGACGAGCCTCCCTGTAAAACGTCGAGGGCCTGGCGGATTTTCTGGCGGATTCGAAGCCTCAGCTCACGGGTTGCCGCTTCAGTATAGGTGACCACGAGAATCTGCTCCGCCAGGAGCTTGCTCTCGAGCAGCAGGCGCAGATAGAGCGAGGTGATGGCGTAGGTCTTGCCGGTTCCGGCGCTTGCTTCGATTATGTTGACGCCGTGAAGATCGACGGTGGCTTGGTTTAGCGGTTGCATCGTCATGGTGGCCCCCCATGGTCGAGCATCGGCCGCAGAAGCGTGTCGGCAATAATCCGGAACTCACTGCCAAAAGGAGTCTCGGTTCCGAAACAGCGACTGAATGCCAGGTTTGACCCTTCGCCTGCGATATCTCCAAATCCGTCACTCCATGCCTTTGCGGCTGCTTTGAGACGCTCCTCATCGCTTTTGCCGAGTTTTTCGCTCCATGCGGTAGAGGCCTTCGGAAAGAACGGAAGTGGTTCCGACAGTCCTCGCCAGTAGTGCGCAAGAAGCGTCTGAAGATGAGCGTTGGCATCCTCAACGGGAAGGTATCGCACCGTTCTGTTGCGCATGACCAGAAAACTCTCTTTGGGATAGCCCTCAACGCTGCTAACATTGAGCGCCAGATGGGATATCCAGGCGCGGATTCGATCGGTCTCCTTCATCGAAGCACAGCGATAGAAGAGCTGACCGCTCTCTGTAATTCCGTCGAGCTTGCCGCTCAACCGGAATTCGCCGCTATCCAGCGTTGTAACGAGCGGTTCGAGCCGCCGTCCCTCCTGCTTTTTTACCTCACGAAGAAAATTCCGGACATCAGCGATGAGCTCCAAAAACACCCTCTCTCCATGAAGTGAGGGCGGCAGGAGCCCCCTGCTGCGGAAGTGCGCGAGGAGCTCAACACCATCAATTCCATCCAGTTCGGCCGTGAGCAACTCCTGACGCATCATGTAGGCGTCCAGAGGGCTCAACTCGAAGGGCTCCCGCTTTTCAAGCGGTTTCGGGGCGGTGTTAAGAGCCATGCCAAGCCGCTCCTCCAGAAAATATGCTGCCGGATTCGCGTAAAAACGGGAGAGCTGCTCTATAGTCACCCGCTTCAGCTCATCGGGCGGCGGGCCGAGAGGCTCGTCAAGAAAGGGCCTTATGTCGCCGCCGGAGTTGCGCCCCTGAAGTGCGCTGTAATTCTCTTTTGAATAGCTGAAGAGTCCAGAACCCGGGGTAAAATAGTCGGGGTGATAACCCTGAAGGCGGTGATTGACGATGAGCTGGCCAGCGCTATCGAGCCCCTCCCTGCTTTCCGATGTCTCGCTCCCCCTCCGCACGGCGTCAAGGAGCTCGCTGACCAGCACTGAGGGAGGAATCTCTGCGTTGTCCCGGACGCTTCGTCCGACATGGCTGATGTAGAGGACATCACGGGCCGAGAGTATTGATTCAAGAAAAAGATAGCGGTCGTCATCCCGCACAGAGCGATCTGCGCGCCTCGGCTCCTTGGCAATAATATCGAAGCCTGGAGGGCGTTGCTGACGGGGAAACTCGGAGTCGTTCATGCCGATCATGGCAATAACCCTGAACGGAATGCTTCTCATGGGGAGCATTGAGCAGAAGGTGATGCCCCCGGTCATAAATCCAAGCCCCTGCTCGGCCTGCTCAAGCTGCATTCGAAGCCAGGAGGTCATGACCGGCGCGGCAAGCTGTTCTGAAAATCCCGCGTCCCGGCAGGTTGAAGCAAGGGTGTCGATTGAAGCATGGATGGTCGCCAGTTCACTTTCAGCATCCTCCTCCGGGGTGATGAAGCTCTCCAGCATGTCGAAAAAGAGCGTGCGCCACTCTTCCGGTGATTTCGGCTCCGATAAAGAGGCGGAAAGCTGGTCGACGGCATCGACAAAGTTTGCGAATTTTCCGAGAGTCACTGCATCATCGCCCTGGATGGGGTCGTATGGAAGAACTCCCTTGTAGAGCACCCCTTCGTCCGGCATTGCATATCCGAGAAGAAGCCTGTCGATGCCTGCCCTCCAGGAGTTCTCCCTGTATCCCGGCAGGTTGAGCTTTCTTCGGTCACCCTCATCCATCCCCCACCGGATGCGGGTACCTTCAATCCACCGTCGTACCTTGTCGAGCTCTCTGTCGTCCAGCCCGAAGCGCCGGCTTACCGGTGGCGAAGCGATGAGGTCAAAGAGCTGCGGAGCGGTGAGGCGACTGCCGTAAAGAGCAATCAGCTTCACTACTGTCGATGCAATTTCACCCTCGTTCATCAGCCGCCGGTCAGCAACCGAGTGCGACAGATAGGGCTCACCCTCAGCTGAGGAGCCGAACACGGTGGAGATAAAGGGCGCATAGGTTTCAATATCGGGAGCCATCACAAGGATATCTCTTGGCCGGAGTCCGGGCAGCGTGGCAAGAAGATCGAGAACAGTGTCGTGCAGCACCTCGACCTCTCTTTGAGGGGTGTGGCAGGAGTGAACCTGCACGGAGCGGTCAGAATCGGTGATGGGCGGTCGAGGGCCATCTTCCACGCTGCCCTCAAGGTTCAGTATTTCACTCTGGAGGGTGTGCAGAAGGCTCTCCTCTCCGGGCTCAAGGTATAACTCCTTGTGGAGTGCTGCGATGTCCGCAAGGTCAACCACCAGCTCCGAGAAATCCCGCCCGCTTCGGCCGAGCGAAGAGAGCAGCGGGTTACCTTCACTCATGAACTCCCGTTCAGCGGCGGGTCTCTGCATCCGTGTTTTTGCCGAAACGATATCACCCCAGTAGAGCTGTGAGGGGCTCAGGATAAAGAGATGCACCTCTGTACTCCTCGAAACCGCGGCAAGTATTTCAAGATGGAACGGAGGAAGATAGGAGATGGCGAACAGCGAGATGCGTTCAGGAAAAGTACCATCCGCTACCGGAGTGCTGCTTATCCGCTTGCAGAACTCCTCCTTCAAACTTCCCCGATGGCGGCCGGAGGCTTCGGCGGTTATTGTTCGCCAGAGTTCCGGCTGCCAGTCACACGCCCCACCGCCTCTCTCCCACTCTGCCAGCATATCCGGACGATAAAGGGTATACTGGTCGAAGGTATCAGCAATCTTGCCGGCAAGCTGAAAGCGTTTCACTCCATCGTCATCATCCGCGAGATAGCTGCGAAGCGGAGCGAAGCTCTCTTTGCCAGTAAGGCCAGAGAGAAGACGCATGATTTTCCATCGCATCGCCTCCTTGGAAAACCCTTCGGAGTCCGGCTGCTCAAGGCCGAGCATGGCGAAGAGGTTTCGGACAAGCGCATTGGGAAAGGGATACTCTCCGTTCGCCCAGACGCCAAAACGGGATGCAAGTCGCATAGAGAGCCATCGCTGCATGCCACGACTCTGCACAACGATAACCTCGCGCATGAAGGGCGAAGAGAGAGGACTCTTTTCGACGGTATCTGCCAGCGCGTCGGCAAGGGCCTCCATCCGGTTGCTGGTATAAAGCTTAAGCGCCATGCAGCCCTGCGGTTATGTGCAATACTCTCCGGTAAGTTCTCCTCATCGCCATGGAGTCCTGAATGTTGCTCTCAAGGCGCTCAGGAGTTCTGTGAAGCATCAATGGCTTCCATCGCTTTGCGCCTGAATCCGAGCGGATCGGAAATATTGGGTATAGGAGTTATTCCGCCTCCCGTACCGTTGATGTGAAGCGTTCCAAATCCGAAAATGCGGCCCAGTATCCCCTGATCCACATGCAGGCTCTCTACCTTGCTGTGGTTGAGCTCAATGGTACTTCGCCTGATAAATCCGAATTTGGCAATGACCCTTTTCGAGGTTACAGCAAGCTCGGTTGCCTGGTGTTTCATCAATGCTGCCGCACCGCTCCACACTCCCGGAATCAGCAGGATAAATCCGGAATTTCGCGCTACGAGCGAGCTGCTTTCGTTTCCTGACAGCGATGCCTTAAGCGCAAACGCCAGCAGTGCGAGCGCAGCGGAACAGAAAAAAAAGGATCTGGAAAAAATAATCCAGTGAAGTTTAGCCTGAATGCAGATTCGCTCGCCCGGCATCAAATTGTTCTCTACATATCCCAAATGGATGACCTCCGTTTACAGTGTTATGCCTGCGCCTTACAGGCAATCAATAAACAGTAAATAAATAAATGCGATAGAGCAAGAGATGCCGAACTGAAAGCAGAGAATTGCCCTCCTTGGGGCGCTTCTTTTTGATGACCACGCTGTCGGATTTCAGGCCACAGAGTGGAGCGGCTCTGCATCAGCAGACCGAAGTGACGTGATAAATGACCTGATAAAGTATTTATTGAGCTATATTCATGGTATATTTATGGTATCAGTTTGGAAAATAATATGGAAAAGCAGTTAATTAAGTATTGTCTAAACAAATACACCGGGCTTAACGACTTTTCCGAACCCGACAGATCAGGGTTTATCAAGACCTCTGACGTTCTCCCGGCAAACACGAATGAAGTAGTTTTTGGATTTTCGTCGCTGTAAAAGCCGCTCCCGGATATCCGGAAAATGGTTTTTTTATGTTTGCTGCGGAAGTTCGTTGGCCCGATGCTTGTCGAGCTTGCTGGTGTTTTATTGCTCGCGGCATACATATGAATCTTCCAGGCTTTAAAATAGTTAACCAGTAAAAGGTTTTTTCATCAACAAAAAACAATCCCCTACTATGTCAAAAGCAGAGTTAGTCGAGCAGATCGCCGCTCAGGCAAAGCTTACCAAAGCTGATGCCGACCGTGCAGTCAACGCATTTATCAGTGCAGTAAAAGGATCCCTGAAAAGTGGTTCTGACGTTACACTCATCGGTTTTGGTACCTTTACCACAGTTGACAGGCCTGCACGCAAAGGCCGCAATCCGCAGACCGGAAAAAGCATCACCATCAAGGCAAAAAAAGTTGTCAAGTTCAGGCCTGGAAAGGCATTGAAAGACGAAGTGGGCGGCTGATCTCAAGCTGTTTATTTTTTACTCCATTGAGTCCATCATACAGCGATGCATGATGGACTTTTTTTTTCTGCCATATTTACGGCATCAAATTTCCCTCTTCTACGGTATTTGAGAGGCAGAAATCTTTGTCGAAGTTTAAAGGGAAAACCGAATTGCGCTCTCATTTCGGGAGCCGTTGATTTCCAGGATAAACTAACGCATATAATTATGGCAAGCAGCAGAGTCAAGTGGTTTGACGCAAAAAAAGGGTACGGGTTTATTTTCAATCCCGAAGGTGGTGATGATATTTTCGTTCACTACACAGCCATCATTTCCGAACACCGCTACAAGGTTCTCAATCCGGACGCGGCGGTGGAGTATGAACTCGACCATTCACGCCAAAAGCTCCATGCAACTTCCGTTCGGGAGGCCGCAACCTGAATCTCTGCCCGTCAGGTAAAAGCGCTCAGGAGTTCAGGATCGCTATTGATGGTGAGTGCATGCATCTGCCGCCGCTGACAGAGCCGTCGCAGCCGAAATGATTGCCTGTGGATGGCCCGAAGCTATTGCTCCGCCCATGGTGATCATGGCACCACTCACCGTCAGAATGTTCTGGATGGAGTCTATTGACCTGACAACAGAGAGGGCTTTATTGGCAGCCTCCGTTATGTTGTTAAGATCTCCCTCCATCGCATCCAGAGAGAGACCGACAGCGGTTGTTATCAGCTTGCTTGAAATTCCGATCATCGTCCATTCGGCATGTTCAAGATCACTTCGTTCTCCAGGGGAGAGCTTCGCAATGTTGTCTGAGCGGAACTGCCCAAGCCTCGCCGATGCACTCGTGTATGCCTTCGCCAGCTCAGTTGCCTGTTGTTCGGAAAGTGGCATGATGATATTCTCCTTATAATCAGTGAGAGGTCATGAGGATCGAGATGCGCAACGTCATCAGCTCTTTACTGTACTGCCGGAGCCGATCCTCAAGGAGTCGCCCCCTAATGTGTGCTACATTGACGAGAAGGTCGGCATGTCCTTTTCCTATGGTGTCAAGCACCCTGATATAGGTATCGAGCCTCATGCGCTTTTTCTGAAGCTCCAGGCGGCGTTCGACAAGCAGCACCTGAGCCACTCGCCCGGCACTCTCTTTCTGGCCATGCAGGCCGGCATCAACCTCCCATGCAAGAAAAGGTTTTGAGAGTGCTGCCTCCTCGTTGTCGAGCGATGCACGCATTTGGGTGTCGAGCAATCGCTTCATCCCGGCAATCACTGCCTGCAAATGGGGATCACACTCCCTGATAATTCCCGAAACCTCGTGCTGACGCCAGCTGTCGAGAGACCTTTTGAGAAGGATTGCTGCAATGGAAGCGCCGGCTGTTGCCGCAGCCTTTCCTGATGCTGAAGCTGCAAAGCCGTAGCTACCAAGAGAGGTGCCGATGGCGCCGATGCGCTCATCAACGCAGGGCCGTTTTCCATCTGAAAGTTCGCCAAGTGCGCTCATGTACTCGACGAGTACCGTCTGTATGTTTTCGAGGCGCGGTTTTTGCTCTTGGCGGAGCCGGACAAGGGTATCCAGCTGTGCCGTAAAGCCCGGGGGCGAATAGGGACGCAGACGCTCCGGCGAATCGGAGTAATCGCTAACTATCTGACGGTAGCCTGCGGTATCTGCCGACAATCGGGCAAAATTTCCGACAGCCTCAAGATTTGCGCATCCGCAAAGCAAAAGGAAGATAAGGAAGATTACTGGCTTTGAACGTGAGTGTGCCATTGCTCTTGCTGGCTTGAAAGAGATCGGAAATGTCAAAATCAACGGTTCGGGCCTGCTCAAGCTCGACGAAGACTCTGTTGACAGGAAAATATACAGTAATAGTACATTTTTTACCAACCAGGATCCAAAGGAAAGTGCGCATGTTGAGGTACCTTTTTACGATCTATAACAGCCACCTCTCGTTATTTCCTGCAGTAGGGTGCCTGCTGTTTTCTATTAATTCCTGTGATATTTTCGTGAATAGAAAAATAGGTCTATATTAAGTCGGTTTTATTCACCTTTTCCGCCTGTCCACCTGCCTCCGGCACTCTATTAAACCAGCCTACCGGAAATCACAGCAACACAAGCCGAATTTATCCCCTCAGATCACATCTTGACCTGGTATACAGCATTTGCATAATGGAATACTCTGAAAAATCTATAGCCCTTCATCTCGAGTCACGCGGGAAAATCGAGATCAAGTCAAAAGTCAGCATTAAAAACCGCCACGACCTCTCCCTTGCCTATACTCCCGGTGTTGCTGCAGTCTGCACTGCAATAGGCAATGACAAGAAAAAATCATTCACTCTGACCAATCGCGCCAACCAGGTAGCCGTTGTTTCGGATGGCACAGCCATTCTCGGCCTCGGTGACCTTGGTCCCGAAGCCGCAATGCCGGTTATGGAAGGCAAGGCGATCATCTTCAAGGAGTTTGCCGACATCGATGCCATCCCGCTCTGCATCAACTCTGTGGAGATCGATGACATCGTAAAGTTCTGCAAGCTTATTGAACCAAGTTTCGCCGGAATCAACCTTGAGGATATTTCCGCGCCCAGATGTTTCGAGATACTCGAGCAGCTTGAAAAAGAGCTCTCCATTCCGGTTTTTCACGACGATCAGGACGGTACAGCCATTGTTACCCTGGCGGCAATCATCAATGCCTGCCGCCTTACCGGCCGTCACCTCAAGGATCTGAATATCGTCATTAACGGTGCCGGAGCAGCCGGGATTGCCATTGCAAGACTGCTGATCCATGCCGAGGTCAAGGATGTGGTTCTCGTCGATACCCAGGGCGCTATTTACGATGGCCGTCCCGGCATGAACCCGATCAAGCAGGATATCGCCGAGGTCAGCAACAGGAGTATGCTTCAGGGTGACCTGCAGACCGTTCTGACCGGTGCCGACGTCTTTGTTGGTGTTTCGCGCGGCAATATTGTAACTGCGGCCATGATCGAAGGGATGAACAACTCCCCTTTCATCTTTGCCATGGCCAATCCGACTCCCGAGATCATGCCCGAGCTCGCCTACAAGGCTGGAGCTGTGGTTGTAGGCACCGGACGTTCCGACCTTCCCAACCAGGTCAACAACGCCCTCGTATTTCCGGGACTCTTCCGCGGACTGCTTTCTACAGGAACCAGAAAAGTGACACCCGAAATCAAAATGGCCGTTGCCAATGCCATTGCGCACTCCATCACACCAACGCACGACAGCCTGATGCCGACAGCGTTCAATGAAGATGTTGTGCAGAATATTGTTACCGTGATTGCCGAGATCGCCTCGGCATCAATACCCCAGGAGAGCGATCTGGTTTGCTCTCAGTCCTGATAACTGAATACTTTTTCGTCATCCCCATGCAATTCGATTCACTGGGCATCATAGAGCCCATTCTTCGCTCACTCAAGGAGGAAGGATATACAACGCCGACGCCGATACAGGCCGAAGCAATCCCTGTCGTCCTGACAGGCTCGGACCTGCTCGGCTGCGCACAGACCGGAACCGGCAAGACTGCGGCCTTTGCCATTCCCATCCTTCAGCTGCTCTCCGCCGAGAGATCCAACGATAAAAAAAGAAAGGTCAGAAGCCTGATCGTCACCCCGACCCGGGAGCTCGCCATACAGATCGGTGAGAGCTTCAGCGCATACGGACGACATACAGGGCTCACGAACACCGTGATCTTCGGCGGCGTCAACCAGAACCCCCAGACGGCGATCCTTCAGCGCGGCATCGATATTCTCATTGCAACTCCCGGCAGACTGCTCGATCTTATGAACCAGGGGTTTGTCACCCTGCGTGATGTTGAAATTCTGGTTCTCGATGAAGCCGACCGTATGCTCGACATGGGCTTCATCCACGATATCCGCAAGATTCTTGCCGTTGTGCCGAAGAAGAAGCAGTCGCTCTTCTTCTCCGCAACCATGCCGCCGGAGATCGTCAAGCTCGCAGGAACCATACTGCACAACCCTCGTGAAGTGTCGGTCACTCCGGTCTCTTCGACCGTCGAGATCATCAACCAGCATATCTATTTTGTCGACAAGGGGAACAAAAATCATCTGCTTATCGATCTGCTCAAGAACGAGGAGATCAAGACGGCGCTTGTCTTTACCCGCACCAAGCATGGCGCCGACAAGGTTGTCAAATACCTGCAGAAGCACCATATTACCGCTGAGGCCATTCACGGAAACAAGGCGCAGAACGCCCGACAGAGAGCGCTGACCAACTTCAAGGCGCAGGCGACACGGGTCCTTGTTGCTACTGACATTGCAGCCCGCGGCATTGACGTCGACGAGCTGGAGTATGTGATCAATTTCGACATCCCGAATATTGCCGAGACCTATGTTCACCGTATTGGTCGTACCGGCCGGGCCGGTGCAAAAGGAACGGCCTACTCCTTCTGCGACGCCGAGGAGAAAGAGTATCTTCGCGACATCGAAAAGCTGATTGCAAAGAAAATACCGGTCATTGACCTGCACTCCTACCCACTGTTGGACCACAATCCGGTCAAGACGCCCCTTCAGCAGGGTCGTGGAGGTTCCGGCCATCCCGGCCCGAAACCTCCGGCTCAAGGAAGTTCAAAGCGATGGTTTGCCGGCAGGCAGGGCAAATCGCGCTAATTGCCGCTTGAAGCTCTGCGGGTATTGCCCAATACCCGCTCTTTTTTTACTGTAAGAATCACAAGAGGATCTCCACGATTACTGCGTACCTCACCCCCCCTGCACGACCTTGCTGTGAACTGCGGTGGTCAGAGTGTCGATACGCTCGGCCAGCTCTCTGACGAGCTCTGTGAGGCGGGTGTTTTGCTGAAGCAGCAAAAGAATCTGTTCCGACTGCCGGGCCCCAAGCAGCTCGCGCTGTTCGCTGGCCATGGCAAGCGCCTCACGGTGCTGTGCGTCAGCATCGGCATGGGCCTTGTCGCGGTCGGCCTGCCGTGTCTGCGCAAGCAGGATAAGCGGTGCGGCATAGGCCGCCTGAAGGCTGAATGCAAGGTTCAGGAGGATAAAGGGATAGATGTCGAAGCGGGTGTATCCTGAAGCATTCAGGAAAATCCAGATAGCAACAATAATTGTTTGTCCTACAAGAAAGACCGGTGTCCCGAAAAAACGGGCAAATCCTTCGGCCTTCAGCGCGAACCAGTCATCACCGAAGACCGAGCCGAGATGAAGGTGCTGCAAATGGAAGCGGAAGTAATTGGTTGGGGCCTCAGTAATGCCTGGTTGCTCTTCTCTATGTTCCGGATTGCTCTTGATCGTTTCAGCCATGGTGGTCAGTTGTTTAGTCTTCGCATGTATGCCGGTGTATCCGGTTTGCCCTTCTGAATTCTCTCTTCATACGGCGCTCTTCTGCCGCTCGGTGAGGGGTATTGCACCCCGCCTTCCCGCAATGCACTCCCGACGCCTTTTTCAACAGGCTCGATGATCTTTATCTCTCTTCGGATGTAGGCTGGAACGCCCAGATCCGATTTCTCAAAGAGAGGTTGAGGCTCCTCAACCTCGGGAACCACTGCCGGCCGGCGGCGGCACCCTGTGGCGATCACGGTCACCCTTGTTTCGCCCGAATGTTGGGCGTCGTCTATGTAGCCGTTGATAATGGTAGTTTGCTGGCCGACCTGCTCCTCGATATAGGTCATCGCTTCGGAAAGATCACGCATGGTAAGCTCACCGGTAATATTGACCAGAATCCCCCGGGCATCCCTGACTGAAACGCCCTCTTGCTGCAACGTTTCAACGGTGCTTGTGGCGGCCTGCAGAGCGCGTCTCTCGCCGGAAGCCACGGCCGTTCCTATGACCGCATCGCCCGCACCTCTCAGGAGTTCCGAGAGATCGGCAAAGTTGACATTGATGTGACCACGGCTGGTAATAATGTCGGCAATCCCCTTCGCCGTCATGTAGAGCAGATCGTTTGCCAAAATGAACGCTTCATTGACTGTGGGGTTGTCTATAGCACCGTTCAGGATGCTCTCATTGTTCACCAGAATGAGGGTGTCGATGTGCCGGCGCAGCTCTTCGATCCCGCTTTCGACGCTCCTGGCACTCATGCGTCTTTCGCAGCTGAACGGCTCGGTCACTATGCCAACGGTGAGGATCCCCATATTTCTCGCAATCAGGGCTATGAGCGGCGCAACCGTTGTACCGGTCACCTTGCCCATTCCCGCCGCGATGATCACAATATCGGCACCTTTAAGCTGGGCGGCAATGTTCTCGGCGTCACCTTCATCCAGCAGCGGGTTGCTCACTCCTCCTCTTGAGAGCGAAACGCCCTTGACTGAGCCGTTCGAACTCCTCTTGCCGACTCTGACCCTTTTTTCTGCTTTGGAGGCAACAAGGGTCTCCGGATCGGTATCAAAGGCAATGTAATCGACGCCCGCAATCGACTGCTCGATCATATGGTTCAGCGCATTGCATCCGCAACCGCCGACGCCGACAATTTTTATGGAGATTCCTTTGCCATGGAGCGTGTCAAACAGTTCCGGCTCTATGATGAATGCCATCCTTCAATCCTTTTTCAATGGGTAATAATTTTGTCAGAACACGGCGTGCTCACCAAGCTCCTGGCCTTTGAGGCCCTCTTTCAGCACCCGCTTGTAGAATTCGCGCAGGGTGTCGCTTCCGTATGAGGGGGTCAAGTCGGCACTGTACTTTCCGCTCTTCGCATCGAACACCAACATCGACTCCGAGCAGTAGTATTTGCCGATACGGGCAAACTCCGCCTTGTCCTGTAGCTTGGGAAAGATCTTCGAAAGCAGGCTGAGCAGCGCAATGATCACGTCAAACATCGCGATCGGCATATTTTTGAACTTCGGTTCTCGCCCGAGAAGTTCAAAGAGCAGTTCACCCTGCTGTCTGGCAGAAATCGCCTCGCCCGGCCCGCCGATTGGCATGACGGTGTTCTGCTGCTCGGAATTTTCGAGGCAGTTGACGATGAACCGGGCCAGATCCGCCTCGCTGATAGGCTTGCAGGCGGTCAGCTCCCCGTTGCCGAACATGATGTAGGGCTTCCCTTTCTTTACAGACTCTACCTGGCCGGCGATCGACTTGAAAAAGGCCGTAGGACGCACAATTGACCAGGTGAGCCCTGAGGCAATCAGTTCGCCTTCGAACTTCAGTTTCGCACGCTGGAACTCAAGCAGGGGCTTCTGGACGCAGATGGCGGAAAGCAGCACAAAGTGAGTAGCTCCGGCTGCTTTGGCAGCGTCGAGCGCGTTGCGGGTTGCCTGATAGTCGATATTCCATGAATCCTTTATCCCCCCGTTACGAGAGGTCAGGCAGGAGACAAAAACGTCGAACTGTTCACCCTTGATGCCGGTTCTCATAAGTGAATCCATGCTGCCGACATCGCCGAACCGCACCTCGGAGCCCTTCAGCTCCCGGCGAATCTCATCCGCACCCCCGGTACCGGAGCGTTCACGGGCGAAACTCACCACCTCATAGCCCCGTAAAACAAGTTCACGGACCACGAACTTGCCGATGTAGCCGGTAGAACCGACGACGAAGACGCGCCTTGCTCTCTGGCTAAAAGTATGTGAAGGAGTATTCAAGGTTCAGGGATGGTTACGGTTCAGGCCTATAGCGGAAAATAATGCATATAATCCGTTCGCAAAACAATGTCTGGGGTCAGGTCTTGTATTTTGACTTTTTTCACGCCTTCGGTTTTATGGAAATTCCGACAATTCCCTGCGGAGAGGTCGCGGCACCCAGATCCCTCCCTTTGTTCGGGATGAGAGAGTCCGACATCAGGAACGCTCGTCAATTGAAATAATCTGGTCGGTAATTTCGGTGAAGGCGACATCGTGACTGATCAGGAATAGCTGGTCGTACCAGTGCTCTGTCACCTCCTCACGGCCGACGTCTATGGCGCGGAATGCGTGGGCGAGATTTTCGCGGCGGGAGGCGTCAAGGTTTGAGGTTGGCTCGTCGAAAAAGGCGATCCTTGCGCCGATAGTCTGCAAGAGCGCGAGCCTCAAGGCGACAACGGCGCTCATGGTCTGGCCGCCGGAGAGCTGGTCGTCGCTCCTCTCCCTCACAGCACCCGCCGCCATGTCGCGGAGGATGATCTGGTAGTTCTCTCCCCATACAAGTTCCTCATCCGATTCGGCAATGGTGCGGTAGATGCGATCGGCCCGCAGGGTTATCTCTTCGCGGAAACGCTCGGAGAGCTGTGCCGAGACGTTTTTGAACACCTGGTTGCGCAGGAACCGTACCATCCGCTCCTTTTCCTCCAAGAGTGCAATCGCGCTCTTTTTTGCTTCCACATCCGCCTCTACCCTGCGAAGCGCGACGACCTCCATCTGGAGCCGTTCGATACTCTTTGCCGTGTCAAAAATCTGCTGCTGGCGGGTAGCGACCTCTGCTACGACCCGCTCCCGCTCCTGCTGAAGAGCCTGGTGCTCCTCAAGGCTGTACTCCCTGCCGGAGAGGGCATGATGCACTCGTTTCCCTTCCAGATCGTTCTTCAACCCCTCAAGTGCTGCCGACCATCTGTCAAAGTTCTCCCTCCGGCTCTCCAGCTCCCCGGCAACATTCTGGTTTGCCGTAAACTGCGCACTTGCCTCCTTGAAACGCACGCGCTCACTCTCCGCCGCCTCGATCTCGGTGTCGAGTAGCAGAAATGCCCGAAGCTCACTTTTTCTCGATTCCACACGACGCTCTGCATCCGAATGCTTTTTCCTCAGCAGTTCGAGAGGTTCAAGGCGAAGGCGGTTGCCGGAGCGTTTCTTTTCAAGCTCCAGCAGCTGCTTTTCGACCTCCTGCAGGCGTACCTTGTCGGCATCCATCGCCTTGACGGCAGCTTCAGCCCTCTGGAGCTGAAGAGCCAATGCGGAGATGCGCTGGCCGAGTGAGGCGATCTTCTGCTCAAGATCCTCCGTTTTCGTGGTAAAGAGGTCGCGCGCTTCGCCTCCTTCGATGTTCTTGCACTCCTCCTGAAAAAAGGGGCAGATGCCCGAAGCGAGCTTCTCCTTGCCCTCTTTTACCCCCTCAAGCCGTCCCTCGAGGAGTGACTTTTCCGTCCTGACTCTATCCGATTCAGCAAGCAGCTCCCCGAGAATGGCGGTATCCTCTGTTCGTGCACTTTTTGCAAGAAGTTCACGCGCTAAAGTGGCAAGTCTCTCGTGCTCATCATCAAGTTCAGTGTCGAGTTTCCGGATATCCGCCGCCTCATGCGTGGTTTTTGCCAGGAGATCACGGGCCTCCATTTCCAGTTCGCCGATCGCTTTCTCAAGAGTCCGGCGCTGTTGCTCCTGAGTCCGGAGTTTGGTCAGCCGACTTTCCGCTGCGTCGAAAGCTCTCTTGCCTTCCCGGTTCTCTTCGACCAATGCGACCGCTTTTTCGGTATCTGCGACGAGCTCCTTCTGCACCTCAATGGTTGCGGTTCCGTCAGTGATCCGTTTTTCAAGAGCCTCGATATCTTTGGCCATAACGGATAGCGCCCTCTCGCGTTCATCCAGCAGCGAAACTCTCTCCTGCAGACCCTTCAGCATTGCGACTTTCTCCTCAAGCTCTGCTTTTGCGGCGGCAAGCATCCCGATGGAAGCGTCTCGCTCCCGCTCACGCTCCGGCAGTACGGCGAGCTGATGCTGGAGAAGCTCTATCATCTCCGAAAGGTTCTTTATCCGATCCTGCACGGCTGTGAGCAGCGACGAGGTGCCCTTGAAGGTCTTTCTCCAGGTGTCAATGCCGAGGATCTCGTCGAATGCCTCCTGCCGCTTTGTGACCTGCCTGATAATGAAAGGGCCGAGGAACTCGTTCTGGAAGGGGCCAATGACCAGCCGAAACTGCTCGCCGAGAGGCCGTCCGTTGGCAAGGCCGAGCAGCTCGGCAAGCCGTGCGCCGGTCTCCTCGATGCGCGCATGCTCCTCAACCTCAAAGTCATCGCCGGTTTTCTTTTCGAGCAGCCATTTCGATGCAGCGCCGACCGTGCGGGAGACCCTCCACACCTCGCCGGCATCGCACTCAAAAACAACCGCAATCTTCCCCGACTTTGCTCCTATGGAGATGAAGCGTGATACATTGGAGACAAACTCCTGGGCATCGACACCGAAGAGCGCATAGCCGATGGCCTCAAATACCGTGCTCTTGCCTGCACCGTTCGCTCCTGAAAGCACGTTGATGCCCGGCGAGAAGGTGAGGCTGGTGTCGCGGTGCGACTTGATGTTCTGCAGGTGTAGCGAAACTATCCGCATGGAGCAACTCCCTCAAGGATACCGAGCAGTTCATCGCCCTCGCACTCCCCCTTCATCACCTGATCGCGTATGGCGATGGAGAGCCTCACAAGCTCCTCTTCCCGCCCCTTGTACTCGCTCTTTGAGGAGATAAGTCCACGCAGTACGTCATGCTCGATTTCGGCGAGGTTTTTCAGCTCCTTCTCCGATCCCGACTCGCCGGTGACGAGCGAGAGATGGTTTTTTATCTCAACATGCAGCGGCCGGCAAAGCTCCGCAACAGTCGCTCGCAGCCGCTCCCGTCCAAGCTCGAAGGGGTGGAACCCTACTCTTCCGGCAAGCTTCAGCTCAAGCAGCGGTGCCCGAGGGTCATTGATGCCTGCGGTTTTAGTGCCGACCTGCTCCCTCAGGCGCCCCAAAGCCTCATCAGCGCTTTGGGCGCCATCAAGCGCAACGCTCATCACAAGCATTGGGCGCGGGGAGGTCGTGCGAAACTCGTGGCGCCACCCGCTCGCCTCTCTGGTGACGATATAGTAGCCCTTTGGGTAGCGCTCCTCCCCGAAATTAACGCACTCCGGAGAGCCCGGATTAAAGGCGTAGGTGCGCCCGTCGGGCGTCGGCAGGGTGTATGGCTTGTGGCCATGACCCAGCGCCACATAGTCGAACATACTCGCCAGCGCAAGCGCCTCTTCGGGCTTCATGTTGCCGATCTCAACCGGCGAGTAGCTCCAGATGCCTACATGAAAGAGGATGATGTTGTTTGTGGTGGTGACCGCCTCACAGATCCGAGCAACGTGACTGCCCGCCTGTGCGCCGATATAGCCGAGGCCGTAGATGTTCACTCCGCCAATTTCGATATGGCCACCCCGCCCCTCATTGCGGTCGAACGGGTCGAACCGGTAGGCGCCCTCCTCCGTTCTTGCGGGACGAAGCAGAGCGATATAGCCCATCTCCGAGAGTGCCTCCATCCACGATATGCTGTCGCGACGATGGATCCAGTCGTGGTTTCCCTCAACCGAGATGCACGGTATGGCTGCATCTTTCAGCGGTTGCAGGGCCTCTATGGTCCGGGCAAAGGTACGCGGCAGAATCTGGCCCGTATGGAACAGATCCCCTGCAATCAGCATAAAATCAACCTGTTCAGCGACTGCCGCCGCAACAATGCCCTCCAGCATGGCAAAAAAATCCTCATAGCGTGCCGCTTCGCCCTCCCCGTTACGATAGCTCTTTCCAAGATGGATATCCGCCGTATGCAGAAATTTCAATGCCATGATGATCGATGAAGGTTACACTCTCCTGCAGGGTTATGAGAGTGCTTGTAGGAGAAGATAGGCAAATGGAGGCTATTTTTTTTAATACTCTCGGCAACACCGGGATGTTGATACGGAATATGCAGAGAACGTAATTTATTCAAGGAATTTGGCGCGGAATCAGGGTCGCTGATGAAACACAAGAAACCTGAGACCCTGCGTTATTGAGCAGCAGATCAGGCTATATTTCGATCTTCATGGCCGCCATAAAGCTTCGTATATTGGCTCTGTGACTGCAAATTTCTGCGCGTCACTCCCGACAGAGCAATGAAACCGGCTCCGGATGGAGAACAGCGCGTAATCAATTAGAGATAGCGATGAGCATGAATGTACTTGGTTTTGCCGCCCACTCGTCCAGGGAGGCATTGGTCCCCTACCGTTTTGAGCGCCGCGACCCTCGTGCGGATGACGTGATGATTGAGATCCTCTACTGTGGTGTCTGCCACTCCGACCTGCATCAGGTTCGCAACGACTGGGGCGGGAGCTGCTATCCGATCGTGCCGGGCCATGAGATTATCGGCCGCGTTGTCAGCGTCGGACCGGCCGTTACCCGTTTCAAATCCGGCGACCAGGTGGGCGTTGGCTGCATGGTCGACTCCTGCCAGAGCTGTGAGGCCTGCGATAGCGGCCTGGAGCAGTATTGCGAAGAAAGCGCAACCTTCACCTACAACTCGGTTGACCGTCATGACCATACGGCTACGTACGGCGGCTACTCCGAAAGGATCGTCGTGTCCGACAAATTTGTCCTGAAAATCCCCGATACGCTTGACCTGAAAGGGGCCGCACCTCTCCTGTGCGCCGGAATCACCACCTGGTCACCGCTTCGCCACTGGAAAATCGGCAAGGGCAGCAAGGTTGCGGTCATCGGCCTTGGCGGCCTCGGCCATATGGCGCTGAAACTTGCCAAAGCGCTGGGCGCAGAGGTCACGCTCTTCACCCGTTCACCCGAAAAAGCCGCTGACGCCCGTCGTCTCGGCGCAGACGAGATCGTGCTCTCCACTGACCCGAAGCAGATGACGGCCGTAAAACGCCGCTTTGAGCTCATCATCGATACCATCCCCAGCGTCCATGACCTCAACCCCTACTTACCCTCACTGGCCATTGACGGCACGCTGGTACTGGTCGGCTATCTGGGTGGTCTGGAGCCGCTGCTGAACACCGTACCCCTCATCATGGGCCGAAAATCAGTTGCCGGATCGGTTATCGGCGGTATTGCCGAAACCCAGGAGATGCTCGACTTTTGTGGCCTGCATGGCATCACCTCGGATATTGAAGTGATCAGGATTCAGGATATCAATGAAGCCTACGAACGAATGCTGAAGAGCGATGTCAAATATCGCTTTGTGATCGACCTCGCATCGCTGAAGAGCTGAGAACGGAACAATCCTGCGCATCAAGATTACGGCCCAGGGTGCACGCTACCCCGAAGAGCCGGCGCGCATGATCAATCACACTTCAGCCGATTGCATGCGCCTGCCTTCATGCGCGCTCGTAACTGCTTGCAGTGTAAGTCGTCACCTCTTCGTGGACACAGGATCGCAGAGAGCTCAGACTTGAGTTGGAGGATTACAAGTTTACGTTTTCAGGAACGTCCCCCTCGGAATGTACCAATGACAATAAACCGCGGAGCGGAGGTATGTTGGTAGCTCCGAGAAAAAAACGACCGGCATGGAGATCTCTCTGCCGACTCGTCGGGACGAGATGACACTCGGGAGAGAATGAGATGACACGGGGAGAGGGTGTGCGGCTGCAATTGCGGAGAGAATGTGACGAAAATGGCAACGCGTTGCGTAAAATCTGTTAGCAACTCAGCGGGCTTAGCCGTAACTTCTCCTATGGCCTGAGACCCCTTGCCGTGCAGTGGCGACTTTCCCTGTCGCCGTTTTCAAGGATGTCTCCGGCTTTTTGATTTTTCCGCACAGATTCTTACTGCAAAGCACCAGAAACATTTGCGGATGATACGGTTTATCAGAGATCGCTTGAAGGAGCATCCGCTGCTGCGGGTTGGGCCGGGGCTTATTACCGGGGTTGCTGATGACGACCCGAGCGGAATTGCGACCTACTCACAGGCGGGGGCGCAGTTCGGGCTCGACATGCTGTGGACGATGCCGCTGGCGTTTCCTCTGATGGCGGCAGTGCAGTCGATGTGTGCGCGTATAGGCAGGGTTACGGGAAAAGGGCTTGCGGCAAACATCAAAACCGCTTTCCCGCCCTTTGTGCTTCAGTGGGTTGTGGTGCTGCTGCTTATCGCAAACACGCTCAACATTGCAGCGGATGTAGCTGCCATGGGGGAAGTTGCCGAGCTGATCACCGGGTTGAACCGCCATCTTATGACCGCGGTATTTGTTTTTGGAACGATTATCCTTCAGGTCTTTATCCCCTATCATCGTTACGTCTCCTTCCTGAAGTGGCTGACCCTTTCGCTTCTGGCCTATGCTGCGGTGCTCTTTACGGTCCATGTGCCATGGGGTGAGGTGGCGAAGCGGACAGTCTGGCCGAGCCTCAGGCTGAATTCAGATGCTGCCGCAGTAATCGTCGGGGTTTTTGGCACAACCATCAGCCCCTATCTGTTTTTTTGGCAGGCGTCGGAAGAGGTTGAGGATATGCATGCAGTACGCGGAGCGGTTCCGCTTGTTGAAAATGACAAGGCTGGCGGTTCCGAGTTGCGACGCATCCGCTGGGACACCTGGACCGGAATGTTCTACTCCAACATAACCGCATACTTCATCATCCTTGCCACAGCCGTAACTTTGCATGTTTCCGCAGTCACCGATATCAATACGGCTGCTGAGGCTGCGACCGCACTGAGGCCTCTGGCCGGCGAATTTGCGTTCATGCTCTTTGCTGTCGGCATTCTTGGTGTGGGGTTGATCGGGGTGCCTGTGCTGGCTGGCTCCGGGGCCTATGCCCTGTCGGAGGCGATGGGATGGAACTCCGGCCTGGAGTACAGGCCTGAAGATGCCCGGGGCTTTTACAGTATCATAGCGGTCAGCGTTCTGCTGGGGCTCGTCATACAGTACTCTCCAATCAGCCCGATGAAGGCACTCTTCTGGAGTGCGGTCATCAATGGGGTCATTGCCGTGCCACTAATGGTGGTCATAATCATGCTCGCATCGAAAAAATCCGTGATGGGAAAGTTCACCGTAAACCGGGTAATCATAGCTCTTGGCTGGATTGCGGTGATCGTCATGGGCGCCGCCACAGCACGGATGTTCCTACCCGGTTAGTTTTCCGCTCCATGACCGCCTCCGTTCAGGGTTTTGCGACGTTCGGGGTCTCTTTTATAACATTCGGTACCCCTAGAGCTCCCGTATAGAAGACGACAAGCGAGACGCTCCCTGTGCCGAGGTTTCGTCCGTTATGCAGGGTGTTCATGACTTCCACAATAGCCTCCCCTTTTTTGAACTGGTAGCTCTGGCCCTCCTTCATTTCAACGGTGAGCATGCCTTCGAGCACATAGGCGTAAACCGGCACCGGGTGCTTGTGCCAGCCCGTCTCTCCCCCAGGCGGAATCGTAACGACCAGCGCGGTCACCTCCGGGTGTTCCGTCCGAAGGTAAGACAGCGGCTGGCCGTTGCTCGCACTGGACGATGTGAGCAGTTTTTTCACTTCGACGTTCCGGTAGTCGTCGGCTGCTGCCCTGCCGCTCAGCAGAAACATCAGCATAACGGAAACGATGAATGATCGACGTTGCATAAAAACCTCCTCCCTGCTTTATTTTTACGGTAAACTAACTAATCATTCATTCAAACCATTGCCGTCGGTTCAGCACTCTCGGCAAATATACGCCTCCCCGAACACCCTTTATCAAGGTTCTTTTTCGCTCGATTTTGTTATTTTCCTGCTCAGTGTTCCCATCCGCAAACAATCCATACCGACATGAGCAACAAAAAAGAACTTCTCTGGCAGAGCCGATTTTCCGAACCGTTCGACCGCAATGCACTGCTTTTCTCTTCATCGGTTCATGTCGACAAAAAGCTCTACCGGGAGGATATTGAGGGTTCGATAGCCCATGTAACGATGCTCGGTGAGGAGCATATCGTCAGCAGCGAGGATGCATTGCAGATCATTGAGGGGCTGCGCGAAGTAAAGGAGGAGATCACGCACGGCTCGCTCATTCCACACTGGGAGGATGAGGATATCCATACGGTCATAGAGAACCGGCTGAAGGAGAAAATCGGCCCGGTTGCCGGCAAGCTCCACTCCGGCAGAAGCCGCAACGATCAGGTGGCGACCGATACGCGGCTCTACATGCGCCGTCAGATTGCGGACCTTCAGAAGGCACTCAGCGGATTGCTCGGAGTGCTGGTCAAGAAGGCTGAAACCTACCGCGAAACAATCATTTTTGGCTACACCCATCTGCAACGTGCCCAGCCGATCTCTGCGGGCCACTACTATCTGGCGTGGTTCAACATGTTCCTGCGTGACCGCCAGCGGCTCCAGGACCTTTTGAAGCGGGTCAACATCTCCCCTCTCGGCGCCGCAGCGTTTGCCGGCTCTACGCTGCCGCTCAATCCGCGGAGAACTGCCGAGCTGCTCGGGTTCGACGATCTCTTTTCGAACAGCATCGATGCGGTGAGCGACCGGGACACGGTCATTGAGTTCATCTCCGCCTGTTCGGTGATTATGATGCACCTCTCAAGATTTTCAGAGGACATTATTCTCTGGAGCTCCTACGAGTTCGGCTACCTGGAAATCAGCGACGCCTTTGCGACGGGGTCATCAATCATGCCGCAGAAAAAGAATGCAGATATTGCCGAGCTGGTCAGGGGAAAAAGCGGAAGGGTCTACGGCAATCTGATGGCGATGCTGACCATTATGAAGGGGCTGCCGCTCTCCTATAACCGCGACATGCAGGAGGACAAGCAGCCGCTCTTCGACAGCGCCGAAACCGCCATCGAGAGCGTCAAGATCTTCAGCAAGCTGCTTGAACACACCACCCTCAAAGAGGAACGGCTTGCGAAGCTGACGGCCGAAGATCTCAGCCTTGCCACAGAGATTGCCGAATACCTTGTCGGCAAGCAGATCCCCTTCCGCGATGCTCACCGCATAACCGGAAAGATTGTGACCTGGAGCATCGCCTCAGCGGTGAACCTGCCGAAGATTCCTCTGGAAACCCTGAAAGAGTTCTCTGCGGTTATCGACGCTGACATCTACGACTGCCTGAAACCCGAAGCGAGCGTGAACTCGAAAAAGACGCACGGAAGCTGCTCCTTCGACTCAGTTGCCGCACAACTGAAAGAGGCTCGCAAACAGCTTTAAGGGTCGTCATGAAAAGAACCAAAGCAAAAAGCCCCCGGACAAACCAGGGGCTTTTTGCTTTATAGGAGAATCGGCTCAGTTCAGCGAAGGGGCGGTTTTGATGACCGTCTGCTTCATGCGGGCATTGATTTCTACAAGATCAGACACAACGCCAACCGACTCCTGGAGCAGCACATCCTTGACGGCTGTTTTGGCGGCGGTCGAGTCTGGATCCGGAATCCACTGTTTCTCAATCTGCTTAAGCCCCTCTATCTCCGATTTGAAGGTGGTATCCAGAAGCGACACAGACTTCTTCTTGCGGATCTGGCTCAGTGTATTCAGGTCATGGATATAGCTCTGATAGAGACGGCTCCTTGAGGCACGCTCCTGCTCTTTCTGGCGCAGAACCGAGATCTCTTCAGGCGTAACATCCAGAGTCGGGCGATAGAACGCCTTTGAAATGGTAGTCCACGGAAGACTGCTGGTATAGGTATCCTCGCCAATAGTGGCCGTATCGATCATTGAGGGCATGACAATATCCGGAACAACTCCCTTGTGCTGGGTGCTGCCTCCTGATATCCGGTAAAACTTTGCAATCGTCAGCTTTATCTGACCAAGCTCACTCTTCCTCCCGAAAAAGGAGAATGGTCGCGAGAGCGTCATGATGCTCTGAACCGTCCCCTTGCCGAAAGTCCGCTCGCCGATGATCACCCCTCGGCCATAATCCTGTATGGCGGCCGCAAAAATCTCGGAGGCCGATGCGCTGTAGCGGTTTACCAGCACCGCAAGCGGCCCGCTGTACTGCTCACGCCGGTCCTCGTCACGAAGCACCACCTTGCCACCTGTCGAATTGCTGATCTGAACGATGGGGCCTGTCTGAATAAAGAGCCCGGAAACATTGACCGCCTCCTCGAGCGATCCGCCACCGTTATCGCGCAGGTCGATGAGGATGCCTGCTACATGCTCCGCATTGAGCTCGCTGAGAATCCGGGCAACATCACGGCTGGTACTCGTATAGTTTGCGGCACTCTGCTGCTGGCCTTCGAAATCGAGGTAAAATGAGGGGATGGTGATCACACCGATCTTCTCGCCGTTCTGCAGGATGATGCTTTTCTTGGCAGCCTGCTCCTCCAGAGTCACCTTGTCGCGAACAATCTCGAGCGTCTTGGCCGGACCCCTTCCGCCCTGGCTCGCTGGCAGTACCTTCAGTCGAACAATGGTCCCCTTTTTGCCGCGAATCAGCTTGACAACATCGTTGATCCGCCATGCCGTCACGTCCACGATCTCGCCGGCCTTGCCCTGAGCGACACCGATGATCTTGTCACCCTTTTTCAAGAGGTTGCTCTTGAAGGCCGGTCCACCAGGGATGATCTCGTTGACAACCGTGTTCTCCCCCTCCGTCTGCAACTTGGCTCCTATCCCCTCCAGCGAACGGCTCATGTCGATCTGGAAGTTTTCGTACTCGTCGGGAGAGAAGTAGCTGGTATGCGGGTCAAACGAGGTCGTCACCGCGTAGGTATAGGCCTGGAAGGCATCGTCCGGCTTCATCCGGTTCAACAGGTTCAGCCGGCTGGTAAAACTTTTGGCAAGCGCTTCACGAATCGTTGTGCCACTCTCTCCTGAATATTTCTGGTTGAGCCACTGGTACTTCAGCTCCTTTTTCCAAAGCGCAATCAGCTGCGCCTTGTCGGCAGGCCAGGGATCGTTCTTGCGATCAAGGTCAAAGCTCTCCGGTTTCGAAAAGTTGAACTTGACGGTATCGGCCACCGCCCTCATGAAGCGCATCTTCTCTTTGGCCCGCTTCAGAAAGAAATTGTAGATGGCGAAACCCGCATTAGCCTTGCCGGCCAGAAACTCGTCGTCGAGTCGGGAGCCATAGTACTTGCGAAGAGTCTCGACCTCGCTTGCAACAAAGTAGCTGTGACTGGCGTCGAGGTTGTCGATATAGCGTTTGAATATCTGCTGCGAGAGCGAATCGTTAATTGAGATTTTCCGGTAGTGGTTCTGCAGAAGAGACTGGCTGAGATATTTTGCAGCATCCTCTTCGGCCTCAGTCGGCCGGAGAATAACAACGGCAGGGGGTGCTGCTGCCTGTCTGGACGGTGCGGAAAGAAGTGGCGTGGTGCCAAACAGCAAGACAAAAACGACAAGCAGGCTTTTTCTGAACATTTGTAAGGTAAGCGGCGCTAAAGGGTTATGTGCTGGACAAGCAGTTATCCTGTGAGGAAGAAAAATAAAAATAGTATATTGCCGGCGCTTGATAAACGGTTGCCGATGTGTATCCGGACGAAAAAAATCCGTCATAAAATACTAATAATGGGAGAGCTTTCAATGCAAAACAAAAAAATCAGTTATAAAGAACTCGGCCTGGTCAACAGCAGAGAACTTTTTCAGAAAGCAGTGACCGGCGGCTATGCTGTTCCTGCCTATAACTTCAATAACCTTGAGCAGATGCAGGCCATCATCATGGCATGCGCCGAGACCGCCTCGCCGGTCATTCTGCAGGTTTCGAAAGGCGCAAGAAGCTATGCCAACGAGACCCTGCTCCGCTACCTCGCACAGGGCGCCGTAGCCTATGCAAAAGAGCTCGGCACACCTATTCCGATTGTTCTGCATCTCGACCACGGCGACAGCTTCGAGCTTTGCAAGGACTGTATCGACTCCGGCTTCTCCTCGGTGATGATCGACGGCTCTCACCTCCCTTATGAAGAGAATATCGAACTGACCAAAAAAGTTGTAGCCTACGCTCATGAGCATGACGTGACCGTTGAGGGTGAGCTTGGCGTGCTTGCCGGCATTGAGGATGAGGTTTCGGCCGCGCACCACACCTACACACAGCCCGAAGAGGTTGAGGATTTCGTTGCCAAGACCGGCGTCGACAGCCTCGCCATTTCCATCGGCACTTCGCACGGTGCATTCAAGTTCAAGCCGGGCGAAGATCCGAAGATCCGCCTCGACATTCTTGCCGAGATCGAACGCCGCATCCCAGGATTCCCGATCGTGCTGCACGGCTCCTCCTCCGTACCGCAGGAGCTCGTCAAGATCATCAACGAGCATGGCGGAAAGCTGAAAGATGCAATCGGCATCAGCGAAGAGCAGCTTCGTCTTGCAGCAAAGTCAGCGGTCTGCAAAATCAACATCGATTCAGACGGCCGCCTTGCCATGACCGCCGCAATCCGCAAAGTGCTTGACGAAAAGCCGGAAGAGTTCGATCCGAGAAAATACCTCGGACCTGCTCGTGACTCTCTCAAGAAACTCTACATGCACAAGAACATCAACGTTCTCGGCTCCAACGGAAAAGCCTGAGCATCTCCTTCACAATAAAAAAGGCGCCAACCGGCGCCTTTTTTATTATCTCATTTCGAGCATCCCTCATTTCATTTCGAACGAAGAGAGAAATCTCCTCCGCTGTCATTGCAATCTTAACCAGAATCAGATCTCTCTGCCGACTGGTCGGGATCGAGATGACCGTTAGCACCTCTCTGGCAATCAGAGAAACTTCAGGGCGGTATAGACCAGAAGGCCTGTGCCTGTCTGAAGCGCCTGCTCCTCGGGATTGAAGGTCGGCGAGTGGAGTGTATTGCCGCTTACCGCTTCGGGCAATCCGGTTCCGAGCTGCCAGAAGGTTCCGGGACATGCCTGCAGATAGTAGGCAAAATCCTCCGCCGTCATCAGCGGCTCACTCTTGATGACATTCTTTTTTCCAAGATACTCTTCGCAAGCCTCCCATGCCTGATCGGTCACATCCGGATCGTTGTAGAGCACCGGATAGCCGGTCCTGATCTCCACCTCTGCCTCAACACCCAATGCTTCAGCAACGTGCGTGACTGTCCTCTGCAGCCGTTCATGCAGAAGAGCGCGGAGCTCCTCGTTCATGGTTCTCATGGTACCCTGCATGGTAACCTGCCGAGGAATGACATTGGTCGCATGACCGCCATGAATCGAAGCTATCGAGAGCACTGCCGGTTCATGAGGGGGGGCAACCCTGCTGACCAGATGCTGGAGAGCGGTAATAATATGAGCCGCCGCGAGGATTGGATCAGCCGCCTTGTGCGGGGCCGAGGCATGACCGCCCTGGCCGTTAACAGTAAAATAGAGCTCATCGGCCGCAGCCATGAAGCTCCCCTTGCAGAGCGCCACCTTGCCGTTGGGCACATTGGGGAAGCAGTGCTGTGCAATGACGACAGAAGGTTTAAACCGATCAAAAAGGCCTGCGTCAAGGAGCGGCTTTGCCCCCCCCGGTGCCTTCTCCTCCGCCGGCTGGAAGACAAGAAGCAGATCGCCCTCGAGCTCCCCTTTCATCTCCACCAGTATCTTTGCCGCACCAAGAAGCATCGCCGTATGCATGTCGTGACCGCAGGCATGCATCTTCCCCTCTTCAAGTGAACAGAAACCGTGCAGGTTCTCCTCGTTGAGCGGAAGGGCATCAATATCTGCCCTGAGAACAACAACCCTCTTTCCGGAAGAGCGACGCCCCCCTTCAATCAAAGCCACAACGCCGGTTTCAAGCAGGGGCGGCTCGGGGGTAAGACCGAGGCCTGTGAGGTAATCCCTGATGAGTGCCGTCGTCCGAAACTCCTGGTAAGCGAGTTCGGGATGACGGTGAATATCGCGCCTGAGAGAGACGACTTCAGGATATATCTCCTCCGCACGGGCCCGAATCCTGTCGGCAAGCCCGGAAGCGTTATCTCTTTGCATAAATGTTTGTTATCTGTTAAATCCGGAAAGGGACAAAACCCCGCCCGCAGTGCCCGGCCCAATGACCGGGGATTACTTTATCCGCCACTCCAAGGTACAAATAAGCCGGCAAAAGGAAAAGGCCAGCTCGTAACGGCACGATGAGGCACCACCGACAGAGAGCCGGAAATTTTGAATATCGGAAAATAATGAATATACTCCCATAATTAACGATATTCCGACACCTCCCATTTGAGGGCTATAGAGGGCACTGGAAGACAAAACGGAGCACCGCAATGAAAAAAGGCAACTCTCTCGGGGCGCGCATCAGAAGTGTGCGCAACCACTTCAATCTCCGCCAGGAGGAGTTCGGTGAAAAAATCGGGCTCTCCGGTAACCGGGTATCCGAAATCGAGCTCGACAAGGGTGGAACGACGGCTTCAGTCATGATGTCGATATCCAGGGAGTTCCCCGTCGACCCCCAGTGGCTGCTATCGGGTGAAGGCACCATGCTGAAGAGTGCAGCGGAGCGCATCCCCATCCTCCCGGAAGCAACCATCTCCTCCCGCCTCAACACGCTCGAAGAGCAGGTTGCTCGCTATATGAACATGATTGTCGGGAGCGAACCGGGCGAAGCGGTGACAAAAGTGCCGCTCTACAGCAACGCCGTCCCGGCCGGAATGCCCGATGCCGCATCAAACGACGTCGAGGAGTTTCTCGACATGCCCGCATCATGGACGCAGGGCAAAAAGAATGTTTTTGCGCTCAGGGTTAACGGCGACAGCATGATTGAGGTTGGCATCATGCCGGGAGACATTCTGCTTGTGGAGGCACGCCAAACCGCGAAAGACCGGCAGGTAGTCATTGCAAGCATAAACGGAGAGGTGACCGTCAAGACCCTCTGCATCAGCAGCGGCGGAACCATCTCGCTTGCACCGGAAAACCGCCGCTACCGCCCCATAGCCATCACGCCCGACACCGACTTCCGCATCCAGGGCATTGTGCTTGCCGCCGTCCGCCACTACTGACCCCCCTTTTACTCGCCCCTCAGCAAACACAGCAGAAATGCAAAAAGCATCGACTGGATCGATGCTTTTTGCGTTAAACCGAATGAAGTATGTTTGACTGACTGAGGCCGGTTGAAACAGGAATGCCTGTAGTTGAAGATGTTACCTGCGATAAATCAAAAGAATTCGTAGCCATAAAAGTCTCCTGTTCAGGAATAATATTCCGGGGTAACTCGACGCAGATCGAGCGGCTTATGCACTTACGTTCTGCAGTGCCGGGTACTCAAAAAGTCTTTCGTGAATCGGGGGTACAGATGTGTGCGGATCAAATCCGCTTGCCTTGGCCTTGGTTTTGAGCCTTGCACGTTGCCTGAAGGCACAGGATCGCGCAGTAATAAAGGCCTTGTCCAAGTGAGCAGGGGAAACATGGAGAATTACGTTTCTGCCCACATGACTCAACTTGGTATTTGATTATTATTAAGCTGAATAGCAAATTTTTGGCAGAATATGTGGCGTCTTTTTTTACAAGGAAACCCCTGTTGGATCTTGCCTATTATGCGGCAAAAAGGCTGGCGCAATTACGTTCCGATGGAGGTGAAAAAATTGTAGCCGGGGGCATGTCACTCCTGACAGAGCGCGGGTTATCTCAAATGAAGCCCCCTGGGGTGTAGGGAGCTTCATGGGCTAACGGTTTCGGTTGGCCTACTCGGCGGCGGAGTCGGCAGGTGCTTCGGTATCGTTCTTTTTCAGGATGCCGTCTTCGACCATTTTGCTGATGGCTTTTGAAAGCTGGTCATGGGTTCTCAGCAGTGCGGGTACGGAGAGCGCAACGGCTCCGACGGTACGGAGGTTAGCTTTTTCCTGTTCGAGCTGAAGGATATTGACGAGGTCAAAACGAATGACGCCGTCAATCAGCGAAATGTTGGCAATGCCGTCTGCGTAGATTGTCTGCATGGTAGATCTCTCCTGTTGAAAAGTTATTGGTTAAATACTGGACTTATTTTCCGGTGGCAGCAAGCCAGCCGTTGACCTCGTCGAGGTCGAATGACGAGAGCGTTCCTGCGCTCTGGCGAAGCATGAGGAAATTGAGGATATACTGGTATCGCGACTTGGCAAGATTCCGGCGGCTTGCCAGAAGCTTCTGTTCAGCTTCAAGCACGTCGACATTGCTGCGCAGCCCCGCTTCGTAGCCTTTGCGCGTTCCGGTGAGAGCGACCTCCTGTGATTGCATTGCCTGAAGATAGGCATTGATCTGGGCTATGCTGGCGATGACGCTGTTATAATACTTGCGAACATCAGATTCGACCGCTCGTTCCTCGCCGTTGAGCAGCTCCCCTGCTTTCACCCACTTTGCATGTGCCTGGCGCACAGCTGCGCTGGTGTATCCTCCGCTGTAAATCGGCACGTTCAGCTGCAACCCGATAGAGTAGGTGTCGTAGGTAGAGCCGATCGAGTAGTTGTTTTCACTCACGGAGTAGTTTCTCCCGGCAACCAGGTCGATTGTTGGATAGCGCATTGCCCGCTGCTTTTCGATCTCGCGTTTCGAGATGCTGGCATCCTTGCGTGCGGCACTCAGCAAGGGGTTTTTGGAGAGAGCCAGCTCTACCCAGGACTCGACCCGGGCAGGAGAGGGTGCATTGAGGGTGAGCTTTTCAGGAACCAGCCTGCAGATCCTGTCGGGATAGACGCCTGTGAGAACTTCAAGCTCCCGGCGTGCGAGTTCAGCGGAGTTGGCAATATCCAGACCCTCTGCCACCGCCATGTCGTAGTTTGCCTGCGACTCCTTGATCTCGGTGATGGTGCCGAACCCTTTTTCATATCGCTTTTTGGCCTGGTTGAGCTGCTCGAGAGATGAACGGATGTGTGCCTGGCTGAACTCTATGTTGTCCTCTCCATAGAGCGCATTGCAGTAAGCTTCAGCGATCCTGACCATGAGGCCGAGACCCTCCTTCTGCAGTTCAGCATCACTTTTGGCGGCAACGTCCCTGGACTGCTTGTATTCAGCGATATTTGACAGATTAAGTATCGATTGGCGGACCGTCAGGCTCTGGCCGATGGTGTTGTAATACTGAGTTGGATCCAGAAATCCCTTCGCGGCATGCTGCGTAGAGTTTCTTCCTCTCGAAGAGCTTGCCCGAACGGTCGGGCGAAACTGGGACTTCGCCTTGTCGACCTCTTCCTTGTAAACAAGATTTTCCGCCTGGGCCGCACGATAGCGCGAATCATACTCGACGGCCTTCTGGTATGCTCCGCTGAGATTCAGCGTCTCGGCATGACCTGAACCCAGTGGCGACAGTGCTGTGGCGGCAATAAGGCATGTCATCAGTTTCTTCATCGGCACTCTCTTCATTAACTCCATGGTATCGGGTTTGTCGATTTGATTCCTCTCTCTGTTCACCCCTACTCCTCTTTCATTGAGACGTTTATTCTCTTGACAAGCGGATCAAGCAGGTAGGTCAACAGCGAACGCTCACCGGTCTTGATAACCACCTGTACGGGCATGCCTGGCTGCATCTGGCGGTTGCCGAGCGACTTCAGTCCGGCAGGTGTCACCGAGACGCGGGCAAGGTAGTAGGGTGCTGCCGGCTGGGCCGGGTTTGAGGAAGGATCGGTAACAATATCATGCGAAAGCGATTCCACCCGTCCCTCAACAACAAGCTGCGGAGAGTGGGCAAAGGAGGAGAAGCTGATGCTTACCGCCAACCCCTTGCGAATGCTGTCGATAAGGTGCGGGGCGATCTTGGCGTCAATCAGGAGAGCCTCATCGCTTGGGACGATATCCATGATCTTCTGGCCCGGCTGGATCACCGCTCCAACCGTCTGCACCTGCAGCCCTACAATCTGGCCAGAAGCAGATGCGCGGATAGTTGTGTCGGCAAGCTCTTCGGCGAGCGCTCTGGTTTTTTCGGCATCGGCCTCGACCTCCCGCTGAATCTGCGCAAGCTCAGTGGCGGTGTTGCTCCTGAATTCGGAGATTTTGAGTTCAAGTTCACGCTGTTGGCTCTTTGGAGCATACCCCTCCTTGACGAGTGAGGTAACCCCTGCAAGCTGTTCGTTGAGGATGCCGAGCGTTATGCGGCGCGAATTGAAGAGCTCCCGCTGGTTCTGCATGTTCAGCGCAGCAAGCGCCCTGTCGGGGTCGTTGAGAAGATCCTTGTGAAAGGTGATAGAAGCAGACCCCCGAAGTTCGGCCATCAGGCGGTCAGCCGCGGCGCGTAAACCGAGATAGTGCTGGTGGACCTCATCGTATCTGGCTTTTGCCGTCTGGCTGTCGAGCCTGATGAGCTCATCCCCCTGGTGAACCATCTGCCCCTCCCTGACACTGACCTTTTCGATCCGGCCGCCCCGAAGGTTCTCGACGACCTTGCGCTTGGTGGCGATGCTGACCAGACCCTGGCAAGGCACGCCTTCATCGAGCGGGGCAAATGCCGACCAGAGCAAAAATCCGCCGAATCCCACAAGCAGGATCCAGATACCAAGCCTGACGGGAGTTCGGGTATCACGATAGGAGGCCCATTTTGAGGTAGCTGCATCTTGGGGTGGCAGGGTGCTCAACGATGGCTTGCTCTCAGTAGTGCTCATGGTGAAGGGTTGAATACAGTTTAAAAGATCTCATACCGGCTCGTTTTCCGTCTCCGGTTTTTTTTCGGCGCCCTGCAGGCTGGCAATCATTTCGTCGCGAGGAGCGCACTGCACGATGCGCCCCTCCTGCATGAGGGCAACAAGGTCGGCAGATGCAAGAATGCTGGGGCGGTGAGTGATAAGAAGCACCGTTTTTCCTGCAGCTTTCAGTTCAGCGACAGCCTGGAGCAGGGCGCGCTCCCCTGCATCATCAAGATTGGCATTCGGCTCGTCGAGCACAAGAAGGGCCGGGTTGCCGTAGATCGCACGGGCGAGGCCAAGGCGCTGGCGCTGACCGCCCGAAAGCATGCCGCCTGCCTCACCGATCTGTGTGTCGTACCCTTTTGGAAAACGAAGGATCATCTCATGAATACCCGTGCGCCGGGCAGCTTCGATGACTTTGAAAGAGTCAAGCTCACTGAAGCGTGCGATATTCTCGGCTATTGAGCCGTCAAACAGCTCGACATCCTGCGGAAGGTAGCCGACATGCGGGCCAAGCTCCATCCTGTCCCAGCTCTCGACCGGCTCACCGTCGATGAGCACCCGCCCCTGACGCTCCGGCCAGACCCCGACGATGCATCGGGCAAGAGTTGATTTTCCCGACCCGGAGGGACCGAGCACCACAACACTCTTGCCTGCCGGGAACATGATGGTGATATCCTGCAGGATAGGCGTCTTGCGACCTGCCGCTGTTGCCGTAACCCCCTCAAGGCGGATCTCTCCAAAGGGATCCTGATGACGACTTCCCCGCTCCCGTTCCGGGTATGCTTCAAGGAGTTTTTCGAGGCGGCAGAAGGCTGTGCGTGACTGAATAAAGGGTTTCCAGGTAGCTACAATAAGGTCAAGCGGTGCAAGCGCTTTCGACATCAGCACATTGGCGGCAATCATAGAGCCGACATTCAACTTCCCTTCAAGCACCATCAGGGCGCCGGCGCCGAGGGTCATCGACTGCATGGTGTAACGCACAAACTTTGTAAATGCCTGCTGGCGGTGCTGGCGGTCGAGCGAGGACTCTGCCTTGGCAAGGGAGCTCTCATGCAGCTTCGACCACTCTTTGCTGAGGTTTCCGGCCATGCCCATCGCATGCAGCGGCTCAATGTTGCGCAGCTTGGTCTGCAGGTAGCGGTGGCTGTCGTTGCTCGCCTCAGCCGCGTTTTCGATCTCCCTGCTGCTCATCCGGTGTGTCTGCCAGGTAAGGGCAAGCTGGATAGCGGCAAAGAGAATGGAGAGCCATCCGAGAAAGGGGCTGAGCATGAAAATCACACCAATATAAAAGGGTGTCCACGGGGTATCGAAAAATGCGATCATGCCGTTGGCCGTCAAAAACTGACGGATATTGGTCAGATCGGCGAATGCCTCGGAAACATTGTGATGCGTCCGGTTGAGGAAGGCTTCGAAGCTCGACTTGAAGACCAGGGAGTTGAGGCTTTCGTCGAGCCGGACCCCTGCACGCACCAGAATTCGTGAACGGAGCCATTCGGCAAAAGCCATCACGCCGTAAAAGAGCACCATGAATAGGGTCATCATCAGCAGCGTCAGCTCACTGCCACCCTTCAGTACGCGGCTGTAGAGCTGGAGCATGTAGATGGTCGGCGTCAGCATCAGCAGGTTGGCAATCATGCTGAAAATGCCTACCCAGAGGAACTCCTTGCGGAAAGCCCAGAGCTGTCGGGAGAGAATGCTGCGATCAAAAAAATCTGGTTTCATAGAGAGTCCGTCACCGGCCTGGAGTTAGCTCTGAGAATTTGGCGTCTGGGGCTGCTGTGGTTGCTGTGCGGCAGGTGGTGACTGCAGGGCCTCAAGCACCTCCCTGCAAGTGCCGAACCGCTGGACCTGCCCGTCAACAAGCACCAGCATGTGCTCAATGGCCGCAAGAATATTGAGCCGGTGCGTAATGACAATTACCGTCGTACCCTGCGCCCTCAGCTGCTTTACGGCATCGGTCAGCGCGCAGTCACCCGCCTCATCAAGACTGGCGTTTGGTTCATCAAGCACGACGAATTTCGGTCTTCCGTAAACCGCCCGTGCAAGAGCGACCCGCTGCCGCTCACCACCGGAAAGGAAGGAACCATCTTCGCCGATCTGGGTATCAAGCCCTTCAGAGAGCCCTGCGATAAAACCTGAAAGTCCCACCAGCCGGCATGCTTCCATAAGCTCTGCCTCGTCGCGTTCACCAAAACGGGCTATATTTTCGGCGATAGTGCCCTCGAACAGCTCAACCGTCTGAGGAAGATAGCCGACATAGCGGCCAAGCTCCTCTTTATCCCACTGATAGATGTCGTTGCCGTCGAGACGCACCTTCCCCTGCATAGCCGGCCAGATGCCGACCAGAAGGCGGGCAAGGGTCGTCTTGCCCGATGCTGAGGGGCCGACAATGGCAAGCGACCCGCCGGCCGCAACCCTGAAGTTTAGCCCTTTTAAAATCTGTATCGGACTCCTCGGAGCTCCGGCAATGACCCCCTCAACCGAAAGAAACCCTGTCGGAGCGGGCAGGGGCATCTTTTTCTCAGGAAGCGGAAACTCCTTGAGGAGCACCTCCAGACGACCGAACGAGTCTATCGCGCCCTCGACCTGACGCCAGTTCCCGATAATCTGAACAAGCGGGGCAAGTACCTTGCCGCCGAGGATGGAACCGACAATCATGCCTGAACCGTGCAGCTCCCCTTTCAATGTCAGCCAGCAGCCGACACCGAGCAAGAGTGAACTGAGCAGGCTTTGCACAAGCTTGGAGAGCGCAGAGTTGGTGCCCGCATGATCTGATGCCTCAGCCTGAGCATTCAGAAACTCCTCCTGACGTGCCATCCAGCGCTTGTGGATGGCGCCGAGCATCCCCATCGACTCAATCACCTGTGCGTTGCGGATCACTCCGTCAGCATAGGCCTGGGCATTGAGGGCGGTACGGTTGGCAAGCAGCAGCGGTTCTCGTATGCGGCGTTCATTGATGAAGCCAATGGCAAACTGAACAAGCGCACCGGCAACGGCAAACCACCCCAGCAAGGGATTCATCAAAAAAAGAAGCACCATCACAAGCAGCGCAAGGGGGGTATCGAGCAGTGCCAGAAAGGCCTGGGATGGCAAAAATTCGCGAAGGTTTTTGAGGTCGCGCAGCGATTGAGCCCCGGCTGCCGGGATGTTCATAAGCCGTGCAGCAAAAACCGCACTGAGTACCCTGTCGCCAATAGCCCTGTCGAGCTCAATCGAGGCATCATGCATCACCTGACGGCGCACCCACTCAAGCGCTTCGAGCACCATATAGGCGCCGACAACGAGTATCGTCAGCATCAGAAGCGTCTTATGGCTCTCGCTGTTGACCACCCTGTCGTAAACCTGCATCATGTAGACGCTGGGTGAAAGCACAAGCACATTGACGAAAACGCTAAAAAAAAGCGCCTGATTAACCGAGGGAATCAGGGCGAAAACGGCCTTGCGCAGGGGCGACCTCTCTATTGCCCTCTTCATGACAGGAAGAAAAAAACGTGGTAATGGCTTATCTGCTTCATCACGATACCGGGGCTTAGGGGATTTATCCTGAAGATAGTATTGCAACCGAACTGAGCGCACACACACTACGCTCGGCAACAAATAACGGCTGGAGTACAGAAATACTTTGGCGCTCTGAAATGCAACAGGTTAGTTGAATGTAATATGGGATAATTATCCATGCAAATTATTGTTAGCCGCAGTAGTTCCGCTATTTTCGAAAACACCCCGCCAAAATCTGCCATAAATAAGCTTCACTCGGATGGGCGCTCAACCGGCAAGCGACTCCGCCCATGCAAGCTGCCGGGGCAAGCAGACGCTCTGCAGGTCGTAGGCCTGCCGGGCAAAGGCTCGCGCGTTTGCACCAAGACGGGCTCTTTCGGCAGGGTCGTCAAGGAGTGAGCAGGCCTCTTCCACAAGCCCCCTGATATCGAAAAAATCCACAAGTCGGCCGGTTTCATGGTGACGGATTGCTTCTTTGAGCGGCGGGGTGTCGCTGCCGAGAACAGTACACCCGGCACTCATCGCTTCAAGGAGGCTCCATGAAAGCACAAAGGGGTAGGTCAGGTAGATATGGAGTGTGGAGAGCTGCAGAAGAGCGATAAAATGCTGGTAGGGAACCGTTCCAAGGAAGTGCACTCTTCCCCACGCTTCATCGCTGATTTCAGCTCGAACCTCGGAAATGAAAATCTCTTTCCACGTCCGCCCCTTTGCCGGCCTTGCTCCGTAACTGACGCCGTCGCCGCCGAGAATCAGCACCCGCGCCTTTGGCCGCCGTTTCAACAGCTCCGGAAGAGCCCGCATGAAAATGTGATAGCCGCGATAGGGCTCAAGGTTCCGGTTGACAAAGGTGATGACCTCGTCCTCCCTCGAAAGGGTGAACGTGCCGTTGAGGGTCAGCGTGACCGACGGGTTCGGGACGATGGAGAGGGTGTCGATACCATCATGTACCACCGAAATCCGGGAGCGAAACGGTTCGGGAAAGGTACCGGCCTGCCAGATGGTAGGCGAAATTCCCGCATCGGCACCTTCAAAGTGCAGCCGGGTATTGAGGTTTTTCAGCCGCAAACGACAGGCCTCACCATCGTCAAGGGAGGGGAACTCCGGGTCAAAACCGACATCCGCGCCTTCCGGGCGATAGAAGAACTCGCAGTAAATCCCCATCTTCGCCCCTGGCCAGACATCTTTCAGAAAGAGACTTTCTCCCCATCCGGGGTGGGCAATGATGAGGTCGGGAGTGAAGCCCGCTCTCTTCATGTTGCAGGCCGCACGAAAACAGGCCTCACCGCGAATCGTCTTGCTCTCGAAATCTTTCACCCATGGATGCACATCAGCCGAAGAGCTCCGGGATGCCGAATAGGGCACAATCTTCACGCCGTTCCACTCCCGTGCAGGCATGTTGCGCAGGGTAAGGGCAACCACCTCATGCCCCCGTTTAGCGAGAGCAGGAGCAAGAAACTTGAACTGCCCCGGAAAATTCTGATGGATAAAAAGAATACGCATGCCGTGAGTCTTTATTGCGGGAACCTACATATCCATAAGCCGGATAAATTCGAGAGCTCGCTCGCGGAGGTCATCTTCGCCTTCGCTGGAGAAGGGCGAAGAGTAGCGGATGGAGTAGCCGTATTTCTCCATGTTTTTCACCAGCCGGAAGGGATCGTGCGTCTGGATACGGAAGGTCTCGACAGCACCTGTGCCGCCTGAAGGCATGGGTGTAAGACCGAAGCTCAGCACGGTCGCGTCGTTTTTCTCGAAGGCAGCAATCACCTCGGAAAGCTTCAGGCCGAAAGATGGCACATCGATTTCAATGGTCATTCCCTCGTCGCCGAGATGAAATACCTCGGCGATACTCTCGGAAAGCATCGACTTCCTGACAACCCCGGCATACCGGCCGCTGTCATCGACCACAGGGATGAACGAGCCGGGAAAGGAGCGCATCCGCCTGAAAATATCGAAGGTGTGCTCATGTAGCCCTATCTTTTCGGGCATTTCGAGCCGCAGGTCCTTCAGGCGAAGCTCCCTCTTTGCGTTCGGCGGTTCCTCCATGAGCAGGTCGAACGGGGTCACCATCGCCCTGAGCTCACCGTCGCGAACGACCGGCGCACAGGAGAGACGCCCCTCTTGCATGCGGGCAAGAGCATCCTTGATGGAGAGCGTATCCTGAAAAACAGGATAGGAGGCATCAAGGCACTGATCTATGCATTCGCTTAGCAGCATGGCTCTATCTTCTCTACCCGCCGTTCGTGCCGTCCGCCTTCGAAATCGGCAGCAAACCAGTTGTGCAGGCTCTTCTTAATGGTCTCGGTATCGGCAAAGCGAGCCGAGAGGCAGATGACATTGGCGTTGTTGTGCTGACGGGCAAGTGTGGCAAATTCAGGGTTACAGGCAAGCGCTGCGCGGATGCCGTGCACCTTGTTGGCTGCAATCGAGACCCCGATACCGGTACCGCAGAGAAGAACCCCCTGGTCGTACTGCCCTGCCGCCACTGCCTCGCCAACTTTTCTGGCATAATCAGGATAGTCTACAGACTCTTCAGAGTAGGGACCCATATCGGTAAACTCATGGCCATGCTGCTCAAGCCAGGCAAGAACGCTCTTCTTGGCTTCGAAACCTGCATGATCGCTGGCAACTGCAATTTTCATAATTCGTGCGCTTTAAATTTTGATAGTGTTTTTTTCTGTGCGGCTCGTGATAAAAACAGTGCCTGGCTGCTGATGGCAGGCGCTTCATTCTCAATTTTCGAGTAGGTCCCGTCAGGGTTCATACTCCATGCCTTGCAGTTGTCGTTCATCATGATGTCGAGTTCCGACTTGACCGAATGGATGCAGCTTTTGTCGAAAACCGGAAAGAGCGTCTCGACTCGATGATCGAGGTTTCGCGGCATGATGTCGGCACTTCCGAGATAGAGCTCAGGCTTTCCTCCGTTATGAAAGTAGTATGCCCTGCTGTGTTCGAGGAAGCGACCGATGATGCTGATGACACGGATATTTTCGCTGATACCTGCAATAGCGGGCTTCAGGCAGCAGATCCCCCTGACGATCAAATCGATCCGCACCCCCTCACAGGAGGCCTGATAGAGTGAACGGATAATTTGCGCATCCACCAGGGCGTTCATTTTCAGTATGATATGACCGCACCCTGATTTGCGGCTCCACTCGATTTCGCGCTCGATCATCTCGATCAGCCTTTTTCGGGTGTTGATCGGCGAAACAATCAGTTTTTTATATGCAGTATGCCGGGAGTAGCCGGTCAGGGCGTTAAAAAGCTCGGCCACATCATTGGCGAGCTTTTCGTTGATGGTAAAGAGGCTGTAATCGGTATAGATCTTGCCCGTTGCCGGGTTGTAGTTGCCAGTGCCGAGATGCAGGTATCGCTGCAGTTTCTTCTGCTCGCGACGCACAATCATGGTAAGCTTGGCGTGGGTCTTGAGACCGGGAAGGCCGTAGATCACATGCGCTCCGACATCCTCAAGTGAACGTGCCCAGACAATGTTGTTCTCTTCGTCAAATCTCGCCTTGAGCTCCACCAGCACGGCAACCTGCTTGCCCGCTTCGGCGGCCCTGATCAGCGACTTGACGATCGGCGAGTTGCTGCCAACCCGGTAGAGTGTCTGCTTGATGGAGAGCACATCCGGATCGGTCGCGGCGCGATCGATAAAATCGACGACCGGCTGAAAGGAGTCGTAGGGGTGGTGAAGCAGCTGATCTCTCTTGCGGATGGCAGCAAAGATGTCGGGGCCGAACTCATCCTCAATCGGGCTGGCAGGCACGAATGTCTCGTCCTTAAGGTCGGGACGCTCAATCTTCATGAGGTCAATCAGCGCACTGAGGCCAAGCACTCCCCCATCTATCTCATAGACGCTCCGCCATGAAACCTCGAGGTTTTTCATGAGCAGCTTTCTCACCGAATCCGGCATTTCAGGGGTGATGTCGAGCCGAACGACCTTTCCGTACCGCCTTGAGAGTATCCCCTGCTCGATGGTTTCGAGCAGGTCGCCGGCCTCATCCTCTTCAATCTCGATGTCAGCGTCACGAATGAGCCTGAAAAGATGGGATTTGAGGATCCGCATCCGGGGAAACAACTCCCCTAGATTATTTTCGATGAGATCTTCAAGCCAGATGAAGCGTAAAACACTGCCACTCTCCTCGAAGCCCTCGATATCGTTCAGTCGTATCATTCGGGGAAGAACACTGGGAACCTTGACCCTGGCAAATTTCAAAACGCCGTGCTCCTCATCCTCCAGCTCAATGGCAAGGTTCAGCGAAAGATTGGACATGAAGGGAAAGGGGTGGCCGGTATCGAATGCCAGCGGGGTCAGCACCGGATAGATCTCCCTGCGGAAATAGGTGCGGAGAGCATCCTGCCGGGATGCATCAAGCGCAGCAAACCGGAGAAACTCGATTCCCTCACGCTGCAGGGCTGGCAGCAGGTCATTATAGAAGCAGTCGTTTCTCTCGGTGAGCTGCCGGAGCACCATCTCTCGAATGGTATCGAGCTGTTCGACCGGGGTAAAGCCATCAATTGTCCGCTCCTGAATGCCCGCCTCAAACTGGTCGGCAATGCCGGCAACGCGGATCATGAAATACTCGTCAAGGTTCGAGCTGAAAATCGATATGAACTTCACCCGTTCCAGAAGAGGATGCAGTCCCGCCTGAAGAGCCTCTTCGAGCACCCGCTGATTGAAATAGATCCAGCTCAGCTCGCGGTTGACGTAGAATTGCGGCTCTATCGGATCCGGATGAGCGAGTTCCCTGCAGCTATGTTCCACCCCTGTCAGCATAAAAATAGTCTATCAGTTAAATCTCTCGACACCATGCTCATGAACGACTGCATCAAGCGGTTGATCCCATGATTCAACCGGAAGCTCCTCAACCCTCTGTACGCTGAAAGCTATCCCGAGACGCACCGGACGCAATCCGAGCTTTAAGAGACGAAGAAGATACCGGTCATAAAACCCTTTTCCCGAGCCAAGACGGCCTCCCCTTCGATCAAAAGCCAAAAGCGGAAGTACCACAATATCAGGCGCCATATCTTCGTCTATCGTTTCGAATTCCGGCTCAGGAACGCCGAACTGGCCTGCGCGGAGCAGATCCCCTGTAGTGAATGACGCCGAATAGATCTCTCCCTGGCGGATAACGGGAACCAAGAGCGTTTTACGCATTTCAGAGAGACGCTCAATCAAGGGAAGCGTCGAGAGTTCACTCGATCCCGGAATAGGAAGGTAGAGGTGAACCGTGCGGGCCTTCAGCATTTCCGGCAACCCCGCCGCTACTTCCGCTGCGGCATCGCTCATCGCCGCGCGTGCTGCTTCCGGCAAGCTCCGCCTCTCTTCATGTGCCGCTCGCCTCAGCAGTGATTTAGCATCGGCCCTGGAGGCAACACTCTCAATTTTCATCGCTGGCATCTCTGGCTGTAGCGTGAGCTGCGGTTTCTTTTCATCTACTTTTGAACTATTAAACGTAAAATAATAAAATAGAGTTGTTTCCCTTCATGCCGAAACCTTCAGGGAGAGAAGAGGCGATCTTCCCTTCCTGGCGGGCTTTCAGTCAGGCGATGCATACCAGGACTAAAAAAACACTGCCTACCATGACGAGAGTGATCGACCGAAACACCATCAAACCCGGAGCCATCTACTGCGTCGGAAAGAACTATGCGGAACATGCCCTTGAAATGCAGAAAATCGAAGGGGGCATTGCCTCCTCTCCTCAAGCCGGGGAGGGCGAACCGATCATTTTCCTGAAACCCCCGACAGCACTTGAAACGGAGGGAAGGATCGTCATGCCAGGCATGGATGGCCGTCCGATCTCCTCCAACATGCACTATGAGGCTGAAATTGTGCTGCTTGTCGGAAAATCCACCGATGGATGCTCCATTCAGGATGCGCACCGCCATATCCTTGGATTCGGAGCCGGACTCGACATGACGCTCCGCGACGAACAGCTGGCTGCAAAAAAGGCGGGCAATCCGTGGCTGAAAAGCAAGGGGTTCCGCAAAAGCGCCCTGATATCGGATTTTGTCTCGTTTACGCCCCAACAGGCAGAGAGCGACATTCCAAAGGAACTCACCATCTCCCTTGAGCTTAACGGCAAGCTGGTACAGCAGGGCTGCGTTGCCGAGATGCGACACTCACCAGCAATGCTTATTCATTATTTGTCGTATCTTTACGGATTGCGCCCCGGTGACCTTATCTTTACCGGAACGCCGGCAGGTGTCGGAAGGGTCGAACCGGGCGACACCTTGAATGTCCGGCTGCTCATGGCAGGCTCAGATGGCGGCGATATGCGTCTACTCGCCCAACTGCAGGCAGAGGCTCTCTAAAACCCAAAACACAACAGACAGAGTATGAGCATTATTTTCCAGCATGCACGGCTGCTCAACCCCCTCGAAAATCTCGATCGTGAAGGAACGCTGAGGGTTGCCGATGACGGGACCATAGAGGCAGTTGCATTCGGCAATGAACCGCTTGCGTCATCCCCTCAGGACCGGGTGGTAGATCTCAGCGGGAAAATCCTTGCCCCGGGCCTCTTCGATATGCACTGCCACTTCCGGGAGCCGGGGCAGGAGTACAAGGAGACCCTCGAAAGCGGAGCAGCGGCCGCGGCCGCCGGCGGATTTACCGGCGTTGCTCTCATGCCGAACACGAAGCCAGCGATTGACAGTCCGCTCGGAGTCGCCTATATCCGCCATCACTCGGCACTGCTTCCGGTCGATCTCGAAGTCATCGGAGCCATGACTGCCGAAAGCAGAGGGGAGCATCTCGCACCGTTCGGAAAGTTCCGCTCATACGGAGTCACCGCCGTTTCCGATGACGGCACCGCAATTCAGAGCAGCCAGATCATGCGCCTGGCCTTCGAATACGCATCGAACTTCGATCTGCTCATCATACAGCACTGCGAAGACAAATCCCTGACCCAGGGCGCAGTAATGAACGAAGGCCTCTTCTCGGCACAGCTCGGACTGAAAGGAATTCCTGAAGTTGCCGAAGCCATCATGCTCGCCCGCGACCTCCTGCTCATGCGCTACCTCGAAGAGCATAAACTCCACGACCCGCTCAGAAGGCCCCGCTACCATGTGGCCCATATCAGCACAAAGGAGTCGCTCAATCTTGTCCGCAAGGCAAAAAAAGAAGGTCTCCAGGTCACCTGCGAGGTAACGCCGCACCATTTCACCCTTTGTGACGAGGACCTTTTCCTTGCGCCGAGCAAGGGAAACTACCTCATGAAACCACCGCTCGTCTCAAAGGAGAACCGCGACGCCCTGATTGAGGGCATTGCCGACGGAACGATTGATGCAATAGCGACCGATCATGCACCTCATGCCTCGCACGAAAAAGAGTGCCCGCCCGATCATGCCTCATTCGGCATTATCGGGCTTGAAACTGCAGTCGGCCTCACCCTCACCGAACTGGTTGAGAAAAAGGTGATCACCATGGGGCGCGCCATTGAGCTGCTTTCGGTCAATCCGAGGGCCATCATGAATCTGCGGCCGATCCGATTCACCGCAGGAGAGCAGGCCAACTTCACCCTTATCGACCCGAATGCAGAGTGGACTCTCAGAGCGGAATCGATTCGCTCAAAATCCTCGAACACCCCGTTTCTGAACCGCTCACTGACAGGCCGGGCAACAGGTATATTCCACAAGGGAAAGTTTCTCGAAACGAATTGATTTTATTGAAAACTCATGCGACGCAGCTCTTGCTTGACGGTATTTTTTTTATTACTTTGATGCTCATTTTCAAAGAGAGAGTGCAGCAACAGCACAGCGTCTTAACCAATTGAATTAACGCATTAGTCATGGCAAAGAAACAAACGTTCGGCGATAAAGGCAAAAAAACAGGTGTCAGTGATTTCAAGATGGCAAAGCTTGTTTTTTCCGTTAAATCAGAAAAGAGCAACGCCTGGAAATTCATCGAAAAAAACGTCCGGATCCCCAACGGAGAGAATGAACAGCCAATTCTTGCAAAAGCAATCAGCGACTACGCGAAATAAGCTCTTTAATCGCCGAATCAGGACATCTCCGGATGTCCTGATTCCCCCCTCTCCGATCATTTCTTTCTCCTTTTTTCCATGACAGAACGTTCCGGCGGTTCAGCAACTGCGCCCTCACCGAAGTGGTTTGAGGAGTGGTTCAACCACCCCTTCTATCTTGCAGTATACAGCCACAGAGACCGCCAGGAGGCAGCCGAGTGCATTCAGACCATCATCTCCCTTACAGGCATCAACCCCCTTGATTCCCCTGCGGTTTCGGCGCTCGATATTGCCTGTGGCGCAGGACGCCACGCCCTTGAGCTGGCCCGCCTCGGCTGCGTCGTCACCGCCAATGACCTCGCCCCGTTCCTCCTGGAAAAAGCAGAAAAGGATGCCAATGCTTCCGGCCTGAAGCTCAAGCTCACCTGCCGCGACATGAGAGCGGTTCATGACCGGGAGTGCTTCGACCTGGTCGTTCAGCTCTTTACAAGTTTCGGATATTTCGATACAAAGGAGGATGACCGGCTGGTATTGCGAAATGTGCATGCGGCGCTGAAACAGGGAGGATGGTATGCGCTTGATCTTATCAACCCCGACCATCTTCGGAAGAACCTTGTCGCCCGCTCCAGCAGAACCTCAGGCGATCTTACGGTTCAGGAAGAGCGCAAGCTTGAGGGCGAGCGGGTGAGCAAAAGCATAACGATCTCGTCTCCTTCCGGTGAACAGGCCACCTTCACGGAGTCGGTCAGAATCTATGGGAAGGATGAAATTACGGGGATCCTGAGCGAGGCGGGCTTCACTGTGAAAGCCTTTGCGGGCAGCTACACGGGTGAGCCGTTTACAGCAGCATCGCCTCGAATGATGCTCATCTGCCGCAAAAGCTGACCCCCATCGCCGCTCCGCGCAAAGGGGGGAAATATCAGGTCAGCAGGTTACGCTCCCGGTACCACTCGAAAGCACTGCGAATGCTGTGTTCATGAGCTTCAGTGCGCATGCCGAGCTCTCGCTTCGCCTTTGTTGAATCAAAGTAGAGAAACTCCGAGGCAACCCTGAACATCGACATGTTGAAGAGTTTGGAGATATTGTGCCTTCCTTTGTAGCGATCAAGGGCGGACTTCAGAATTTTGGCGGCCCAAAGCGGAAGCGGCATGTGAATTTTAGGAGCGCCGGTAACTCTGGAAATAGTCTCAAAAAGCTTTTTGTAGGATACATTGTCTCCGCCAATTATGTAACGCTCACCGGTACGCCCTCTCTCCATGGCCGTCATGATGGTCTCACCGACAATCTCGACGTCAACGACACAGATTCCGCCCATCGGATAGAAAGGAAGCCGTTTGTTATATGCATCCTTGATGATGCGGCCTGCATTGAAGTTGATGTCGCCAGCGCCAAAGACAAATGCCGGATTGACGATAACGCAGTCAAGCCCCTTTTTGATGGCTTCGGCAACCTCCTGCTCAGCCTTGCGCTTTGTTCTTGCGTACTCGAGACTGATCTCGTCAAAATTCCAGACTACCGACTCGTCGACCGGCTTCTGATTGAAGGCTATCCCGACGGCCGTAATTGAGCTGACATGAACAACCCGTTTAACCCCGCACTGAAGGGCCGCACCGAGAATGTTCTGGGTTCCCTCGACGTTGATTTTCTGAAGAAGCGCATTTTTCTTGTCACCCATGTAGGTAAGGCCTGCCGTATGGTAGACGAGGTCCATACCCTCCATCGCCGCATCGACCGAAGCCGCGTTGGTTATGTCCCCATAAACGAGGTTGATTTTCGGCAGAACATCCGATAAAGAGGTCAGATCGGAACTTTTACGGACAAGAACAAAAATTTCGTCCGGCGTGGCTGCGAGCCTGTGAACAAGGCGTGAACCAATAAAACCGGTACCCCCGGTTACAAGAATTTTTTTAGTCACTACTGAAACGCTTCAATCGATTAAAAAGCAATCATTTTTTCCGCTGCCAGCACATTCCCATAACTGCAGGAACTCCTATAAAATCATTGCACAACGGCGGTCTCATTGACAATAATTTTCCCCTCAACAATTTTTTTCCGTATATCCTCAATCCTCTCATGGGTTTTCGTGCCGACCAGAGCGGCATTACGGTCATTGTAAACATAGTCGGTATAACGGTCGGCAAGACCGAACACCGCAACGGCTCCACCCTTGAACGTCCCATCCAAAACGGTTTCGACTGTCTTCAATACAGCCCTGTCGACCGCCTTGGTCATGCTGGAAAGCACAAAGCCGGGAGCTTCAGGCTCCTGATCACGATCGGTACAGATAACCAGCTTGCGACTCTCTCTGGCGGCTTCTATGACGCCAAGACCGCTTGCTCCTGCGGCCTCATAGATGATATCGGCTCCCCTGCCGAACTGGCCTAACGCGACCTCCTTGCCCTTGGAAGGATTGGCAAAGGCACTGCCCGTCATGCCGATGTAACCGGATATCACCCTCGCCCCGGCATTGACCGACCGGACACCGGAAATGAAACCGGTTTCAAATTTCTTGATAACACTCGACTCCATCCCGCCGATGAAACCAACAGTATTTGTTTTGGTAACAAGGCCCGCCAAGGCACCGGCAAGAAAAGAACCTCTCTTCTCTTCGAAGACAACGCCCTGAAGATTGGGCGGCATTTGAACTCCGGGCTTGCTGATATAGTCGATACAGACAAATTTCTTGGCCGGAAACTCCCTGGCAATCACCGTAATATCATCGCTGAACAAGAGACCAACGCCTATGACAAGAGCAACATCGGGATCTGAAGCCATCTGTCGCAATGCGGCCTCCCGGTCAGCTCCCTCGCCCTGCGGCTCAACAAAGAGGAAATTGATGCCATGCTGTTTTTTTGCCATCTCCAGCCCGTTATAGGCTGAATCATTGAAGGACTTGTCACCACGTCCACCAACATCAAAAACAAGGCCGACCTGCAAGTTTTTTTTCGATAACTCCCCCTCTGCCCTATTGTTTTCACTCTTGGCGGAACAGCCGGAAAGAATAAAAAGAAAAAAAAGGAAATAAGAGAGCTTCCGCTTCATCTGACTATTGAACCAAAGGTTGATTATTCCTCGTAGGTTACCGCGTTTTTTTAATCCGGAATTTATGAAATATTCTCCCTAATTAAAAGCCCGAAGATAACGAGCGCAGCCAAAGCCTTCGCCACCGCAGAGCTGCCGATCACCAGCGACTCAGGTGCCGCAACAGCCTCTATACTCCTTACCGCTTCCGCAGGGACAGCGGTCATGCCTTCTGATCGTAAAGATTCGGGCTACAGGTTTCGCGATATCTGCCGCTGCTTCTCCCTTCGCTATCCGGGCTGAATACCAGAATCGATAGATATGACTGACGCTGTTTGCGACAAGCTCTTTCAGCCGCCTCCGCTCATCCCCTCCTAACTCCTGATCTTCATGCTCACCTCCGGCGAGCATCAGCATCGGGCCAAGCATCAGAGCGGCGGAATGGCCACCTTCATCAATGGCGACAAAGATAGGCTTCCAATGATCGTAATAGAGCTCGATACCAAACATGAACGCCGCTGCCCAGGAGGCAACAGCCGACTCTTCAGCTTCCCTGGAAGGATAGGCAAAAAAATTGAAAACAGGCATAAAGCCATCCGGATCAGTCCGGATCGCGGCCTCAAGAGCGCCCATATAACGCACCAGAAGCCATCTGAGCCGCTGATCCTGCCCGGCAGAAGAGCTTCCGTCGAATTCGCTTTCCCGTGTTCCGATGACATAGCCAGTCCACTCCTCCGGAGTGACAGAGACCGGCCCGATAGCGAGTGCCGTTGCAAATCCGTCAAGGCCGTCAAGCGTCATGAGATCGGAAGTGGACGACTCAAACCGGAGAACGCGGTTGAGCTCCTCCAGCTCCAGGCTGGAAAGCGGCGTAGACAATGTACTCAACGGCCCCATCGACCTCTCTTCAAAAGTTGCTGTCCGGGCCTATCCCCGCACTGTTTGTAACTCGTAGCTGTCTTCAGCATGGTCAAGTAAACGGATGCGCGCAAAAGATCAATAAAGATCGGCTGCGCCTTAAAAAGTTAGAATAATCACTTATTTGTTCTTATAATGATCGATAGAAAATTCTCGACCCGAAGACCCCATTCCTTTTACACTTTCAGACCGAGCACTCTATGTCCTCATTCAAGTGCATACATGTTCCGCTACAAAAAGCTGTCCGTTCCTACCGGACAATGCTGTTGATCCTTGCAGCTTCAGCCATACAATCACTCTCTCCTGCAGCTGTTTTTTCCGAGACCGCCCCTGAACCTTTCCTCAAACAGCACACTCAGCAGGTTTCAGAAACGCCCCGTCCGTTCACGGACTCCATGCAGAAGTTTTTTTCCAATGTCACCCGGTACTTCGGAACACATTACCGCTCCGGCGGCCAGACCCCTGCGGGCTTTGACTGTTCCGGCTTTGTACGCTTCATGTTCGGCAAAACATTTGACATGGAGCTGCCAAGATCCTCAACGGAGATGGCTGCCATCGGAACAAAGGTAAACAAGGACGACCTTCAGCCCGGAGATCTTGTGTTTTTCCAGACAAAAGGGCGCAGAATCAATCATGTCGGCATCTTTATCGGCAACGATACCTTCATTCACTCATCCCTCTCGAAGGGCATCACTGAAGACCGGCTGAACCACAGCTACTTCGAAAAACGCTTTGCCGGCGCAGTAAGGGTCCTCGACCCCGCAACAGCCAAAAGCCCCGCTCTGCCTGTCAAGACCAAAGAGACAAAAGCGCAGGGCGAAGCCTCCTGACACCTTTTCCTTCTTTTCCTTATACAGGGAGCATAGCAATTGCGATATGCTCCCCCTCCCCGTTTACCCCTGCATCGTCTCAATCAAATCATCCCAAGAGCAACACCCTCCATGTAAGACCTATGTTATTTGCTGATTTTGCATATATTGAGCGTATATGCATCAGCGCACCCTTTAGTTTCAGCTGTGCAGAGAAAACCGTTGCGTTCCCGCATACGACAACGTTCCGCCAACATCAAACAAAGGAATTGCCATGAAACACCCCAGAGTGAAATACCTGCTGCTTGCAGCGCTCGCGTCAACGGCAACTACCGCCCCGGCATTTGCCGACACTGGAAAGATCGGCGCTGCCATCAAAGCCGGCACGTCAGGAATCGGCGGAGAGGTGACGATAGGCCTGACCCCCTTCATCAATGCAAGAACAGGAGTTAACGCCTTCAATTACGACGGATCTGCCACCGAGAGCGATGTCCGCTATAACTACAGCCTGAGGCTGAAATCCTATCCCGTACTTCTCGACTGGCACCCGTTTGAAGATTCAGGATTCAGAATAACTTCCGGTGTCGTCATCAACAACAACACTCTCAGCGCAACAGGCGCCCCCCAAACCTCCTATACCATCGGAAACACGACCTACTCCGCCGAGGAAATAGGAACGCTCTCGGGCAATGTCACCTTCAAGCACTATGCACCCTTTGCAGGCATCGGCTGGGGGAATGCCGTTGGAAACCACTCGGCTCTCTCTTTCGCTGTGGACCTCGGCGTCATCTTTCAGGGCACCCCTGATGTCGCACTTGCTGCAAGCGGCTCTATGGCTACCAATGAGCTGTTCAAAGCCGATCTTGACAGGGAGATCAACACTGTGAAGAGCAAGATCAATGATATCAAATACTATCCAGTGATCTCACTCGGCCTTGCCTATAAATTCTGAGCGCTGCTCACCCCTCTTTTTTACTCCTGATGCGGCTCCAGCTTAGAGCGGATGCCGCACAGGCCTTTTTTCGCCCCGGAACGAACCTTTTTCACACCAATAACTATCCGCTGTCCCCCTGTAATCATCATCCATCAAATCGCAATGGAGCATCCTCTTTGAAAGACCCCATCTGATTATTCATCGTAACCAATTGTTACACCAGGAACAGCGGAAAACCTCTTTTTTCTCTGCATGCCAAAGCGAGCGCGAGCACCAAACCCGGAACGGCTCATTGCAGACAAAGATGCTGCTGCTGCAGCAGACGGTAGTAAAGCTCCTCGTACTTCCCCACCATGCAGTTCAGCGAAAAACGTCGCTCAAACTCCTCCCGGCAAGCATGGCGCGACAACTCTCCGACATGATGAATCGCCTCAATAAAATCAAGCCGGCTTTCACAGATAAAGCCCGTTTTGCCATGCGTTATCACTTCCGGTACTGAACCGCACCCCCTTGCAATCACCGGAGTTCCGCATGCGAGCGCCTCAATCATCACCAATCCGAACGGTTCAGGCCAGTCTATGGTATTAAGAAGTGCAATTGATTCTCGAAGCAACTCAATCTTGCGATATTCGTCAACCTCACCCACATAGTCGATCAGCGGATGATCAAGCAGTGGTTTCACTTTTTCCTCAAAATAGAGCCTGTCTGCCGGATCGATCTTGGCGGCAATCTTCAGCGGCACATGACAAGCCTTGGCAAGCATGATCGCCTGCACAGGTTTTTTCTCTTCGGAAAAACGTCCCAGATAAAGAAAATACTTTCCGGGTCGTGCGCTGAATTCAAATGCTGACTTGGGATAGCCGTGATATATCGTGTCTACCCAGTTGATATCGGGGACCGGATTGCGCTGGGCGTCACTGATCGAAACATAGCTCATATCCCTGTATGCTCTCAGCAGGTTGGGGCAATCCCCGAGATCAAGTCTGCCGTGCATGGTAAGCACGGTTGGTACTGGCGCGGTTGCTGCAAAAGGCAAGGTCAGGTATTCAAGATGCGAATGAACAATATCGAACTCATGAAGCATCCGCCCATAGACCTCTGTTAGCATCATCATGCTTATCATGACCGGCGAGTGCGGTTTTCTGCCCAGACGAAGGCTTTCGCTTATCGGAGCAACAAGCCTGGCGCTTGTTATGGAATCTCCGGATGCAAAAAGGGTGACCTGATGCCCCCTCTCCACCAGCCCTTCGGTTAAATGATAGACGACCCTTTCAGTCCCCCCGTATTTTTTTGGAGGCACCCGTTCAACCAGAGGAGCAACCTGAGCGATGCGAAGCTTCTTCATCAGAGTCCGCTCCCGTTGAAGGAAATGCCACTCAACAGGAGGCCTTGATGAGGGTTCCGTCGACCAGCGACTTACGTCCCCAGGATAGCCACAACCGTATTGTTCCAAGAGGTTCGCCGATAATTTCAGAGATCTCCCGATGTTTAAGACCGCTAATCTCTGACAAAAGAACAGATAACTTTATATCTGCTGAACAGTTATGCCCTGCAACAGCGGCTTCAATTGGGGGGATGGAATCATAATAACAGCTTCTGAAGGTACGGAAAAGCTCCTTTACTGAACTGCCCTTTGCTGCATGGCGATAGGTCCGGCTTACCAGCTCATTGGTTGCCGAGAGTGAACCGGTCATCCAGTAAGCAAGGCTGTATATATCATCCATCAGATCATATGGCGTTTTTTTTATGCTGACCATTCCCACCCCGATAAAAAGACAGTTAATAAACGGTAACGAGGCTAAAAGCAGGCCTCTGACATTTTGTAAATGCAACTTGCATGCCAAAGGGTAAATGCGCTGGATACCGTATGAGAAGGGAGTGCAGGATTCGGAAGTGTCTCAACTTGACCGTCCTGATGTGAGACGTTGCTGCGCTGAGCCGGGCAAAAAGAGGGCCGTTAGTGAACAGGATGAGTGAAAATGAACAAAAATATCGTTTGGAAGTGACGTCGCTGAAGTATAAAATCAACCCTAAAAAAAAAACAGAAACGATCTGCAAGGAGTGCTTTGATCATGCTTGAATCCTGAGCGGCCATGACTCTCACCGAATTCATAGGCGGCATACTTGATAGCGCTGAAAAACATCACGGAGTCAGTCCCATGATTTTTGGGGTTCTCTATTTCGGAAGCATCCCCTTTCTCATGATCTCTCTTGCCTGGCTGGTAAAAAACCTTCGCCTGAAAAAGCCTGCCATTCTGCCTGGTGCGCTCTCGGCGCTCTTTTTTATCGCCTCTTATCTCTACCTCATCATTGCAGGCAAAAACATCCCGACGGAAATCTATTTGCTTATAGGGTTGGTTTTTACGGGAGGAGTTACATCCACCGTCATCACTGCGCGGCACAGGATTGGTGAAAGAAAGAATAATCCCGGAGAGCGGTAAGGGCAGCAACGGCCAGCCGAACTCCTCTGCCAAAAGCGCGGGGCATGATCACCCGCGAATCCGCCGAAAAGGCCGGACGGAGCTCCTGCCCTGAGGTTTGCCAAAAAAGCGGGCTATACGAAAGCGGGTTTGAGCAGTTCATGAACTTTTTTCAGCAGTACGTTTATTGAAAACGGCTTGCTGATAAAAGCGATACCATCCTCAAGCACTCCGTGCCTGGCAATGATATCAGTGGTGTAGCCTGACATGAAAAGGGTTTTAAGGCCATGGCGGCGGGCCTGCAGTTTCCGGGAGAGCTCTACGCCATTCATTTCAGGCATGATAACATCCGTCACGAGCAGATGAATCTCCCCATCGTATGCATCCGAAATGCGAATCGCCTCTCCGGGCGTTAAGGCCGAAAGGATAGCATACTCGCTGTTCTGCAGCATCATCCTGCAAAGATTAAGGATATCCGGTTCATCCTCGACAAGCATGATCGTCTCCTTGCCATGGCTCTTTGAAGGAAGGGGATTATCCGGATTGTCGGGATCGGCATACCCTCTCTGAAGGGGCAGATAAATAGTGAAGGTCGAGCCCTTGCCGAGCTCACTTCGGCAGTCAATGACGGCATTGTTCTGCTTGACGATTCCATAGACCGTCGAAAGCCCCATCCCCGTGCCTCTACCCTCTTCTTTTGTGGTAAAGAATGGCTCGAAAATATGCGGGAGGTTCTTTTTTTCTATACCACAACCATTATCACTGACCGCAAGCGAAACATAGCTTCCCGGCTCCTTGCAAGGGTGTCCCGATGCCGATGCCGCGCTGTCGACAAAGATTATCCCCGTTTCAATCGTAATAACCCCGTGACCGGTTATGGCATCACGGGCGTTGACACAGAGATTGCCAAGAACAAGATCCATCTGCGCCGGGTCGATTTTGACAAGCGTGCGCCCGGAAGCCGGAATCCAGACAAGGGAGATATCCTCCCCGATCAGACGCCTCATCATGGAGAGCATCTTTTCGAGCATCGTATTCAGATCGATAACGATCGGCAAGACGGATACCTTGCGTGAAAAAGCAAGAAGCTGACGGGTCAGCTCGGCAGAGTGCTCTGTTGCCTTGAGAATATCCTTCAGGTTGTTTTTGAGCGGCTCATCAAGGGAATAACGATTCAGGGCAATCTCAACATTACCGAGAATGACGCCCAGCATGTTGTTGAAATCATGTGCGACTCCGCCTGCAAGCTGCCCGATCAACTCCATCTTCTGTGCCTGCAAAAGCGACTCCTGAAGATGACGCTCCGACTCTTCGGCGCGCTTGCGGGCAACGATATCCCAGGCCAGATCGGCAAGGGCACCAACCAGATTGACATCACCCTCACTATAATCCCATGGCTTGTCGGCAACTCCAAAAATAGCAGCCACCCTGGTACTGCGAATCAGGGGTACAACGAGCGTACGGCTGATTTTTGGATGATCATCCGGCAGTTTCCGGAAGTTCGGAGAGTTCCGGCAATCGTTGTGCAGTACAGCCTTCCTCTCCTTGACGGCTTCATCCCATATCCATGCCTCGGCAAAGGATGTATGCATCATTGATCCAAAATGTTTCGTCAGATTATGATGCATGCTGCTCGAATTAACTTGAAAGGAGGGTGCCTCCTCATCGGCATCAATAAACTGGCAAAAGCTTATCGTACTGCCGGTCAGGCGCTCGGCCTCATCAAGTGTCGCACGCAGCAGCTCTTCAACCGTTGCAGCGTCAGCCATCTCGTTGAGGCGGATACGAAAGGCCATGAGATCCTCGAGCTGCTTGCGCTCCGTAATATCCACACTGAAAGCCACGACAAACGGATTGCCGTCGATAATTATCCTCCGCCCCGTAATCATGCGCCATTGAAACTCAGGGCCTCCTTTAATCAGAACCCGCCCTTCGGCAGACACCTCTACCCCGTATTTCAGAACATTCGATATTTTTTCGAAGGCAAGCGGCCTGTCATCGGGATGAAAAACCCCCAAGGCATCGATTCCCTTCATTTCGCTTTCGGGCTTGCCGAGAAGCTCATCTCGATGAAAAGCATTCCAGCTGACAAGCCGGCCGTTGGCATCGTTAACGGTAAAAGCCCCGGGGAAGCTCTCGATCAGTGCATTATTGAAAGCTTCGTGCCTGCACCCATAATCGGTTCCAGACTCTTCCGGTTTACAACTCTTATCTCTTTCCATAGTATTGGGGTTCTCATCCTGCAACGTCCTGAACGGGACGACAATGACCAATCGGCAAACCACAGGCAACTACGGAAGCTTAGCCGACAGAGCCCATGTGCCGCAAAGAAGATGCAGGCAAATCATGAAAATAGTAATGGCAATGACCCATGTAATTCCTTTGCGTGAAGGTGGTAGCCTTCATACGATAGATCCTGGACAACAACAAACCTGACGATGACATTCGGCAGGAAACAGGGCACTCCGCAACAATGAGGGGGGGAAGGAAGAAATACACCTGTAAATCATCGAAAGCTAATAACCCTCAACGAAAATATAAATAATATAATAATCAGCGCGCATTTTCTTGAGAGTCGTTCAGCATCAGAGAGGCATGCAGGAAAGAGTTCTTCAACACCCCTTCCCGACATCGCTCGCCAGCGTCGCAGGAAGAAAATGGCGCTCTTCCCTCGAGAGAGCCTCGGCAAGGTTGCAAAATTTGATTATTATCAGGAAGTTTAGAGGATCAAACACCTTGCATCATAACCCTCACGCCTCTCCATGAAACTCCTGCTCAAGCTGACGCTCTATTTTCTCCTCTCGACAAGCGTTATATCCGGGCTCTTTTTTTTAAGCCTGGGCTTTCTGGTTTCACTTCACGCAAGCACTCCACAAAAAGCTGATGTCATCATCGTGCTCGGCGGGGATAACGGCTTGCGGGTTCGAAAAGGGGCGGAGCTCTACAACTCCGGATATGCATCACACATCATCCTGACGGGAATCGATGAGCGGTTCTACAAACCTGCCCATCCCAACTGGCGGGAGCGCCGAATGATCGCCTTTGGAGTACCGAAAACCTCGATCAAGGTGGACACCCGTTCAACAACCACCTGGGAGGAGGCTGTCAATTCATCAGAAACCATGAAGAAAAAAGGGTGGCGCCATGCCATCGTCGTCAGCGACCCTCCGCACATGTTCCGTCTCTACCAGACCTGGAGCAAGGCCTTCGACGGCTCGGAGCTCTCCTTCATTCTGGTTTCAACAAAGCCTGAATGGTGGCACCCGATCTTCTGGTGGGAAAACAGCAAGAGCTGCCAGTTCGTTGTAAACGAGGTCAAAAAGAACCTCTTTTACTCTATCATGTACTACTGAGGCTCCCCATCATCCCCCTCTATTTCGGCCTCTCTGGCAAGATCCGGCGGAATCTGACGGCTAACTTTTGCTCCGAGCTTTCGAATTTCCTCAACTCTTCCGACAAGGTTCCCTCTCCCCTCCTTCAGTCGTTTCAGAGCCAGATCAAATGAGTCCGTCACCCCTGAAAGCCTCTTTCGGGCCTCGCTCATCGCCTCCAGTACAAGAAAGACCTGATCATAGATCCTGCCAGCCTTTTCAGCGATAAGCTCCGCATTGCGGTTCTCATTGTCACGCCTCCAAATCTGGGCGATGAGCCTGAGGGTGACCATGAGCGTCGTCGGACCACAGAGAACAATATTATTGCCGGCAAACTCGTAGAGAAGATCGGAATCGGCCTGCAGGACGGCCTGCCAGGCTGGTTCAAGGGGAATGCACATGATAACAAAGTCAAGAGTCCGGTTGCCGCCAATATCGCTGTACTCTTTGGTCTGTAGCCCTGCAACGTGCCGCCGCACAGAGTTCAGGTGCTCCTTGAGCGCCTGCTGCCGAAGCGCTTCATCCTCCTCTGAGCTGTAACGCTCATAGGCCGTCAGGGAGACCTTGGAATCGACAATAACCGCCTTGCCGTCAGGGAGCATGACCACGAAATCAGGGCGTTTCAACACGCCACCCTCCTGGCGAAAGCTCTCCTGGGCAATATAGTCCCGACCCTTTTCGAGACCGGAAACCTCAAAGATCCTCTCAATGATCATCTCGCCCCAATCCCCCTGCTTTTTCGAATCGCCCTTGATAGCCCTGGCAAGCAGGTTTGCCTCATCGCTCACTCTGCCACTCAGCGCATGCAGCTGCCGCACCTGCTCGATAAGGCGCCCGGACAACTCGGTATCGCTCAGATGCACCTCTTCGACCCTTTTGCGGAAAGCCTCGAGCTGTTCACGAAGCGGTTGCAGGACACCCTCCATACGCTCACGATTCTCCTGGCCGATCGTCCGCCCGCGCTCTTCGAAAATGCGGTTGGAGAGGTTTTCGAACTCGGTTTTCATGCGTAACTCCGACTCCTTCTCAAGCGCTGTTTTTTCGGCAGCAATGCGCCGCTCACTCTCAAGTTCGGTCTCAATGCGGGCGTAACGCAGCTTGAGAGCGTCGAGTTCGGTGGTTTTTGATTCAAGCGTCGCCAACACCGGGCGCGAGCTCTCTTCAACAGCTCGAAGCCGCATCAGTTCCTCCCGCTGTGGAGCATCACGAACAATGCGGAATGCCACAAAAGCGAGCGTGAGAAGAAAAAGGAGCAGTATCAATACAACAGAGATGTCAAGCATTGGCAGATAGATGTTTCAGGATGAGGGTGTGGATCCCCTGGAGCGGGGTGAGCCCTTGTAGGAAAAGCACTTCTCGTGCCCTTTGGTCAATATAAGAAAAAGCCGCAGGATGGCCGACAAGCGTGCCAACTGGCGAAGAAAATGCAATACCAGCTCCCAGCCTCATATGGAGAGAGGCAATTTACGCCCACCCCCGTTTGCAATACCACAAGTTTTTCTTACCTTAACACTTCCCGAACAAAAGGGCGAAGTGGCCGAGTGGTTAGGCAGAGGTCTGCAAAACCTTGTACAGCGGTTCGAGTCCGCTCTTCGCCTCCATACAACGACAAAAGCCTGCGCACTGCAGGCTTTTGTCGTTTCTACCGTTACTGGCTACCAGCTCAACCGATCTTTTTTGATCCGGAGATGATGGCCTGGACAAGCTTGTCGATCGTAGCATCGTCGATAAGCACAGGAATGTTGAGGCAGACGCTGCTGCGAAGCAGTGCTCCGGTTTTCGGCCAAAGCGCCTCGAGATCGGCATTGCTATAGCGATCGTACTCGCCGAGCAGGTGACCCCAAACTCCGGCAAAGTGCCAGTCAAGCGCCTCAGGAAGAATTTTGGTACCGAATCCGTGCTCCATCAGGTGCGCCTCAAACTGGAGCGCAGCATCATGATCCCTGACCTTGAAGATGAGCGTGTCACCCTGTGAGCCAGCCTCGTCGCTGAATGGCCTCAGCGTAATGTTGTCGAGATGGCGGATCCCCTCCTTGATTTTGCGCTTGTTCTCCTTCGACTTCGAAAGAATCATCTCGATCTTGGCGAGCTGGGCAAGACCGATAGCCGCAGTAACCTCACTGAGGCGCAGATTGAGCCCCTTTGCGCGGCGGGGATCCTTGCCTCTTGGCAGACCGGGAAGGTGCATGTGCCCATGGTCGGAGAACTCGGCTGCGCGGTCGTAGATCTCCTTGTCGTTGGTGACAATGATGCCGCCCTCGCCGGTGTGAAGGGTCTTGCCTGCGTCAAACGAGAAAGAGCCGACGCTGCCGAAGGTACCGAGCTTGCGTCCCTTGTAGGATGCGCCGAGCGCCTGTGCAGCATCCTCGATCAACAGAAGATTGTGCTTCTTGCAGATAGCTGCAATTTCATCCATCTTCGGCGGTGCCCACATGGGAATCGCCACGACGGCTTTCGTTGCCGGGGTGATTGCCTTTTCAACCTCTGCCGGGTCGAGATGGTAGGTTTCGTCAAGCTCAACCGGAACAGGCACTGCGCCGAGCGCGCTGATGGCCTCTATCGGTGCGATGAATGTCCATGCAGTGGTGATGACCTCGTCTCCGGGCTCGATGCCCGCTCCGGCAAGCGCGCAGTGAATTGCCGCCGTTCCGGAAGAGACTGCATGGGCATACTTTACGCCCATATAGGCCGCAAATTTCTCCTCAAACTCCCGTGCCTTGTAGTTGCCGCCGCCGTAGCGGTAGAGGTTGACCTTCTCCTTGCTGAAAAGCTCCTGGATTTCGGCCAGCTCCTCACGGCCGATTAGTTCTGCACCAGCCATACTTCGCTCTGCTCCTTTAGGTTAATTGATTGACAACGGCTCTTGCCGATTCTTCTGTAAATTCGACGGGGTTGCCCGAAAACGATCCTTTCAGGGCCTCCGATGCATTTCGCGCAAACTCATTGGCATTGCCCTTGCCGTAACCGTATGGGACAAGCGTTGGAATGTTGAGCTGACCATAGAGATCATCCATCTGGGCGAGCAGCTCAGCGGTAACCTCCTTCGGAGATGCTGACGTGCGCATCGGGTTAAGCAGCGCATACTTTTCGTAGCCGTGCTCATGGTTGTATCGCATGACCTCCTTGAGGAATATCGCTCCTGCCAGCCCGTGCGGCACACGATGCTTGACTCCGAGGTAGTAGGCGAAACCGTTGGTCGGGCCGTCGCCTGCGTTCATGAGAGCAGCCGTTCCGCAGACACTGCCGATAGCCAGATCGAGGCGAGACTCAGCCCTGTCGAGCTGACCCTGCTGAAGGGCATAGAAGGTACGCTGGAATCCCTCGACGGAAAAGATCCTGCTGAGAGGGGTATGCTTGATGGAGCCGAAGCTGTCGACGCAGTGCACAAGACTGTCCATGGCCGAAGCAATAACGCTCTCCATCGGGGCGGTCATGGAGAGATTGGGGTCTATGACCGCTTTTTTCGGGAAGTTCTTGCGGCTGTTGATGCCGAGCTTGCGACCCTCGGCCTCGTCGATAAAGACCGCATTGAAGCTCACCTCTGCCCCGCTGCCGAGCAGTGAAGGGACGGTGACAAGCGGGAGCGGATCGTTCACGCCCTGGGGGAACCCCTTGAGCGAAAGGGCCGGAACTTCGTTGGTCAAAAGCAGAGCGACCCCTTTGCCAAGATCAAGCGTGCTGCCGCCGCCGATGGCGATGACCCCGTCCGGCATGTTGCTGCGGAAGAACTGTGCGACACTCTCCAGATGGGCGTAGGTCGGCTCCCCCTTGAACTCGTTGCTATAGACCACGGCGCCGGGGTATCCGGCAGTCAGCCTTCCGAGAACATCCTGAAAATAGAGGTTGCCTGCAAGATTTGCATCGTAGATGATCCCCGGCTTTTTCACCGAAAGCTGGGCAAGATGATCAGTGATCTTCAGGGCTTCATTGACACCGATGACAAGATCGGTGGAGAGAAAAAAATTCATACAGAGGGTGATCTAAGGGTTCGGTTGGTCGGCATCCTGGCCTGCCAGGTTTTTTCTGTTAAAATAATACTCAATTAAATCTATTTCTTCGATAGTATCAATCTCCCATGTCTGCCAGAACTCCATTTCGTATGCCGAAAGCTTCTCGCCAATCCTGTTGGCGAAGCGGCGGAGAGTTTCAGGGGTAAAGATATAGATCGAGCCGTTTTCGATGAACTGCACCGGACGGTCCTGGCGCATCCCCCGGTTCAGGTAGTCGAAGTTGAGGCTGCTCCACCGTCCATCTTTCGTCTCCCAGATGGTCAGGTCATCGGCTTTGGTGACAGAGATCAGGGAGTCCGCCGCTTCACGGCGGAACACTGCCAGCGCCCCGTCGATATCGCCGGGCTTGCGAAGGGGCGAGGTGGCCTGCAGAAAAACAATTGTTCCGACCTTCTGGCCGTGAAGGCTCTCGATTGTCTCGACGGCGTGCAGAACGGCCGACTCGGAGGTCGCCTTGTCACCCGAAATCTCTGCCGGGCGCTCAATCACTTCAGCCCCGAATCGCAATGCTACATCGGCAATCGCCAAGTCATCGGTTGTTACGAAAACACGATCGATACCCTTTGAGGCCAGCGCCTGCAATATTGTCCAGGCAAGCAGCGGCTTGCCTGCAATGGGATAGATATTCTTGTTTTTAAGGCCCTTGGAACCCCCTCTTGCGGGAATGACAGCAACGGTAAGCATTTACACAGGTAAGCGTTAGGTTAATTGTTGTTCAGCCGTCGATAACCTGACGGCAGACATCGGCGATCTTTTGAGGCGCAGCGTTGTTCTGCAGGGGCGTCAGCGCCTTGAGCACTTCCGGCTCCAGGCCGCAATGTACGATCTTGTTCAGGGCTGAGCCCACAAAAATAGTTGAGGAAAACTGTGCGATGAGCATTCTCGAATTTGCAATCATCTCTTCAGTTCGCCCTTCGCTGAAAACAAGGCTCTCCGGCGCATGAAGCTCAATCTCCCTGGTGGCCCGCTCTACATTTTCATTCGGATGCAGCTTGAAAATAAGCTGACCGCCCTCTGCCATTTCCAGATACTTCCTGATATTTTTCGAACGGTTCTCGTAGATGAAGGTCTCCCTGTTGTCGGAAGTGCAAACAAGGACGTAGTCGCGATGCGGGAAGTCATTCTGCAGGTACTTCCGGCAATTGTCGAAATTGGGAATGCTGGTAACCTCGATTTTGTCAGGGTTAACGCCTTTCTGAATAAAGAGCTCGCGGTACCCTTCGCTGGCAACACAGAACTTTTCGTAAGCATCGGAGAGGCCTGTCGTGGAGGTCCCTGCGATCCATCGGGGAACCCAGTTGAAGTTCCTTGCAAGATGGAAAAGAGTGGTTTCCGGTTCGGTCATCCCCTCCTGCACCAGCACCACACGCTTCTGGCGGATATGCTTCGGAACGATAAGATCGGTGCAGGTCACCACAAGGTCATAGGCGTGGGCAACTCCGCCGATATCGAGCTTGAGGTGGTGTGAGCGGAGGTAGTCGATCGAGCGACCGGAGCGCTTGCTGCCCATGATGGTAAACTCGAGCAGGCCCATGTCGGCGGCTCTGCCAAGCAGGCCGTCACTGAAAAATGGCGAGAAATACTGATCGTAATCACCCAGCAGCTCTGCGATCTGATGCATCTGGGTAGTCTGGTTCATCGAACCGCATATGAACAATACTTTTTTCCTCATGACTCTTCGATACTCACTCCTTCTGCATCATGCAGGTGAACTCCGGAAACAAACATGACTATGTAGCCCACAGCATACCAGAGAACCTCCTTGAAACGGCGCAAGAGCACAAAGGCTGCACCGCCAATCTGGGCGTCCGCGAGACCAAGCGCCTGGAAAAAGGCAAGATAGCCGAGATCCTGAACCCCGAGGCCGGAGGGGATAAAAAAGAAGAGCGATCGAAGGATGGTGAGCGAAGCATCGATGGCAAGCACCTGAAAAAATGAGATCTGCATGCCGAGCAGCTGCAGTATGATATAACTCTCAAGCGCAAGCATGAACCAGGCGACAATATAGGTAAAGAGAACCGGCAGAAGCCTCCAGACAAAGGGGCCCCTGAAGCTTTTCAGCTCTTCATCCGTATCAACAAATTCCGACTCTTTTGCAAGAAGCCACCCCTTGACCTTGTCGAAAGGCACAAGCATGAGCAGCCGATGCAGGTTATGAGCCGCCCGTCCGTTGAGCAGCATCATGAGGAGAAAAAGAAAGAGCGTAAACACAACGATCCCTGCGACAATGACAACAAAGCCCAAGCCCTCAAAGCCGAGCATCTCCTGGGAAGCATCCTGCAGAAGCGCAAAGCCGGCAAGAGCACAGAACACGGTGTATATCCCCTGGGCGACACCGAGCATCAGCTTGCGGACGGCAACGCTTGCCACACCGGCGGGAACAGGAATGCCCAGAAAGCGGAAGCAGAGAAAGGGGCGAAGAGGTTCGCCCACAGCCACCCCTGCAGGCAAGGTCATGGAGATGGTCTCGGTAATAAGCTGGATTTTAAGCAGCCTGAAATACGGTATTGTCCCGATATTGCCGGGAAAGAGCCGGAGCCATGCAAAGGTTTCAAGCAGATGCAGCGCAAAATAGGGCAACAGTATCAGCACTGAAGAGAAACCTATATGCGCTATGCGGCCGATCGCACCCTGAAGGTCAACCTGGCTGAAGAGGTAGACAATCAGAATGATTCCGAGACAAAGTCCGGCATAACCGGTCCATGAAGAACCGGATTTATTGGCAGTCTGCATGAAAAATCTGCTAACAAAACTGTAAGAAACGCTTCTCCCTGGCCGGCAGGAGTAAAGTACCTGACGAAAACCTCAGTCAGGAACCAGCAACCACACGGCCTTTAACAGGCCTTCGTAAGGACTGAGGAAAAAGGGGGCACGGGACTGAAAAAAGAACACCACATAAACGGTCAAAAACGAAAGCCCAGTGACAAGCTGGGCTCTCAACCGAAAAAAGCCGGATCATTCAACCGATTCTGTTGTGTCAGTGGGGTTAATATACAATTTCAATGAATAAAAACAGCCCGCCGTTTTAGAGGCCCGCGAAAGCCCGAAGGCGCTGTGGCAACGTCGATTCCAGCCCTGCTGATAACCCCTCCGCTCCAGAACAAGCTGACCCGGAAAATCATGAAGAGAGCCAAAGGCCAACCATGAGACGAGTCTCAGGGTTGCAACAGCACTTTAGCCAAGAGATCAATCCTGCAAAGTGCTGCGGATGGTTGAGAGGGTCGATCGGCAAGAATACCCTGCACTCCGCTCGGCTGCCTGCTCTCCGTCAAGTCATTTTTTTTGGCGTCCTCAAGCGCATGAAAGATCTCGCCGTCAGTAACATCGAATCCCTCCCGCCTTATGTACTCCATGCGTGTCTCCACATCCTCGATTCCGATGACACCCTCCATAAACCGGTCATCGTTTTTCATCCGCTCGAGAAACGCTTTTGCCTGTTCCATTGACATAGCTGCACCCGTTATGTAATTCGTTATCAATTCCCGGGGCTAAAACTCTCCATACCCGGCAAGCCTCCGTCAGAATAAAGGACTCAGGCGTATTTCCTGTCAAGAAGGTCAACCCGGCACTCTTCATCGTCAAACGAAGCGACAAGGCTCTCAAGAATCATGAGATCGTAAAGCCCAGAGTCTCCTCGAAGGGTCTTTCCGTCCGACTCGATAGCCCGTTCAAGAACGCTCAGAATAAATCGCTCGGTAACTGCACTGTTTTCAAACGCCAGGCCAAACGGGGCGTATCTCTCTACAATCTCCTCTGCACAGCTCCACTCCTTCCAGCTGGGCCCATTGCTTTCGTTTTCAACATCAAGTATGATTTTTTTCAATGTAGCCATCGTTACGCCTCCTCTTCTTGTTGGATCATAAAATCTTGCGCAATCTCCAGGCATCCCGGATCGATTTGCGGCAAAACACTACTGGGCGCTGTGCGCTCGTCAAAAACTCTGCTTGAGGGTATCGACAAAAATGACGAACGGCTTATGGATCCCGTATTTAGCACCCTGGCCCGGCTTGTTGAACTTCCCAAGGTACTCGGCCCTGTTTTTATCATCCGAACCATCATTGATGACCTGCGTGATTGATACTCCGAACTTGCTTGTAAACCGGCAGAGAGCATCCTCAAGCGTCTCCGCTATCCCGTAAAAGGTATCGGTGACGGCTGCGGAGCAGGCCGTTTTCGAGATAATGATCTCATATATTCTTGCCATAGCTTTTACCACTTGAAAAACCGCTTGAAAAGATCTGCTTGCCTTTGTTATCCTGCTGTACTGCTACCGCCCAAACACTCTACCCCTCCTACGGGAGAAGATGCATCCCCTGACGGCATGCATCTCCTCTCGACGAACCCGATGAGTTACTCTTTTGAGCCCCCTTTGCTTCCCTTTTTGGCCTCATCCATGCTCCCCAGCCCGTAGTACTCTTTCACAGGCGGCTTGAATTTTTCCGGATCAATGACGAACCATACACTCCCGAGATTATGACCGGCTGTATCTCCAGGACGTATGTCAACAGAATAATAGTAGAGTGGAAAGCCCCGGAAAGTATTCTGCTTTTTTCCGTCGGCACGCTCTATGACGCCAAACTCCCCTGCGTTCATATAGGGAGAGGCGGAAAGTATAGCCCCGCTGAAAAAAGGCGGCCATTTTTCAGCACAGGAACCAATGCAGGCACTCTTGCCCGGCGAATCATTCTTGCTCCAGTAGAGCGTCCGGCCATTGACATCTGCAAGATAATTCCCAATGCCATCCTTGTGCTGGACGGTTACGTCAGGAGGGGCGGCAACAACCGTTTTCAGGGCAATAAAGACAAATAGAGCAGAAAAAAAGAGTAGCTGGATTTTTTTCATAGCGGATCTCCTCCTTCATTTTGAATGTTTGAGACTTTGGCGGCAAGCGTGAACTGCCGCAGGCAGAGAGTGCCAGTCTTTGGGCTTTGAAGGGGAGTACAACGCCAGATGGGTAACAACTATAAGAGAAATGGACAACGCATTGAAAAAGTTCCGCAAAGAGAGATTTTTTTACGGACTTTTTTGTATTCCGGCGTAAGGTAATCCCAGACTGGTCAAGGCGTGGCAACCCGCCATTTAACCTCTGTATTGTTTTGGAATTACATTATTGTATTATTAAGTGACGGGAGTAATTTCCTGAACGGCTTATGACGATCAGGACGCCGGCAGTTGAAGGCAACGACCCCTTATCGTTTTATTCCGGCTCACTCCCCGACCGGCTCTTCAAAACTCTCTTTCTTTCACAAAAAAACTCTGAATGATGGGGCTTATCAATCCTGAATTCCAGACACTGCCTGAGCTGTTTTTTTCTGTTTTTACCCATTACAGGGATCAGGAATCAAAGTTCCCTATCGCCAGGAAGGTCAACGGCGTCTATGAGCCTATCTCCTATCAGGAACTGGAGAGGGATGTCCGTCATTTCTCGGCCTTCCTGAAAAAAAATGGGATCCAGGCAAAGGACCGAGTCGCCATCCTTTCAGAAAACAGGCCCGGCTGGTACCTGAGCGATATGGCAATCCTGAACATCGGAGCCATCAATGTACCGCTCTACCCATCCCTGCCCGGGAACCAGATAGAGTACATACTCAAAAACTGCGGAGCCAAAGCCATTGTCGTATCGAACATGCTGCAGCTCGGCAAGATTCTCTCCATCTGGCAGAATCTGCCGGAACTGAGCCTTGTTGTGGTTATGAACCGCATGGATGATCCGATTGAAGAGGTTATCGACCTGAATCAGGCGAAGGAAGCAGGAGAGCGCTATCTCGCCGAAAAACCATGGATTCTGGAAGGCTCGCCTGCCGAGCCTGATGACGTCGCCACACTGATCTACACATCGGGCACGACCGGTCTGCCGAAAGGGGTGATGCTCACTCACCGCAACATCTGCGAGAATGTGAAATCCTGCTCCACGGTTATCCGCCTTGACGAGAGCGACCGCGGACTCTCCTTTCTACCCCTGTCGCACGCCTACGAACGCACTGGCGGATACTACCTTCTCTTCTCCTGCGGAGCGAGTATCTATCTGGCAGAGAGCATTGAAACAATCGCCTTGAACATGGCCGAAGCCCGCCCCACCGTCATGTTTACAGTACCCCGGCTCTTTGACCGCATGAAAATGAGCATTCTCAAGCAGATCTCCTCCGAAAGCTCACTGAAGCAGAAGGTCTTTTACTGGGCGCTCCACACGGGAGAAAAATATCACCGTCAACTCAATGAAAGAGGAAGCGTCTCGACAGCACTCGCCCTGCAGCACACCCTTGCAACAAAGCTTGTCTATCATAAGATACAGAACAAGTTCGGCGGAAGACTGCGCTATTTCGTCTCCGGCGGTGCCGCCCTTCCACAGAAGATCGGCGAATTTTTCCAGGCACTTGGGATCGTTATTCTTGAGGGTTTCGGCCTGACCGAAACAGCACCGGTAACCCACGTCAACCGGCCCGAGAAAATCAAGTTCGGAACCGTCGGACCCGCTGTCAGCAATGTTCATGCAAGAATAGCCGAGGATGGCGAGATCCTTCTCAAAGGACCCAACATCATGAAGGGATACTGGAAAGACGAGGTGGCGACGAGCGAAGTGATGAAAAACGGCTGGTTCTGTACCGGTGACATCGGGGAGATCGACCAGGATGGCTACCTGAAAATAACCGACCGGAAAAAGCACATCATTGTCACCTCAGGCGGGAAAAATATAGCTCCAATGCCCATAGAGAACCTTATCTCCGACAGTCCTTATGTGGACCAGGTTGTCGTGATCGGAGAGAAGCGGCCATTCCTCATCGCGCTCATTGTCCCTGATTTCAGCAAGCTCAATGAGTACGCAGCAAAAGAAGGGATCATTGCTGCTTCAAACAAGGAGCTGATCGAAAACAAAAACATTCAGCAGATCTTTGAAAAACTCTTGAGAACGATCTCACGGCAGCTTGCGACACACGAAAAAGTGCGAAAGTTCCTGCTTGTCGAAGAGGCTTTCACCCTCGAAAGCGGCCATATGACCCCAACCCTCAAGCTCAAGCGCAAGGCGATCACCTCCAGTTACGCCCAGGAGATCGACAAGGTTTACAGCGCGCTGAACATGGTCTACAATACAGAATAAGCTCGTGGAGGGGCGCCATCCCTCCTTAACGGCCATCTCATGAACCCTTTATTCTCAGGATGGCTGATGCTCCGCTCCCCTCTTTCTCACCTCGTTCGACAAGCCCTTCGCGAACGAGGTCATCGATGATCTCACGAATACTCCAGCGGGAGGAGTCATATCGAGCCTCGATCTCCTCGAGAAACATCCCCTCTGTTGCGATGAGCTCCCGAATAAGCCTGCCGCGGTACCAGCGTTTCGAGCCCTTGAAGGTCGACTGTTTAGTCAATGGCCTTATGGCAGTGCGTCGGCTTGTCAACTCGAGAGCACCGTAGTCCATCAGTGCGTTGTGCCACTCCCTGCTCCTGCCGGTCGGGAGCAGCTCCTCTGCAACTGCACGAAGGCCCGTGGCTGAAATATCCTCCGGGAGGGCAAATTCATGGATGAGAATTCTGCGGATATTGGTATCGACTGCGGCAACATCGAGATTATCGGCAAAAACCGGAATTGAGCGGCAGGTATACTCTCCTATACCGGGAAGCGTTTTCAGCTCTTCGGGCGTTGAGGGCACACTGCCCCCGTGCCGTTCCATGATGAGCGCGGCACATCTCTGCAGCCTCTGGGCTCTTGAGTTGTAGCCGAGACCGCTCCAGAAAAGAAGAACATCGCGGAGCGGCGCAGTTGCGAGGCATTCCGGATCGGGAAAACGCTGAAGCCATGCCTCGAACTTTGGCACAACCCGCTCCGCCTGAGTCTGCTGAAGCATGATTTCGCTGACCATGACAGCATAGCGGTCAACGGTTTGCCGCCAGGGAAACACCCTGCGGTTCCGGTCGTAAAACTTAAAAATCCGGGAGCGAAAGGCCGCGATGTCCTGAGGGTTCATCCTCAAAGAGCTCTGCGGGAAATCAGATCTGTTCACAACTCGACAAAGCGGTCGAGCACCACCCCCTTTTCGTCCATGCGGACCGTTGCAGCAACATGGAGTGGATCATGGCCGAAAAAGAGTATCCATGACTCTGCTGCGGCCCGCAGCAGGATATCTCTCTTCTCCTCAATCACCTTTAGCGGCTCAATGTCGTAGCCCGTAACCCAGAGAAGCGGAATATGAGCCGAACTCGGTATGAGATCGCCGCAATAGAGGAGCGACTGCTCTTCATCAAAGACTCTGACCATCTGCTGGCCACAGGTATGGCCATGGGTCGGAAAAAGAGCGACTCCCTCGAAGAGCTCGCACTCTCCATCGAGAAGGTGGAGATTCTTCTGGCGGCCGAGCGCCTCGACAAAAGCCCTGTTGTAACTGACCCTCTCCTTCTGATTCGGGGTGCATGCCTGAAGCCAGTTCTCTTCCTGCAGATAAAAGTGAGCATCGGGGAAAAGCGGTTCCAGCCGATCTCCATCAAGACGGTAAGCGCCGCCGACATGGTCAAAATGGAGATGGGTGAGAATGACATCGGTAATCTCTTCCGGAGAGAGGCCGAGGCGACGAAGCTCGTCATGAAGACGAAACGGGGAGATATCGTAAATGGTCCGCAGTTTTTCCGGCCAGGCGGTTCCCATGCCGGTATCGACAAGAATATGGCGGCCGTTACCCGATATCAGCAGCAGCCGTGCCGAAAGCCTGACGCGGTTCAATGCATCGGCCGGAGCGACACTCGCCCACATCGTTTTCGGCACGACGCCAAACATGGCTCCGCCGTCGAGGGCAAAATCCTGGGCGTCAAGCGAGGAGAGGGTGTAATCACCGATTGCAAGCATAGGAGCAAGATTGACAGTACCCCCGGGAAAAGCGGGCGATCAATTGAAGCAAGGCGAATGGACGGAGAAACGGCTATAACGCTCGAAAAAAGCATTTGCGGTGCCGGAGGAACAGGAAAAGAGAGAACCCGGCAGCAGGAGATGCTGCCGGATTGACAAACCGGAATCAGGCCTTGTCGGCGACCTTGCGTTCCTTGACCTTCAATGCTGCCTTGCCGGTACGCTTGCGCAGATAGAAGAGTTTTGCCCTTCTTGCCTTGCCGTGCTTGAGCACCGTGACGCTTTCGATATTCGGTGAGTTGACAGGGATGATCCTCTCAACGCCGACACCATGAGAGATCTTGCGAACGGTAATGGTTTTGGAACCACCTGCACCGCGATCGCTGATAACAACACCCTCAAAAGCCTGAAGCCTCTCCTTTTCACCTTCGATGACCTTCAGCTGGATTCTGACGGTATCACCCGGCTGAATCTCAGGGAAATCAACGACAGCCTGTGTGGCTTCAACTAACTGAATTAACTGATCCATGACGAGAACTATTTACGTTATTTTTTTACTCAAATCCTTAAAACACTCATGCTGAAGAAGATCAGGACGCCTGGCTTTTGTTCGCTCCAGAGCATTATCACCTCTCCACTGCTCGATATTCAGATGATGGCCCGAAAGCAGCACATCAGGGACCTTCATTCCGCGGAACTCAGCGGGACGAGTGTAGTAGGCACAATCAAGAATCCCTGTCTGAAAAGAATCGGTCAGGGCCGACTCACTGTCGCCGAGAACACCAGGGATAACCCTTGCAACAGCATCCATAAGGAGCAGCGCGGGTATCTCCCCTCCAGAAACAACAACATCACCTATAGAGATCTCCATGGTAATGAGATGCTGCCTGATTCTCTCATCCACAGCCTTGTAGTGGCCACAGAGAATGATCAGGTTATGCATCCTTGAAAGCCTGTTGGCCGCTGACTGGTCAAACACTTTGCCGTCCGGCGTGAGGAATATCACCTCATCGTAGGCCCGTTCAGCCTTCAGCGCTTCAATACAGGCAAACACCGGCTCCGGTCGGAGCACCATTCCGGCACCACCGCCAAAGGGAGAGTCATCAACCTGCTTGTACCTCCCCAGTCCATAATCGTGAAGGTTATGAACATGAATTTCCGCGTGCTCTTTCTTTCGGGCTATGCTCAACAATCCATTATTGAGCGGAGAATCAAAAAAACCCGGAATGACGGAAATCACATCAATCCTTAATGCATCCATGGTCTCGGAACGGTTTCTACAAACTTTTCAGGCACTGCCTGTCAGAGAAATTCGTCAAATCTCGGCACCACCATGTAGCGCTGAGCAATACTGATCTCTTCAACAAACTCATCTATTGCCGGAAGGAGAACCGTTCTGCCGGAGGTCTTAACCTCATAGACATCATGAGCCGGCATCTCTATGACATCGGTCACCATGCCGACCTCCCGTCGCTCCCTATCCAGAACCTTCATGCCAATAAGTTCATGAAGATAGGCCCGATTATCGGGCTGCGCAAGAAGCTCGCCCTCTTCGACGAACAGCTGCAATCCTGCAAGGGGTTCGGCCTTCTCCCTGCTGTCAATCCCTTCAAAGAACAACCAGGCGAAACCTCCGGCTAAAGAGGATTTCGCTACCTTCATCCTGACTACCGAATCACGTGACCGGCCCGCATAATAGTGCGTACGGGAGAGAAAGCTTTCCGGAAAATCAGTAACGGGCTCAACCTTCACTTCACCCTTCAATCCTTTCGGTTTAAGGATGATACCGGTCAGATAGAGCTCCAACGCTTCGCTTCCGCCTTCAGATTATCAGGCCTCTGCTTCCGGAGTCACGGCTTCAGCCGCAGGTGCTGCAGGCTGAGCCTCAGCATCCTTCTTGGCCTGACGACGGCGCGACTTCACTGCAAGACGCTTCTTGATCCTTCCAAGTTTGTTCTCCTGCCATTTCTCCATCTCTGCGGTAATATCGGCTTCGCTGAACCCGCGGCTCTTGAGCCTCAGTTCATGCAGAAGACCGGTCGCCTGGATAAGGCTGCGAACAGTATCGGTTGGCTGTGCACCGGTCTGCATCCAGTATGCGACACGGTCTTTTTTCAGGGTAACAGCATGCGGCTTCGCCGTCGGCTGATAGGTTCCGATAACTTCAAGAAATTTGCCGTCCCTCGGTGCACGCGCATCAGCGGCAACAATCTGGTACATCGGCAATTTTTTCCTTCCCGCTCTTTTCAGTCTGATCTTTACCAAGGCTAATGTATTTTTTAGTTAATGTTAACTGTTAACAGTAGTGCAATTTATCGTTTTAAAAACTTCTCAAGCGCAAGATTCTGCGAAGTGATCTTCCTCCCCGACTGGGAGAGCTTCGAGACAGAACGCATCATCTTCTTCATCTCACCAAACTGCTTGAGCAGAAGGTTTACCTCCTGGACTCTTGTACCGCTGCCGCTGGCAATGCGCTGGCGACGGCTGCCGTTGATGATCTCTGGATTGCTCTTCTCCTGCCTGGTCATGGAGTTGATCATGGCCTCGATAGGCTTGAAATCCAGATTTTCAAGATCCTGCTTGGGGACCATCTTGTTGAGTCCGGGCACCATTTCCATCAATCCCTGAATGGAACCCATCTTCTTGAGCTGCTGAAGCTGATCGAAAAAGTCGTTCAGATCGAACTCGTTCTTCATCATCTTCTTCTGCATCTCGAGCGTTTTCTCGAGATCAAGGTTCTCCTGGGCCTTCTCGACAAAACTGACGATATCGCCCATTCCCAGAATCCTCTGGGCCATACGATCCGGATAGAAAATATCAAGGTCATCGACCTTCTCGCCAATACTGATAAACTTGATCGGCTTCTCAACAACCTGACGTATGGAGAGTGCTGCACCGCCGCGGGAATCACCGTCGAGCTTGGTAAGCACAACACCGTCAAAATCAAGACGCTCATTGAAGGCTTTGGCGGTATTGACCGCCTCCTGACCTATCATGGAGTCGACAACAAAAAGCAGCTCATCAGGCTTGAGGGCATTCTTCAGCGCCTCGGCCTCGGCCATCATGACCTCGTCGATCTGCAGGCGACCGGCAGTATCGATAATAACAACATCCTTTGCGCCTGCACGAGCAGCCTCAACGCCCTGAAGCGCGGCCTGCATTGCATCCTGTGCCTCAATGGAAAAAACCGGAACATCGACCTGCTCTCCAAGAACCCTGAGCTGTTCGACCGCTGCGGGTCGATAGACGTCTGCGGCAATAAGCAGCGGGTTCTTTCCGCTCTTTTTCAGCCGAAGGGCAAGCTTGGCGCAAAAGGTGGTCTTTCCGGATCCCTGAAGGCCGGCGACCATGATAACTGCAGGAAGTTTCTTGGGTGAAAGGTTAAGCGGCTTCTGCTCGCCTCCCATCAGCTCGGTGAGTTCGTCGTAGACGATTTTCACAATCATCTGCGCAGGCGACACGCTTTTGATAACCTGTTCGCCAAGAGACTTCTCTCTTATATCTTCAATTAATTTCTTTGCTACCTTGTAGTTGACATCGGCGCCCAGCAGTGCACGCTTGATGTCGCGCATGGCGAGACCTATATTGATCTCATTGATGGTCGCCTGACCAGCAAGTTTCTTGAAGGTGGCGTCCAGCCTGTCACTTAGACTCTCAAACATCGGTTCCCGAATTATTCAGATAAAGCTTAAAAATGCTTAGCTTTAATTATAATAAAAAATCGCAAAAAATAAAACGAAACAATCATATCTTCTTGGGTAAATGGCCCTCTCCCCCTGTTTTTCTCTTGAGTGCATTCGGAAATCATAAAGAAACAAGAAGTTATGAAGCCGGAAACCATTGAGCTCCTCCTGAACTCCTTCAGAACCAAGCGAATCGCCGTCATTGGCGATATTATGCTTGACAACTATATCTTCGGCCACGTCTCGCGTATTTCACCAGAGTACCCCGTTCCCGTGGTCGATGTAACCCATGAGGATCACCGGCTGGGAGGTGCGGCGAACGTAGCGCTCAACACGCTCTGCCTTGGAGCCGAAACCCTGCTGATCGGCATTACGGGTGCAGACAGCAACCGCGAAAAGCTGCTTGAGCTCTTCGGGCGCCTGGGGCTTTCAACTGACGGGCTCATCGCTGACCCTTCGAGACCGACCACCTGCAAGACGAGAATCCTCTCACAGAACCATCATATCACGAGGGTGGATTTCGAAAGCAGGGCCGAGATCAGTGCAGGGATCGAGCAGGCGGTGCTCTCCTCATTTTCTTCAGTTGCCAGTTCGATCGATGCCGTGGTTCTTGAAGACTATAACAAGGGAGTTCTTACTGAGGGGCTCATCCGCCAGATCATGTGTGTTGCCCAAAAACATGCGCTCCCCGTTCTTGTAGATCCAAAACTCCGGAATTTTCTGGCATACAGCGAATGCACGATATTCAAGCCGAATCTCTCCGAAATCGCCGCATCACTGGGAATCGTGCTCAACAACAACGACCGGGAGGTCGAAGAGGCATGCATCAAGCTTCAGGAGAGACTTCACGCCGAAGCGATTGTGGTGACAAGAAGCGAAAAGGGGATGACTATTTATAAGAAGGGGGCCTTCACCCATATCGGGGCAACGTCGTTCGAGGTTGCCGATGTATCAGGTGCCGGCGACACGGTCATAGGAGTGCTTGCTCTCGGGGCGGCTGCAGGCATCGAACTGGAAACCAATGCCGCAATCGCCAATCTTGCTGCCGGAACGGTCTGCCAGGAGGTTGGCGCTGTTCCCGTGAAACCCGAAAAACTGCTCAAAGCGTGTCTGGAATATCTTCGATGATCGAGATATGCTCCTCAATCTCCGCCGGGTAGGGCGGGTTATATGAACGGTCCATCGCAAGCTGCCTCAGCTTGTTCAACGAGTAGAACGGCACCTCAAACATCCCCGCATTGCTGACCGACGAAGGGACATCACTGCCGGGATCAATATGCATCACAAAGGTTACATGCACGCTGCCGTGACCGGTCGGAGTAAACACCCAAAGTCCTGACGACTCACGCACCCTGTGGTAATTCGGATTCAGCGGGAGATGATCCGGTTCGGCGGTCATGGTGACGGCGATGGCGTTCTCGCCGCCGGACTTCAGGCCGGTGCGCATGATCATCTCGCGATTCTGGAGCGGCCAGGGCGTATTGATAACCTGACGCACGAGACACTCTGTAATATCCTTCCTTTCAAGCACATCCATCTCAACGAGATGATGGACCCAGCGATGATAGTTCTCCATGTCGTGAAAAAGCCCTATCAGCTTTTTCAGCGAAACCTGAAGCTCAAACTCCCCCTTGAAACCAAGAACCTCCGAACCACTGACCTTGGAGGAGTAAATCCTGATATCCTTGTGCTCTACGCGAAACTCCCAGCTCCCCTGAAGAATTGACTCCACATCCATATCGCCCTCACTTTACTTCTTATTACTGATGGCCTGAAACGAAACAGACAAAATAATCACTGAGTAATAAACTCCTCGTAGTTCTTGATTATCTCCTTTGAGGAGCTTATAAAAGGGGCATCAACAGGGGTCATGTATTTAGGCCTTTTCACCATTTCTCGCAGGTTGTTCAGTGTATGATACGGTGTATCGATGACGGCGATATTGGCGAGCCAGGAAGGGATTTCACCACCGGGCTCGATATGAAGGCGGAAGACGACCCTGCACTGATTCTCCGAAATCGGCAAGATGTTCCATGCGCCCTCAAGCTGGGGAACACGCACATACTTGTCATTCAGCGGAAGAAAATCCGGCAGGCATTCAAGCTTGATAAATGCCTCGGAGGTCTCGGAGTCGATATAGGCAGTCGATCGGCTAATGATCTCGCGATCAGATACCGGCCAGGGTGCGCTGACAAGCTGATAGACAACTCTCCCCTCGCCCGCTTTGGAGATCTCCTGAAGAGGACGCATCTCCTTTGTCTTCCATACCCACTCAGTCGCCACATCGATATCATAAAGAAGGGCAAGCACTGCTTGCTGGGAGGCGTCAATGGTCGCAACAGCAACAAAAGAGAGGAAGTCGGACGAAGGTACCGGACAGGTATATATTTTCAGCCAGTCGTTCTTAAGACGCAACGAACAGGTTGCGCTATTGATCTTTTCAAGCAGTGACATAAGCGTTACATGTTTTGAAATTATACGTTACAAACTCTACAAGAGCTTAGGGCTCAATGTCGACTGACCGGAACCGTTACAGCTACTCTCACGACCGGGTCGGCACCTCGAACCATATACTTTATCTGCCCAACGGAACCGAAGAGCTGATGAGCGATTCTGGCCTTCAATGCCCGCTCAAGGAGCTTGCGGTCACTGGCAAATCCTGCGGAGGAAAAGGCGATCTTTCTCGTCGAGCAGGTTTTCATGACAAGAGCCTCAAAACCGCTCTCCCCGCCATACCCGGAAATAAAATGTTCCTCTGAATCGCGATAGCGCTGCACCGCACTGTGCGGGTCATCAAGAATCTTGAGCGCCATATCGTCGAAGGAACCGGTACGAAGAAGATCCTGGAAAAAATCAGAGTATCGAACGGGAGAGACCCAGAAATCAGGAATAATGCCCCCTGCATCCCTAAGGGCTGCAAGAGGTGCCTGCTTTTTGGAAACCGTCCTCTTCAGCAACTGAAGCCTGGCTGGCAGAAATCCTGTTCGGTAGACGGAAACATCGCTGTTTTTCAGATACAACAAACTGTCCGGGTCTGTAAAGAGTTTCTCAGGGCGAATATTCGTCTGTGAATCCTGAATATAGCTTTCCCGGCCCGCAACGCCCTTATGATAGATACGCTGGATCTGCCTGCCTGAAGGGGTATAATAGCGTGAGACCGTCAGGCGGAGGGCTGAACCGTCCGAAAACTGGAGCTGCCGCTGGACAAGACCTTTACCGAATGACTGCTCACCAACAATAACCGCTCTTTTGTTATCCTGAAGGGCTCCGGCAAGAATTTCCGAGGCGGAAGCGCTCCCCTTGTCAACAAGTACAACCAGCTCGCCCGTTTCGTAGCCATCACCCGATTTGGCAACATAACGTTCATCATCGGAACCGCCCTTGCGGCTTTTTGTGTAGACTATCAGCTCCCCCTTGCCGAGAAATTCATCGGCAACAGCGACCGCCTGCTCAAGAAAGCCACCGGGATTACCCCGAAGATCGAGCACAAGACGCCTCATTCCCTGCCTCTTAAGCGGGGCGAGAGCCTTGCGAAACTCCTCGGCGGTTGTAGCGATAAAACGGCTCAAACGAATATAACCGACCCCATTGTCAAGCATGAAGGAGGCCTCTACGCTTGCTGTCGATATTTTGCCCCTGGTAACAGTAACATCGAGCAGCTTGCCGCTGAGAGGCCTGAATACCTTGAGCCGCACCTGAGTACCCCTCTTCCCGCGCAGCTTTCTCAGAACATCCTGATGGGTTATGCCAATAGCGGAAGCAGAGTCGATGCTGAGAATACGGTCTCCGGGAGCGATGCCTGCCGAAGCGCTTGGGCCTCCGGAGAGCGGTGTAACAACAAGAAGCGTATCCGAGATGACATCAAACTCAATACCAATCCCGTCAAAGTTTCCGTCAAACTCAGCCTGTACATAGGATACCTTTTCCGGTTCAAGATAGACCGTATGCGGGTCAAGATACTCGGCCATTCCCTGAATACCAGCTCCAGCAAGACTGTCACCATCAACCTTGTCAACGTAAAGGTCCCGCATGAGCGCGTAGGCTTCAGCCATTTTTTTCTGCTGATCCACCCGGATCTCCCGCTTTCCCGTGAGCCGTGAGCCGAGAAAAAAGCCAAAGGCAAGCACGACAAGCATCAGGACAATAGTAAGTACTCGAGACATGAGGGGAGAGGGTTGCCTTATAAGATAATGTGCCTGATGAGCGGCCTGGGCCGCAACTGGCAGTTTACCTATCGGAAACCGAATTCGCAAAAAAAACAATGCGAAAGCAGAGCGCGGCCCGAACGCAAGACCAAATGAAAGAGCAGCGGCAGAGAAAATTCACAGCAGATAAGAGAATCGAAAACAACCAGGAAAGGCGAAATATAGAGCAGAGATAATAACGAACACACAAGAGCTATAACAAGCGAAATACCGCAGCACTCAAAATAAAGAGCGGCAACTGTAATCAGCAGCACAAGCAAACAAGGAAAAGCAAAGAACAAACAACACGAGCGACAAAATAGCGTTAAACAAAAGGCAAATCCCATCAAGATATTCAAGAATACACACCGATATCAAAACGGAAATTAACGAATCATAATTATCAATATGAATACATTAAAAAATACATAAATAACATAAAGCAAATATTGACACAAATACCTTATTCGCTTACAATAAAATAAATTAGACGTTTTTGCTTGAAGTAAAGTTTATATAATTACTGGTTGTTTAAATAACAAAATTATTCACAAATACACAGCAAAGAACCAAGTTATAATTGCTGGTTATTGGATTAATAATACCTAAAGGCGACGCTGGATAAGAGGGGATAAAACAGAGACGTGCACCTCTGTTAAGTCACAATAAAACGAATAATTGACCTGCCGTTTACATCATATACAACAATGCATCAAGGCGGTGTTATACGTCACTTTAACAGCTCTATTGCTTTTTATAGTAATGCTAAGTATAGCATCAAAGGGTGGGGAATTTGCACAGGACAATCAGCTCAAGCTCAAGGCTCGCATTGAGGGGAAGTTCGGCCACACCGACAGCACTTCTGGTGTGAACTCCCCTCTCTCCGAAGAACTTATGGAGAAGAGAAGAGGCTCCGTTGGCAACGAGATGCTGGCTTGTAAAGCCGGATTCGCTTGCTACGTACAGGGTGAGTTTTATGACCTTTTCAATACTGTCAAGCGTGCCAGTTATCGTTTTAACGGCAGCAAGGGCATTGAGCAAAGAGACCCCTGCAGCGACGGCGGCATCATCGATTCTCTGCACGTTGACCTTTCCTTTTCCCCCTGGCTCGATGAGCGAACCACTCTGCAGAGGCAACTGTCCGGAGGTATAGACAAGATTACCGGAACGAATGGCAGGAGAGTAGAGACCTGCAGCAGCGGCAGCCTCAGGAAGGATGTAGCCCGCGTTGATAATGTGTTCTTCTATGATACCCATGAGAGCGTCTTGACTCTGTTGATAAAGTGCCGGGAGTACCCGTCATTGCCCATTGTATCGAGAAAAGCACCAAAGGGAGTGCCGGGGGAAGAAAGCAGCAACCTGGTGCAGGTATGTTGCTGCGAAAGATTAAATTATTTATAGTCCGTCAAATATCAAAGCATTTCGAACAAAATGGAGCATAATCGCCCGCATGCCCGTCACCTTCCGCGCATCCTTGTGATTAGCAGCGGAAAAGGTGGTGTAAACAACAGTACCCTGCTTCATGAACAGATAAAGCACCTCCCCCCTGCACTCCCCTGCATGGTGCAGATACGTGAAAAACATCTTTCAGCTCGAGCTCTTCACGCCCTTGCTCTGGCGATTTCCTCAGCGAAGCTCCCTAAAGGCACACTGCTCCTGATTAACGAGCGGATCGATATTGCCCTGTCGGCAGGGCTTCACGGTGTCCACCTGCCTGAAAACGCAATGCCTCCTGATGCAATCCGAGCGGTGTCAAGTGAGATGCTCATCGGATGCAGCGTTCATTCGCCCCTCTCGGCAAGAAGAGCCGAAAAAGCCGACGCTGACTATCTGCTTTTCGGTCCGGTTTACGATACCCCTTCAAAACGTCCGTTCGGAAACCCTCAAGGCCTGGAAAAACTTGCAGAACTTTGCGCCGCCACCGCCCTGCCGGTTTTTGCCGTCGGCGGCATCACTCCCCAGAATGCGGGCCCCTGCGTTGAGGCTGGGGCTTACGGCATTGCTGCCATTTCGCTTTTCATGAACCCGGAAACGCTCTCAGCAACAATCGAACAATGTTATCGCACCTTCTGCCCATGATACCATCCACACCATTTCTCTGCGTTGTCACCGATGAGGCATTCAACCCGGTCACACTCGCTGAAAAAGCGCTTGAAGGCGGAGCAACAATGATACAGCTGCGGCACAAATCCGCTTCCGGCAGCCAGCTTCTCTTCTGGGCTCTCGAGATCGTCCGGCTCTGCAGACTGCACGACGCTCTCTCTATCATCAACGACCGGATTGACATTGCGCTGGCAAGCAATGCTGACGGAGTACACCTCGGGCAGCTCGACATGCCGGCCAGGGCAGCCAGAAAGCTGCTCGGTCCCAGCCGGATTCTCGGCATCTCCACATCCTCCCCTGCCGAGGCCCTGCAGGCAGAAGAGGATGGCGCCAACTATATCGGTTTCGGCCATATCTTTCCAACCTCATCCAAAGAGAGGAACTCTGCGCCCGTCGGCGCTGAAACACTTGCCGCCGCAGCCCGGCTTGTTACCATACCGATTGTCGCGATTGGAGGCATAGCGATATCCTCCGCCAATCAGATGATCAGTTGCGGAGCATCGGGCATTGCAGTCATTTCGGCCGTCAGCCGGGCGGAAAATCCAGCCGAAGCTGCCGCCTGCCTGCTTGAAGCCATGAGGAGAGGCGAGCAATGACAAAAGAGTACAGAACGGTCCTTACCATCGCCGGATCGGACGGAAGCGGCGGAGCGGGCATTCAGGCCGACATCAAGACCTGCACCGCACTCCAGTGTTACGCGCTGTCGGTCATAACCGCCGTTACAGCCCAAAACACAGCCGGAGTGGACTCGGTATGTCTTCTTGAAGAAAAATGCATTACGGCGCAGTTCAGGGCCATTTCAAGGGATATCAGGATCGACGCCGTTAAAATAGGGATGCTCGGCAGCCCCGCCATCATAAAAGCGGTCGCTCTGCTGCTCAGGGAGCTCGGAGGTAACGTGCCGGTCATCCTTGATACCGTTCTCGGCTCCTCCAGCGGTTCGAGGCTTCTTGATCCTGCAGCCATCCCTCTCTTGAAGGAGGAGCTCTTTGCGCTGGCTACGCTGATCACCCCAAATATTCCTGAAACCGCACTCCTGACAGGAAAAGAAGAGGAGCCTGAAGGCCGGGAGGCAATAGAGGCGGCCGCGGCTGAACTCCTTGAAACCGGCGCAGGAGCGGTGCTCATCAAGGGAGGTCACGCCAAAGGAGAGGAGTGCCGGGAGTGCCTGCTCCATGACGGCAGGTATTTCTGGTTCAGTGCGCCAAAAATCAGGACCATAAACACGCACGGAACCGGCTGCACGCTCTCTTCAGCCATTGCGGCATTCATGGCAAGGGGGGAGAGTATCGTTACGGCGGTGGAAAAGGCAAAGGCCTATACCCATAGTGCGTTGCAGGCCGGGGCCGACTACCGGTTAGGGTGCGGCAACGGCCCCCTGCTGCACACTTACAGGCTCTGGCAGTGATCTACTGCACGCCCCTCGGCGGACGGCCGATCGAGTAGTAGGTAAAGCCCGAGGCCTCCATAAACTCCGGACTGTAGATATTGCGCCCGTCAAACACAACAGGGTTAAGAAGCTCACGCTTGATCATCTCGAAATCCGGGCTCCGGAAAACC
>CAIJVD010000011.1 GCA_903824045.1 uncultured Chlorobiaceae bacterium
ATCACCACAAGACCGGGGCCTGCGATAACCAGGTAGAGCCGGACTGCTTTCCAGACTTTTTTAAACCGGTAGTAGAGAACGGAAAAAAAATCCATATCCGCTATGGTTGGGTGTTGAGAAAATCCGCTCGAGGCTGGTTGAACAAAAAAAATCCTGAGCGTGCTAAACCAGCAGATCCTGGCTGGTCATTGAAAAAACATGCATATACCTGATTGCCTCATTGAATCCAACATCCTCAACCTTCAGCAGGGCTTTGGTACGACCGTTGACTCGCTTTCCGCTCTCCTCCTGATAGACCGCCAGATACTGGTTCTGTTTTACCGGTTGGGAACCTTCTACAAGTTTAACGCGCGGCCGGCCATGAATCAATCCTGTTATTTCGAAAACATGTACGATCCTCTTCATTGGCATCAGGTTATTGGTTCCGAATCCCTACAAAAAACACTCCTTGCTTGAAGGGGAGAGAAAAGCCCGTTCCCGAACCTTTCTTGCCTGCACGCCATTCGTGGTCGTCTCCAGCTCAAAGTCCACTTCCGCGTCCATATGCAGGAACTTGAACTTCTGATCGGAAACAATGTGAGAGTAATGAACAAAAATATCCTCTCCGCCATCCGGGTTCAGAATGAAGCCGAAGCCTTTTCGCTGGTGGAACCACTTGACTTTACTTATTACCATGGAATGATGATGTTACGGCCATTACTCAGCCCTCAGAAACTGCACCCGCAATCTACGCCTCGCAATGTTAAGGATGTGTTACAGCTTTGTAGCAGTATTGCAAACAATGCATTCGATCAAGGGCTGAACCTTGATCGACGAATCAACGATTCCATCAGCTCAATAGAGAAGGGCTGACTCCTCGACCTCCTGCACCCAGGAAACAAGCGTCTCTCTCAATTCGTCACGAACCGCCCTGAATGCAGCCAGATGCTCCTCCATGGTTCCTGAAATTGCCGCAGGATCCATCAATGGCCAGAAATAACGTTTTTCGTCGGGCAAACCCGGCCAGACTCTGGGGCAGCTCTTCTGGGCCTTGTCACACACAACAATCAGGTAATGGATCATGGTTTTGCCAAGATAGCAATCAACCCCCTTCGGCACCTGATTGGAGATATCGATACCGATCTCGGCCATAACCCTCAGGGCAAGGGGATGCACCGCATGAGCGGGCTCGAGCCCGGCGCTCAATGACTCAAAACTTTCACCGGCCAGATGACGAAGCAGACCTTCAGCAATTTGGCTGCGGCATGAATTCCCTGTGCAAAGAAAGAGTACATTCTTTTTTTTAAGCATGATTCGATCCTGATAGTGTTGTTTGCAGAGTTGCGGAAAACAATCCCGACGACTGAAGGGTAACTTGCCGGAACGGGATACAACTACGCAGAATATACCTCGCGAAGTGTTAAGAAATGGTTAAGGAAGTGTTGCGGAATTGTAAACAATACACCGGAGAGGCCAATGAGATAAGGGCTTTGTCAATTAAGTTTACAATCTTGAAGAGAAGTAACAATGATTCCTGGCATTCAACACTAAAAACATCAATCCCCCATGGCTGATCCGATGCTGCTTGTTGTCGAGGATGACCGCAACCTTTCTCAACTTCTCATATTCAATCTTGAGCGGGCAGGATATAAATGCACTCTTTGCGAAAGCGCTGAAGATGGCTATGAGGAACTCGGCCGCAACAGTTTCGACCTTCTCCTGCTCGATGTGATGCTGCCGGGGATGAACGGCTTCGAGCTCTGCCAGAAAATCAAGCAGCACCAGCTATACCGTGACATTCCCATCATCATGCTGACCGCCAAAGGTGAGGAGATCGACAGGGTGCTCGGTTTCGAGCTTGGCATCGATGACTATGTCGTCAAGCCCTTCAGCCCTCGTGAACTCAACCTCCGTATCAGGGCGGTGCTCAAGCGCGACCGGCGCCAGAGCGGCAGGATGCAGGATATACTGAATGCTGCCGGCATCGAGATCGACCTCACACGCCACCAGGTCACCCTTGAGGGCAATGAGCTGGAGCTGACGCTGATGGAGTTCAAGCTCCTTGTCGCACTGATCAAGAGGAAGGGCGAGGCCCAGTCTCGCGAAGCTCTGCTCAGCGATGTATGGGACGTCGACCGGAGCATTAACACCCGTACCATCGATACACACATCACCCGCCTGCGCGACAAGCTCGGAAGCACGGGCAAAATGATCAAGACGCTCAGGGGGATAGGCTACAAGTTTCAGGAAACTCAGGAGTGAAAAGAGCGCTATCAGCTAAAAGAGAGATAAAAAAAAGCCGTCAGTTGAATGACGGCTTTTTTTGTTAGAATCCCCCTGCAGGAACAGGGTACGGAGTAGACTTAATAAATATTCACAAAGCCAGTCTCACTGATCAGGCGCTTGCCCTCAGGAGTTTTGGCAAGGTCGATGAACTGCTTGACCGCACCTGTAGCTGGACCATTGGTGTACATGAAGAGCGGCCTGTGGATCGGATAGGTGCCGTTCTTGACCGTCTTGGCTGTAGGCTCAACACCATCAACAAGGAGATCCTTGACCGAGCTGTCAACAAATCCAAGACCGATATAGCTGATCGCTCCGGGAGTTGAAGCTACACGGCTCTTGATTGAACCGTTGCTGGACTGGGTTTCTGCCCTCTTGGATATCGGGTTATCCTTGCCCATCACCAGCTCCTTAAAGGAATCTGCAGTGCCGCTGTTCGACTCGCGCTGGATGACAATGATCGGCGTATTAGGCCCGCCAATCTGGCTCCAGTTGGTGTACTTGCCCATGTAGATACCGCGGATCTGCGCTTTGGTGATTGCGTTGATGCGATTACTCGGATGAACGACAATAGAAATACCGTCAAGTGCAATAACGTGCTCGACAGGGTTGACGCCTTTGGATTTGGCTGCTGCAATCTCCTTGTCTTTCATTTCCCGAGACATGGTTGCAATGTCACAAGTCTTGTTGATCAGGCTTTTCGCACCGTTTCCAGATCCTGACTCACTCACGGTAACCTGTATGCCGGTGGTCTGGGTAAAATAACCGGCAAAAGCCTTTGCAATCGGGCCGACGGTGGTAGAACCATCAATCACGATTTTGCCAGCTGCCTGGGCAGTGCCCGAAGCTGTCAAGCCAATAACCGAAGCTGTTAAAAGTATTTTTCTGAAGAGTTTCATGTTTTCAAGAGAGTTGGGTTGATTGAATAAATAACAAATACTCGTGCATCCAGTGAAAGATAGGAAGAAAATACAAAGCCGCCCTGCCGAAGCCCGGGCGACCTTGCATTCCACCCAACCACACAACTTATCGAAGAAAGAACAACAGACAAGAAAGAACACACACACAAACGGTTTAGAACTTCACGACAACATCTGCCATGATAATACGATTGGTGATAGCTGGAACATCAATCGTCTTGAAGCCGAAGTAGTTCAGCGCAAGCGTCAAGTTCTGAACAAGATGGTAAGCTCCGCCGACCTTGTAGCCTTTAAGGTTGGTGTACCCGGTCGTTGCGCCGACAACACCAGAAGCGCCGGTGCTGTTACGATCGGAATCGGTCAGCACGGTGAGGGCATCGCGCTCGATCCTGACATACTCACCGTTCAGCGACCAGTCGCCGACCTTTTTGGCATCACCGATCTTCAGCTCTGCGAGGTAGCTCTTGCGCTTGGAGTCGTCAAGATTGTAGTACTTGGCTGATTTTGACGCCGTGTTGAACGCATACTGAGCGTTGACTTTCCATGGGAGAGTTTCGGTAAGCTGGCCACCAACGTTTCCGAAGATTTCGACAATGTTGAAGTCTTTTCCGGCATAGTTTGCCGCTGGCTTTAATGTCGACGGGAATGCATAATTAATATTCACATAGTTATAGTAGCCTGCGCCGAGCTGATAGTTAAGGTCACTGACTTCGCCCTTGTATGCAGCCTGTCCGGCAAAAAGATAGGCACTCTGTGAAGCTGAATTTGCCGTACCCGAGATATCACTGAGGGGATAGTAACCGACCACAGCTTCCAGACCATCCTTATCCTTGCCCGCTCCATCCTTGCCATACTGCAGGGTGATGCCTTCGAAGGTGAGATCACTATCAAAGACGAGGTCGTTGACATAGATCAGGTCGCTGGCAACAGCGCGCTTGCCAAGCACCAGGTTGACCTGGCCGCCGAGACCGTAAGCCTGGGGATGGAAGTCAATATAGTACTCGTTAAAGAACGCAGCTGTAGGAGCAAACATATTGCCAAACGTCACATTGCGCGAGGTCGTTTCGTAAGAGGTCGCTCCGGTAGAACCGTCGGTTGCCACCTGAACGCCAGCAGAGAGCTCGTCATTGATCCAGGCTGATGTACCAAGGCGGACGCGTCCACGATGACGGTCACGGCTTTGGGCGGAGGTTGAAACACCTGACTGCAGGTCTGACTGGAAGCGGTAACGGACGTCACCTGACCAGGTCAAGTCTGCTGCCTGCGCGTTATTGAATCCGAGGGCGGCTGCAAGGCCGACCATCAATGCTACTTTTTTCATGACTATTCGGGGTTGGTTTAGGTAATGATCTTGATAAAAAATTTGAATCTGCTCTCTCTTCATTTGTTCCTGACAAACATACCATTAGTAATGTTGAGGAATTGTTACAACTCTGTCACAAGTTTGAAAACAAGAAGCGTGGTTTTCACTGTACTTTATAATCGGATACAACGATGGCGCCATGAAACCGCTTGTCCGGGAAGACCACCCTCCCTTTGGAGTTGATGAACAGGTGCGGGTAGCCCGACTCTTCGAGAAAGTGCAGCAACGTGGCAAGATCTTTTTTCCCTGCCGGCTTGATGATGATGTCGGCCAGCGCATCGAGCTTGCGTACACCATGCTTCTTCAGCTCCTCCTGCAAAAAAAACTCACCTTTCATAATCTTGTTCAATTCATCGAGTTTCAGCATGACTACTCCTTTTGAACTGCGGCGAAAGAACAATCAACCCTGCTTCAGGACACTGTTGTACGGGCAAGGGCCGCCTTGCGCTCGAAAACCACTCTCATACCGTCGCAGAGTTCACTGTAGATCCTGCTTTTGCTGTCCTTGACACGGCTGTAGAGCCTGAGAATGTCAAGCGTCAGGATAATGCGGGTCGAGCTGCAGTTCAGCTCGCCGAAGAGATGCTTGCCGACAATCTCAAAGCCAAGCACCCTTGTATGGAAGTTCAGCGGAGAGTGCGCCTCACCCTCGAAAACATCGGTAATGAAGTGCGTATAATCGCGCTCGACTACCTCAGCGACGGCGGCTCTCATCAGGCGAAGCGCAACCCTTGGATTGCGGCGAAACTTCTCGAGTATCATGAAGCGCCCAATTTCCACATATCGACCTGCTCTTTTCAGCTCTTCGACATCAATGCCCGGCATGAACTTCACATTATACTCTTCGGGCAGATCAAACGACGGGTCATAGAGGAGACGGATCACCCCGGCAGGAGTGCCGTTGATTCTTGCCAGAAACCAGGAATAGTTTGTATTGCCGGCAATCTCCTCGGGTATCTGGCTCTGAGCAGTGCTGATCCATTTTTTTTCATCACAAAAAACCTGCTTGACAACTTTAAGAGCAGCTGCGCGGTCGCGGTCGCTTTCAATCCTGCTGACGGTTACACTGGGCATAGCATCTCCTTGGGATTGTTAGTTGATTCGTTCACACAGAGACTCTTTTCCGAACATGACTCATGGTATCGCTTGCCTGAGAGTTCAGCCAGACAAAGCATGATCTCATGGGTCACCTCAACAGCCATCCTGTTCAGCTCACTATTCTTTCTGCCGCAGCTGGAACCACCCGAAGCAAGAGCACGGTATGCCTCCGTCTGACTGGTAAAATGAAGGGGTTTGCCAATCCTGATGATGGTTCTGCCAATGACGGGAATTCTCCCTTTCTTCTGGCGACACTCGAAGTCGATGCCTACAGGCACGACAGCAGCACCTGACTTCAGGGCGATATGACCAATGCCCGGCTTGCCCTGCATAAGAGTTTCCGGATTCCTGTTGCGCCGCCCTTCAGGAAAAATTCCGATGCTTCGGCCTTCAAGAATCTTCAGAGTACACCGCTCCAGGGTATCTACGGAAGGTGCGGCCGTGCGGCCGGACTCAATCCAGGGTAGCCTGGAGCGCTTGCTGTAGACATAGATCGGCTCGATCATATCCATCAAGCTGCCCAGAACTGGCACCTTGCCGTACATCCAGTCTATGACAAAGCTGATAGTCTGGCCGCCGAGTTGATAGATCAGAAAGACAGGTACCATAAGGGCCTCAAGCGAGTTGTTGTGGTTGAAGGCATAGATGCAGGCGCCCTCTGTACCGGCAAGATTCTCAAGACCAGATGCTCTCGTCAACAAAAAATTGGGCAGCATGAGCGCTCTGAGAAGGAGCGCCCTGCCCGCCGTCAACAGGGGGAGGGGTTTAAAAAAAACTCTTCGACGTCTATTCATCCGGCGCGATTTTCAGGTGATGTTGCATACCAGTCATATACCCTCTCCCCTTCACTCAAAAGAAACGGAAATAGTGTTGGGTAATGGTTACGACTGTGCAACGATTCTGTGAAATCGAAGCGGAGGGAGGGGGCCCGTGCGGGATGCCGGAAATTTTCAGGTGGAGAGAGATTATTTCGCCTCTCGTGTTTTTTCAAAGCTCTGGTAGGCAACAGTGATACCGATTGCGAAAGCCATTGCTCCAACACCGAGAAAGACATTGAAATATGGCGGGGCCGAGAGCGCAAGCCGGACGACGACTGTTGCAACGGCAAAACCGGAGTTGCGAAAAACAGTCTGGTAGCTTGAACTGTAGCGGAGGGAGACCAGCACAAGCAGCACATCGCTGAAAACAAGAACCGTGTAGAATAGTGCAAAGAAATCGAATGTAGGACGACCGCTCAAATAGAGATAAGCATCGGAGAGTCCGATACCGATGAAGATGAAAAGCAGCAAAAGCGCCACAAGCTTCTTGTAAGTGATGAACTCTGCGGTGACAACATGGTTTTGCGAAAAGGCGCGGTGGTGCTGAAGGTTGTAATAGACTCCGATCATGAGAAAAATGAGCAGCCCGCCGCCGGCATTTGAAAGAATGTGCAGGAGCGGCTTTGAGGCTTCAGCCCACAGAAGCGGCTCATTGAAGTAGACGAACTCGTTAAAAGAGTGGCGCAACAGAATGAGCGAGAGTATCTCGAACTGCTTGCCAATCGAGTCTGCAACCGAGTGCGAAAGACTGAAAACAAATCCGAGAACTTCAAGGCCGAGCAACATTGAAAAAGCAACATTGATCGCATAATAGTGGTTTGATGGTATAATCGCCGCCACGGCGTCCGGCAGTACTCCATGACGGCGAAGCTCTATCAGGGCGAGCGTTCCGATGAATACAAAGATCAGAACGTTGGCAGCACTCCTTTCGGTATGCTTGTGCTCCCAATAATGCTCCAGCGAATTAAAAAGGCGATCGACGCGGCGAAAAAGCAGTATCATAACACTCTTCTATATATTAGGTATAAGTTATACTGCCCTGCCCACCCCCATAAGTCGCACTGACAGTGCCGCATTATGGATGATCGACGAAAGCAACCATCCTTTTCACTTGCTTAATCCTGCTGCGGCAAAGGTGCCGTTATGGTCAATAACCGCCCAGACAACATGCAGGCGCTTGTCAATACCGTAACTCCCCAGCGCATACCCTTTTTTCCATGGACCAGCCACGAACCGCACTGATCCCGCAGAATTTTTTTCGACCGCATTTATCCAGTTGCCTTCGGCGTCTTTTGTTGCCAGACCCAAATACCCGTTTTTAAGGCGGGCTGAACGAACCCGGGTCGGGTTATAACTTATCGAGAGTGTGTAAACATCGGTACGTTCGCTGCCAAAGTCAGCCATACCTGTCAGAAAAAGCGTGTTGCTGAAAAGAGGCGATTTTCCGCCGCTCTCGTTATCCTGCCATCCGGTGTCGACCGCCTTGGTCAACTTCCGCCCGACTCCGCCCTTGGTATCGAGCACACCATCAACCGCTTTGCTGTTATTGGTTCCATCTACAATACGCGCAACACTCCCTTTGAAGCTGTCTCTAACGCAGCTATAGCTTGCGCCCTGAGGTATGAGAAATTCCTTGCCGTTAAGGCTGTAGCTCCAGCTCTCCTTTTTGACAAAGTTGAAGACGGGGGTTATACCGGTGTCAGACCTCCCGGCTCCATTTGGATAGTTGGCATCAGACTGCCAGTTGCCATGGTCATCAGAGTAATAATCAACAGTTACCCAGGGCCCGTCAACCGTATAGATGTAGTAGCCCACCGAATAGCGTTCCTGGGAGATCGATCTCTCCCGAACCTTCTGGCCAAGCCAGCCGGGGTTATCCAGAGTTTTAGGCGTATAGAACTTGGTGCTGTTGGAGGCACAGATGATCTCTTCGACCTGAGACTTTCCATCCGGGCTGGTAATCATGGATCGCTGGTGAATATGGTCATGGCCAGAGATAATAAACCTCACGCCGTTATCCTGCATGCTTGCAATGAACCGGTTCTGCCAGTCGGGGTTGGCATTCGTCGAGCCGAGGAACATGGTATCCTGATGACCCTCGGCAATCAGCGGCTGGTGAGAAAAGACAAAGGCATGCTCTGTGCCACGCATCTTCCGGTCGAGCCGGCCATCAATCCATGGCTGCTGCTCATTGACGGTATAGCCGTAGATATATTTGTTTGGATTTTTGTCAACTTTGCCGGGGGTGGCCCAGGTGTCGACAATCACAAAGCGGGCACTGTTTCCCTTCTCCCCGTAATCAAAAGAGTAAGTCATCCCCTCCAGCTCCGTGCTGACGGCTATGGGGCTGCTGAAACCTGAACCAACCATGTAGTGCTCGCCGCCGGTTTTTGTGAATTTCCCGGAACGGGTTTGAGGGTAATTGGATTTGAAAGCAGGAAGACCATAACTGTTGTTTTCGCCAACGGTCTCGTGATTTCCTCGAAACGGGAAAAAACCTATTCCCGCATCGATGAGCGGTTGGGCAGCGGCAGCGCGAGTTGCTTCCGAGATATCATTGCCGTCGTCACTCAGGTCCCCGACATCGACGACAAATTTCACCCGGGCCTTTACAAACTGCTGGTTGACCTGTTTGATAATAGAGACCGGCACCGTGAAAGGATTTGCTGCGGCAGGATCGGAAGTCGTCCACTGGGAATCACCCATCACGCCGAACTTCCATGGCTCTGCCGATAGAGGCACCACACCGACCAACAGGGTAAGCAACCATACCAGCATCCCTGCTTTTGTTAGCAGATAGTCGTGTTTCATCAGAGAAGTGTTTGTTAGAAAAATACTCAGGAGATCTTATGTAATATTCGTAAAGGCGCTTCGTCTCAACCCTGTTGACAGGTGCATTTCAGGCCAGAAGACGGAGGCGGGAAAAGACATAGTCAAGAGAGTCCTCGTTCAGAACAATGCGCGAGTAACCAGTTGACTCAAGCTCCATTGGGCTATTGTCACGCTCGCTGATGTAGTTGCGGTCCTGTCTGCCGTTGTACCAGTAAACAAGCCTGATCATCCCCCCCTCAATTTCAAGTGCAGTGATGCTGCGCTTGCCGATAGTGCAGCCGGAGTTGAAGACGCTTGGGATGGTGATATTATTATATATGCCGCTGCGCAGGCCGATTGCCTTGCCCTTTCTGTAGCATTCATTCAGCTCTCTCTTCAGCTCTACAATCTTCAGCTCGATCGCTGACCGCTCTTCCTCGTCGGCAGCCGAGTAACCCCTGCAAAGATCCTCAATCCTGTAGTTCAGATAATCTCCTTTTGAGAGGGATTCAAAGAGGGGGCGATGGGTATGACCGATGATGGAAACAACTCTTGACTGGTTGGAAAACTCATAGATCGCTTTTTCGATAGCAAACCGGCGACGGTTGTTGTAGGCAACAGAAAAATTCTTTATCCCGGTTGGCTTGGCTATATAACGAAGAAAAAAGATGATGGCCCGGCTGAGCAAGGAGCATGTCTGCCAAAGGAAAAGCGCAGCCTGATGACCGTGAAAAAGAAGGAGTGTATCATTCCCGTATTGAAATTTAAGCGATTCAACAAGCGAGGAAGCAAGCGGGTACCCCTTGTTGTCAAGAAGCGCCGCATCATGGTTACCGTAAGTTTTCCAGAAAAAGCCATTATTGCGGAATGCTGCAAACAGATCGTAAAAATCGCCCCAGCGGGAGTGGATGCTTTCAAACGAAAACTTGAACAACTCCTCGATATCACCGTTCAGTACAAGGCTGTACTGCTCAGGAAGATAGAATCGCTCAAGCATGGTTTTTACCAGTCCGGAATTATGCCGGAACTCATCAAGCCTGCCACCATTGCCCATATGGAGATCGCTGAGAATGAGAACCTTCGATGAGGAGTCAAGCCTCACAGGCATAGCTGTTTCGAGCAACTGATCGAGATGGGGATGTTTTTTCGGGTGGCTCGAAAGAGCATCCGCACCAAAACAGATTTCCGGGGAAATCATTGCTGGCATCGACGATTATTTTAGTTTCCCGCCACGGTAAAGAAACAGCGACACCGCATCATTTGTCCGGACTGCTGCTTTGACCGCTTCGGTATTTTTCGCACATCGAAGAAGCGTCTTCCATGACCTGAAGTGTTTTTCCTCATGGAAGTCTGAATTGGCAACGTAGTTGAATTTTTTCAACCCGACCACATTGAAAAGGTCATCGCGATTGGCGACCTCCCATGCATCGAAAATCGTCGCAAACCGGTCACGATTCGCCCATAGATATTCAGAAGGTGCATCTCCCGAATGGTTGCGAATGTATGGATGACAGGCCACAGAAATCCCTCCCTGGGCATGAATTTCGCGAACAATCTCTTCAACGCCGAGATCGGGACTTATATACTCCTTGACATCGAGTCCAAGAATGTGGTATCGGGAGGTATCGTTGGTCAGTTCAATTCCTGGAATAACCAGCATATTCCATGTTTCCCAAGCGTAGCGCGCAGCACCCCAAAGCTCTCTGCGGTATTCGGTGAAATGCCGTTGCTCGACGCTGCAATGCCTCTCCCCCTTGTTATTGCAACCCAACAGACTTTGGCTGTCGAGCACATGGTCGGTTATGGAGATAACGTCGAAACCAGCTTCCCCATACATCCGGATGACCTCTTTTACAGGATAAGCACCATCACTCCATGTCGTATGAATATGAAAATCGCAATACAGCCACTCCATAGCAACCTTTTTCTGAAAAGTGAGAGATAACAAACGCCTGTTTTACAATGCCAACAAGTTATAGGATTTAACACCTCATAACTCCCCCTCGACTGTAAACTTTCTGTAAACTCTTTGCCCGGCCGAAAAGAGAAAAGCTCACCCCCCCCCCTCCATAACTCATCATGAGTGTGAGCTGAGTGATCATGCTGGCCGCTCCCCCGAAAAATGTTCACAAAGATGTAACAAAGGCAGCATTGATTCCTACGTTGAAAGCAGATAGATTAGGGGCATAAAAAAAAATCTGATAGCGGTTACCCGGACAGAAAACCAACCAGAACGATCAATGACGGAAGAGAAGAAGAGCACGACGGCACTATCGGGCACCTTTGTGGTGAGCGCCCGAAAGCGGTCGATGCAGAAGGCAGCCCGCAAGGGCGGTGAAGCGCTGCTCCTTGGTGTCGCCTTG
>CAIJVD010000012.1 GCA_903824045.1 uncultured Chlorobiaceae bacterium
AGGCCGCCAGAGCGGCACGTAAACAAAAAAGACTGGAAATGAGACAGAGTCTCGATTGCCACCAGATTTCGACAACTACAGGTAACATTAACTCGCTAACTCAACAGGGCAATTTCTCCATTTCCATCTGAGGCAAAACAGAACGTCAAGCGGATTGCTCGGATAGAGGTGGAGATCAAAGACCGGATTATTGGTTGAGTTGAGTGGCAGACGACCAGCAAGGTAGTGGCTGCTTCCCTTATCTCCATAGAAGCGTCCAAAATAAAGCTGTGAGGCCCCAAGCGTATAGGTCTCAGTGTTGCCAAAACCTACGGTCTGGAAACCGCCACCGCCTCCAAGTGCACCTGGCGCTTCGTTGCTAATAACCGTCCTGAAGATATAACCCTCTTCAAAGTCTACAGCACCATTCAGGCGAAGCCTGTATGCATACTGGATATTGTCCTTGGTCTGATGGGCCGAATCATAGGAGCTGGATCGCAGGCGCACCGAGGCATCACCGCCAATCTTCAACTCAGCGGCTGTTGCCGGTGATGCGTATGAAACTGCTGCAAGAACCGCAGCAAGTGATAACATTTTTTTCATGGTGTTCTTCCTTTTGTTAAATGATTTGTTGGGGGTTGTGTGTTTACGAGAAAAAAATCCTGTTAAAGAAAAAGCCGGCTCTCCATGGTGAGAAAGCCGGCTTCAATAAGAGTCCGCCCGACTGACCGGGCAGCTACTTCATAAATCCGACACTCCTCATGACGTCATCCGTCAGAAGACAACAACAACAACAGCTTGGCGAAGTGCCAGGAAGGTGCAGTGCATGTGGTGTTGTTGTAATCATCAGAGTAACCTTGTTAATTTTTCGACTGCTCTAAAAAAGTCTATATCTTCTTTATTTACAAGCATATACCATAAAAATACCCTGAATATGGTAGCAATTGCCCGCTTGCACTCTCCATTTGCCAATCCTTGCACGACCCGCTCTTTTCAATCAGCCACAGAGCACATATTCACGGAACAATAAAGTCCCTTATCTTGCAGAAATACAAGGATATACCGCAAATATACTGCAAACACGAGAGCTTTGTGACCCTCTCAAAATCGTCAGCAATCAATGATGCCTTCAACGCTCACAGGGTCCGCCGCTCCCATACGGCAGGGTGTCGATCTAATCGGGACTTTTTTGGCTTTTTTACCTATATTTGGCGGGTCAGGAGTTTAGTCGGGACGCCCAGCTCAATCGTCCGCAATCACAACCATATGCCATACAGAGAGGGTTTGAAGGTACAGCCGTGAAGAAACAGCACTCGCTCATTTTTTTGACAGGATTCAGCGGATCGGGCAAGTCCACAATCGGACCTTTGCTTGCCAACTCGCTCGGCTATGATTTTCTTGACCTTGACCTCTCAATTGAAAAAAATGCCGGAAAGCCTATCACCCGCATATTTGCCGACCATGGAGAGGCCTACTTCCGGGGGCTTGAACTCGAAGCACTCAAAGGGATCAGAGAGCAGTCAAATTTGGTCGTCTCTCTTGGCGGCGGAGTGCTGGACAGCGATCTCTCCTATGAGATTATCAAGGCATCGGGAACTCTCGTCTATCTGAAGTCCTCATCGAAAACGCTTGCACGAAGGCTCTATAACAAAAGTGACCGGCCTCTCTTGAAAGGAGAGAATGAGCAGCGGCTCTCTTTTGAGGAGATCGAGGATAAGATCAACACGATCCTTTCAAAGCGTGAGGCGCGTTATGAACGCGCAAAAATCACCGTCATGACCGATGTCAAACGGATTGGATCGACAGTCGAGGAACTGACCCGAAAAATAGAGCGGTATCTGCGAAAGGCTGCCGTAGCCACAACGGACTTATAATCAAACAACACCAGGTGAGCACCATCATTACAGCGACGCCGGTTACTGCCGGACTGGGGGAATTGTTCAAGAGACACGCTCTTTCCAACAAAACCGTCGTGCTCTTCGATGAGCACACCCGAAAGCTTTTCGGTGAGGGGATACTCAACACCCTCCATCAAGAGGGGTTCCAGGTAAGGGAGCTTGTGGTACCGGCGCGTGAGGCATCGAAAAGCTTCAATGCCGCATACCGGCTCTACGGCAAAATGATTGAGGGCGATGTCGACCGGAGCTGGAATATCCTTGCGGTTGGTGGCGGCGTAGTCGGGGATCTCGCCGGGTTTATTGCCGCAAGCTACTACCGGGGCATACCGGTGATTCAGCTGCCCACAACACTTCTGGCAATGACCGACAGTTCGATCGGAGGAAAGGTGGCCATCAACCATCCTCTCGGCAAAAATCTTATCGGGTTCTTCCATCTACCCGAGCTTGTGCTTATCGACCCATCCTACCTCAAAACACTGCCCAGGCGCGAAATCTATGCCGGCATGGCTGAAGTTGTCAAATACGGTTTTATAGCCGATGAGGCATTCCTCTCTTTTCTCGACCTTCACTTCACCCAGATCGTTGCCCTTCAGGAACCCTTTCTCACCCAGGCCGTCAAAAAAAGCGCTGGAATCAAGGACGATGTTGTCAAAAAGGATTACCGCGAGACCTCCGGATTGCGGGCGACACTGAATTTCGGACATACCTTTGCACACGGGCTTGAAAAGCTTGCCGAGTACCGCTACCTCCGACACGGCGAAGCGGTCTCGATTGGCATGACACAGGCACTCTTTCTGTCGCACAATCTTGGCTTTCTCGACCGCGCATCGCTGGATCAGGCACTCTCAATCATGAGCCGATTTATCTACCCAAAAGGGCTGCTGAAAAGGCGGTTTCTTGATCTCAACAGCAGTGAGCTGCTCCAAAACATGCTTTCCGACAAGAAAAAGCTCGACCGGAAACTCCGTTTCGTGCTGCTGAAAAAACTTGGCGAAGGGTTCCTTCTGGAGGAGAGTGTAGATGACAGCAAGGTGCTGCAGGCAATTGAGGACGCAAAATCTTTTTTCAGGAAGCAAACGAAGGCGCATTAAGCGTAAAGAGATAACGCGTGCCCTTAAGCACCGCATGCTTTTCAACGAGAGGCGCCGGAGCCATCATGGCGGTGATCATCTCGGCACTCCCCCCTGTGGCAATTACTCGAATGGCAGTTTCATTGCAGCTCTCAAGCAGCCAGTTCCGGATCTTTTCGACAACGCCCTCCAGCCCTGCGGCACATCCCCGTATGATGCCGTTCCCGATGCAATCAGCCGTAGAGAGGCCTAACAGGCTTTCGGGCAGATCGAGAGTTATCAGAGGAAGCCTCGCGGTATGCTCATGAAGGGCTTTGGCCATCAAATCGAGACCGGGCATGATGAGACCGCCGTAATACATCCCGCCAGCGCCAAGCACATCGACCGTAATTGCCGTGCCGATATCGAGCGAGATAACCGCCGCGTCCGGGTGCAGCTGCCGACTTAGAGCACAGAAAGCAATCCTGTCCGCACCGAAAGATTCAACCGCATCGTAGGTGAGGGAAAACGGGAGTTCAAGCAAAGAAGATACCTCGATAATCCGCCCTTCCAGTCGCCTCCGAAGCGCTGGCAAGAGAAGCCCGTCAAGGCGGGGAACGACGCTGCAGAACGCTGCATCGCGGAGCTCCGGATAGCTGGAGATTATCTCCGCTGTACAAGCTTCAGCGGCACCGGGCAAAAAGAGTCCAGAGGAATGCACCTTGCGCACCTCAAGAGGCTCTTCCCCCTCAAAAATGGCGAATGAAGCGGTTGTATTGCCGATTTCAACCGCAAGCAGCAGTTGATCGCGGGGCGGTTGCGCGAAGGAAGGAGTCATGGAACACTTACCCTTGAAAATAGATGCTCAGCGAAGCTTCGCCTCAATACCGGTTCTTTTTGAGAGCGCCGCAATGAAACCTTTGTAGCCGGGCAGGTTTTTGGTAACAAAGAGCGAGTCCCTGCCCTTGCTGTTTTCCAGAACGACAAAGATTTTCGGCGGAGGATTGTAGGTAATAAGCTCCTGATGGATAGCCTTGATATCAGCGAGAGGGTAGCTTTTTTCATTGCCCTTGCGATCGCGATAATCGAGTCGGTCGGCGGAAATTTTTATAGAATCACCGTCCCTGCCGTGCTCCCCGTCAAACTTGGTGTTGTAGTACATTGGGCCTCCGAGCGCGACGGTAGTCATCATGATGAGCAGCGTGGTCTTCCATAGACAGCCAAGGTCGACGCCATAGGAGAATTTGCCATAGAGAAAAAAAAGGGCCCATCCCGTGGCAAGAAAAAACATCCCCAGAAACCATGTAGCATAAAAGTAATAATCCATCCACATTGCAGGATAGGGCATCGGGTAGCTGAAAACCTCTGGCATCTTGGGAACTGTTGGTTTTACGGAATAGGGCACACGGCTGAGTGAAACGAACAAGGTGAATTTACAAAAAAAAACGATTTCTGACGGGCTCGAAACGTTATCCACTGCCCGCCTTCGACAGACAGGGATCAGAACCACACAGAGTCATGCGCTGTGCCGGATATGCGTAAGATTTCGCCAATAATAAGCGTTGATAAACCATCCGCCTTCGATGATTTTCGCCAAGAGCGTTGTCGCACATCAATGCTTTAATACGTTGATATTTGCATTCTTAAATTTATTTTTAATACTTTTCCATAAGAAAAACACTAATCTAACACCCCTTACTTAAAAGGCATGCCCCGCAAGACCATCTCCTTTTTCAACAATTGCTCCCCTTTATTAGCCTGGTAAATTTTACGGCATACCCTGAGCATAAATGCATCCCCCCATGCAGAACCACAATGACAACAAACAATTGCGGCCAAATCTCTGTAACGAAATCTGTAACAGCCAGATCCACACTCTGTTTGACGCATTTCCCGAGTCAGTATGCATCATCGATCCGGAGGGCATCATCCTTGAGGCGAACGAAGCCTTTGCGGCCGAGTATGGCAAATGCGCAGTTGAATGGCAGGGTGCACGTATTTACCGATTACTGTCACCTGAACGCGCCGCAAACCTGAGCGAAAAGGTCAATGCCGTTTTCGTTGAGAAAAAAAACCTGTCAATGGAGGAGGTACAGAACGAAAAAGTCCTCCTTCACTCGATCTATCCGCTCAGTGCCAATAACGGAGATATTGATCGCATGCTGATCACCACCAGGGATATTACGGAGTTAAGAAGTGCAGAAAGAAGCGTCATCAAGGAGAGGATATTCAGCCAGTCTCTTATCGAAAGCTTTCCTGGAACATTTTATATCATTGATGCAGCTGGACGCATTATTGGGTGGAACGACAACTTGCGAGATGAAATCTTTGGCGTGTCGGAAATCGAGATGTCTGACACTTTGGCGCTGGATGCCATCCATCCAGACGACCGGCCGCGTATAGCTGAAAAGATCGCAAGCATTCTGACCAGAGGAATTAATGATACGGATGAAGCAAGGGTTCTGCTTCGAGGGGGACCGGAATACAGGTATCTCCTGCTGACGGGACGGCGAATCATGATTGACCAGAACCCGGTCCTTGTTGGATTAGGCATTGACATCACCGAACGACGGCAGGTGGAAGAAAAGCTGCGACAGAGCGAAGCTCGGTTCAGAAACCTTTTCGATGGCCATGCAGCAATCAAGATGGTTATTGATTCCGGTTCCGGCCGTATCACCGAGGCAAACCAGGCGGCCGCAACTTTTTACGGCTGGCCGATTGAGGAGCTCTGCCGGATGAATATTCAGCAGATTAATACCTTGTCTCAGGCTGAAATAAAGGCTGAAATGGCAATGGCTTTATCAGGAGAGAAACAGCACTTCTCTTTCCGGCACCGCCGCGCCGATGGATCTCTTCGTGATGTTGATGTGTTCAGCAACAGTATCACGATTGACGGCAAAGAGATGCTCTACTCAATTATCCAGGACGTTACCGATCGTAACCTTGCAGAAGCCGAAATCAAGCGTCAAAGCCGCGCGCTTCTGGCAATCAACAACTGCAATCATGCGCTGCTTCATGCAAAAAACGAACAGGAACTGTTGCAAAGAATTTGCTCCATCATTGTTGATACTGGCGGCTACAGGATGGCATGGGCTGGATTTGCAGAACATGATGACGCCAAAAGCATATCCATTGTTGCGGAGGCAGGGTTCTTCACCGCCTACGATCAGCATCGCAAGCTTACCTGGGCAGATGTTCCGCAAGGCAGAGGGCCTGCGGGAATTGCCATTCGCACCGCTCAGCCCTGTAAAATAAATGATATTCTCACCAATCCTCTTTTTGAGCCCTGGCGGAAGGATGCATTACATCATGGTTTTGCCTCACTCATAACCCTGCCACTGGTGGCAGATACTGAAACATTTGGGTTGTTGGGCGTCTATTCAGCCAGCCCTGATGCCTTTGACGCAGTTGAAACAAACTTCTTGATGTCGCTGGCCAATAATCTGGCTTATGGACTCAAAAATTCGCGAGATTCCGGGGCTAAAAAGATTGCTCTGGCAGAAAACGAAAAACTTCAGGACCAGCTTCAGCACGCCCAGAAAATGGAGATGCTCGGCCAGCTTGCCGGCGGCATAGCACATGACTTCAATAATATGCTTGCGGTTATTCTCGGCCATTCAGAGATGGCACTCGAGGAGCCAGACCTTGCCCAACCGCTTCGTGCCGACATCAACTCCATCCGCAAGGCTGCCATTCGCTCAGCCGACATGACGAACCAGCTTCTTGCCTTTGCCAGAAAGCAGTCAGTGCAGCCAAAAGTTCTCGAGCTGAACGCCGTTATAGAAAGTACACTTCCAGTTTTACATCGACTGATTGGCGAAAACATTACCCTGACCTGGAAGCCCGGAGGGGGTGAAGCATTGGTCATGATAGACCCTGTCCAGATCGATCAGATTCTTGTCAATCTCTGCATAAACTCCCGGGATGCGATAGCCGGCGCCGGAACTATTTCTATTGAAACACAAAGGCTCTCTGTACGGGAAAATCAAATCCGGGATGGTTTTTCCTGTCTAATACCCGGCGAGTATCTAATGCTTATTGTTACTGATAATGGCAGCGGAATCAGCAAGACTGTCTTGCCGCATATCTTCGAGCCCTTCTTTACAACCAAGGAGATCGGCAAGGGAACCGGTCTTGGGCTCTCGACAGTCTATGGCATTATCAAGCAATCCCAGGGGTTTATCGACTGCCTCAGTGAGGTGGGAGAGGGGACTTCCATAAGGGTCTATCTGCCGAGAGTCAATCTCAAATCAGAAATTACCACACCGCAGCTACCTGACACACCTCAAAGAAGTGATGCAACGATACTGCTGGTTGAAGATGAGCTGACTATCCTTACGCTCTGTAAAACCATGCTTGAAAAGAGCGGCTACCGGGTACTGAAAGCCTCGACTCCCGCTGAGGCTTTCAGTGTGGCCGAAGCATATAAGGGAGAATTTGAACTTCTCATCACGGATGTGATCATGCCCGAAATGAACGGCTGCGAGCTTTCCAAAAGACTTCAGTTAACAAATCCCAATCTCAAAACTCTTTTCATTTCCGGCTATACCGCTGACGTTCTTTCCGATAGTGTTGGCTTTGACAGGGATACGGATATCTTGATCAAACCGTTCGGCACCAGAGCACTTACCGCCAAGGTATCAGAGCTTCTCCCCCCCCCCCCGCGTAGAGCGGTACGATGAGCGCGGTTTGAAAGCCTAAAAGAGAAGAGCCTCCTTGTGCAGGGGGCTCTTCTCTTTTAAATGCTGCCCTTTTTTGGCACAGCTTTGTATGCGGTTGTTCAGTGCTCGAACAGCATTTCCGAGTAGGTCGGGAGCTGCCAGCGGCTGCGATCGACCATCAGCTCAAGCCTGTCGGCAACTTCGCGCACACTGACCATGAACGGAAGCAGCACATCAGCACAGTAATCGGCCTTGGCAAACTCAGTGTCAAGCGTTTCGAGCTTGTCGACAACCTTGTCGAGCTTCCCTGTCAGGTCGATCAGGCTGGAGAGGTTTTCAGCCAGAGCCTTCAGGTGGCCGGCCTGGCTCTTGAGGGCCTTGTCGGAAAGACCGATCGCCTCGGAAGCTGCAAGCAGGTTGTTGAAGGAGTTGCCGATATCACCCTGATACTCTGAAACATCAGGAATGACAAGGGTTTTGAGCATAAGCTGGAGCGTGCGGGCTTCGATATCGATACCCTTGACGTAGCGCTCGAGACGGATATGCAGACGGGAGTGAATCTCCTCAACGCTCAGCACGCCATACTTGACGAACATTGCCTGAATATCCTTCTTCTCCAGTACCCTGATGGCCTGCGGCGTGTTCTTCAGGTTCGGCAGTCCATTCTTCTTAGCATACTTCTGAAGGGCATCGCTGTAGTTGTCGCCAGGGTAGCGGATCGCCTTGGTTGCGGTAATCTGCTCGCGAAGGGTCTCAAGAATTGCAGCATCCTTCTTCTTTCCTGCCTTGACTTTGGCAAGAATAGCATCGGCGAAGTCGTCGACGGCTTCAGCCATAAGCGTATTGAGCACCATGTTCGGCACAGAGGCAGCCTGTGAAGAACCGACAGCCCTGAACTCAAACTTGTTGCCGGTGAAAGCAAACGGAGACGTACGGTTACGGTCGGTATAGTCCTTGTTGACCACAGGAACCTGAGCAAGTCCAAGGTTAAGCACCTGTTTCTCTGTTTTGAGGTCGACCTTGCCGCTTTCGATGGCATCGAGCACATTCTCAAGAAGCCCGCCGAGGAAGACGGTGACAACGGCCGGAGGTGCCTCGTTGGCGCCAAGACGGTGATCGTTGCCCATGCTGGCGATGGACATCCTGAGCAGATCGGCTCTCTTGTGAACACCCTTGAGCACTGCAACAAGGAAGACAAGGAACTGAAGGTTCTTCTCCGGAGTATCACCCGGATCAAGCAGGTTGATGCCGGTATCGGTACCGATCGACCAGTTGTTGTGCTTGCCCGAGCCGTTGATGCCTGCAAAAGGCTTTTCAGCAAGCAAGAGGGCGAATCCTTTCTTTTCGGCAACCTTTCTCATCACTTCCATGACGAGCAGGTTGTGGTCGACGGCGATGTTGGCCTCTTCGAAAATAGGAGCAATTTCGAACTGGTGAGGGGCAACCTCGTTGTGACGGGTCTTGGCGGGAATGCCCAGAAGGTAGAGCTCATGCTCGACATCCTGCATGAATTCAAGAACGCGATCAGGAATGGAGCCAAAATAGTGATCCTCAAGCTGCTGGCCCTTCGGTGGCAGTGCGCCAAGCAGTGTACGGCCGCACATGACCAGATCGGGACGCTCGGAGAAGAATTTCTTGTCGATCAGGAAGTACTCCTGCTCGCAGCCGGCAAAGGTTTTGACGCGAGATACACCGCTGAGACCAAGGATTTCGAGCAGCCTGATTGCAGACTTGCTGACCGCATCCATGGAGCGGAGCAGAGGGGTTTTTGCATCGAGAGCCTCGCCGTGGTAGGAGATGAATACGGTAGGGATACAGAGTGTCAGGTCCTTGCCGCCCTTCATGAGAAACGCCGGGCTTGAAGGATCCCATGCTGTGTAGCCGCGAGCCTCAAAAGTTGTGCGCATGCCGCCTGACGGGAAGCTTGATGCATCAGGCTCACCCTGAATCAGCTGCTCGCCGGAGAACCGCTCAATCGGCGTGCCGTCACGGTCGATGGAGAGAAATGCGTCGTGCTTTTCAGCCGTAGAACCGGTCATCGGCTGGAACCAGTGGGTATAATGGGTTGCGCCATTATCCATAGCCCACTCTTTCATGCCATGTGCAACCGCACCGGCAATATCTTCGGGAATTTTCTTTCCTGCCCTGATGGTATCCTGCAAGGCCGAGAAGACCTCTTTAGGAAGCCTTGCACGCATTGCCTTCTGATCGAAGGTCATTGCGCCAAAGTAGCTGGAAACCGCAATTTTAGTATCACTGCTCAAGAGAACCTCCTTGTTGATTTGCATAATGTTGCTTTGTACCACGAATAAACGAAAAATGCCGCCTATACTTTTCTTGATTTCTTTTCATCAAAGGTGATGAGAACCTGACGATCCTGCAGGTTGGTCCGGATAATATCCGCACTGATCTTCTTGTTTTTCTTAAGCTGGGAGAGCACAAAACTTGTATTGGTCCCAAGCACGCCAGGCCAGCTCTGGATTCTCGAGAGAAACTTCTCGAGTGAGGAGGTGTTGTGTGTCATGACCTTGAGGATGTGCGAGCCCTCACCGGTGACCGAGAATGCCTCCATGATCTCATCCTCTTTCATGACATGCTCCATGAACGACTTGTAATGCTTCGAGGAGTCAATTCTGACACGAACAAATGCATGAATGTCGAATCCGAGCTGACGCTCGTCAACCTCCATGGTAAACCCTTTGATAATGCCGTTCTTCTGGAGCTTGTCGAGGCGTTCGCTGACAGAGGGTATCGAAAGGCCCACTACCTCCGCGAGTTCACTCAACCGGATTCGGCCGTTCTCTCCGAGAGACTCGATTATTTTGAGATCGATAAGGTCAAGGTGTCCGGACATAACTTGGTGTTATTTTGTTTACCGATAGGCGAAAATTAAACAATAATAAGAAATTCACAACCGTTTTCTTTAATATTAGCAAGAAAAACAATGCTTATCTTTAAAAATTAAGGGGGGGCACGGATTGCGGAAGCGCAGAAAACGTTCACACATTGTTTTCTTTTTCCAATTTATTTAAAATAGAATCAATCTGCACAGCAGAGCGCGCCCTTTTTTTTTGCCGTTTTTTAAAACAGCCCCACCCTCCAATTTGTCATGCCGGAAGAACCAAACAATCCGCCGCCCCCTCTTCAAAGCAATCAGGAGGGTTATGATAAGCCGCTATCGCCTGCCACCTGCAGCCGTCCTGCAAGCCAGGATATGCGCGTGATCGTCAAAGGCACCATGCAGCTCGCCAACAGAGTGCCCACCGAGCTCGACAGAGCCCTGAAAACACTCAACTCGCTCAAGCCAAAATGACCGGAAGCCCTCTCCAGTAGGCCAGTATGGCAACGCTTTCATTATCCATCCGCTATTATGTATATTAGCGCCCTGAATCGGGCTATCCCCGGCATCTTGAAACCCTGAAATCTTGGCAATCAGTGAAAGTAGCAATTTTCGGAGCAGGAGTTGCGGGCCTCTCTGCAGCAATCGATCTTGTAGATCAGGGCCACCAGGTTGAGATCTATGAAAAAAGAAAGGTTCTCGGCGGAAAAGTCTCCGTATGGAAGGATAGTGAGGGCGACTCCATAGAATCAGGGCTCCATATCGTTTTCGGAGGCTACAGTCAGCTTCAGGACTATCTCGAAAGGGTTGGTGCCGCCAGCAACTACCAGTGGAAAGACCATGCGCTCGTCTATGCAGAATCGGACGGCCGACAGTCGAGCTTCAGAAAAGCAAAACTGCCCAGCCCCTGGGCGGAGATAGTCGGAGGCCTGCAGGCCGACTTCCTTACCATGTGGGACAAAATCTCCCTGATCCGCGGACTTTTGCCGGCCATCATCGGCAATGAGGAGTACTTCCGGAGCCAGGACAGTATGACCTACTCCGAATGGCACCGCCTGAGAGGCGCTTCAGAGCATTCGCTGCAGAAGCTCTGGCGGGCCATAGCATTAGCCATGAATTTCATCGAGCCGAACGTTATCAGCGCCCGACCGATGATCACCATTTTTAAATACTTCGGCACCGATTACACATCGACCAAATTCGGCTTCTTCCGCAAGAACCCCGGTGAGTCGATGATCGAGCCGATGCGCCAGTATATCCAGAGCCGGGGCGGCCGTATCTTTGTCGACGCAAAGTTGAGCCGCTTCGAACTGAACAGTGACGAAACCATCAGCCGGGCAGTACTTCAGGACGGACACACCATCGAGGCTGACGCCTATATATCAGCCCTTCCCGCGCACAACATCAAGAAAATATTCCCGGAGACGTGGCTTACTCATGACTACTTCCGCAATATTTTCCGTTTTGAGGGAAGCCCGGTAGCAAACTGCCAGCTCTGGTTTGACCGCAAGATCACCGACCTGGACAACCTGATGTTTTCACAGGGAACCATCTTCGCAACGTTTGCTGACGTCTCCATAACCTGCCCCGAAGATTTCCAGGAGGGGATGGGCTCCGCCAACGGCGGAAGCGTCATGAGCCTCGTGCTCGCCCCTGCGCACGACCTGATGGATATGCCTAACGAGGTTATCACGCAGCTGGTCATGAAGGATATCCATGACCGCTTCCCGAAATCCCGTGACGCCAGACTTCTGAAGTCGACCATAGTAAAGATACCCCAATCTGTCTACAAGGCGGTCCCCGATATCGACCAGTACCGTCCCGACCAGATCACCCCCGTAAAAAACTTCTTTCTGGCTGGAGACTACACCTATCAGCGCTATCTCGCGTCGATGGAAGGGGCTGCACTCAGCGGAAAGCAGGCTGCAGAAAAACTGATGGCTCAAATGGCAAAGCAATAGCCCGCAAGCGTAGCCAACTTTTTGGCTTCGGCAGCTGAACTAATTATGGCGTCTGGCGTTACATAGTGGTGTGCATCAAAAAAAACACTCATTTGACCTCAATACCCGCCATGCTGAATCAGCAATCACGTTCAGAACGCAACTCCACCCTCCCTGATGCCTCCACCCAGGTGAAGCTTCTTGAAGAGACCGACTGCGGCATACTCCCCTTCGCAAGCAAAATTGCAGCGTCAGGCTCTCTCCCGCTGCGCTCAGGGGAAATCGAGGTACTGCAGATCAACACCGGCTACCGCTGCAACCTGCTCTGCCGCCACTGTCACGTCGACGCAGGGCCGGATCGCACGGAGATGATGACGCGCCAGACCATGCAGCACTGCCTTGAGGCAATCAAGCGGGGCACTATCAAAACCATTGACATAACCGGAGGAGCGCCAGAAATGAACCCGGAGTTCCGGTGGTTCATTGAGAGCTTGCGAAGGGTGGCGCCTGAGGCGGAAATCATTGTACGTTCTAACCTCACCCTCCTCTTAGCCGCCTCAACGTTCAGTTCACTCGGCGAATTCCTCAAGGAGCACAGGATCACCATCATCGCCTCTCTTCCCTGCTACACAAAGGAGAATGTCGACCTGATAAGGGGAAAAGGGGTGTTCGACCGATCCATTGAAGCGCTCAAGCGGCTCAACCTGCTCGGCTACGCAAAGAAGGAGAGCAATCTCGAACTCAACCTGGTCTACAATCCGGGAGGGCCTTCACTGCCGGCGTGTCAGGCGCAGCTTGAAGCGGAGTACCGCAGTCACCTCATGGAGGAGCATGGCATTCACTTCAGCCATCTCTACACCATCACCAACATGCCCGTCAGCCGCTTTCTCGGAGAGCTTCTCGAAAACGGCAGCTACTGCCGATATATGAATCTGCTCGAAAAGAACTTCAATCCGCTCGCCCTCGAAACCCTCATGTGCAGAACAACACTCTCTGTCGGGTGGGATGGCGCGCTCTACGACTGCGATTTCAACCAGATGCTCCACCTCCCCCTTCGAGACTCAGCAGTGCGCCACATCAGCCAGTTCAGCCTGGAGCGGCTGCAGAACCGCCAGATTTCGCTCGGCCAGCACTGTTACGGCTGCACCGCGGGCGCCGGATCGAGCTGTCAGGGATCACTGCTGTGAAGAACGACCGGCTGCTCATCATATTCACCAGAAACCCTGTGGCGGGCGAGGTAAAAACTCGCCTTGCGAGCTCCATTGGAGCCGAGAGTGCACTCGAAGTCTATAAAGCGCTGAGAGCACACACCGCTGCGGTCTGCAGAGAGCTCGATGCAAAAAAAAGAGCCTGTTACTGCGGCTTCATTCCCACGAATGATATCTTTCTCACCAACGGCTTCAGCGCTACCCTTCAGGTGGGCGAAGAGCTTGGCGAAAGGATGCTCAACGCTCTGAGAGCGGGATTTGACGATGGATACACGAAAATCGTGCTCATTGGAACCGACTGCCTCGAAATTACCCCCCTTATCCTTGAGCAGGCATTCATCGCGCTTGAAGGGGCGGACGCAGTTATTGGTCCGGCACGCGATGGCGGGTTCTACCTGATCGGCATGAAGAGAGTCATCGAGGAGCTCTTTCTGGGAAGAGCGTGGAGCACCCCGGAGGTCCTCGCCGAAACCACCCTCACGCTCCGCTCGCTCCAGGCAGACCATGAGCTGCTCGAAGAGCTGTCGGATATCGATACTCTTGAAGACCTCAAAGCAAGCGCACTATGGCCCCTCAAACCATAAGCATCATCATTCCGACCTGGAACGAGGAGCGCGTAATCGAACACTCCATCTGCTCTCTTCTCGAAATCACCCGTAACCATGGCGGAGTGGAGATCATTGTCAGCGATGCAGGCAGCGACCGGACTGCCGATATTCTCTCCTCCCTTCCGGTGAAGGTGGTGCGGAGCGCCAAAGGACGGGCCGTTCAGATGAATGCCGGAGCAAAGAGCACCGAGGGCGAAATCCTCTACTTTCTGCATGCCGACACTACTCCCCCAGAGAGCTTCATCGAGGATATCCGTTCAGCAATCGACTCCGGAAAAAAGGCCGGCTGTTTCAGAATGGCATTCGATGACCAGAATCCGCTCATGAGCCTTTTCGGATGGTTCACCCAGTTCCCCCTGCCGGTATGCCGGGGAGGCGACCAGTCGCTCTTTATCGAAAGGGAGTTATTTGATGCTATCGGCGGATATGACGAAACACAGCTCATCATGGAGGACTACGATATCGTCAGGCGCATAGAAGAGCGGCACAGTGTCCACATCCTTAAGCCCGAGGTCACAACATCGGCAAGAAAGTATCACCGCAACGGCATCATCCGGCTCCAGGTGATCTTTGGAACCCTCCACCTCATGCATGCGCTCGGAATGGACCAGGAAGAGCTCATCCGCTGCTACAGAGAGAATATCTCCTGAAAAATCGGTTAAATACACCAAATACAGAGACTCAAAATACCTGCCGCAGTGAAGGACTTGGTAAATAGATTTGCTATATTCAAAAAAATACACTTTCAACCACCTCCCTTTAACCAGATACGATTATGGCAGCAGAAGAGCTCAACAAACCTGCAGGCACCCCGAAACCTGCGGTGCAGCAGAACACTGAAGTCACTCCAGGCAGTGGGGATATCGCACAGCTGATCGGCAGCTTCGGTCAGTTTCTCGACTCCACCATCGAGTCAGCTCAGGGCGTTATCAGCTCCGTAACCACCAGTACCGGCCAGCTGATCGAAGGGGTCACCTCAACGATCAACTCCGAATCGGTTCAGGGTGCGATCACCTCTTTCGGCAATGCCACAGGCCAGCTCATCGACGGCGTAACGGCCACGATCAACTCCGAGTCGGTTCAGGGCGCAATCAGCTCTTTGGGCAATGCTACAGGTCAGCTCATTGATGGCGTAACCTCCACCATCAAATCCGAGTCGGTTCAGGGCGTCATCAACTCTGTCGGCAACGCTACCGGCCAGCTTATCGATGGCGTAACCTCCACCATCAGCTCAGGCTCATTCGGGGATTTAGGCAAGCTCTGGACAGGTCTGCTTGAGAACCTCAACACCACGGTCAGCACCGGCAATGTGCAGAACCTCTTCGACAATGTCAGCCACGGCCTTGGCCAGCTCGCCAGCAATATTTTCTCCCCTGGAAAGCCGTCTTTTGGTGAAGACCGTCAGAAAAAAGAGGTCAAGGAAATTATCTTTACCCCGAAGGAGAGCATCCCCTCAGTGCAGGTTCCGGCTCCGGCGCTCAAAGAGAATAACTGACAGGGAATACACAGAAAAGGCCGAGGGTTTATTGCTTCGTAAACATGCAATAATGAGCATGCCAAACTGAAAATCCCTGAGTTATCGTTTTTCAGGGATTTTCATTGCCGCTCACATGAACTCGCCCCAATAACCCCACCCCTTCAAAAAAACGACCGTGGCATTGAAAGAGGAAAAATACAATCGCAATAACGTCGGCAGAAATGCGGCAACACGCAAGAGTGTGGTGCTGATTGCCGATGATGACAACACGTCGCGCCGCATCCTCAGTCATTTCGTCCAGAAAATGGGCTATCAGCCGATCGTGGCCGTTGACGGGGAGGAGTGCATAAGCGGCATCGAAGAACACGCTCCTGATGTGATTCTTCTGGATATCAACATGCCGAAAAAGGATGGCTTTGAGGTGATGCTGCATATGAAGGCGCACAATATAGCCACACCCGTCATCATGATCACCGCTTCGCATGACATTCCTCATGTTGTCAAGTGCATCAAGCTCGGAGCGTTTGAATACCTGACCAAGCCGCTGAGCATCGACCGTCTTGAGATAGTCATGAGAAATGCCCTTTCACAATCCGCACTCCAGGGCGAAGTTCAGCTGCTGAAAAAAGTTCTGAAAACACAGTCCATCTTCCACAGGATAGTCGGCAAAAGCGAGGCGGTCAAGCTGGCCATCGAACAGGTCATGCAGGTCATGGAAACAGACCTGAACGTCCTCATTCTCGGCGAAAGCGGCACCGGCAAGGAGCTCTTCGCCCAGGCGATCCATGAGGGCAGCAAAAGAAAAAACGGCCCGTTCGTCTCCGTAAACTGCGCCGCGATCTCCAACAATCTTGCCGACAGCCTCCTCTTTGGACACGTCAAGGGATCCTTTACGGGTGCCAACAATGATCATATGGGCTTTTTCGAACAGGCAGACAACGGCACGATATTTCTTGACGAAATCGGGGATATGAACTCCGACATACAGGCAAAGGTGCTCCGGGCTCTGCAGGAGAGGAAAATCAGGCGCGTAGGCGAGAAATCCGAACGAAGCGTCAACTTCAGGGTCATCTCCGCAACCAACAGGGACTTCTCCCTTGCCATCAAAAACAACCAGTTCAGGGAGGATCTCTACTACCGGCTGGAAGAGTTTACCCTCCTCATTCCCCCTCTCAGAGAGAGACGCGAAGATATTCCTCTCATTGCAAAACATTTTCTTTTCGAGTTTGCCAGCTCAAACGAAATCGAAACGCTGCAGTTCGGGCCGAATGCCTTTGAAAACCTTGCCGGCTACCAGTGGCCCGGAAACATTCGTGAGTTGAAAAATGCCATTCAGCGCTCAGCGGTAACCCGAAAAGGAAATATCATCGAAACGCTGAGGGCGGGACTCCTCCCCGGATCCGCTCAGAGAGAGCCTTCCGACAGGGGGATTGTCACGCATCTCACCGAAATACCCCAACAGGAGGAGCGCAACGGCAACGGCACCACCATCGCCTATAGCCTCGAAGAACATGAGCGCGATGCGATCATCAAGGCATATAAAGCCTCACACGGCAACCTCACCAGAACGGCTCGCCTGCTCGGTATCGGTCGGGCAACGCTCTACAGAAAGCTCGACAAGTTCGGCCTCGAATACCTGAAGACAGGCTGAAGGGCCTTGCTGCCAGCTCGGAATCTCAGCGGGCAGCTATACCCGTATGACCAAACCCACCCTCTCCACGCATAGTGGTGCCAAGCTCCCCAAGCCCATCTACCTCTCTGAACTCTACATGCTCCACTTTTGCAACAACCATCTGGGCAATGCGGTCGCCGTGATTGACCATGAAAGCCTCTTTTCCGTAGTTGATGAGAATCACCTTGACCTCACCGCGGTAATCCGCATCAATGGTTGCCGGTGTATTCGGCAGCGAGATCATTGAGCGGAGCGCCAGGCCGCTTCGAGGCCGGAGCTGAGCCTCATACCCCTCGGGAAGCTCGATGGCAAAGCCGGAAGGAATAAGTGCCGTTGCCATCGGCTCGATCGTCACCGGGCCCTCAAGACATGCCGAAACGTCCATTCCCGCAGCATGCGAGGTTGCATAAACCGGAAACGTCGCTTGTTTGTTAAGCCGAACTATCTTTACTTGTAGCATTAGCGAAGAGTTACAGAGTTGAGGGTGATTTGCTGCACATCAATATATACCACTTTCATGACAAGGCAATCCGGGAGTTCAGGTGACAATCTCTATGCGCTCGCATTCGGTGCCCATCCCGACGATGTCGAGCTTTCATGCGGCGCCACCCTTCTGAAAATCATCGCCGAAGGCCGCAGTGTTGGCGTCTGTGACCTGACCAAGGGAGAGATGGGTACGGCAGGAACCCCCGAAACAAGGGCTGCCGAAGCCGCTGAAGCCGCAAAGATTATGGGATACCAAAGCCGCACCACGCTCGACCTTGGCGACTCAAAGCTCTTCTACACTGAAGAAAACCTGGCGGCAATCATACGGGTCATCCGGCAGTTCCGGCCCGAGGTGGTCTTTTCGAATCCTCCGGACGAACGCCATCCGGACCATGGAAAAGCATCGAACCTTGTTACTGACGCCGTCTACTACGCAGGGCTCAAAAACCTCCCGACGGCTCTCGACGGCATACCCCAGGAGCCTCATCGTCCGCGTCACCTGCTCTACTACATCCAGTTTCGCCACCTCGAGCCCCGCTTGATTGTTGACGTCTCGGAAACATTTGAGACTTCAAGGCGCGCAATTCTTGCCTTTAGCTCGCAGTTCTACCAGGAGGGTGCTGAGGACGAGCCCCAAACCCTGATTAAGCGAAAGGAGTTTCTTACCGGACTCGAAGCCCGCGCAAGGTATTTTGGCGAGCAGATCGGCGTCGTCTACGGCGAGGGGTTCATCAATCCCACAACACTCGCCGTTAACTCCTTCAGCGGCCTCTTTGGCTGAACATGCAGCCGCCTCTGCACCCCCCGAATGTGCTCAAAAATGGTTATACTGCACCGCCCTCTGAATTGACAATTATCGGCGATATCCCATGAGACGAAAACTTCTTCGAGCCGCCCTGCTTCCGCTCTCCATAGTGCTGATCCTTGCCGGGATATTCGGCTGCAGGGGCAACAACGGTGAGCCGCAGCGCAAGGGAATCGTTACGGCTGTATCGGCGGATTTTGACTATCTCAACCCGCTCCTCATCCAGCTCTCCATGTCCCGGGAGATCTGCAAACTCATCTATCCAGCGCTTGTCAGGCCATCACTTGACGACAGGAGCGGAACCATAATCTACCTGCCCGCTACGGCTAAAAGCTGGGAGTTCTCGAAGGATGGTCGCAATGCCACCTTCCACCTCCAAAGCCAGTGCGTCTGGGAAGACGGCAAGCCAGTCACTGCGCGCGACTTCAAATACTCCTACGGCCTCTATATCAACCCGAAAATTGCGAGCGCCCGCCAGCACTATCTCGACGACCTGCTTCTGCTCCCCGACGGAACCCCCGACATCAATCGTGCAGTTGAGACCCCGAATGACTCGACCCTCGTCCTCCATTTCAGCAAGCCAATGGCCCCTGATATCGTTCTGGACCATTTCAACGACCTCATGCCGGTTGCCGAGCATCTCTTCAAGGCATACTCACCCGAAGAGATCCGCGCAAAAGCCTCCGACATACCGGTGCTCGGCGCCGGACCGTTCAGGGTAAAAAAATGGGCACGCCAGGAAAAACTTGAGCTCGAGAGCAGTCCATCCTCCCGTCTGCCCCGCCCCGCCACCATAAAGTCCATGATTTTTGTTGTTGTTCCCGAATACACCACGCGACTTGCCATGCTCCGTTCCGGTCAGATTGACGCCATGATATCGGCTGGAGGCATCAATCCCAAAGAGATTGCTGATCTTGCCAAAACCTCTCCCTCCATCGAGATAAAACCAGTCAAAAACCGCTACTTCGACAGCATTGTCTGGCTGAACATTGATGGAGATGCCTGGCGCACCAGCCGCCGGATAGTACCGCACCCCCTCTTCGGCGACAGCCGGGTCCGCCGGGCCCTTACCCTTGCCATCGACCGCCAGTCGATTATCGACGGATTCATGGGGCCTCTTCACGCGACGATCGTCAACACCTCACTCTCCCCGGCCCACAGCAAAATCATCGACACAACGCTCGACCCATACGAATACAATCCCAAAAAGGCATCGGCCCTTCTGTGCGAAGCGGGATGGGCGCCCGGAGCGGACGGCATCCTTCGCAAAAACGGCAAAAAGTTCACCTTCCAGCTCGCCGCCCCGGTTGGCAATCCCAGACGAAACTATGCGGCAACCATTGTCCAGCAGAACCTGCGCGATATAGGCATCGACTGCCGACTGAAATTCGATGAGAGCCTCGTCTTTCTGAAAAGCCAGAACGAATACCGATACGACGCCGCGCTCTCCGGCCTTGCTGCCGAAACGCTCCCCTTTCAGCTTGTCATCTGGGGATCCGATTTCGCCAAACGCCCCTTCAACTCATCGGCGTTCACCAACAAAGAGCTCGACGGGGTCATCTCAGAGCTTCAGCGCCCTCTTCCTGAAGAGCGCAAAATCCTGCTTTGGAAGCGCTACCAGAAAATCCTGCACGATGAACAGCCAAGAACCTTCCTTTACTACTATGATGAACTCGAAGGATTCAACAAGCGGATCACGAACGCGGAGGTCAACCTGATATCGACGCTCTACAACGCTCATGAATGGAGCGTCCGCTAACCGGACGGGTCACCTTTTGCGGCACTTGCCAAATTGCTATATTCATCTGGTTTTTGAAGGGAAAACCGAAGAGTTTGAAACCATTTTTCACCATCCAAGAAGGTATTGGCCCTATGCCCCGCTACACCCCTGAACAGCTTGCACGCAGAAACGCATCGGTCTGGACGACGGTCCAGGGAGTTCTTGCCCCGATACAGTTCGTCATGTTCCTTGCTGGCCTCACCGTCACCTGGCTCTACTCTTCGGGAATCTGGATCCACGACTTTTACTGGATCACCTTTTTTGTGACCCTGAAAACCCTGATGCTTCTGTTGATATTTGTAACCGGAGGATTTTTTGAGCTGGAAGTTTTTGGCGCATTTGCCTTTGCACCGGAATTTTTCTGGGAGGATTTCGGCAGCGCCATAGCCATGGTGGTGCACCTCTCATACTTTGTCCTCTTCTTTCTGCATCTCGAAGAGAGCACGCTCATCTGGACTGCGCTTCTCGCCTATCTGAGCTATCTGGTCAACGCCGCCCAGTTTGTCATCCGCCTGCTTCTTGAAAAGCACAACGAGAAAAAGCTTCGCCAGCAAAAGACGGCCTGACCCCCCTGAACAGGAAATCATTATGAAAGCAAAAGCAGTCATCTTCACCGGAGTCAAGCAGATAAAGCTCTCTGAGGTCACCCTCAAGCCGCTCTCCTCAAACGATGTGCTTGTAGAGACCTGGTGGTCCTCAATAAGCGCAGGAACCGAAAAGATGGCCTATAACGGCCTTATCCCGTCATGGCCCTTCATCTTCCCGTTTATTCCCGGTTATGAAACTGTCGGAAAGATCATCAAGGCAGGTGATCAGGTCAACCAGGAGCTGATCGGCAAGTTCGCCTATGTCGCCGGTTCTTTCGGCTACGAAGGGGTTCAGGGGGCGTTCGGAGGCGCATCAGAGTTCATCGTCTGCCCGGTTGAGAGCATTACCCTCCTGGAAGGCATAGAAAACCCGGAACTCGGTATAGCCCTCCCGCTTGGAGCAACAGCGCTGCATATTGTTGATCTTGCCTGTGTTGAAAATAAACAAGTGCTGGTCCTCGGCCAGGGTGCGGTAGGACTGCTCGCTTCCGAACTTGCAAAACACCAGGGCGCAAAGCTGGTGGCGGCAACCGATCTCAAGCAGAACCGTCTCGACTGCTCCGCAGCAGATTTGAAAGTTAACCCTGAAAGCGAAGATCTCGCAGCCGCACTTGCCGTTCATGAATTTGACGTGCTTATAGACAGCACCGGCATCATGAGCGCCATCGACGCCGGGCTCAAGTTCCTGAAATTCCACGGAACGGTGATCTTTGGCGGATACTACCAGCGAATGAACATCGACTACTCCCAGGCCTTCAACAAGGAGCTCTCATTCATAGCTGCAAAGCAGTGGGCAAAGGGTGACCTGGAGCGTGTGAGAGAGCTTGTCGCCCTGGGCAAACTCAATGCCGAAAAGATATTTACCCACCGCTGCACGCTCGACGAAAACATCGAGGCAGCTTATCTGACAGCGTTCAACGACCCCGACTGCCTCAAGATGGTGGTAAACTGGAAAACCGACAAGAACTGAAGGGCAGAGAGAAAACCGAAACCACATATTTCCGGCGGAAGAAAATGGCAGCAAGAACGATTGCAATTTATGGAAAGGGCGGCATAGGCAAAAGCTTTACGACGACCAACCTCAGCGCCACGTTCGCCATGATGAACAAGCGGGTGCTGCAGCTTGGTTGCGATCCCAAGCACGACTCCACCACCTCGCTCTTCGGAGGAATTCCCCTGCCGACCGTCACCGACCTCTTTGCCGAAAAGAGTGCACTGAACCAGCCGCTCACCATCAGCGACATTGTCTTCCGCCGAGATATCCCCGGCTTTCCCCAGCCGATTTACGGCATTGAGCTCGGAGGGCCCCAGGTTGGACGAGGGTGCGGCGGAAGGGGGATCATCTCGGGCTTCGACACCCTCGAAAAGCTCGGCATCTTCAAGTGGGATATCGACATCATCCTCATGGATTTCCTCGGTGATGTGGTCTGCGGCGGATTTGCCACACCGCTTGCCAGATCGCTCAGCGAGGAAGTGATACTGGTCACAAACAACGACCGCCAATCGATCTTCACAGCCAACAACATCTGCCGCGCCAACAACTACTTCAAAACCATCGGCGGCTCATCTCGCCTGCTCGGCCTCATCATCAACCGCGACGACGGCAGCGGCATCGCCGAAAAATATGCCCGTGAAGCCGGCATACCGGTACTCATGAAGGTGCCTTATGATGCCTCCGCCCGTGACATGGACGACAGTTTTGACTTCGCCGTAAGGCTGCCCGACATACGCGACCGTTTCCGGAAGCTTGCCACCGACATTCTCGAAAACCGTATCCAGCCATCCCCTTCAGGCGGTCTTGATTTTCAGCAATTCGTCAGGATCTTCGGAGCGGTGAGCGACGACGCACCCACGCCCGCCACCGCCGAAGAGCTTTTCGGCAAAACGCAAAAACCGGCAGCCGCAATCGAAAAAGCCGGCGTCGCTCAGCAGGAGAGTGATGAAATGAAGATGCAGCGCGCAATCGAACAGCTCACGGCGGAAGAAAAAGAGCTCTACCTGCTCTTTGAACAAGAGTCGAAAAGCATTAGCGAAATAGCCGCCATAACCCGGCGAAGCGAACCCGAGGTCCGTGAACTGCTCTCAAGCGCCAGAGCCCAACTAAAACGCCTCTTCTTCGAAAGCTAACCCCAAAAAAAGAAGGGGACGTTCACAACTAATTAAACTAATGGGAACGAGGCAAACTCCTCAACACCTATCAGCCCCATCTCATCTCCTGAAGCACACCCCATTCGCTCCAAACAGAAAAGCCCCCGAAATCCGGAGGCTTTTCTGTTATCATCGTGAGCTGAAAAGCTTCAGTCTGTTACTCAGGCCTTGTCACGCTTCGTCTGCTTAGCCCTCAGGTTCATGTCAAGAATCTTCTTGCGAAGCCTGATGCTCTGGGGGGTTACCTCCAGCAGCTCATCGTCATTGATGAACTCAAGCGCCTGTTCCAGCGAAAGAATTTTCGGCGGGGTGAGGCGAAGCGACTCGTCGGTGCCCGAAGAGCGCATGTTGCTGAGCTTTTTGGTCTTGCAGACGTTGAGGGTAATATCGAGCCCTCTGGTGGACTCACCGACAATCATGCCGGCGTAAACCTTGGTGTTCGGTGAAACAAAGAAGGTACCGCGGTCTTCGAGAGCGCTGAGCGCATAGGCCACGCAGGTTCCGGTCTCGGCAACCACAAGAGCGCCTGACTCCCTTGAGGGCAGCTTGCCCTTGAACGGCTGATAGTTATAGAAGACGTGGGAGAGAATACCCTCGCCCTTGGTATCGGTGGTAAACTCGAGATTATAACCGATCAGACCCCTTGTCGGGATTTCAAACTCAAGGCGAACCATACCGCCACGAAGAGTGCCCATATGAGTCATCTCAGCCTTTCTGCGGCCCATCTTTTCAATGATCACGCCGGTATACTCATCCGGAATGTCGATGGTGACATGCTCGATCGGCTCAATCATAACGCCATTTTCATCATTGTGCATGATGACCTCCGGCCTTGCAATGGCGAGTTCGTACCCCTCACGCCTCATGGTCTCAATCAGCACGGAGAGGTGAAGCTCACCCCTGCCTGAAACGCGGAAGGTATCAGCACTGTCGGTCTCCTCGACGTTGAGGGCGACATTGGTCATGACCTCTTTCATCAGCCTTTCGCGAATTTTGCGGCTGGTAACCTCCTTGCCCTCAAGTCCGGCAAAGGGAGAGTCGTTCACCGAGAAGAGCATGGAGAGTGTCGGCTTGCTGATTTCGAACGACTCGAGCAGTTCCGGTGCATCTATGGCCGCAAGAGTCATACCAACGTTGGCGTCGGCAATGCCCGCCAGAGCGATGATATCGCCCGAAGAGGCCTCTTTGGCCTCAACCTTCTGAAGCTTATCGAACTGGAAGAGCTTGGTAACCGTACCGCGACCGGCAAGTCCCTCGGGGCTTACCACTGCGAGCTGGGTTCCGGGGCTCACTGTACCGCGATGGATACGGCCGATGGCGATCTTGCCGATGTACTCGCTGTAGTCGAGGCTGGTCACCAGCATCTGGAATGGCGCATCATCATTGGTCTCCGGAGGCGGAATCTCCTTGATGATGATATCAAGCAGGAGGCTCATGTCGCCATCCTCGTCATCCATGCTGTACTTGGCAATGCCATTCTTGGCGGAAGTAAACAAATAAGGGAAATCGAGCTGCTCCTCTTCTGCACCGAGAGCAATGAAGAGATCGAGCACCTGATCGTGAACCTTGACCGGGTCAGACTGCGGACGGTCGATCTTGTTGATAACGACGATAGGCTTCAAATGAAGCTCAAGAGCCTTGCGCAACACAAACTTGGTCTGCGGCATAGGGCCCTCGAAGGCGTCGACAAGAAGCAGCACACCGTCAACCATCTTGAGAATGCGCTCCACCTCACCACCGAAATCAGCGTGGCCCGGTGTATCGACAATATTGATCTTGTAATCCTTGTATACGGCAGAAGCATTTTTTGAAAAAATCGTAATGCCCCGCTCCCGCTCCTGGGGATTGGAGTCCAGCACCCTTACATTGACCTGCTGATTATCCCTGAATGCGCCGGTCTTCTGGAAGATCGAATCAACAAGTGTGGTTTTCCCATGATCAACGTGCGCGATAATGGCTATATTTCTAATATTCTTTTTCGAGCTCATCTTTTTATCCTTGTAAATAAAAGTATATTTATACCCCATGACGGCCGGAATATACATTTTTTCTTTGTAATTCAGACCACAATCTTTGCGCCGGGAAGATGCTTCATCTGAAAGGTTCTCCCGTATGCTCAAGGCAACCATTTAACTGCCAGATCCCCCCCCTCTACCATGAATACAATGAACAATATATTGCTCAGCAACCTGCCGCTGCTCGTACTCAATCAGATCGTCTCGCTCCTCTATGTAACGACGGCATTTCTCTACGGCGCACACTTCTTCAAGGACACCCCGCTCGGCAAGAATTACAAGCAGCCCCTTTTGGCCCTCACCGTGTTTTCCCATGTGCTCTATCTCGGACTTCTCACCTCTATGGAAGGCTACCGGATCAGCTATTCGATTGTCAATATGATGACCATGGTTGCCCTTACCCTGACAATAACCTACCTCTTCATAGAGTTCACCACAAAGAGCGACAAGACCGGATTTTTTGTCATCTCCTTTGCCGCCGGCGCCCAGCTCATTTCCTCGATACTCACCGCACAGACCGCCAGTCGCGGAATAACCTTCAGCGGCGTCGGCATCGGCGTCCACCTGATCTCCTCAATTTTCGGCTTCAGTGCCATTGCCATAGCCGGTCTCTACAGCATACTCTACCTGCTGCTCTTCCGCCAGATACAGAAAAACCGCTTTGAGCTGCTCTTTCAGCGCCTGCCGAACCTCGAAGTGCTCGAACAGCTTACCATGCATGCCGTTGCATTCGGATTCCTCTTTCTCTCCATCACCCTCTTTGCCGGCATCATCGAGCAGAGAGCATCAAAAGAGGCCATCAATCTCCTCGAGCCGAGAATGATAACCCTCATCATCATCTGGCTGCTCTACGGAACAAGCATCTTCGTCAAGCCGATTCTCGGATGGGATATCAAACATATGGCTTACCTTCTGATTATACTTTTCGTTTTCGTCACCGCACTGATTGTTCTGATGACCTTTTCTTCACCAACATTCCACGGGATAGCCTTTTAAATCAGGCTTGTGTTTGAAAATATCGGGGCGAAAGGCTATATTTTACGCTTAAGCGTTATAATGCTCGAAGCTTTTGTTTTGCATCGCACGATATAGGCTCACTTAAACAGTTCTGCTATGAACATCATTTCGATCGGTGTCAACCACAAAACCGCACCTATTGAAATCCGCGAAAGGATATCCCTTTCCGAAGTCCAGAACAAGGAGTTCATCACCGAACTGATATCCAGCGGGATTGCTGACGAGGCGATGGTGATCTCGACCTGCAACCGCACAGAGCTCTACGTCGTCCCTGCAATGAGTGAGGTCACAGGAGAGTATCTCAAGGAGTATCTCATCTCCTTCAAGGACGCCCGCAAGGATGTCCGCCCCGAACACTTTTTCAGCCGATTCTACTGCGGCACCGCCCGTCATATTTTCGAAGTCGCAAGCGCCATAGACTCCCTTGTCCTCGGTGAAGGACAGATTCTCGGCCAGGTCAAGACCGCCTACCGCATCGCCGCGGAATCCCAGGCCGCAGGAATCCTCATCACCCGCCTTGCTCACACCGCATTCAGCGTCGCCAAAAAGGTCAAGACCAAGACCAAGATCATGGAAGGCGCGGTTTCGGTCAGCTATGCGGCCGTTGAGCTCGCCCAGAAGATATTCTCAAACCTCTCTATGAAAAAGGTGCTGCTCGTCGGCGCCGGCGAAACCGGCGAACTGGCCGCCAAACACATGGTCGCCAAGAACGCACGCAACATCGTCATCACCAACAGGACGTTTGCAAAAGCCGAAGCCCTTGCCGAAGAGCTCGGCACCAACCAGGTGCTTCCCTACGAGAGCTACAAGGAGCATCTCCACGAATTCGATATCATCATCACCGCCGTCAGCAGCAAGGAGTATGTCCTTGGTGAAGCGGAGATGCACCAGAGCATGATCAAGCGCCGCCTGAAGCCAGTCATCATTCTCGACCTCGGCCTGCCGCGCAATGTCGACCCCGACATCGCAAAGCTCCAGAACATGTTCCTCAAGGACATCGATGCCCTCAAGCATATCATCGATAAAAACCTCGAAAAACGTCGTCTGGAACTTCCCAAAGTCAACGCAATCATCGAAGAGGAGCTTGTCGCCTTCGGCCAGTGGATCAACACGCTGAAAGTTCGTCCCACTATTGTCGATCTCCAGTCCAAATTCATCGAAATCAAGGAGAAAGAGCTCGAGCGTTACCGCTTCAAGGTGAGCGATGAAGAGCTTCAGAGAATGGATCACCTGACAGACCGGATCCTTAAAAAAATTCTGCACCACCCGATCAAAATGCTCAAGGCACCGATCGACACATCCGACTCTATTCCAAGCAGAGTCAACCTTGTACGCAATGTTTTCGATCTTGAAGAACCAAACCAGTCACACTAAATAAAAATCTGTAATTGCCTTGAAAAAACAGCTTATCATCGGTACCAGGTCCAGCCCTCTCGCTTTGTGGCAGGCAGAATTCACCAAGACGGAACTTTCCAGACACTTTCCAGAGCTCGATATCACGCTCAAGCTCGTCAAAACCACCGGCGATGTGCTTCTCGACTCCCCTCTCTCCAAAATCGGAGACATGGGCCTGTTCACCAAAGACATCGAAAAACATCTTATCGCCAAAGAGATCGATCTTGCAGTTCACAGCCTGAAGGATGTTCCTACCGGCACCCCTGAGGGACTGCTCATCACCTCCTTCACCGAACGTGAAGACACTCGCGACGTCATTATCTCCAAAGGCGGCGTAAAGCTTCAGGATCTGCCGAAAGGCGCAAGAATGGCTACCAGCAGCCTCCGCCGCATGTCGCAGCTCCTCAGCCTGCGTCCCGACCTTCAGATTCTCGACATCAGAGGCAACCTCAACACCCGCTTCAAGAAGTTCGACGAGGGTGAATTCGACGCCATGATGCTCGCCTACGCAGGCGTCTTCCGCCTCAACTTCAGCGACCGTATCTCCGAAATCCTGCCACACGAAGTGATGCTTCCTGCGGTTGGCCAGGGTGCGCTCGGCATTGAGACCCGCGTTGACGACGAACAGACCAGAGAGATCGTCAGAGTGCTCAACCACTCCACCACCGAATACTGCTGCCGTGCAGAGCGTGCGCTTCTGCGCCACCTCCAGGGCGGCTGCCAGATTCCCATCGGCGCCTACGCATCCTTCAAGAACAGCACGCTCCACCTGCTGGCCTTTGTCGGCTCGGTTGACGGCAAAATCGGAATCCGTAACGAAATCACCAAAACCGGCATCACCTCGCCCGAGCAGGCAGAAGAGGTTGGCATTGCACTCGCCGAGGAGCTCCTCAAGCAGGGTGCAGACGAGATTCTCTCACAGATCCGCAAGACGCGCTGATGAAAACCGTTCTCGTCACACGACCGGAACATCAGGCAGCATCATTCGTCAAAGAACTGGAACAGTACGGCCTGAACTCATTTGTCTTCCCGACAATTGAGATCAGGCCGGTGTCCGGCTGGAAGGTCCCCGACCTTAGCCGCTTTGACGGTGTATTCTTTACCAGCGCAAACAGCATCAGCTTTTTTATGGAGCGGCTTCTTCAGGAGAGCCCCGAAGAGCTTAAAACCCTTCAGCAGCTCAAAGTATGGGCTGTCGGCAAAACCACATCAAAAGACCTTTCCGCACACGGCATTGTTACCCAGCCAGTACCAAAAATCGCCGACGCCGTAACACTCATGGAGGAGATCAGTGGTGAGGAAATTACAGGTAAAACCTTTCTCTTCGTAAGAGGCAACCTCTCACTCGGCATCATCCCCGCCATCATCGCCAAACGCGGCGGCACCTGCACAGAGTTAACCGTTTACGACAACATCAAACCCTCTCTTGAAGCCAGCGCCAACGTCAAAAAGCTGCTCCAGGACGGCAAACTCGACTGCATCTCCTTCACCAGCCCCTCCACAGCCGACAATTTCTTTGAAACCATCGGCACAACCGCCCTGCCCAAAGGGGTTCTCCTTGCCGCAATAGGCACCACAACCGCCAACGCCCTCGTAAAACTCGGCCTCAACGCCGACATCATCCCCGAATCCTTCGACGCCCCCTCCTTCGCCAAAGCCATAGCCCAAGCCCTCGCCTGAAACCAGCCTCAGAGACCGGCGCACCGCTCAATTACAGAAATTTGCAACTCAACTTCGCCCTAAGTGCCGCCACGTTCTGTGCCGGTAACTGCGTGTTATGACTACCGTCCCCGAAATTTCCCGTCCTAAATTTCCTAATACCCATGAACGGAAGTTCCCGATCGCCTTCTCCTAATGAGGGGCCACTGAATAATAGGTAAATCCTTTTACTGTAATGAATTAAGCGATTATTTCCGTATATTGTGTGCAAGGAAAACCCTGAAAAAGCCTCAAAATCCTTGCACCTCGAAATCGCCGATTCATGTACCAGACGAAGTTTCAGCAGCTCGCCTTTGAGAATTTCCATCTGCCGTTTGGCGGCAAACTCGATCCTGAAAATCGCTGGATGAAACTGGCTGATGCTATTGCGTTGCATGTTGCCAAGAATCTTTATGCCAAGAACTTCCCCTCGAAAAGAGGGGCCCCTGCTCTCACGGTACGCATGGCGCTGGGCTCTTTGATCATCAAGGAAAAGCTGGGTCTTTCAGACATGGAGACAGTCGCTCAAGTGAAAGAAAATCCATACCTCCAGTACTTCATCGGCCTTCTACAGAGTGGCGCCCGGTTGCCGCTTAGAGATGGCTTGAATTCTTCAGTAAACCCGAATTGGAGATCAGCCTGATGGCACTGTATAGAAAATGATCGAACGCATAGGTGAGGTTAATATCTGTGTCAACCAATAACAACTCCTGAGCCTAAAGCCAAAGAATAAATCAGGCGACACAGTCAGAACTGATTAAACTAAAGGGAACAGGGCCAATATTCGGTTGTTCTAAAAACTGAGACGATCTCACGGCTGCTCCTCCAGAAAATCCGCCTTTCCCATATGTCCGGAATTGGCCTGCAATCTCAGACGAGCCGATCGCCACTCTGCCACAGCACGATTCCGCTCCTGCTCAGCGTCTGCAAGTGATGACTGGCAATTGAGAACCTCAAGAATATCGGCTGCATGACGCTCATAGCGACGCAAGGAAGAGTTCAGACTCTGTTTTGCTGCTCCCATAAGCCGCAAGGCAGCTTTGAGGGTCCCCAGCGATGTTAGTGCATCCGCATGCGCCTTGACGACCTCAGTGAGAATCTGATTACTTGTATCCTGAAGCTGGGCCTCACTCTGTTCCGCCTGGGCTTCTGCACCCCGAATCTTGTAGGTTCTGCCAAATCCCTCAAATATCGGCACATTTAAAGTTAAGCCAGCCACTTTCACAGACTGATTGCTAAACGACAGCCCCTGATTTGGATATCCGTTTGTGGAAAAATAGGCAGTCGCCTCCAGCGATGGCAACCCCTCAGAGCGCGCCATGGAAATTTTCGCCTTGTCAGCAGCCGATTTTGCACGAGCCTGCCTGATAGCCGGATGTTGTTCTTTCGCCTCCTGTAGCCAGAGGCTCAGCTCTTTCACCTCATCTGCCCGATTCAGCTCCAGTGTCTGAGGCAAAAGCAGGGCTGTGCCTGGTGCCAGGCCCATCGACTGTACCAGCTGACTCTGCGATTTGCTGAACTCTCCCTTAGCTCGCGCTTCATTCAGCTGCGCCTTGGCTAGTGCAGTAGCCGCCTGCAACGTATCAGACAATGGTGCCGCACCACCAGCCTCACGCCGTTTGGTTGCCGAAAAAACCGTCTCGGCAATATCCGCCATTTTTTTTCGTGAAACATAGTTTGACTGGGCCATCATCGCATCAAAATAGGCCTGTATAACGCCGGCCATAATCTTTTGCAGCGATGCCTCATGCGCTGCAAGAGCCGCCAAGAGCATCTGCGAGGCCATATTATTGTTAGCGCTTCGTCCCCCAAAATCCAGCAAGCTCCAGTTTATCGAGCCATAGATCTGATCACCGGTCAGAACCGAACTCGGAGTTCCGGTGAAGGAAGAATAACTGGTGCGGGTTGCCAATCGACTTATTGAAATTTTTATGGTTGGCAGATACTTGGCACGCGCTTCACCCAGCACCGCCGACTGAGTCTTGATTCCCGCCCAGGCAGAACGAATTTGTGGATTATTGCACAATGCAATATCAATAGCGCTTTCGAGTGCCAACGGCTGAGAGAGATCTGCAGCACAAGTAGATGCAATGAGACTCCCGTCAGGAAAAGTGGCACCCGTATGCAAGCGATCAGGCTGAACTCGCAAGGGATCCTGAAGAATATCAGGAACACCTGGGGCGACTGTCGGCAAAAAAAGCACCGAGATAAGCGTTGTCAGAATGCAACAGCGCCTCTTAACGCTGATTAAAACTTTCGTGTACATGCTGTATTAGCGGAGAGAGAAAATATTCAATAATGCGCCGACTACCGGTCTTGATCTCGATTGACACGCTCATGCCGGGCGTCAGCACAACCTGACGACCATCAATATTCATGGCGGTATGCTCCAAAAGAACCCTGACGGCATAGACCGGTCCTTTTGGCATTTGCTTTTTCATCTCATCCTGAGAACCAGGCACTGAGGCTGCATTGCTGGCCCGGGTATTCTGATCTATCGCATCACGCGATACATGAGAAATGCGACCGGAGAGCATCCCGTATTTGGTGTAATCGAAGGTTTCGATCTTGACCTGTGCAGCCTGGCCTTGTGCAACAAATCCGACATCCCTGTTTTCTATAAAAGCCTCGATTTCGACCTGATGCTGACGTGGAACAATCACCATCAATGGCTGAGCCGACTGCACAACACCGCCTACCGTATGGACCGCCAACTGCTGCACTGTGCCGGCAACAGGGGCTGTCAGGCGTAAGAGGTCACTGTGCGCAGCGGCACGCTCTGCATCCTGTCCGGATGCTTGTGCCTGCCGCATGCCTTCATTCAGTGCATCCTCTGCATTTTTTCGCATCTCGGCAATATGGGCGCGGCGCTGGTTGGCAGCATCCGCAAGCCGACCTTCCAACTCAATCAGCTCCTGCTCTTTTTCCAGCCAGGAGTGTACCGATACATCATGGTCTCTTGCCAGAGCCTTGTAATCATTCGCCCTTTGAGAGATGAGAGGGCGTTGCCGTTTATACCGTGCGATCTCGCCATCCAGACGTATCAGCTTCGCCTCAAAATCCTGCCACTGACTTTCCAGATGATGCCGAGCGTCCGCAATACGATCAGCACGCACCCATTCCATTCCAACCATCGGTTTGAGTTTACCCGCATCAATTGACGCCAGGAGAGCCCGGGAACGCGACACCTGCAAGAGCGCCGTTTCCCGGTCACCAGCGGCCTTGTCCCGCTCCCGGTCACTCATGCGGGTATCAAGCGATATCAAGAGATCACCGGCAACAACCGAATCACCCTCTTTAACAAAGAGTCGATCCACACGAGCCGTCTCAACGGAAGCGATGGTTTTGCTGTAGTCGGACGGTATGATTTTGCCCGACGCATTAACAATAATATCCATCTTCCCCAAAAACGACCACAAGAGCAGCGCCAAAAGCAACGCCATCAGAATACGCCCAACCCAGCGACCGGTTGGTGAAACGGGCGCCCGCTGCAACGAGAGCGCTGAGGGTAAAAATTCCGATTCATGCGCTTTCAGCTCCGGCAGTGTTACCTCATGCCTGCGCGACCAAAAACGGGTAACATGCTGCTGGTAACGTTCAATCAGTTCACGGAAGGCCAGAATGCGCAACCTGAGCGCCCCTGCCCCCAGGCAATCTCTCTTTGGAAAGAGGCGTCGCCTTATTGTTGACAGCAGACGTTTTATCCTCGCAGCAAACCGGCTCATACCGCCACCTCAGCCGACTGCATGCCGATCTGTAACTTGTAAAGGCGGGAGTAGATTCCGTTTGTTACCTTCAGCAACTCAGCGTGAGTGCCCTCCTCGACAATCTGGCCCCGCTCCAATACGATGATGCGGTGCGCATCACGCACGGCAGAGAGGCGATGGGCAATGATCAGCACCGTTCTTCCCTTACAAATACGCCGCATGTTGTCCTGGATGATCTTCTCGGACTCATAATCAAGAGCACTGGTTGCCTCATCAAAAATCAACACGCGTGGATTTGTGATGAGAGCCCTGGCAATGGCGATCCGCTGCCGCTGTCCTCCTGAGAGCCCGGTACCGTGTTCACCGACGATGGTATCATACCCTTCAGGCAGTTCGCAGATAAACTCATGTGCGCCAGCGAGTTTGGCAGCATCAATCACCACTTCAAGTGGCAAGGAGGGATTGGAGAGTGCAATATTGGCTCTAATCGACCGGTTAAACAGCGTATTCTCCTGCAAAACCACGCCAATCTGCTGACGCAACGAAACGATATCCACCACGGACAAGTCGTAACCATCGACAAGTATGCGGCCACGGTCCGGTATAAAAAGCCGCTGGACCAGCCGTGCGAGGGTGCTTTTGCCCGACCCGGATCGCCCTACAATACCGATCACCGCACCCGGTTCAATCCTCAGATCAACCTGTCGTATCACATCTGAAGCATCCGGCCGATAACGAAAGGATACCTGATCGAATTCAATCGTCCCGGCGATTTTCGGCAAACGGGTTCTTTGGGCGGCAACCTCTGTTGGAGCATTGAGGATATCACCCAAGCGACTCATGGAAATTCCTACCTGCTGGAAATCATTCCAGAGTTGAGCCAGACGCACAATCGGACTCGACACCTGTCCGGCCAGCATGTTAAAGGCGACCAACGCTCCCACCGTCAACTCATTATCCAGCACAAGTCCTGCCCCCCGCCAGAGAATAGCGACGGTTACCAGCTTGCTGACCAGCGTGACGCCGCCGCCGGCGATCGTCGCCACATTGGTAACCGACAGCCCAGCTGTAACATAGGCCGCAAGTTGCTGATCCCACTTGTGCGTCCAGCGAGGTTCAACCGCCATCGCCTTGAGGGTATCGACTCCGCTTATGGTTTCTACCAGAAAGGACTGGTTCTCTGCGGAACGATTAAATTTTTCATCGAGACGACCGCGAATCATGGGCGTAAAGACGATCGATAACGCCACATAAAAGGGTATCGAACCGAGCACGATCAGCGTAAGTGGCATGCTGTACCAAATCATCACCCCAAAAAACACAAACGAAAAGGCGATATCGATCACCACCGTCAAGGCATTACTCGTCAAAAATGAGCGTATATTCTCCAGCTCACGGATCCGGGCAACCGAATCGCCGACCCTGCGACTCTGGAAGTAGGTAAGCGGTAGACCAAGCAAATGACGAAAGATCCGGGCTCCCAACTCCACGTCGATTTTGCTGCTCGTATGAGCAAAGACCCAGGTACGGATTCCGCTCAAACCAGCTTCAAATAAAGTGGCGGTGACAAAACCGATTGTAATGACATTGAGGGTTTTCAGGGCGTGGTTGACAAGCACCTTATCCATTACCACCTGAAAAAAAAGCGGCGTCACCAGTCCAATGAGCTGCAGGAAAAGTGAAATAAGCAGGATTTCACCCAGTAACCGGCGGTACTTGATAATCACCGGGATAAACCAGGTAAAGTCGAATCGGGCGAGCGCTCCAGTAAAGGTCGCTTTGCTCATAAAGAACATCAATTCGCCGGTACTCTCTGAGACAAAATCCTCCACAGAGATAATCTCCGGGGGGCTCCCGGCGTGCTGCACCAGCAGTCTCGGGGCTCCCAACTGAACGCCCTCACCCTGACCCCGTTCAAACCGTGCAACAATAAAATATCGACCATCAAGATGCCGGGCAATAGCCGGCAAAGGCGCCTTGTCCAGACGCGAGGGCTCCTGCCGGACCAGCCTGGCCGTCATCGCGAGCTCCTTGGCCGCGAGAAGGAGCGCTGTGTTGCCGAATACCGGTTCCCCGGCAACGTCATCCAGCTCCATTTCAGCCGACAGGCTGTGTTTGAGGGTCATCTCATCCACCACAACCTGATGAAAGGCCCCAATGACCTGCAGGCAAAAAAATCCTGTATCCATCACACCAAACGAAATATTATGACCACCCTAACCCAGATCAATTCCAGCTGGTTGCCAATACAGATGCCTGTTGCGTTTGACTGGCCATTTGTAAAACGGGTTCAAGATTACCGGCAGTCGAACCAGTCAAGACCGCCATTGCCTGAACCAGAACATCAACATTGGCAATGCAAAATATCATCCCATCCCCATTACCAAGTTGCGCCGTATCGGTTACTGAACCAGAATACCACTCATCTATTGCCAGCGTATCAATGCCCTCGAAAGGAGTGACGACAAGATCATTGCCCAGGCTGCCATTTAACGTATCGTTACCGCCTCCAGCAACTACCGTGTCGCTCCCCATATCTCCGGAAATCACATTACTGCCATCTCCAGCAAATGGAGTGACGTCATCAGGCGTGCTCATTGCAAAATACCACCAATTCGACTGAACAGTTAGAGAGAAAGACTGACTTGCAAAAGCGCCATAACTATCAGTTGCAACCACGGCAATTTCATAATTCCCGACATCGCTGTTTGTTGGTGTACCATAAAAGGTCAAACCATTTCCAGGCCAACCATAGTTCGAATTACTAAAGGTTAGCCATGAAGGAAGGTTCGATACCGAATAACTCAGATAGTCACCAGCATCCGGGTCGATGAACAGATCTGACGGCAGTGTCAGGTAAAACTGACTGTTTTCATAGGCAACCTGCTGTGGTATGTAACCGTTTACTATCGGCGCATCGTTAACGTTGATCACCGCTATCTCAAAGGTGGTGGAGGCCGTTGCACCGAACTGGTCGCTGGCCGTCACCGTAATATTGCTATTACCGACATCGCTGTTTGTTGGTGTGCCATAGAAGGTCAAACCATTTCCAGGCCAACCATAGTTCGAATTACTAAAGGTTAGCCATGAAGGAAGGTTCGATACCGAATAACTCAGATAGTCACCAGCATCCGGGTCGATGAACAGATCAGACGGCAGTGTCAGGTAAAACTGACCGTGTTCATAGGCAATCTGCTGTGGTATGTAACCGTTTACTATCGGGGCATCGTTGACGTTGATCACGGATATCACAAAGGTGGTGGAGGCCGTTGCACCGAACTGGTCGCTGGCCGTCACCGTAATATTGCTATTACCGGCATCGCTGTTTGTTGGTGTACCATAGAAGGTCCATCCATCAAAGTTGAGCCATGAGGGGAGCGAATATTCTTCATCCATGGATGCAGTGATGCGTAGTGTATCACCGATCTCCGCATCAGGATCCGTAAAAGTATTCAACGGTAATGCATACTGGAACGGCACATTCTGGATTGCCGTCGGACTGTCATACAAAATCTGAACAACGGGCCGTAAATTGGTCATCATCCTCAGATCGGAGGCATTCCACACCGTTCCATCTGCGAACTCGATCCGTTCAACCGAGTTCGCATCAGCCATGAACCACCCATCCACACGCACCTGATCGTTGTCGCTATTAAAGAGTAGCAGATCCATCTCCTGTCGTGATACAATAACATTGTCAGGAGTAATCCCTCCGCCAAAAACGATACGATCGCTCCTCTCCGGCGAGTCACGTTCCCAGACTGTATCACAGCCAAAAGATCCATCGAAATAATAGGTATCCCGTCCCGATCCACCCTGCAGTGTATCGTTGCCCGATCCGCCGGTCAGGAGGTTCTCTCCGCTATTGCCAACAAGCAGATTATCCAGTTCATTGCCGAATCCGTTAATATCTGCTGATCCGGTCAACATCAGAGTTTCAATGTTGGAACCAAGAGAGTACGTGATACTTGACTGTACCGTATCAATGCCTTCGTTGAAAGCCTCAATCACATTATCGCTTTCATTGTCAACAAGATACGTATCATCACCCAAGCCCCCCTGCATCGTATCACCACCGCCTCCGCCGTTCAGAGTATTGGCTGCGCTATTGCCAGTCAGAACATTATCCTGTTCATTACCAGTGCCATCAATAGCAGCCGTACCGATCAACGTCAGATTTTCAACGTTATCGATCAAGGTCCAGCTCAAACTTGACTGAACAAGGTCAATGCCTTCATTCAGGTTCTCTATAACTATATCACCGATGTTATCAACAACAAATGTGTCGCAACCGGATCCTCCCGTCAGCATGTTGGCGCCGATGTTACCGATGAGTATATTATCCAATGCATTGCCTGTCCCATTGATGTCTGCCGAGCCGGTAAGGGTAAGGTTCTCAATGTTCAAGCCAAGAGTGAAGGTAACGCATGAGAGAACACTATCCGTGCCATCGTTTGGTTTTTCTATGACCACATCGCGGGTGTTATCGACATCGTAGGTGTCGTTACCCGCACCACCGATCATGACGTCAGCTCCAGCCCCTCCGTTCAGCGTGTCGTCCCCGTCTCCCGCACTCAGCGTATTGGCTGCGCTGTTGCCGCTGATCGAGTTGTTCAACGCGTTCCCGGTGCCGCCGATAGCCACCGAACCAGTCAAAATGAGGTTCTCGATATTGGTACCGAGCGCGTAGTAGATCGTTGAGATCACAAGGTCGCTGCCTTCGTTCAGCTTCTCGATAACGACATCGTTAGAGTTATCGACATAATAGGCATCATCTCCAGCCCCTCCGTTCATGGTATCGGCTCCAGCACCCCCATTCAGTGTATCGTTGCCATCTCCACCGGTAAGCTTATTGGCTGCGCTGTTGCCGGTGATCGAGTTGTTCAGTCCGTTTCCAGTGCCGTTGATCGCCGTTGAGCCGGAAAGAGTCAGATTCTCGACATTCTCTCCAAGCGTAAAGGAAAAACTGGCCGTCACCAGGTCACTGCCTTCATTGAGAGCCTCGACCACGCTATCCAAAACGTTATCGACAACGTAACTATCGCTGCCAGGGCCGCCGATCATGGTATCGACCCCGGCACCCCCATTCAGCGTGTCGTCCCCTGCTCCCCCAAAGAGCATGTTGGCTGCGCTGTTGCCGGTGATGGAGTTGTTAAGCGCGTTTCCGGTTCCGTTGATAGCCGCAGAACCTGTCATGATAAGGTTCTCAACGTTGGAGCCAAGCGTGTAAGTAAAGCTGGATTCGACAACATCTCTACCCTCGTTCAGATTTTCGACAACCGAGTCGCCGGCGTTTTCGATAACGTAGATGTCGTTACCCTGACCGCCGACCAATGTATCGGCTCCAGCTCCACCATTCAGTAGATCGTTACCATCTCCGCCACTCAAAGTGTTGGCCGCGATATTGCCGTAAAGAAAATTATTGAGTGCATTACCAGTTCCATTGATAGATGCCAGGCCGGTCAGGGTAAGGTTCTCAATGTTGGCGTCAAGAGTGTAGGTGACGCTTGACTGAACAATATCTGTGCCTTCGTTCAGATTTTCGATGATCGAATCGCCACTGTTATCGACAACATAGGTGTCGTTACCCTGGCCACCGATCATGGTATCGACTCCAGCCGCGCCATTCAGCGTATCGTTACCATCTCCACCAAAGAGCGTGTTTGCTGCGCTGTTGCCATAGAGCAGATTATTCTGTGCATTGCCAGTTCCATTGATAGCTGCCAAACCCGACAGGGTAAGATTCTCGACATTCTCTTCAAGCGTGAAGGAGACACTGGCCGTCACCAGGTCACTGCCTTCATTGAGCGCCTCGATCACTCTGTCCAAAACGTTATCGACAAAGTAGCTATCGTTACCCTCTCCGCCAGCCATGGAATCGGCTCCGGCACCGCCATTGAGCGTGTCGTCCCCTGCTCCCCCAAAGAGCATGTTGGCTGCGCTGTTGCCGGTAAGCATGTTATCGAGCGTATTACCACTGCCATCGATGGCAACCGACCCCGTCAAAATCAGGTTTTCAACGTTATCGGATAAGATCCATGTCAAACTTGAGAAAATCAGGTCAATACCTTCATTCAAATTCTCAATAACTATATCACCAATGTTATCGACAAGGAACGAGTCGTTACCGTCTCCCCCTGTCATGGAATCGGCTCCAGCGGCGCCATTCAACGTATCGTCACCCGCTCCGCCAAAGAGCGTGTTAGCAGCGCTGTTGCCGGTGATCGAGTTGTCAAGCGAGTTTCCGGTGCCGTTGATGGCTGCAAAACCTTTTAGTGTGAGGTTCTCGACGTTCTCTCCAAGCGTAAAAGAAATGCTGGCGTTAACCTCCTCAATCCCTTCGCTCAAGTACTCGATGACCGAATCGGACGCATTATCGATATCATAGTTGTCGTTACCCAATCCGCCGATCATGGTATCAGCCCCTGCTCCGCCTTTCAGCGTATCGTTACCAGCTCCGCCGCTAAGCGTGTTAGCAGCAGCGTTGCCATAGAGCAGATTATTCTGTGCATTGCCAGTTCCATTGATAGCTGCCGATCCTGTCAGGATCAGAGTCTCAATGTTGGAGCTCATAGTGTAAGTGACGCTCGACAGGACAATATCACTGCCCTCGTTCAGATTTTCGACGACCAAATCGCCGGCGTTTTCGATAATGTAGGTGTCGTTACCCAATCCGCCGATCATGGTATCAGCCTCTGCTCCGCCTTTCAGCGTATCGTTACCAGCTCCGCCGCTAAGCGTGTTAGCAGCAGCGTTGCCATAAAGCATATTATCCCCTGCATTGCCAGTGCCGTTGATAGCTCCCGATCCTGTCAGGATCAGAGTCTCAATGTTGGAGCTCATAGTGTAAGTGACGCTCGACAGGACAATATCACTGCCCTCGTTCAGATTTTCGACGACCAAATCGCCGGCGTTATCAACAACATAGATGTCGTTACCCTGGGCACCGATCATGGTATCAGCTCCACCAGCACCATTCAGCGTATCGTTACCATCTCCTCCACTCAGCATGTTGGCTGCGCTGTTTCCGATAATCGAGTTGTTCAGCGCGTTTCCGGTGCCGTTGATAGCCTCAGCGCCCGTCAGGAGGAGGTTCTCGACATTCTCTCCAAGCGTGAAGGAAAGACTCGCCATCACCAGGTCAATGCCTTCATTGGCCAGCTCCGTGACGACATCGCCTTCGTTCTCAACCACATAGGTATCGTTGCCCGGGCCGCCAACCATGGAATCGGCTCCAGCACCACCATTCAGCGTATCGTTGCCAGCCAAACCTGCAATCGAGTCACGCATTGAACTGCCGATAATAGTATCAGCCAATGTCGAGCCAACGATATAGTGGAAAATGTCGATCCGGAAATCAGCACTGACCTGGGCAGCATGCTGATCGGTTGCTGTAACACGCAAATTCAAAACACCAACGTCGCCATCGGTCGGCGTACCGCTGAAGGTGCATGTAGTGACATTAAAGCTTAGCCATGAAGGCAGCAGAGAGCCGTCAGCCCGCGTGGCGCTGTAACTCAGCGTATCTCCGGCATCGATATCAACAAAAGAGTTGGATGGAAGAGTAAAACTGAATACCGCACCATCAACGGCACTCTGTGCGCAGAGAGGCACCGAAACAATGGGAGCATCGTTGTTGTTGGCTACAAAATCCGTCCCGACCGAGCTGATCGACTCCTGCATACCATAGCCATCCGTATAACTCGCCACTGCATGCACCTTGCAACCCACTTCATTTTGCGTCAGCGTGAATGTCGCGCCCGTTGCACCGATGATATTCTCCCACGCCACGCCGTCGCGGCTCGACTGCCACTGGTAATCGATAGAGCCAAGACCATCCGCATCAGCCAGGCTGTTGCTCGCCATGAGGAGCTGCCCCTGCCTCGCCGTACCGCTCACCGTGACCGTGCCCATCGGGGCATCGTTCAAATTGAGAACAGCAACCGTTGCCGCAGA
>CAIJVD010000013.1 GCA_903824045.1 uncultured Chlorobiaceae bacterium
GTCTTTCAGATTCTGATTGCATAACATCCTCCTTTTCAAAGGGTTACAATTCAATTGGCTCCCTTTATAATTACAACAGGATATTATGAATCGTGCCCATCTGTGTTCAAGCACTATATAACGTTCACAACAAATTCAACTTACGGCACCATATACCCGCGAATCACGACGATTCGGGGTGGCTTGTTTGGTTGGCGTGGTCTATGCGTTGGTATCCACCGGGGATTTGCATCCCCGGCTAGGAACATGTCGCTCCTCTGGAGCTTGGGGAATTCGGGGGCGACGGCGCAAATGCCGTAGGGACGGCATGCCGGTAGCCATGGGTGCCAACCCATGGAAAATGGCCCTCGGCTTTTAGAAAAAGGATTTGGTGAGGCTCAAGATAAATCCCGGATTTGGTTTTGTTGATTTTGCGGCGTCGAGATAAAACTCCTGGGTGAGTGACCATCCCGGAGCAACTGTGGAGGTGTTGGCAAGCTCAAGGGCCACCGTCGAAGACCTGAGGTTCTCGGGAATCTCGCTGCCATAGCTTCCGTAGTTCCTGAAATAGGCAACTCTGGTCAGCGGGTTGAAAACAGTGTTGAAACGCCAGAGAAGTGAGGCATTCATTCCTTTTACCAACTGCTGATTCCGGGAGATATCGATGAATGGATGGCCGATGCTATACCCTTCATGCACCCAGGCGCCATACTGGCCTCTGAAATAGTTGTCAAATTCTCCGGTGTGTCCGGCAGTGTCGAACCTGGTATCAAGAAACTCAATGTTGGCGCGAACAAGACGGCTGTCAGGGTACTTGTTGATCCACGATCCACCGATGAGATAGTCGCCCGGCCTCCAGAAGCGAAGTCCGCTGCTGTCCTCGAACATGCTCATGGCATAGAAATACCAGTCGTGCCAGTCCTCCTTGAACTTGATGGCAAACTCAATGGTACCGCGGTGGTCACCGAGGGCATTTGCCTGATCGCTCCATGATGCGCTCGTCCCTCCGCTTTTGCCGAGAAAAACCTTGGCATAATCTTTCAATCCGGAAGGGTTGCCCTCCCCGCCCCACCAGGTGAGATGATGCAGACCGGCATAGATATTGGTGCCGGCATCTGGGTTGGTGCCGCCAATCCTGAAGTAGAGAAATTTCTGGTGAAGATAGAGGTTTTTCACCTGCTCGGCCTCCCCCATCCAGCCGTGGGCAAGGTATGCGTTAACGGCGAGTCCGTCGACGAGATCGATATAGCCGTTGGTCGAGATCGCTATTTTCGGGATGGTCGGAGCATTCCGGCTGTATACTTCATGACCTGCAGTGAGAAGCGAGTCGGCCAGACCGAATGATTCCGATTTGCGGCCAAGCGTAAGGCGGAGTTCTTTCCATGTGGCGCCGACGTAGGCATCGGTCCAGAGCAGATCGGAACTGCTGCGGGAGTGCGCCGTGAGGTCGAAACCGTAGTTCCAGTCGAATACCTTCTCTTCATCGGAACGCTTGAGAATGCGAAAACGCGAAAAGCCCACGGTGCCGGATTCGCTGCCGATACGTCCATCCCTTCCCGACCTTATCCAGAACGGCATTCGGGTCCCATCGGACGAAGCAATTCCGCCTGAGACCTCCAGAGAGTCGATTAGTGCCGGTCGGGCAGCGGATGCCGGCCGGGCAAAGGTCATGAGGGATGCAAAAAGAAGAAGTGGAACAAGACGTGCGAAAGTGGTCATGGTAAAGTGCAGGGCTGAACTATTGAATTGAAAGCACTCTCAAAGAGCGTGGCTGAGCTCGACCTTGCGGTCGACAGCATAGGACCACTCACCCTCAGGCCTCTGGCGATTGCCGGCCCAGAGCTCCAGCGTCACGCCTTTTGCCGATGCATGCCCGGAAGTAAAGATCTCGACCTGATAGTAGAGCTCATCAAGCATATCATCCCATGCCTTCTTGAGTCCCTCTCCGGTGGAGGAGTATTCGCTGGCCGGCTGCAGTGCACGAAGATCACTCTGGAAGTAGTCGCCAAGGTAGACGAAGCTGTCGGGCATCAGAAAACCGCCCCGGAATGTGCCGCGAGGATGCTTGAGGCCGGGAAGTTCGACCCAGAATTCAAGATGGCTTTCGCCGGTCATCTTTCCGTCAGCCGCAAGCTTTTCAAGAAGCTGCTGCACGGTCTGGCGGATGAGCATCTTGTTGTCAAGAGAGAGCTCGTGGAGCTTGAAATCCGGTGTGTGGTCACGCATGGCGGTATCGGCTTACAAGAGGGTTCCTGTTGATGTGTACTTGCAATTAATATACAGTTTTTCATCCGTCAGAGCCAATTCCACAGAAAAAGGAAGGGCGTGCAAACCCGCACGCCCTTCTCCCATTTCCATGTAGTGTTGAGAGGCTCTCAATGCTTGAAGTGGCGCATCCCGGTGAATACCATGGCGAGATTGTTGGCATCGGCGGCCTCAATCACCTCGTTGTCCCTGATGGAACCACCCGGCTGAATAACCGCGGTGCATCCGGCCTCTGCGGCGGCAAGCAGACCGTCGGCAAAGGGGAAGAATGCGTCTGAAGCTACGACAGATCCCTTCAGGTCGAGACCGACCTCGGAGGCTTTCCAGCGAGCGATTTTGGAGGAGTCGACGCGGGACATCTGGCCGGCGCCCACGCCGAATGTCTGGCGGTTCTTGACATAGAGAATCGTGTTGCTCTTGATATGCTTGCAGATCTTCCAGGCGAACATCAGGTCCGAAAGCTCCTCGCCGGTCGGCTGACGTTTGGTGACAACCTTCAGATCCTCGCGGGCTACGATTTTGCTGTCGCGCTCCTGGACAAGCATGCCGAAGGGGGTGGACTTGAACTCCCATCCGCCTTGTGGTAGGGCCTTTTTCTGGAGCACCAGCCTGCGGTCCTTCTTCTTCATCAGCAGGTCGAGCACCCCATCCTCAAACGCCGGAGCGATAAGGATTTCGGTGAAGATTTCGTTGACCGCCACAGCGGCCTCCATGTCGAGCGGACGGTTGAAGGCGATGATGCCGCCAAACGGCGCCTGCGTGTCGGTGGCAAATGCACGACGGTAAGCCTCGGCAAGGCTCGGAGCCTGGGCAACGCCGCAAGGGTTGGTATGTTTTATGATTACCACCGTAGGATCCTCGCCGCGGAACTCCTCGATGAGGGTTGTTGCAGCGGCGATATCGAGCATGTTGTTGTAGGAGAGCTCCTTGCCGTGCAGCTTGTCAAAAATGTCGTCGAACGAGCGTGTTCCATCCTGGTCGGTCAGGCGGTAGAGCCCTGCGTTCTGGTGCGGGTTCTCGCCGTAGCGCATGCCGAGCTCGCGCTCCAGCTTGAGGGTGATGGAGGCTGCCGCATCCTGCTGCGCCGTCGAGGCTGCGCCGGTCAGGTAGGTGGCAATCGCGTTATCATAGCGGGAGGTCTGGGTAAACACCCTGGTTGCCAGACGCAGGCGGGTCGCTCTGGTCGTGGCGCCGTTGTTCTCGCGCATCTCACGGAGCACAACCGGGTAGTCGGCGCTGTCGATGACAACCGTGACAGACTCGTTGTTCTTGGCCGCGCTGCGGAGCATCGAAGGACCGCCGATATCAATATTCTCGATGGCGTCCTCAAAGGTCACATCCGGTTTTGCAACCGTTGCCTCGAAGGGGTAGAGGTTCACGACGACGATATCTATGAAGCCGATGCCGTTATCGATAGCCTGTTTGACATGGTCGGCGTTGTCGCGGACGGCAAGAAGCCCTCCGTGAATTTTCGGGTGGAGGGTTTTGACCCGTCCGTCCATGATTTCCGGAAATCCGGTAATGTTGGAGATGGAGGCTGCGCCGATCCCTGAATCCTGAAGCGCCTTGAGGGTGCCTCCAGTTGAGAAAATTTCAACGCCCATGGAACTCAGTTCCCGGCAGAAATCGACAATACCGGTTTTATCAGAAACCGACACTAAAGCTCTCTTGATTCGAGGGTCAGACATTTGCAGAATGTTTATTTATGGTTTTATTGCAATGGTAAAGCGGAAATGTAAGAAAAAATCGCAAATGGCTAACCACAAAACACGACTCGCCCTCTTCTGTTCAGGTACGGGAAGCAATTTCAGGGCGATCTTTCACGCACTCGAAAAAAAGCGGCTCAATGCTGAAATTGTGCTCTGCCTCTCCAACCGGTCACAGTGCGGCGCAATGGAGTTCGCTCGGGAGAACAATATTGAAACAGTGCACCTGTCGGAAAAACAGTTCGATTCGTTCGAAGAGTTCGCCGGAGCGATGGTGGAGAGCCTGAGAGAGCGCCAGATCGACGTGGTGCTGCTTGCAGGATACATGCGCAAGGTACCTCTTGCCGTTGTAGCGGCATTTCCGGAGAGGATCCTCAACATCCACCCTGCCCTGCTGCCAAAATTCGGTGGCGCGGGGATGTACGGCACCCATGTCCATGCTGCGGTGATCGCTGCGGGCGAAGCGGAGAGCGGTGCAACGGTCCATTTTGTCAACGAGGAGTACGACAAAGGCCGAATTCTCTTGCAACGAAAGGTTCCGGTTCTCCACGCTGATACGCCCGAATCCCTTGCTGCCAGGGTGCTCGACTGCGAACACGCCCTCTACCCCGACGCCCTTGAGAAAATGCTTGAAGAGCAGAGCCGATGAGCGAGATCCTCAACATTTGCGAGATCTTTCACTCCATACAGGGTGAATCCTCCTTTGCCGGCTGGCCCTGTCTCTTCATCCGGCTCTCCGGATGCGGCCACGGCTGCGTCGGTTGCGACACCCCCTACGCTCAAAGCGGCGGCACAAGCATGCCGATTGGCGATATTGTCCACCAGGCACTCTCCTTCCAGACGCCGCTCATCGAGGTCACGGGCGGAGAACCACTCCTGCAGGCGGGGGTCTATCCCCTCATGCAGCGGCTCTGCGACTCCGGACGGCAGGTGCTGCTTGAAACTGGCGGATTCCTTTCGGTTGCAGATGTCGATCGGCGCGTCCACAAAATTATCGACCTCAAGCCTCCCTCCAGCGGTGTCTGCCCGTTGAACAATCCCGAAAATATCAGGCTCGCGCTCGACGCCCCCTTTATGGAGAGAGCGTCGTTCGAGTTCAAGGCGGTGATTGCATCGAGAACCGACTACCTCTGGGCGCGATCACTTCTTCTGGAACACCGGCTGACCGACTCCTTTACCATCATGATGGGGGTCGCCTTCGGGATGCTCGACCCCAAAGAGCTTGCCGGATGGATACTCGAAGACCGCCTGCGGGTACGCCTGCAGCTGCAGCTCCACAAGTATATCTGGGATCCCGGGATCAGAGGCGTTTGAAAAGATTATGAATTCCGGATTTTGAATTTTGGATTGGCAATCCCCTGGAGCCCGGTTGTTCATCCATAATCCATGATCTATAATTCAATATTCGGAATTTCTTCTTTACCTTTCGTTTTAACCCTTTTAACCGTAGCGAGTTGACCTCACTCTCTGTCATCGTTCCCCTTTTCAACGAACGGGAATCCATTCCTGAACTGCTCGATCAGCTCTATCTGGCCATGGGCGAGCGGGAGCTGTGCGACCTCTTCGGGGAGCCGTTCAGCTTTGAGATCATCATGGTCGATGACGGCTCGACTGACGCCTCACCGAGCCTTATTACCGGGCTCATTGCCTCTCGACCCGAGATCCGCCTGATCTCGCTGCAGAGAAACTTCGGCAAGACCGCCGCGCTCTCGGCCGGATTCCTTGCCGCTTCGGGCGAGTATGTCTGCACCATCGACGCTGACCTGCAGGATGACCCCCTGGCAATCAAGAGCATGATCAAAAAGCTGCAGGAGGGCTACGATCTGGTGAGCGGCTGGAAGAGGGATCGAAAGGACCCTCTCTCCAAAACCCTTCCTTCAAAGCTTTTTAATGCCGCAACACGGCTCTTTACCGGCATCTCAATCCATGATTTCAACTGCGGGCTCAAGGTATACCGGAGTGGTGTCGTCCGGCGGCTGGAGCTGCATGGAGATATGCACCGCTACATTCCCGTGCTGGCTCAGTGGAATGGCTTCAGGGTCACCGAACTTCCGGTAAACCACCGGGCGAGAAAATTCGGAAGCACCAAATACGGCTCTTCACGATTTTTTTCAGGCCTCTTTGACTTTCTCTCGGTACTCTTCATCACCCGCTACCTGCGCCGTCCAATGCACTTTTTCGGGATGGCCGGACTTGTCAGTTTTCTGTTCGGCTTCTGCATCAGCCTCTACGTGACGCTCGACAAGATCCTGCTCCACAAGCCGGTCAGCAACCGACCGATTCTCTTTCTCGGCATCCTGCTGCTCATTCTTGGCGTCCAGCTTTTTTCGACAGGGCTGCTCGGAGAGATGCTCTCAACCTCTTCGACAAAAGGCACACAGTTCACCGTCCGCGAAACGGCAAACCTCACCCCTACGCAGGCAAAAATGCTGCCGATTGGGTGAGAGTTTTGGATTGAAGAGGGTGGTCCACAAATCCCGACTTGTCGGGATTATCACGAATTGGGAGAGGAGATGATCGGCACGCTTGCACAGGACACGAAACTCACAGAGGTCACATAAAAAACTTCTTTATTTCATGAAACGAGTTGGAGCTCATGTCAGTATTGCGGGCGGCGTTGAAAATGCGCCGATTCAGGCTCGTAGCATCGGGGCGAAGGCTTTCGCCCTCTTCACAAAAAACCAGCGACAGTGGAGGGCTCCGAAACTGAGTGCTCCCTCTCTGGACGCTTTCCTCAGGAACTGCGATGACGGAGGCTTCCGGCCGGAGCATATCCTCCCGCACGACAGTTATCTCATCAATCTCGGCAACCCGGATCCGGAGAAGCTGAATGTTTCGCGACAGGCATTCATAGAGGAGATGCAGCGCGTGGAAACGCTTGGGCTAGTGATGCTGAATTTTCATCCGGGAAGCCATCTGAGGCTGATCGATGAGGAGCGCTGCATTGAGCTTATTGCCGAATCGATCAACATGGCCCTCGAGGCGACCTCGACGGTTACTGCGGTCATCGAAAACACGGCCGGTCAGGGGAGCAACCTCGGGTACCGGTTCGAGCAGCTTGCCTCGCTCATCGACAAGGTCGACGACAAAAGCCGGGTCGGGGTCTGCCTCGACACCTGCCACCTCTTTGCCGCCGGTTACGACCTCTCTACTGCAGCGGCAACTGAAGCAACCTTCATGGAGTTCGACCGGATCGTGGGCGTTGGGTACCTGAGGGGAATGCACCTCAACGATGCGCTCCACCCGCTCGGCAGCCATCTCGACCGGCATGCATGCATAGGGAAGGGAACGATCGGGCTGGAGGCTTTCCGCTATATCATGGCCCATCCGGCCTGCGAGGAGATTCCGCTCATCCTCGAAACACCCGACTCCGACGGATGGCAGGAGGAGATCCAGCTGCTCTATTCGCTCTGAGGGTCAGGAGGGGATTCCGGATTTTGAATTTCGGATTGGAAACCCAAAGAACTACAGGGAAGATATGTTGGCAACAACGCGACAGATCCGGCATTTTGTCATCTCGACTGAAAGGAGAGATCTCAATGCAGATCAGATTCCTCTCTCTGTTCGGGATGACAAGGTATTCGCGGTCGAAATAAAAAAGCTCACGCTGGGCTACCGTCTCCCACGCAGGAAAAGCTGCTGTGCTACCTCCTGCTGGCGGCTTTCAGATATTTGCGGACCGAGAGGGTGCTGCCAAGAATACCGAGCGTGAGGCCGAGGAGAATGGTTGACGGATAGACGAGGAGCGCGGAGGGGCGGAGCACCTTGTAGATGGCGGGCTCATAGCTGTAGAGCAGCTGGTCGAAACAGAGGTAGACCGCCCCGGCAGCAAGCAGGCCGGCAAGGACTCCCTGAAGCGCGCCTTCGATAATGTAGGGCCCACCGATAAGCCATCCCGTTGCACCGACCAGACGCATGGTGCGAATCTTTTCCCGCCGTGAATACATGGCCAGGCGGATGGTATAGCCGATCAGCACAATGGTTGCCAAAGAGATCAGCACCCCTGTTCCGCCGGTCAGCAGGGTAAAGAGCCTGGCGTTCTGTTCGATCTGGCCGAGAAATGCCTGGTTGTAGCGGATATCGGCACCAGGCACAATACGCTGCAGGGCGGGAAGAATGCGCCTGACGCTGTCGGGCTGTGCATAATCGGGAAGAAACTTCACCTTGATCGAGCGCGGCAGGGGGTTCGAACCCAGAATTTTGACAATATCCTCGCCGAAGTCGCGGCTGAAGGTCTTTGCCGCTTCATCCTTCGATATCGAGATGCTCTCCCTGACTCCCCTGATCTTCTTTATCTGGCCAGCTGCGTCGGCTACCTGGTCGGCACTTATCGAGTCGCCGAGAAACAGCTCGACCTCCATCCTTCCCCTCAGCTCCTGGATGACGTCAAAAAAGCTGAGCGATACCGTGCCGAAAAGGCCAAGCAGAACAAGGGCAAAAAAACTGATGGCGACGGTGATGGCGGCCGGAAGCTTCGCCCTTCCTATGCTTGAAAACCCCTCCTTGATGACGAACGAAAGTGACATGAGAACGCTTTTTTCGGTGATAGACCCGGTGAACCGCAAACACCTGAAAGCAAATTCGGTTACACCTCCTGCATGAACATCTCAAAGAATCAGCAAAACAAGTTGGAAAAACAAGTTTTTTTTCTTTTAATTAGAGCTGGCCGGGGCTATAGCTCAGTTGGTAGAGCATTTGCATGGCATGCAAAGGGTCAGGAGTTCGAGTCTCCTTAGCTCCACAGAAAAAAAAAGCGCAGCAAAGAGTCTGCGCTTTTTCTGTTTCTGCCCGTTCGATCACCCCTGTTTTTTCCTGCCGACCTTGGCAACAAGAAAGACGAGACCAACAAAGAGCGATGCCCCGAGACCGGCGGCAATATTGAAGAGGCCGGCAAGAAGCACAACCGGCAGCGTGAAGTGGACTGCTCTGCCCGTATACCCCTGGCTCAACATAAAGGTAAGTGCCGTCAGGCCGGTGAAAAAAAAGCTGGTCGCAATGCTGCCGGCAAACGAGACAAAGAGCTTTTCGCCCCTCCCCTCCCTGATGGCAACTCGCCTCTGCACCTGCTGTTCCGAGCGCGGATCAAACAGCCGCTTTACCATCATTGCCGCAAAGGCAAACACAACCAGCACACCGGCGTGAATGCCGTAAACCCTGAAAAGCTCGGCGCGGGAGGGATCAAACGCTCCCTCTCCCAGCCTGGATGAGGCAAGACCAAGCATGAAGACCGAGGTAAAGTAAAAAAGGGAGCCCCAGAGCAGGGTTATCGATACCCAGAGCAGAGGGCCTGGCGGTGGCGGATTTTTCGTGCTGTCTGTTGTCATAATCAGAGGGAATAATGGTGAGCCAAAACCTTAAATTGTTAGGGAATATAACCCTTGACAGGAGCAGTCAATTCCCTCTCCCCTTTTTCTTTTACATTTTCACTGAATCTGTTTGAATATTGATCTGCATTTGCCATTATTAGGGTGCCTGGAGTTTGCCCCCAACTTAAACATACCTTGCATATGTGTGGAGTTTTCGGTGTTTTCAATTCTAAAACTCCCGCGGAAGATACCTTCTATGGTCTGTACTCCCTTCAGCACAGGGGGCAGGAGGCTGCCGGTATCGTCGTTGCCGAATACAACAAGGTCAAGAAAAAGACCCTCTTCAAGCAGCACAAGGGGATGGGGCTCGTTGCAGAAGTCTTCAGAGATGAGACGATTTTCGAAAACCTCAGCGGATATGCCGGCATCGGCCACAACCGCTACTCGACCACCGGTTCCTCCAAGTCAAACAACAACATTCAGCCCTTCTCGCTGACCTACCGTTCCGGAAGCCTTGCAATCGCCCATAACGGAAACCTGACGAACTCCCGCACGCTCCGTCGCGAGCTGACGGAGGCCGGCGTCATCTTCCAGGCCTCCTCGGACACCGAAATTATCCCCCATCTTGCCGCCAGAAGCCGCGAAAAAGAGCCCGTACAGCAGATATACGAAGCACTCCGCCAGGTAGAGGGCGCATATTCGATGGTGATTCTTGCCAACAACCAGATGATCGCCGCAAGGGATCCCTACGGATTCAGGCCGCTTGCTCTCGGCAAAAAGGTCGATCCCCTGACCGGAGAGCTTGCCTACATCGTGGCGAGTGAAACCTGCGCGTTCGACATCATACAGGCCGAATACATCCGGGACATAGAACCGGGCGAAATTCTCCTCATAGACCACCTGGCCGTATCCAACGAAAAGCCGATATCGCTCTTCCTTCCCCCCTCAAAGCGCAAGGCGCGCTGCATCTTTGAGTACGTCTATTTCGCACGGCCCGACAGCTTCATTTTCCAGCACTCTGTAGACAAGATCCGCCGGAACCTCGGAAAGAACCTCGCCAGGGAGTCCGAGATCGAACAGCAGCCCGGAGAGAAGGAGCTGACCGTCGTCAGCGTGCCGGACTCCTCCAATACCGCGGCGCTCGGATTTGTCCGGGAGAGCAACAAGATGGATCGTCCTGCCAGGTTTGAGCACGGACTGATCCGCAACCACTATGTTGGAAGAACCTTCATCCAGCCGGGCATACACAGCCGCGACATCAAGGTCCGCTCAAAGTACAACATTGTGCGGGGCGTGCTACAGGATCGGCCAATCATTCTCATCGACGACTCGATTGTGCGCGGCACAACCGCAAAAATGCTGATCAAGCTGATCCGCGAAGCCGACCCGAAAGCCATACACCTGCATATCAGCTCACCGCCGATCACCAATCCCTGCTTCTACGGCATGGATTTTCCGACCAAGCGCCAGCTCTTGACCCATATGTTCGACACGCTTGAAAACGACACTGAGGAGATCGAGAAGATCAGGGAGTACATCGGCGTAGATTCACTCAAATACCTCTCGATGGATGGATTGATGAAAAGCGCTCCAAGCTTCGAGGGTGAAGAGGGCAGCTACTGTACGGCGTGCTTCAGCGGGGACTACCCGATAAAGGTGACCGACGCGACCACCGACAAGGAAGAGAACGATTGATTTCCGGGGCGTGTCGTCGCGCTCCTCTGGAGCTCAGCAAAGATGCCACCCATTCCACACACCCGCTCCGCGGTTGAAAACAAACCAAAAAAAAGGGCGAACAAGGTGTCGGCCCTTTTTGCGTAGTACACTTTGGTTTTAACAGAGAGCGCGCCGTCCACTTTCGTCCACGTTTCTGTCCACCAGGTCCACAATTTCTTGGTCCACGCGCCTGCTCTACAGAATCCAAAATCCTGAATTTCCCTACTTTTTCCCCTGTTTGAACTCTATTCTTACCGAGGTGTGCGGGACGGCTTCGAGCCTCTTTTTGGGGATGGGCTTGCCTGACTTGATGCAGATACCGTAGGTACGGTTGCGTATCCTGTCGAGCGCCTGATCAATATAGCCTATATACTTTTCGTCACGGGCGATGAACATGAAACGCTGCTCGCGGTCCATGGTCTCCGTTCCGTGGTCGGCCATGTGCATGGAGTAGTTGGAGTTGATCGAGTCCTCAACATTCTCGTCCGAGAGCGAGGAACGGAGAATATCGAGGTCGCGCAGCACCTCTTCCCGCCTCTTCAAGAGAAGCTTTCTGAAGTGTTCAAGCTCCTCGTCGGTCAGATAGGTTTTAGTCAGTACCAGTTCCTCGATAACTTCATTTTCCTTCTTTGACGCACTGTCGCTTTTTTTGGCCATGATACTCGTATTTGCTTGTTCTAACGAAAAACCGTAAAAAAGAGATGAATTATACTACTACCCGACATATTTTTCAAGTGATAACCGGCAGATTTCTCCATTGACCGACTCCTCTTTTGCCGATGCGGAGGGCGAGAGGGCGGTTGAGGATGTATCGAGGCGCACCGCAAGCGTTTCAGCCATAATATACGCATCATTTTTTGTTACCGCATCCATGAGTTTTTCCGATCCGGCGATCTGAAGCGATATCCGGTCGGTGATCTCCAGTCCGCTCTCCTTGCGGAGGGTCTGAATGCGGCTGACCAGCTCGCGTGAAAGGCCGAGCATCTCGAGCTCTTCGTTCATCTCCGTATCGAGGGCAACCATAATCCCGTGCGTTTCATCCGAGGCAACGAGCCACCCTTCAATATCCTCATGCATGATCTCCACGTCCTCACGGAGCAGCTCAAAGAGCTTTCCGTCAAGGTCGAGCGAGAGTTTTCCCTCTTTTTCGATCAGCGCAATCTGCTTGTGGCTCATCATTCGGATGGCATCGGCAAGAGCCTTCATATCCTTGCCGAAACGGGGGCCGAGGGTCTTGAAGTTCGGCTTGACCTTCTTGCTGATGACCGAGCCGTCCTCTTCGATATACTCGATCTTCTGAACATTGACCTCTTCGAGAATGATGTCGGCAACAAGGCGGTACTCCTCGCGTGAGGCGGCATCGTCGACGGCCAGGAGAATCCTCTTGAGCGGCTGGCGCACCTTGATGGAGGCTTTTTCGCGCATCGTGCGCACCAGTGAGGTGATGATCTGCGCCTTTTTCATGCGGCGTTCGAGCGGCAGGTCGACCGCCTGCGAGTCGAGCAGGGGGAAATCGGCCAGATGAACCGAGATGCAGCTCTGGCGGCCACTGACGCTGTTCAGGTTCTGGTAGATACGGTCGGCCAGAAAGGGGGTAAAGGGAGCCAGAAGCATCGAAACCGTTTCGAGACAGGTGTAAAGGGTCTGGTAGGCGGCGATCTTGTCGGGGCCCATGTCGCTCTTCCAGAACCGTTTGCGCGAGCGGCGGATATACCAGTTTGAAAGATCGTCAACAACGAAATCGTTGATCATCCTTGCCGCTCCGGTAAGGTCATACTGCTCCATGCGCAGGTGAACCGCGCCAACCAGCGAGTTCAGGCTGGAGATCGCCCAGCGGTCGAGCTCGGAGCGACTGTGCAGCGGAACCGGGGCCTCGGCAAAGGTGAAGCCGTCGACATTGGCATAAAGCACAAAGAAGTTGTAGCTGTTGATGAAGGCGCGGAAGAACTTGCGCTGCTCCTCCTCGATCTCCTCCGCGTTGAACGATTTCGGCCGCCATGGCGGGCTTGAGACAATCAGGTACCAGCGCAGCGCGTCGGCCCCGTATTTGCCCATAGTTTCGAACGGATCGACCACATTGCCCTTCGACTTCGACATCTTCTGGCCGCTCTTGTCGAGGATGTGGCCGTTGACGATCAGGTTCTTGTAGGCCGGGCGGTCGAAAATCAGCGATGCGATGGCGTGCAGCGTATAGAACCAACCCCTGGTCTGATCGACCCCTTCGGCGATAAAATCCGCCGGGAAGGTGGCATCAAAGAGTTCGCGGTTTTCGAAGGGGTAGTGGAGCTGGGCGAAGGGCATCGAGCCGCTGTCGAACCAGACGTCAACCAATTCGGGCGTCCGGTTGAAGCGCCGGCCATCCCTGATAAAGTAGATCCTGTCAACAAAGGGCTTGTGGAGGTCGAGCTCCACAGCGCCGCAATCAAGCGCATCACCAAGGAGGCAGCGCTGGCCGTCGATATCTATAAATCCCTCTCGCAGCTCGGCAACCGATCCGACGGCAAAGAGCTTGCCCGTCGAAGCATCCTCGCCGATTGCAAAATCCTCCGCCACCCATACCGGAAGAGGTGAACCCCAGAACCGCTCACGCGAAAGCGCCCAGTCCTTGTTCTCCTCAAGCCAGTTGCCAAATCGGCCGCTGCCGATCTCGGGAGGGCACCAGTTGATGGTTTTGTTGAGCTCCACCATCCGCTCGGCAATGCTGGTCGTGCGGATATACCATGACTCGCGGGCATAGTAGATCACCGGCACATCGTAGCGCCAGGAAAACGGGTAGGTGTGGGTGATGGTCTCCTTGCGATAAAGCTTCCCCGCCTCCTTGAGCTGACGGATAATGAGGGGATCGGTATCCTTGAAGAACATGCCTGCATAGTCGCTCACCTCGTCGGTAAAACAGCCGTTGCGGGCGACCGGCTGGAGCATCGGCAGGTCATATTTTTTTGCTATTTCATAGTCGTCCGCGCCGAAGGCCGGAGCGATATGGACGATTCCGGTACCGTCACCGGTCGAGACGAATGAGCCGGAGGTAACATACCAGCAGCGCTTTTCGGGATGGAGATAGTCGAAAAGCGGCTCATAGTCGAGTCCTTCAAGGTCGCTGCCCTTCAACTCTGAAACAATCTGCCAGAGCGACTCGCCCTCTTCGTTCTTCTCCTGAAGCACCTGAATCCGTGATTTGGCCAGTATGAGCAGCTCACCGGTTACGGTGTTCTTAACCCTCACGTAATCGATATCGCGACCCACACAGAGCGCCACATTGGAGATCAGTGTCCATGGGGTGGTTGTCCAGACCAGGATGCTCTCCTCTGCCCCTTTCAGCTTGAAGCGGACGTAAACGCTCGGGTCCTGCACCTCCTTGTAGCCAAGCGCCAGCTCATGCGAGCTCAGCACGGTCTCGCTCTTGGGATCCTGGGGAACGATCTTGTAATCCTTGTAGATCAGCCCCTTGTCAAAAATTGTTTTAAGCGCCCACCATACCGACTCGATATAGTTGTTGTCGCAGGTGATATAGGGATTGTCCATATCGACCCAGTAGCCCATCTGCTCGGTAAGCTTTCCCCACCCCTCGCGGTTGTCGTCGATGTGGTGGTAGACCAGCTCCCTTGCCTCACGGTTGAACTCCCCTTCTCCGTACTCCACGACCTGCGACTTGTTCTTCAGGCCGAGCTTCTTTTCGACCGAGATCTCAACGGGAAGGCCATGCGTATCCCATCCGGCCTTGCGCGGCACGCGGTAGCCCTGCATGGTCTTGTAGCGGCAGACTGCGTCCTTTATGGTACGGCTGAAAACATGGTGAACGCCCGGCTTGCCGTTGACCGTCGGCGGCCCCTCATAGAACGAGTAGACCCTGCCCGCCGGCCGGGCATCAAGGCTCTTCTGAAAAATTCCGTGTTCATTCCAGTATGCAAGAACTTCAGCCTCTACTGCGCTGTAGGGGAGATTGGTTGGATACTCGGCAAATTTATGCTCCATAGTTCGTCTGAATCATTCAATCAAAAACAGGCCCGCAACTCTAAAAAGAGAGTCAATATACAAGAATCCTCCCTAAAGTGCTATCAACATGTCGCCCCCACTATTCGCGCTGAGGATCAGCCGGAGATTCTGGATTTTGGATTGAAAAGAGGGGGTAGTGAACGTTGTAAACGAAGAAATGGTGGCCACCATATTGTCATCTCGACTGAAAGGAGAGATCTCGATGCGGATGGGATCGCTCTCTCTGGTCGGGATGACAATAAAAGACACGCCCCTCATTTCAAAAAAAAAGGCAGGCTTTCCGGTATTCGAAAAGCCTGCCTGAAAAACTGCTGGTCTACCCTGCGGGTTCTATTTTTTCCCTTCGAGCGAGTTGCTTACACCGTCGAGTACCTGCTTTGCAACAACCGTCATGGAGTCGAGCGCCTGGGAGACGAGCTTGCTCAGGGGGTGAAGGGTGCTGTCAAGAATACTGCCGGCACTGAGCAGAAGCGTAGCGATATCGCCTTTGCCGAACTCGGGCGCACTGCCCTCCTGCTGTTCCTGAACGGATGGGGTGATCTCTTCAGACATATGAAACTCTGGTTTAAGGTTTAACGCCGGCGGGCCGGTCAAAGTGCAATGGAAAATGTACTACTTTTAATCATCCCGTCAAAAAATCGGGTGACGACAATCACCGCTTTACTGACGTCCGTACCGGTCATCAACGCGGACAATGTCATCCTCGCCGAGATAACTTCCGGTCTGCACCTCGATCAGCTCAAGCTGAACAGTTCCGTGGTTCTCGAGACGATGAAACGCTCCGACAGGAATGTAGGTCGACTGGTCTTCGCTGAGCGTGATCGTCCTCTCCTCAACGGTAACAATGGCAGTCCCCTTTACCACGATCCAGTGTTCGGCACGGTGATGGTGCTTCTGCAACGAAAGAGCCGCCCCGGGCTTGACCGTGATGCGCTTGACCTTGAAGCGGTCGGCATGATCGACGGTTTCGTAGGTACCCCAGGGCCTGTAGACACGCCTGTGGCTCTCGGCTTCATCACGCGAGTGTTTTTTCAGTTCCTCGACCAGCACCTTGACATCCTGAACTCTGGATTTGGATGCAACGAGCACGGCATCGGATGTTTCGACGATGACATGGTCATCAAGCCCGATGACCGATACAAGGCGGCTGGTAGCGTGGATATAGCTGTTTCGGACATCGTGGAGCAGCACGTCTCCCTTCTGCACATTGCCCGACTCATCACGCTTTTCGACATCCCAGAGAGCCGACCATGCCCCGACGTCGTTCCACCCCGCATCGAGAGGTACCAGCGCCGCATTGGAGGTCTTTTCCATAACGGCGTAGTCGATCGAGTCGGAGGGCGATGCCTCAAAGGATGCGGCATCGAGGCGAAGGAAGTCGAGATCCCTGACCGCCTTTTGCACCGCCTCGCGACAGGCGGCAGGAATGGCTGGCGCCTGCTTTTCGAGCTCCTTCAGATAGCTTTCAGCACGGAAAAGAAAGATCCCGCTGTTCCAGAAATAGTTGCCGGCGGCAAGGTAGCGTCCGGCAGTCTCCCTGTCGGGCTTCTCGACAAATTCAAGCACAGGGAAGGTGCTCTTTCCTTCAGAGCTCTTCACCTCTGCCCTGATATATCCGTATCCGGTTTCGGGGGAGGTTGGAGCTATGCCGAAGGTGACCAGTGCACCCTCTTCGGCCGCAGCTCTTCCCGCCTCAATGGCAAGGCCGAATGCAACGGGGTCGAGAATCAAATGGTCGGCCGGCAGCACCAGCATCATGGCATCAGGGTGCTTTTCGGCGATCAGAATGGCCGCTGCAGCAGTGGCTGGGGCAGTATTGCGCCCCAGGGGTTCAAGAATGATCTCTCCGATATCCGTACCGATCTCATGGAGCTGCTCGGCAACAAGAAAACGGTGACTCTCGTTGCAGACACAGTAGACCGGCCCAATCTCCGGGGCTGAGGCGAGACGAAGCACCGTATCCTGCAGCATGGTGTTTTCGCCGGTCAGCGAGAGAAGCTGCTTGGGGTAGAGCGCACGGGAGAGAGGCCAGAGCCTGGTTCCTGAACCACCGCTGAGAATGACTGGAATGATCATGGCTTAAAACGTGAGGAGTTATCGTTTGGCGATCTTTTCGTACATCTTCCAGGTCGAAGAGACAAGGGTATCGACGTCACTATACTTCGGAACCCAGCCGAGAAGCTCCTTTGCCTTTGCCGAGGAGGCCACAAGCTCTGCCGGATCGCCGGCCCGACGGCCGACAACATCCGCAGCAACAGCTCTTCCTGTAATGGCACGAACCCGTTCAACCATCTCGAAGACGCTCACGCCGCTCTGGCTGCCGAGGTTCACCGTCAGGCTCCGCTGCCGGGTACGAATGTATTCAAAGGCTGTAACGTGAGCCTCCGCCAGATCGCTCACATGCACATAGTCGCGGATGCAGCTTCCATCGCGCGTCGGGTAGTCGTCGCCATAGATGGAGAGCCTGGGGCGAATCCCCGCGGCGACCTCCATCACGATTGGCAGAAGATTCTCGGGATTGAGCTCAAGGCCCCCGATGCGGCCGCGTTCGTCGTAGCCTGCCGCGTTAAAGTAACGGATCGCACCGTAACGCAGCCCTTTGAGCCGGTCGTACCAGTCGAGCACGCGCTCTACCTCAAGCTTGGTGAAACCGTAAAAGTTTTCCGGAGAGGTCGGATGACTCTCGTCAATCGGCAGGTATTGCGGGCTTCCGTAGACCGCCGCCGAGGAGGAGAAGATCAGCGCTTCTATGCCGGCCGCCAGCGCCTGGTTGAGAATGTTGATGGTGCCGATGATATTGGAGTGTGCATAGATTTCCGGATGCAGCATCGACTGGCCGGCCGCTTTGAGCGCAGCAAGGTGGACGCATCCGTCAAACCCCCCGTTCGTCATCACCTCACGCAGCTGCTCCGGGCGCATGATGTCGCCATGCACAAACCGGGCTTCCCTGAAGAGGTTCTCCCTCAGCCCTGTCTGGAGGTTGTCGAAAACCGTAACCTCATAACCTCTGTCGAGAAATGCTCTTGTAACATGGCTGCCGATATAGCCGGCGCCGCCGATAACGAGAATTCGCATAACATTATTGATCTTTGTTGATGGTTACTCCTGACGACCGCCGTACATCCGGTCGTAATAGTGCTGGTAGCTTCCCGAGGTGACATTGTTGAGCCACTCATGGTTCCCAAGGTACCAGTCAACAGTCAGTTCCAAGCCTTTCTCGAAGGAGATTGAGGGCACCCAGCCAAGCTCTCGCTGAAGCTTCGAGGAGTCGATGGCGTAGCGGAGGTCATGACCGGCGCGGTCGGTCACATAGGTGATGAGTGCTTCGGATTCGCCCGGCTGCCGGCCGAGCTTTTCGTTCATGATCCTGCAGAGGAGCAGGATCAGGTCGATGTTGGTCCATTCGTTATGACCGCCGATGTTGTAGGTCTCGCCGGTTTTGCCGCGATGGAAGATGACGTCGATCGCCTGGGCGTGATCAACGACCCAGAGCCAGTCGCGGATATTCTCGCCCTTTCCGTAGACCGGAAGCGGCCGTTTCCGGCAAATGTTGTTGATGAAAAGCGGAATCAGCTTTTCGGGAAACTGGTATGATCCGTAGTTGTTGGAGCAGTTGCTGATCACCACCGGGAGACCAAAGGTGTCGTGGTATGCGCGGACGAAGTGGTCGGAGGAGGCTTTCGATGCCGAGTAGGGGCTGTGAGGATCGTAGGGGGTCTCTTCGGTGAAAAGGCCATCCTTTCCAAGCGAACCGTAGACCTCATCGGTCGAGATATGGTAGAACCGCTTTCCCTCGAAGCTGGACTTCCATGCGGCCCTGGCGGCATTGAGCAGATTGACCGTACCCAGAACGTTGGTGATGACAAACTCCGTCGGGTTTGCAATCGAGCGATCGACGTGCGACTCGGCGGCCAGATGGATCACCCCATCGAAACGGCTCTCTTCGAAGAGCTTCACAAGAAAGGGTGCGTCGGTGATATCACCCTTGATGAAGCGGTAGCGGGGATTCTGCTCGACATCGCTGAGATTGGCAAGATTGCCTGCGTAGGTGAGGCTGTCGAGATTGGTGATGGTGCAGTCGGGGTGTGCCTTCAGGAAGTGGCGAACAACATGGGAGCCGATGAAACCCGCTCCTCCGGTGACAAGAATATGCATGGGGGTGCTGTTTGTTCAGGGTTATGATTCTTTTTCACGCATTGCTGCGAGCATGGCTGCAAGCGAGGTTCGCCAGTGGGGAATCTCGAGCCCCCAAGCCTCCTTGACCGCCCGCTTGTTCAGGACGCTGTAGTGCGGCCGATTTACTGCCGAAGGGTACTCGCTGCTCTCTACCGGCAGAACACGGCAGGAGAGCGAAGCCATCTCCATGACCGCAAGGGCAACATCGTACCAGGAACAGACACCCTCATTGGAGTAATGAAAGGTCTGGCTGTAGGTGCGCTTCGGGTCATGGCGCCCGATGATATCAAGCAGCGCAGAGGCAAGGTCGGCGGCCCAGGTGGGCGTGCCTGCCTGGTCGAAAACCACCTTGAGCTCATCACGTTCCCTGCCGAGACGAAGCATGGTTTTCACAAAGTTATTGCCATAAACGGAGTAGAGCCAGGATGTCCTGACTATGATGTATGAGGCTCCGGAGAGGCGGATACGCTCCTCCCCCTCCCATTTCGAAAGCCCGTAAACCCCGTTCGGACTCGGAGGATCACTCTCGGTGTATGGCCGAGAGGAGTGGCCGTCAAAAACATAATCGGTTGAGATATGCAGCAGAAGGGCAGCTCGATTTCTGGCGCAGGCCGCCAGAACCGCAGGACCATCCCTGTTGACAGCGAAGGCCGCCAGGGCATCCGACTCTGCCCGGTCAACCGCGGTGTAGGCCGCACAGTTCACGATGACCTCTATCGAGAGATCGCTGCAAATCTGACGAACCCTCTCCCTATCGGTAATATCGAGTTCCGGAAGATCGTAAAAATAAAAGCGATGGGCGCCGGTGCGGGACGAAAGGTCCTGAAGTTCCGAGCCAAGCTGGCCCCTGCTGCCGGTTACAAGAATATTCATGAATCAGGCGCGGTCAAAGTGAAACAGAGTGTGTGGGATAGAGCCGTTCGCGCCGGTACTCCTCATAGCGGAAACAGTCGACGGACTCAAATGCCGGCTGCACCGCGTCTTTGACTGAAACCTTGATCTCGGAATCGGGCAGCTGCCAGTCGATGCCGAGCGCCGGATCGTTCCACTTGATGCCTGCGTCGTGCGAAGGGGTATAGTAGTTGTCGCACTTGTAGGCAAAGATCGCCTCCGGGGAGAGCACAGCGAAGCCGTGGGCAAACCCTTTCGGCACCCAGAGCATGTTCTTGAGGCGGGCATCGAGCACACACGACACATGCCGGCCGTACCACGGCGAGCCAAGACGGAGATCGACCGCGACGTCGAGCACACGACCCTGAACCGCCCGAACAAGCTTCGACTGCGTAAAGGGGGGCTTCTGGAAATGAAGGCCCCTGAGCACCCCGCGAGCTGATTTTGACTCGTTGTCCTGAACAAAGTCGACCTTGCCGACATGCTCTTCGATCAGGTCCTGACGAAATGACTCCAGAAAATAGCCCCGCTCGTCACCATGCACGGCTGGCTGGAAAATAAGGACATCGGGTATGGCAGAAACCGTAACTTGCATAGAGAAAATACGTTCGTAACAGATATAGAGTGAATAAACAGGCTCTTCAATGATAACGCTTTAGCGGGAGAATTCCCTTCTTCGGGGCCAAATGCAGCTTCCTAAAAGGGCCTCTGGCCAGGGAGACGGCGAAGATAGGCTCCGTACTGGTTTTTCATCAGCGGTTCGGACAAGCGAAGAAGGTCCTCATCGCTTATCCATTTGTTGCGCCAGGCAATCTCTTCGGGGCAGGCGATTTTCAGGCCCTGCCTTTTCTCAACGGTCTGGATGAAGTTGCCCGCCTCCTGGAATGACTCGTGCGTGCCGGTGTCGAGCCAGGCAAACCCCCTTCCCATCATGGAGCACTTCAGCTGATTGCGCCGCAGGTAGACCTCGTTGACCGAGGTTATCTCAAGCTCGCCGCGTTCTGACGGCAGAATCTCCTTTGCTATGCCGACAACGTCATTGGGATAGTAGTAGAGGCCGACGACCGCGTAGTTCGATTTGGGGTTCTGCGGCTTTTCGGCAATGGAGAGCACATTGCCTTCGGCATCGAATTCCGCAACCCCGTATCGCTCCGGATCGCTGACATAGTAACCGAAGATGTTGGCCTTGGCCTCCACGCTCACGGTACGGACTGCGGCCTCGAGCATGCCGGTGAAGGAGTAGCCGAAAAAGATGTTGTCGCCAAGTACCAGCGCCACGTCGTCGCTGCCAATAAAGGTTTCGCCGAGAATGAAGGCCTGGGCAAGCCCGTCGGGAGAGGGCTGAACGGTGTAGGAGAGCGAGATTCCCCAGTCGCTGCCGTCGCCGAGCAGCTTCATGAACATCGGCTGGTCCTCTGGCGTGGTGATGATGAGAATATCCCTTATCCCCGAAAGCATCAGGGTGGTCAGGGGGTAGTAGATCATCGGCTTGTCATAGACCGGGAGCAGCTGTTTGGATATCCCCCTGGTGACAGGGTAGAGCCTGGTGCCTGAACCGCCGGCAAGAATGATTCCTTTCATATCTCTCTGTTATCTTGTTGCAATCGCCTGTCGGTCACCCCGGCAAGTATGTTGACGGCATTGATGAATATACGTAATCCAAAATTTTTCCAGCGACTTACGGTTATTTACCAGCCCGAAATCACCCTGTCGGAGATAGCGTCGGCAATCTGGCCGAGGGCAAAGCGCCTCGCCTGCTCTTCTGCCGCAAAGTTTCCGGCCGGATAGTCGGCAAATCCGGCAAACGATTGCGCAAAGAGAGCTCTCTTTTGGACCCGATCGGTCAAGATGGCACGCACAACAATGGTGATGCGATTTGTCGCTGCCCTGTCGGTGCGGGCGGAGAGCTGGGCAGGCTCATCAGAAAATGAGACGATCTCGCCATCGAGCGTCGCGTCTGCCCGGGAGGCTGAGGGGGTGATGCGAAGAGTGCTCTGTGACTCGATCCGGTCGGTGAGGGATCTGGTGATTTCCCCCCTGAAGCGGGCAATACCGGCTCCGGAACGGTCCTCGAAGACAGGAATGGCGAGGCTCTTCAGGTGCGTAGGCAGCGCCCCCCCGCTGAAGGCGTAACACCCCTGGAGCATCGCAAAGAGCGCAAAGATGAGCATGGTGGCAAGAACGCCTTTTCTGGGCATGACGATCCTCTCGTTAGTAGGTTCGGCGGTCAATCCTCTTGAGTATTTTACGGAAGGGATAGGTCATGAGCAACCATTTTTTTCGCCATCCGTTAAGGGCCGAAAGATAGACTCCTGTGCGTGAATCACTCCAGCCGGAAGCGAGTTTCACGGCAAGCCTTGCGGCAACCGAAGGGGGCTGGGCAAAAATATCGAGAATGGTGTTGAAGGTGTTGAGCTGCCGAAGAAGCTCGGGCGTCTGAGGAGCACCGCTGACCATGCCGGTACGCACAAGGCCGGGGTGGAGCAGCATGACACAAATCCCCGTATCGCGGAACTCGGCGGCAACCGCAAAGGTCAGACGGGCAATAGCCGCTTTGGTCGAGCCGTAGGCGCTGATCCATGGGGTATTTGAGGCCCGATCGGTGCCGGAGCCAGCCATGTTGATGATCTTTCCGTTTATCTTCTCACGCTGGAAGTAGTTGAGCGCCGCTCGGCATCCGTTGTAGGTACCCTTGATATTGGTATCGATGACCCTCCCCCACTCGGCGGGGTCGCTGTCGGAAATACGGCCGAACTGCTCGGAAATCCCCGCGTTGTTGACGAGGCAGTCGACCCTGCCGAAATGGGCGGCCGCATCATTGATGAGGCGCTCCATATCGGCAGGCGAAGTGACGTCACAAACGCAGCCCAAGACTGAGCCGGGCGGAAACTCCCGAACAGCAGCGTCGACATTCGCGGCGGAAGAAGAGGTGATCACCACCCTCGATCCCTCACGAACGAACTCGCGGGCAATAGCCTTGCCAATCCCTTTTGTCGAACCGGTTATGACGGCAACCCTGTTGTCGAGAATACCCATATGCAGGCTGTTACTCCTTTACTTTTTTCCTTTTGCGCCGTCAACCATCGCCTGAAGTTCCGGCCGGCCTGCTGCATAGCGCTCAAGCGGGATCCCCTGCTCGATCGCCTCCCACGCCCGGCGGATGCTCGCAGCTCCGGCGCGGGGGCCCATCGGATGAGCGAAAATGCCGCGACCGGGCACAAACCCGAAATCGACACTGCCGACCTTCCGGTAGACCGTCTCAAGCGTCAGGGCTGAGTCGCTGCCTCCCGGTACGGGAAGGGAGCGCCTGATGTGACCGAAATCCTTAAGGCACTCCTCGACATTCTTCATGACCTCCTCTTCGGGAGTCATCATCCTGCTGCCGAATCCAGGCATGATGATGGAGTCAAGTCCGGCAAGCCGCTGCAGTTTGGTCATAACCCGTGAATGGACTCCGTACTTCTCCATCCGGCTGAAGGCGGCGATAAAGGGGAAGTGGCCGATGAGAGGAACTTTGGTGTGCTTTGCCAGCATCCTGACAGCACTGAGACCAACAGGCAGCGCGTTGACGAGCAGGGCGTTGGCCCCGTTGCTGACGGCAATGTCGTGCTGCTCGATGAGCCGGTCGACCTCGTCGGTCACGTTGGCAAGGTAGACTTTCGGCTCCCCCGTCTCCCGTTCCGCTCGTTTGCGTGCATCACCCAGCGCATGAGAGCGCTCGATGAGGGTAGACCAGTCCACATCGGCCAGCATTTCATCGTCCTTGGCGATGTCGAGCCCGCCGAGCCAGCTCTGGTAGGCGATCTCTGCGAACTCGGCCGGGCTGAGGCCGATGTTGGGTTTCACCACACCGAAAAAGATAGGACGGTTGTATGCTTTCAACAGGTCGCGTATCCCCTCGACACCAAATTTTGGTCCGTCAAAGGCCGCGAGGTAGGTGTCAGGAAAGGCAATATCGAGCAGCTTGACCACCGGAATGCCGGGCGTAAAAAAAGCCCCTTCGCCGCAGACAGCGGAGAGCAGGTTCGGAAGCTTTGGACCGAAATTGCAGTGCGGGTGGGCAATGGTGACCCGGCAGGCGTGAATCGGGCCAGACTCGGAGTGCTTGACCGGGTAGCTGAGTTGCTCAAGCTCCCCTTCAACCCTCAGGCTGATAACCTTGGCGCCATGCTTTGGGCGAAAATCCTCGTCGTAGCCGATGCGCTGCCACTGGGCGGTGGACTGCTCGCTGCAGAAATGCGCAAGCGCCGTCTCGATATCCCCCACGCACTCCAGGTAGTAGTCCAGCGTCAGATAGTCAGCCATGTCGAGCTGCTCCCTGGAAGAGAAAAAGCCTTTGATATCCTCAGTGTTCATGAAAAAAAGTCATACCCCCGATGCCGGTTTTCCGGGAAGGGAGCCCATTAATGAGAAAGGAACGGCTGGATAATGAAGCGGCAGGGCTTCCACCCTGCCGCAATGCGCTCTGTGAGCCTTGAAGTTATCCTTCAGCCTTGATTGAGTTGAAATACTCGAAAGCCTCTTTCGGGGAGAGCTGCTCATGCACTACCTTGTTGACGGCTTTCATCATCGCGAGCGGAGTGTCGCTCTGGAAGATGTTGCGGCCCATATCGACGCCCGAGGCGCCCTCCTGGATAGCACGGTAAGACATCGTAAGCGCCTCCAGCTCGGGAAGCTTCTTGCCGCCGGCCATGACGATCGGCACGGGGCATGAGGCAACAACCGTTTCGAACTCTTCAGGAACATAGTAGGTCTTGACGATCTGCGCACCGAGCTCGGCGGCAATTCTCGTAGCAAGCCTGAAGTATTTGGCATCGCGCACCATATCCTTGCCGACGGCCGTAACGGCCATGGTGGGAATGCCGTAGCGAAGGCCCATATCGACAAGCCTGGTCATGTTGTGTATCGAACGGGTCTCGAACTCTCCGCCGATAAAGATCTGGAGGGTGATGGCCGCCACGTTCATGCGGATGGCATCCTCGATATCGACGGCAAGCTCTTCATCGGAGAGTTCCTTGAGAATGCTCGGGCCTCCGCTGCAGCGCATGACGACGGCCTTGGTCAGTGTCGGAGGAACCGTCGTACGAAGGATTCCGCGGGTCAGCATGATGGCGTCGGCGTAGGGCATGAGCGGCACGATGTTGACGTCAGGACGTTCCAGACCGGTGGTAGGGCCCTGGAAGTAACCGTGGTCGATGGCAAGCATGACGGTTTTGCCGGTATCGGGTCGGAAAATTCTGGAAAGGCGGTTTTTCATGCCCCAATCGAGCGAGTGCGCCCCCTTGAGGAAGAAGCCGTAGTTGTTGACCGGGATGTCGGTATAGTACTCTTTTGCCTGCTTGTCCTTGTCGTATTCGGCCATGGTAATGCTCTCCTGTTTTTGTTTTTCGGTATGTAGTCCGTTCAGCGAAGGGCCGCCGCAATATTGCCGCCGTCCACCGTTGTGATAGATCCTGTTGTCCTGGTTTCGAGTGCCAGATGCACGAAGGCCTCGGCAACATCCTCCGCCGTCACCTCGAGCTGCAGGAGGTTGCCGGCCATGTACTCCTGTTCGCTCAGGCCGCGGGCAGTGGAGCGGGCCTTGATCATCTCTGCGGTCAAAAGGCCACTGCGGATGCGGTCGGCATTGATGCCGTTCGAGCGGATCCCGTCACGCCCGTGATCGAGCGCATACTGACGCACGAGGAACATCGTGGCAGCTTTTGGCAGACCGTAGGGACCGAAATCCGGGCCGGGGTTGACCGCCTGCTTCGAGACATTGAAAAGCAGCACTCCGCCTGTGCCCTGAAGCCTCATGACTCTGACCGCCTGCTGGGCGATCGACTGGTGAGAGAAAAAATTGAGTTCAAAGCTCTTGCGGAGCACCTCATCGGGAACATCCCCGATGCGGCCCTGAAGAGCCGCCCCGACGTTGGAGACAATAATGTCAACTCCGCCGAACTGCCTGCATGCAGCGTCGAATGCCGCACGCACCTCTTCACGCGAGGTGACGTCGCAAGGCATGGCAAGAGCGTTGCCCCCTATCTCCACTCTGGCGCGTTCGAGCGACGCCCTGGTAAGATCGAGGATAACCAGCTCTGCGCCTCTCTGGCGGAAGGCTTTTGCGGTGGCCAGGCCGATGCCGCTTGCGGCTCCGGTAACCATGACAACCTTGCCGGCAAAGTGGTCGTGATGGACCTTGTTCATCTTGGCCTGCTCCATGTCCCAATACTCGATCTCGAAGGCCTCCCGGTCGCTTATGGACTCGAAGTTGCCCATCGACTCGGCATCAAGGATTGCCGAGGCCGTACATTCGGCGATGTCGGCGTTGACCGCGGCAGCTTCGGCCGTCCTGCCGAGGCCAAAAAGCCCAAGCCCTGGGACAAGCACAACTCTCGGCAACGGATCAAGCATGGCAACCTTCAGGCCGGTGGCAAGAACCCCTGCATTGAAATATTCCGTGTACGCCTCCCTGTAGCGCTGGACTGCAGTCTGGACTGCCACCTTGAACTCCTGAAGATCCTCGGCATCCGGAGCCGGAACGACAAGCGGAAGGTTCTTGGTGCGGATGATAAAGTCTGGCGTCATGGCCCCCTTCCGGCTCATGCCCTCAAGCTCCTCACTGTCAACATAGTCACGAATGGCGGGAGAGGTACGGAAATCAAGAATGAACTGATTGTACTCCCGCGTGCCGGGCGATCTCTCCTCGACGCATGCACCCCTGATAACAGGCGCAACATCCTCGAGGGGAACGATGGCAGCAGGCAGAGTGGCTTTCACAAAGGGTTTCCTTCCGACGGCGGCGATGCGGGCCTCAACTCTCGAAACAGCCTCAATCATGCGACGGTATGCTTCCTCAGCGGTGGCACCAAAGGTCACCAGGCCGTGCTTGTGCAAGATGAGCCCTTCAATCTCCGGTTTTGCTGCGTAAACAGCGACAGCTGAACGGGCAAGACCGAGACCGGGCTTGATATAGGGAACCGAACCGAAACCCTCACCAAGAACCTCCCTGCAGAGCTGCTCGCCATCTGGCTGATTGCTCAGGGTCAACATGGCAAAGGAGTGCGTATGGAAAATATAGCGATGTGGCAGAAATGCGTGCAGCAGCGTCTCGATGGAGGGCGTCAGCCGCTTCTCGGCCATATGGTCGGTCAGGCTGAAGAGATTGAGCAGCAGGATATGCTTGAACTCCTTTGTCGAGAAGCGCTGAAGCTCCTCCTCGCTGATGCGGTCGTTACTGCTGAAAAGCTTTCCGAGGTTGCGAAGGGGCGCGAGCTTGACTGGCGTGTAATCGTGAGCGCTGACCTTGCTGAGGTCAACGCCACTGGCCTTGATGAGGAGCACGTCTGCACGGTTCCCGACCATATCGACCAGCTCACATTTGACCGAGGTATTGCCGCCGCCATGCATGACCAGAGAGTTTTCCCTGCCCAGCAGTCGGGAGGCGTAGACAAGTTCGGCCAGTTCGGAAGGCATCTCGGGTATGCTGCATTGCTCACGTGCAAAGCGTTGAAGATCAGCGTCATTCCAAAGATTCTGCATAGGAGAAGGTACCTCTTACGCCGCATCAGGGCGTCTCTTGTTATTATTGTTACCAACAGGTTGGAAAGAGAGTGTGCTCTTCAGCTCCGGGCACTCTGCTTCCTTTTATGCCATCCCTCAATAAAAAAACCCGAAAAATAGATAAGGAGGAAACCGGGAATCACGACCGAGAGAAAAAGGATCTTCTCGCCTGGAGAGTGCAGCTGACCCGAAGACCAGATCATCCAGACCAGCAGGGACCAGCCCGGCCCGACAAAGAGAAACATCAAGTTCCAGAGTCTTTTAAAGCTGTATTTCATAGCAGATTGCCGATTCATGAGAGAAGCTGCGGCCCGCTTCAGATATGGCCGTCGATCCTGAGTTTGCGTTCGTTGAGTTTTTCAAGAATGATCCTGGTGAGGTACTGCAGCGCATTGAGCACATAGGTAAGATATGCCAGGTATGCATCCCAGATAAGCACCTCGCGGTCAGCATTGAAGTAGGCCAGAAAGAAGTAGAGGAGGTGGAAAAATGCAGCCACGGTGCTCCCGATATCCTCCCAGAGAAACTCCGGAGAGTAGACCCACTGATCAAAAATCTCCTTTTCGAAAAACATCCCTGTCGTAAAGAGAAGCGCAAAAAAGAGCGTCTTGAAGAGAATCGCTATGCTGACCCAGTAGAACCCTTCAACCAGAAAACCGTTGGCGTAGAAGAGTGTGGTGGTGAGGCCGGCGACAAAGAGGAGAAACTGAATCGGAGCAAGAATGATCTGGATATCTGTCCAGACGGAGGCATTTCGTTTGGCAAGCTGTTCCGGAGTATAGCGAGGCATTTTTTTTCGTTTGACTGAGAGAAAAAACCTGTCGGAGGCCTGAATCTTAAAGCATGAAATATAGCAAAATAGCAGAGAGAGAAAAAACCCGCAAGCGACCCCAGGCTGCCCAAAGGGTTTACTTTTTCAGTTTTTCGCTGCATCTTAAGAAAAGAAGATCCGGCAGATCCGACCGATCACATTGCCAACCGCCATGAAAGAGAACGACAATCCACCCGACGCACTGGCATTTGCCTTCAAGCTGCTAAGTCTTCGCAGCCACAGCCGCGTGGAGCTGGAACAGAAACTCCTGAAGAAGGGGTGCGACACCGCTGATATCCTGCGGGCTATGGACAAACTGAGCGGCCTGGGTTTAATCGACGACCGCTCCTTCGCCATGGAGCTGATCCGCAGCCGGTCGCGTCGAAAGCCTGCCGGACGGCTGAGAATGCGCTATGAGCTCAAAAAAAAGGGGGTTGAGGATTCGATTTCCGACGAACTTCTGCGGGATTATGACGGCAGTGAACTCTGCATGCAGGCAGCTGAGAGAAAAATTCCGTCCCTCAGGGGAGGCTCGGCGGAAAATCGGAAAAGAAAGCTGGAACGCTTCCTGCATAACCGGGGCTTTGATTGGCAGGATATACAGAAAGCGCTCAAACTTTTGCCCGAAGAGGCGGAGGATGACGAACCGGCCCCGGACGATCAGCCGTGAACGAGTGTGCCGACCTTCTCCCCTTTCAGGAGTCTTGTGAAATTCCCCTTGACGTTCATATTCAGCACCACAATGGGAAGTACGTTTTCCCGGCAGAGGGTGATAGCCGTCATGTCCATGACACGAAGATTCTTCTTGATGACATCGATGTAGGAGATGTCTGCAAAGAACTCGGCATGCGGGTTCTTTTCGGGATCGGAATCATAGACGCCGTCAACTCTGGTTCCTTTGACTATCACATCAGCCTGAATCTCGATAGCCCTGAGCGATGCGGCCGTGTCGGTGGTAAAGTAGGGGTTGCCGGTGCCGGCACCGAAAATGACCACACGCCCCTTCTCAAGGTGGCGGACGGCTCGGCGCTTGATGAAGGGTTCGGCCATCTGCTCCATCTTGATAGCAGTCTGAAGACGGGTAAAGACCCCTTTGCGCTCAAGCACATCCTGAAAGGCAAGGGAGTTGATCACCGTAGCAAGCATCCCCATGTAGTCGGCCTGCACGCGGTCCATCTTTTCGGCAGCCTCGGAGACGCCGCGAAAAATGTTGCCTCCTCCGATTACCAGCGCAATTTCCGCCCCCAGTTCGCGTGCCTCGGAGATCTCCTCGGCATAACGCTCCAGCATTTCGGCATTCAGGCCGTAACCGTCAGGGCCGGCAAGCGCTTCACCGCTTAACTTCAGCAAGATGCGTTTGTATTGCAGCATGTTCTGATCCTCCCGATTGTTAGAAAATGTGTTTTTCTGCCCGGCAAATTCTGGTCAAAAAAAAAGCCCCGAATAACGAGGCTCTCTTTTTCTTTACTCTCCTAACTGGCAGCGAACAAACCCGGAAACATCGACCTTCGCCTGATGCGACTTCCGGAACTCTTCGAGAACATCCGATACCTTGCTATTGCTCTCCTTGATGAAGTTCTGCTCGGTAAGCACCACCTCCTGGTAGTACTTCTCAAGTCTTCCCTGAACAATCTTGTCAACAAACTCCTCTTTCTTGCCCTGGGAGAGCGCCTGCTGGCGGTAGATCTCCGACTCCTTGGCGATGTAGTCGTCAGGAACCTTTGTTCGGTCGGTTACAATCGGGGCAGCTGCAGCGATCTGCATGGCAAGGTCGCGGGCAAGCTCTTTGACAACTTCCGGCTTGTCGGTAGCGATATGTATAATGGCGCCCAACTGAGCACCCGGATGAATATAGGCTTCGACCAGTCCGTCGGCAGCATCACAATAGACAAGACGCTTGAGATCGATCTTCTCTCCAAGCTTGCCGGTCATGGTTTTGATGGCATCGTCGACCTTCTCGCCACCATATGCCTCGCCGAGCGGAAGCTGAAGCAGTGCTTCGGGTGAGCTTATGCGGTTTGCAAGCGCAAGATCGCCGAGCGCGCCGGCAAAACCGGTGAAGACATCGCCGCGAGCAACAAAGTCGGTCTCGCAGTTGAGTTCCAGAATGATGCCGGCCTTCCGGTCGTCGGTCATCCGGACGGTTACCACGCCCTCTTTTGCATCACGGTCAGCCCTTTTGGCGGCAAGTGCCGCACCTTTCTTGCGCAGGTAATCGATGGCTTTCTGCATGTCACCGCCCGTCTCGTCGAGGGCTTTTTTGCAGTCCATCATTCCTACGCCTGTTATATCGCGAAGCTCTTTAACGTCTTTTGCTGAAGTCTGGCTCATTGGATAATTGACTCTTTTGTTTAGTAACCTTGATTATTCGCTGATCTCTTCCTCTGCACCTGCCTCGACCTCTTCGTCAAGACCCTGAAGAACTTCTGCTTCGACCTTCAGCTCCCTGGCGCTGATAACGGTGTCGGCAACAGCCTTGACCATAAGCTGAATGGAGCGGATGGCATCGTCATTTGCAGGAATGACATAATCGACAAGCTCAGGATCGCAGTTGGTGTCGACCATGGCGAAGATGGGAATACTGAGTGAGCGTGCCTCCTTGATGGCGATATGCTCTTTCTTGATGTCGACGATAAAGAGGGCTGCAGGAAGCCTGTTCATGTTGGCGATGCCGCCGAGGATCCTCATGAGCTTCTCTTTTTCACGGCCGAGCATGAGACGCTCTTTCTTGGTGATCATATCGAAGGTACCGTCGGTCTCCATGCGATCGATGGAGTTCATCCGGCGGATGCTCTGGCGAATGGTCGAGAAGTTGGTAAGCATGCCGCCAAGCCAGCGCTCACAGACATAAGGCATGCCTGCGCGTTCCGCTTCTGCGGCGATAATCTGTTTGGCCTGTTTTTTTGTTCCGACGAACATGATCTCCCTGCCGGTCTGTGCGATTGCTTCGAGCGCCTTAAGGGCCTCGTCGGCAAGGACGACGGTTTTCTGAAGATCAATGATGTGGACGCCGTTCTTCTCCATGAAGATATACGGCTTCATTTTCGGTGACCAGCGGCGGGCAAGGTGACCGAAGTGGACTCCTGCGCGGAGCATCTCATCAAGCTGGAAATGTGACATAACTGCCTTTGTTGTTGTTTAGTTAATCCTCTACCGTGCCTCTACTATCCGGTACCCGGCGCCAGGCGCCGGGCACTTCCGGAAAGCTTCATCCCGAAGTGATCGGGATGAGCATGGTATGTGAAGTTGTGAACTGTGTTGCAAATAAAACGGGAAACGAAAAATCAACGTTTGGAGAACTGGAAGCGCTTGCGGGCTTTCTTGCGTCCAAACTTTTTCCGCTCGACCATACGGGGATCCCTGGTAAGAAGCCTCTCGGTCTTCAGCACAGCACGGGCTGCAGCATCAAACTCGGTAAGCGCACGGGCAATGGCAAGGCTTACTGCGCCTGACTGGCCGCTGACGCCGCCACCCTGAACATTGACCTTGATATCAAACTCTTCTGTTTTCTCGGTAAGCACAAGAGGCCTGAGAGCCTGCTGGCGCTTGAATTCGTCTTTAAAATACTCCTCGACTGGCAGCTTGTTGATGATGATCCTGCCTTTTCCCGGGGACAGAAACGCTCTGGCCACGGAGGTTTTACGGCGTCCTACTGTATCGATAACCTCTTTCATTCCCTCTCGCTTTAGTGTTTAGTTTACTTTCATTTCGACAGGTGTCTGCGCCTCATGCGGGTGCTCGGCGCCTGCATAGACCTTGAGCTTGCGGAAGAGCTGGCGGCCGAGATTGTTGTGCGGCAGCATGCCCCACACAGCGTGCTCGATCACTCTTTCAGGCTTTTTCTTGAGCAGATCCTTGACATGATCAATCTTGACGCCGCCCGGATAATGGGAGTGTGAAAAGTAGCTCTTCTGATCTTGCTTTTTGCCGGTAAGTGCCACTTTTTCAGCATTGGTCACTACAATAAAGTCACCGGTATCGATATGAGGCGTAAACTGCGGCTTGTGCTTACCCCTGAGAACTTTTGCGATTTCAGAAGCCATCCTGCCCAATACCTGCCCTTCGGCATCAATGATATACCATTTCCGTTCGACTTCTGCAGGCTTTGCCGAATATGTCTTGAAACTTAACGTCTTGCTCATGCTGTACAATATGATTAACTGGACTTTTCCGAAAAATAAAGTTCGTTAATGTAAATTATTTCAGATAATTCTACAAATTATACCTTATATCTCTACAGGAATTCCCCGATCGCCCTGAACCATTTTCATTACCAAGACCGCTCCCTCTCTCATGAAGCCTTTAATCGCTCTCGTCGGCCGCCCGAATGTCGGAAAATCAACCCTGTTCAACCGGATTCTCCGTCAGCGGAGCGCCATTGTGGACAGCACCCCTGGCGTGACAAGGGATCGCCATGTTCTGGAGGGTGAGTGGCAGGGAAAGCAGTTTCTCCTGATGGACACCGGCGGCTACAACGCAGACCCGGACCTCATCAGCAAGGCGATGCTTGAGCAAACCCTGATGGCCATTCGTGATGCCGACATCATCCTCTTCTTGACCGATGCACGCGCCGGACTCTCCTATGAGGATCTCGAACTCGCCAGACTGCTGCAGCGGACTTTCCAGCACAAGCAGCTCTTCTTTGCGGTCAACAAGGTCGAGAGCCCGCAGCTCCTCATCGATGCCGAGTCGTTCATCCAGACCGGGTTCACCAACCCCTACTTCATCTCGGCAAAGGACGGCGCCGGCGTGGCCGACCTCCTTGACGACATCCTCGAGGCCTTTCCGGAGCTGGAAAACATCCCCGAAAAGGAGGACGGCGCCATAAACCTCGCCATAGTCGGCAGGCCTAACGTCGGAAAATCAAGCTTTGTCAACGCCCTGCTCGGCGCAAACCGCCACATCGTCTCAAGCGTGGCTGGCACAACCCGTGATGCCATCGACAGCCGCTTCATTCGCAAGCAGCAGGAGTTTATCCTGATCGACACGGCCGGCCTGAGAAAACGCACAAAAATCGACCGTGGTATAGAGTACTACAGCTCCCTGCGCACCGAAAAGGCGATCGAGCGGTGCGACGTCGCACTGGTGATGCTCGATGCCCAGCCCGGCATTGAAAAGCAGGATATGAAAATCATCAACATGGCTGTCGAGAAGAAAAAAGGGGCGCTTCTGTTGATCAACAAGTGGGACCTGATCGAAAAGGACTCAAAAACAAGCAAGATCTATGAGGAGACGCTGCGTTCGCACATGGGCAACCTCTCGTATGTTCCAGTGATCTTCATCTCCGCCCTTACCAAAAAGAACCTCTACCGGGCAATCGACAAGGCGCAGGAGATCGCAGAGAACCGGGCACGCAAGATCAGCACCAGCGCGCTCAACCGATTCCTCGAGGAGGTGCTTCAGCAAAAACACCCGTCGAGCAGAACCGGCAAGGAGCTGAAGATCAAGTACATGACGCAGATCGAATCGCACTGGCCGATATTTGCTTTTTTCTGCAATGATCCCGAGCTTGTACAGGACAATTTCAGGAAGTTCCTTGAAAACAAGCTCCGCGAAGAGTTCAACCTCGAAGGGATACCGATCTCGCTCCGCTTCATGCCGAAGTAGGCGATCACTTTTCAGCCACAGCTAAAACATTTAATTGGTACAACGCATGTCTACAATACAGGAAGAAGAGATCCTCAGGGCGCTTTCAACCGTTCAGGAGCCCGACCTGAAAAAGGATCTGGTTACGCTCGGCATGATCGAGGATATCGCTGTCGATGCTGCCAGGAACGTCTCGTTTACCGTGGTGCTCACCACCCCGGCATGCCCGATGAAGGCGCAGATCAAAGAGGCCTGCGTCAATGCCGTCCGTGCCAATGTGCCGGATGCCGCATCGGTGGAGGTCAACATGACCTCAAAAGTCACCTCATCATGCAGCCATCACGGTGGAAATCACCATGGCGGCGCGCATCATCACGCGGAGGGGCACACCTGCAGTCATAACCAACCGCTGAAAGAGGTGAAAAACATCATCGCCGTAGCCTCCGGAAAAGGCGGCGTCGGAAAATCAACCTTTGCCGTCAACCTCGCCGTCTCCCTTGCACAAACCGGTGCAAAGGTGGGGCTGATTGACGCCGACCTCTATGGACCGAGCATCCCCACCATGTTCGGCCTGCTCGACACGAAGCCTGAACTCTCCGGAAAAAACCTGGTGCCGCTTGAAAAATACGGCGTAAAGCTGATGTCGATAGGATTTCTGGTCGATCCCGAAACTGCCCTCGTCTGGCGCGGCCCAATGGCATCAAGCGCCATCCGCCAGTTTATTAATGAGGTGGAGTGGAAGGATCTGGACTACCTTATTTTCGACCTTCCTCCGGGTACTGGCGACATTCAGCTCACCCTTGCCCAGACCGTTCCTCTCGGAGGAGCCATCATCGTCACAACGCCGCAGGATGTGGCCCTTGCCGATGTCTCGAAAGCGGTAAGCATGTTCCGCAAGCTCGACGTGCCTCTCCTCGGACTGGTTGAGAACATGAGCTACTACGAACTGCCGGACGGCACGAAAGACTATATTTTCGGCCACCACGGAGGAGAGATTTTTGCAAGAACCCACTCGCTCGCCTTCCTCGGATCCATTCCGATCGACCGGTCGGTACGTGAGGGCGGCGACAGCGGAGTCCCCTGCGTGATCGCCCATCCCGACTCCTCTTCCTCGCAGGCCGTCAAGCGGGCCTCAATGGAGGTTGCCAGAAGAGTATCGATCACCAACGCGGAGCTTGGGGGGGAGTGAAAAGAAAGTGGAGCGTGGACGTTGTGGACGAAGAAATGGTGGATATGGTGGCCTCAAGCGGACAAAGAGTTGAAGAGTGCCTGCCGTGTAAGTCCGTGTTTGTCCGTGTTTGTCCGTGTTTGTCTGTGTTCTCCCTTGCTCGTCAGTGTTCTTCCCTCTTCCGGATTTGTTTTTTTGCGCGGGAGGTTTGATATTAGGGCAGTGTAGACCGGAGAGAAGAGAAGAGAAGAAAAGCATACAATCATTATTAAACACCTTCACACCATGAGCACCAGCAAGAATTATCTGCCGAACAGCGATGCACTCTACGACAGGGTCATCACCGCACTTGAAACCGTACGTCCCTACCTTCAGGTTGATGGCGGAGACTGCCAGATTGTCGGCATCACCAAGGATATGGTTGTCGATGTGAAGTTGCTGGGAGCATGCGGTTCATGCCCGATGAGCACGCTGACCTTGCGCGCAGGCGTCGAGCAGGCCATCAAAAAGGCTGTTCCGGAAGTAGTAAGGGTGGAGTCGGTATAACCCCGATCGGTCCAACCTGGTTAGCCCGGTGAGCCGTTGCGGGTGAAGAAACGCTCGCAACCGGTTCATCGAGGCACCCTCTATTCGTCGAGATTTCTTAGCAGCAACTCCAGGGAGTCTTCATTATTGATGAGGACCTCTCTCGGGCGGCTCCCGTCTGCTTCGCCAACGATCCCGCTCTGTTCAAGCTGATCCATAACCCTTCCCGCACGGCTGAACCCAAGCCTGAGCCTTCGCTGCAAGAGCGAAACGCTGGCCTGCTGGTGCATCACCACAAGCCTGGCTGCCTCCTCGAACATGGCGTCACGACCGTCCTTCTCCTGGGATGCCATAGACTGGTAGCCGCTGCCGCCTTTCTGCGCGTCCGGAACCGGAAGCATGTACATGGTCTTCAGGCCATGCTGCCTGCCGATGAACGAGGTGATCTCCTCGACCTCGCCCGATGAGACATAGGGCCCCTGCAGACGCATGGATTTCGGCTGGTCGGAGGGCTGGTAGAGCATGTCGCCATTACCGAGAAGCTGTTCGGCACCTGAGCCGTCGAGAATGGTTCGGGAGTCGATTCGGCTGGCAACCTGAAAGGCGATTCTGGCCGGAAAATTGGCCTTGATAATGCCGGTGATAACATCGACCGAGGGGCGCTGGGTCGCGACGATCAGGTGAATGCCGACGGCCCTGGCGAGCTGTGCGATTCTGGTAATCGGCTCCTCAACATCCCTTCCTGCGGTGATCATAAGGTCGGCAAGCTCGTCGATGACCACAACGATATAGGGCATGGCCTCGTCGGGAAAACGGCGATTATGGTCACCAATGTTGCGGACGCAGGCTTTTTCAAGGGTTTCATAGCGGAGCTCCATCTCCTTGACGACACAGCGCAGCGCAAAAACCGCCTTCTGGGGGTCGGTGATGATCCTCTCCTCCATCCCCGGAAAGCACATAAGAAAGTGGTTCTTCAGATGCTGGTACTGGAAAAGCTCAACCCTCTTGGGATCGATCAGCACAAACTTCACCTTGTCGGGACTGCATGCATAGAGCAGACTGGAGAGGATGACATTGATGCAGACGCTCTTGCCGGCTCCGGTCGCGCCGGCTATGAGAAGATGCGGCATGGCGGCCAGATCGGCAATGAATACCTCGTTGGCGATGGTCTTTCCGAGGACGATGGGGAGCGTCAGCTTGCTGTTCTTGAACTTCTCGACCTGCAGCACTGAGCGAAGCCATACGGTCTTCGGCTTGCCGTTCGGAATCTCGACGCCGACCGCGTTCTTTCCCGGAATAGGGGCGATGATGCGGATACCCCTTGCGGCGAGCGCCATGGCAAGATCGTTTTCAAGGGATTTGACCCTGCTGACCTTGACATCGGGAGCAAGCTCAAGCTCAAAGAGCGTCACTCGGGGGCCGACGGTGGTGGAGATCCTGACGACCTCGATCTTGTAGATGCTGAGTTTCTCGAGAAGCTTGCGCTTGCTTTCGGCAAGATGGCGCTCATCGATGCGGTCGTCATCATCCGGCACCTTTTCAAGGAGATCTATCGAGGGAAAGCGGTAGGGCTCACGGTCCTTGGTCTTGACTTTAAGCTTGCGTTCGTCGAGGTCGGCCTCCTGTTCATGAATCGATGGCCGGAGGATCATCTCGGGCTCACCCGGCAGCGCTGGAGGCAGCGTGGTTGCCGCATCTTCTTCTTCTGAACGCTCCAGAGGAGGCAGAGGGGGCAGCTCAGCCGAAGCAGCGAGGGGTTGGCGGGATGCCCAGGGCAGCTCTGCAGCACTCCTCTCCGGCCGGGAGTCATCTCTCTTCACGACCGCCGCCCCTTTCAGCTGGCGCCCTTCATCTTTTTTTTTGGGCACGAAGCGCTCCGCCGCTTTTCGGATATCTGCAAAGGCGACCGCAAGGGCTTTGAAGGCCCCCTCAGCCGTATGCTTGATGAGGGAGAGAACTCTCCTGCCCATATAGAAGGTAAAGACGGCAGCAATGACGGCAAGAAGCACCCAGGCTCCAGCTTCGCCGATAACCTTCAGCCTTTCGGCCAGCATTCTGCCGGTCTCTCCTGCCATAAAATCACTGAAAGGGAAGGAGGTGAGGCCGAACATCGCCGCAATATCAATGGAGATGATCACGCTGTAAAGAAAAAAGGAGAGCGCGGGCTTGATACTTTTGGCCCGATAGAGTGACAGACCGCAGAAAAAGGTGGAGATCGCTGGCAGAATAACCAAAAAGCCGTAGGTGCGGATGATAGAGGCCGAGATCTTTACCCCCAACGGTCCGAAAGGGCTGTGAATATGTTCAGAGGCCTGAAGGGCGGGCTTGCTGAAGATGTCGCGCCATGCCAGCGGGCCGATAGTTGCCTCATCATCAGCATGAAAACCCAGCAGGAAGCAGATGAGGAAAAATGAGCCGAGCATGAAGAGTATACCGATGATCTCTCTCTTGAGCACCGCGCGGTCCAGAGCACTCCGGGCTGCGGGCTTTTTCTCTTTCTTTATTTTTAACGTTCTCTTCACTCTATTGATACTTTGCGGCTCTTAGCCCAGAGATGTTTTAACAAAAGGGAGCGCGGCAATCTGGCCGGGATGCAGAACCCCGCGAACCTCGACCAGTATCGGCGTGCCAGGTAGTATATATTCGCGAAGGACCGAGCAGGTTCCCACAGGCAGCTGCAGCGTCGGCGAAAGCGTGCCGCTGCATACGCTGCCGATCTCCTGGCGATCCGCATTGTAGACCTTGAAGTGCTGGCGAGGAAGCACCCGCCCTTCGAGCGTAAATCCCGCAACGCCCCGCTTCAAATTGAGTTCGACCTGCTGGCATGCCTCCCTGCCAACAAAGTGCCCTTTATTCATTTTTACCACCCACTTCAGGCGTGCTTCAAGGGGGTTGGTATCCTGGTCGATCTCATGACCGTAGAGCGAGTATCCCATTTCGAGACGCAGCGTGTCGCGGGCACCGAGTCCGATCGGCTGGATCCCGTGATCGCGCCCGGCTTCGTAGAGAGCCTCCCACAAAGGGAGCGCCAGATCGTTGGAGAGGCAGATCTCAACGCCGGTTTCGCCGGTATATCCTGTTCGTGCGATAATGAGTTCCGAGCTGTGAAAGGGCGCATCGCAGAAGCGGAATAAACCGAGAGCTTCAACATCAATCGTTGGAAAGACCCGCTGGAGAATATCGATGGCAAGGGGACCCTGGAGGGCGATAAGTGAAAGTCGGTCGGTATGGTCCTCGAGCTCGACACCTTCAAATTGCACGACATGCTGCTCGAGCCATGCATAGTCCTTTTGGGTATTGCTCGCGTTGACAATCAGGAAGAAGGTCTCGCTGTCGATGCGGTAGATGATGAGATCGTCAACAATGCCGCCGCTGGGATAGAGCATGAGATTGTACTGAGCCTGACCGTCCTCGGCTTTCGAAAGGTCGTTGGTCGTTACAGACTGGAGGAACTCCTCCGCCCTGACCCCCTTGACATAGAAGTTGCCCATGTGCGAAACGTCGAACAGGCCCGCGGTCGTTCTGACTGCCCTGTGCTCGGCAATAATTCCCGAATACTGTACCGGCATCAGATAGCCGCCGAAATCGATAATTTTAGCACCGGCCTTTTCATGCCAGGAGTACAATGCTGTTTTTTTCATGACCACCCTATACTGATTGATTAAGCAGAGTTACCGCCACTAAAAACAACATCACAAAGGAACTTACGATAGTGATTCTCAGGGGCATTGAGAGCGTTCGATGAAGGGAGGGGGAGGCCTGCCTTCAGGTAGAGCCAATATACGAATAGAGATTTCTTAAAAAGAGCAGGGCTATAAATTTGTTTCGCATGAAGTTGCTGCTCACTATGTGCCGATGATGACTGCGTTGGAGAGTTCATTGCGGTGCCCGGGTATCGGGGGGAAGTGCGCAGCAAGAATGTCGCCGCAACGATCGACCGCAGAGGCGATGGCTTCGGTCTGCCGGCCGCTTTTGATGCCCGCAATGACGGCGTCGACGACCTCCTGCCAGACGGCAGAGTCGACATGGCTGTTGACACCCTTGTCGGCAACCACCCGCACCTGCCGTTCAAAGAGAGAGATGTAAATCAAAACTCCGGTATGCTGCCGGGTGTTGGTGATATTGCGCCGGTAAAATGCAGAGAGCGCCGCCTCGTCAACCTCTTCCTTCATGTCCGATGCCTTGACGAAAAGCCGCTTCAGGAGCGACACCCTTGAGGTCAGCTCATGAAGTGCTATGAAGGTGAGGCCGAACGCCGCAAGAAAAAACCACATGTGCTCGTCGCCAAAAGCAAGCGTCACGGCGATGGCGATGATGAAAGAGAAGAGAAGTGCCCCGAGCAATGCCGCAAGCGGGTAGTGATAGCTTGAAGCAACCGCCATGACGACGATCTCCCCGGAGCTTCGCTGCTCGGCATGCTCAATGCGCGACTCAATCGTTCTACGATCCTCTTTTGAAAGAAATTTTTCTGCCGGGTCCATCACTCTCTCCTCTGCATGCGTTTTCGTAAGCTACCAATCGCCTGATGCTCCACCGCCGCCGAAGCCGCCACCGCCGCCGCTGAAACCACCGCCATCACCAAATCCGCCGCCACCTCCACCAAAAAAGCCGCCGCCGGGCCCGCCGAAGATCATTGGGCCGCCGCCCCTGTGACCTCGTGAAAGCTGCGAGACAAAATAGATTACCAGAAGTATAATGACCAGAAGCGGCAGCGACGGACGAGAGCCCTTTCGGTCTGCCTTGGGCTTGGCTTTGTACTGGCCATGCACCCCGTCAATGATCGAAGAGACCCCTTTGGCAAATCCCGCGTCGAACTGGCCGGCGCTGAATGCAGGAACGATCTCGTCCCTGACAATCCTGCCTGCAAGAAGGTCGGTAAGCGAGCCCTCAAGCCCGTAGCCGACCTCGATGCGCACTTTATGCTCATCCCTGGAGACGATGAGCAGCACACCGTTATCGCTCCCCTTATGGCCTATCTTCCAGGCCTCGGCAACCCGTATGGAAAAATCCTCGATCGGATCGCCCTCGAGTGAGGGAACCGTGAGGATGACGATCTGCGTCGACTCTGCCGATTCGAACTGCTGGAGCTTCGCCTCAATCTCCGCCTTTGCCTCGGGCGAGATCATCGCACCGTAATCGTTGATCCGGCCCGATAGAGCCGGCACCTTTGCGGCATGAAGGGCGCCCAGGGGCAGAAGCTGCATCAGCAACAACGCCACAACAAACATGAGTCCTGACTGCCTCTGCCTTGCTGAGGGAACCATAGCGCAACCCCTTTTCAGAATTTCACCGCCGGCACGGCCTTCGCCGCTTCGTCAGCCTTGTAGTACTCCTTGGCTTTGAGTTTCAGAAGCAGGCTGTTGGTCAGGGAGTTGGGGAACTGCCTGATCGAGTAGTTAAAGGTCTCGACCGTACCATTGTAACGCTGACGGGCAACGCTGATGCGGTTCTCTGTCCCCTCAAGCTGGTTCTGCAGATCCCTGAAATTCTGGTTTGCCTTCAGCTCGGGATAGCGCTCGACGGCAACAAGCAGGCGGGAGAGCGATGAGGAGAGTCCGCCCTGTGCAGCACGGAATTTCGACATTGCCGCGGGATCGCTGAGCATCGCCGGGGTAAGCTGTATCGACGTAGCTTTCGCTCTGGCCTCAACCACCGCCGTCAGAGTCTCCTTTTCAAAGTTGGCCGCCCCCTTCACCGTTGCCACAAGATTGGGCACAAGGTCGGCTCTGCGCTGCAGCTGCGACTCAAGGTCACCCCACGAACGGTTAACCGCCTCCTCGTTCTGCTGTATCGAATTATAGCCGCACCCGGAGAGGGTGGTAAAAAAAAGAAAAAACGCTATCAGCCTTGCTATAGAACGTTTCATGTGTGTGCTCCCGTGGTTGTTGTTGGTTGTTTCAAATTTTGATCGGTCGGATCAGGATCATGTGAATCCCTCAGCTGATGAGGCGCTCTACGGTAAAAACGCCTTGTACTTTTTTCAGTTTGTCCATGAGTGTACCCAGCTTTTCTGCATTGCGAACGTAGATCATCACGGTTCCTACAAACATTCCGTCCCTGGCATGGAGCGAAATGCTGCGTATGTTGGTGTCGAACTTGGAGATGACCGTCGTAAGCTGGTTGGTGATGCCGAGCCGGTCCTCGCCAACGATTCTGATGCCGGCAAGAAAGTCGGTCTCTACCTTACGGTTCCAAGAGACCGCGACGACCCGCTCGCTTTTCAGCAGGTTCTCGTTGCTGACGTTGATACAGTTCTTCCGGTGGATCTTGACCACCCCTTCGGCTGTGACAAAACCGAGCACGTCATCACCGGGCACCGGCTGGCAGCACTTGGCGTAGGCGTAGGCGATATTGCTCATGCCGGCAATAACGACCTCATCTCTTTTGGCGGCCTTGCCATCCGGTTCCTGATCCTGCCGGGCGATCTGAAGATAGTCATTGACCTCGCGAGCCTCATCGCTCGAGCTCCTGGCTACCTGCGGCTCGCCCTCCTTGCGGGAGTTCGTTACCCTCTCTATGACCTCTTCGCCGTTGATCTGCTGGCTGGCAAGGGCGCTGAAGAAGTCCGCAGGGGTCTTGATGCCCTGTCCCTTGACCTGGCGAATAATGTCGTTGTCGGAAAAGAGCTTTTTGGTGCCGGAGAGCATCTTCTCCCACATGCCGCGCCCTTTCTCGATCTGCACTCTCCGATCCTCATTGATGGCCGCGCGTATTTTGAGCTTGGCACGCTGTGTAACGACGATCTTCAGCCAGTCCGCCTTCGGCTTCTGGTTTTTCGAGGTGATGATCTCCACCCGGTCACCCGATTTAAGCTGCGCGTTCAGGCGGACGATCTTGCCATTCACCTTTGCGCCGATACAGCCGTTGCCAACCTCGGTATGAATGGCATAGGCGAAATCGATCGGCGTTGCGCCGGCAGGCATGGTCTTCATGTCCCCCTTGGGGGTAAAAACGTAGATCTCATCGTGATAGAGGTTGAGCTTGAAGCCCTCCATGAATTCGGCGGCGGAATCGGCATCCTTGATAAGCTCCCTTGCCCAGCGCAGGAAGGAGTCAATATGGGCGTCATCCTTCGACATCTTCTCCTTGTAGCGCCAGTGGGCCGCAACACCGAGCTCGGCAAACCCATGCATGCGCTTGGTGCGGATCTGCAGCTCGATCATGTTTCCCTTCGGTCCGATAATAGCCGAATGGAGCGACTGGTAGCCGTTATGCTTCGGGATGGAGATGTAGTCCTTGAAATGCTGCGGAATCGGGGGATATTTCTGTGTGATGAAACCGTAGACCGCGAAACAGTCGGCGATGCGCTCGGTGTCGATGATCACCCTCAGACCGTAAAGATCGTGGATGTCCTCAAAGACCTTGTTCTTGTTGCGCATCTTGTTGTAGATCGAAAAGAGATGCTTTGCCCGCCCCTGAACCTCGACCTTGAACCCCTGCTTTTCCAAATCGCTCTTGATGGGTGCAATCATCTTGCTGAGATAGCTGATCCTCTCGGCCCTGCTCAGGCGAACCTTCTGCAGGAGAAAATCGTACATCTCGGGATCGATGTACTTGAGCGCGAGATTCTCGAACTCGACCTTCATCTTGCCGAGACCGAAACGGTGTGCAAGCGGGGCATAGATATCCCTGGTCTCGAGCGCGATCTTCAGCCGCCGGTGCTCCGGAAGCGACTCAAGGGTCCTCATGTTGTGCAACCTGTCGCAGAACTTGATCAGGATCACCCTGATATCCTTGACCATAGAGAGCAGCATCTTGCGAAACCCTTCCGCCTGGGTGGTCTCGCGGTTGATCATGATGCCGGAGATCTTGGTAAGGCCTTCAACAATATCGGCTACTTCGGTGCCAAGCTCAGTAGCAATATCCTCATAGGTATAGCCGCTGTCTTCGATGACGTCATGCAGAAGCGCTGCTGCTACGGAAACTCCGTCCAGCGGAAGTTCGTTGAGCAGAATGGTAGCCACCTCGACGGGATGGTAGAAAAAGGGCTCGCCGGAAGCTCTTTTTTCACCCTCGTGTGCCCGATAGCACATAAAAAAGGCCCGCTGAATCAGTGATTCGTCAAAGCTCTTGAGATTCCTGCGGGAGAGCTGGAGTATCTCGTGGAGCTTTTTGTAATGTTCCTTATCTATCTGGGCTAACATTGCGGCAATAACTCCGGTGACAGGTAACGGAAATGGTCGGTTACTTCTATATAAAGCGTTATTTCCTCACAACAAAACAAGGTGCGGCAAAAATCATCTAACCCTCAGGCGGCACCTTCTGCATAGCCTGCTCGAGCCGCGCTATCTCGTCACGCAGGTATGCAGCTTTTTCATAGTCCGTCTGAACGGCCGCCTCCTGCATCTCAAGCCGGAGTTCAGCGGCCATGGCATAACCCTCCTGGGGGGTCATCGTTTCGAGCAGGCCTGAAAGCAGCCGTTCGGGTTTCGGCTCAAGACCGAACCGCTTCCTGCGGTAGCGCTCCTCTGCGTCTGCAACGCTGGTCGTGTCGAGAATCTGGTCGACCGACTTGATGATCGAGCGGGGCTCAATGCCGTGATCCTCATTATACTGACGCTGTATCAAACGGCGCCTTGCGGTTTCGTCGAGCACATCCTGGATGGAGCGGGTCACCACATCAGCATAGAGCACCACAAAGCCGTCAACATTTCTGGCCGCCCTGCCGGCGATCTGCATCAGCGAGCGGGTGTTGCGCAGGAAGCCCTCCTTGTCGGCATCGAGGATCGCAACAAGGGAGACCTCCGGAAGATCTAGCCCCTCCCTCAGCAGATTGACCCCGACAAGCACATCGATCTCCCCTACCCTGAGCTCCCGAAGAATCTGTATCCGCTCAAGGCTCTTGATCTCGGAGTGCAGGTATCGCGAACGGATACCGGTCTTGCGCAGAAAGTCGTGGAGATCCTCAGCCATTCTCTTGGTCATGGTCATAACGAGCGCCTTGTTGCCTTTTGCCATATGCAGCCGTATTTCGGCAAGCAGGTTGTCGATCTGCCCCTTGACAGGACGCACCTCCACTGGCGGATCGAGCAGGCCTGTCGGGCGGACAAGCTGCTCGACTACCACACCGCCGGAACGGAGCAGCTCGTGCTCGCCCGGAGTTGCACTGACGCAGATGACCTGCGGCACCATCTCCTCGAACTCCTCGAAACGAAGCGGCCGGTTGTCAAGCGCCGAGGGAAGCCGAAATCCGTGCTCGACCAGAATGGTCTTGCGGGATCGGTCGCCCCCGTACATCCCCCGTATCTGCGGAAGGGTAACATGCGACTCGTCAACAACAACAAGGTAGTCCTGAGGAAAATAATCGAGCAGGCAGTAGGGGCGCTCGCCTGGCTTCCGGCCCGAGAGGTGGCGGGAGTAGTTCTCAATGCCCGAACAGTACCCAAGCTCCTTCATCATCTCGAGATCGTACCTGGTCCGCTCCTCAAGTCTGCGGGCCTCGAGCAGTCGGTTTTCGGAACGAAAAAGATTCAGCCGGACTGCAAGCTCGTCCTCAATGGCCAGCATGGCCTCCTTGAGCTTCGCCTCCTCGGCCACAAACTGACGGGCGGGATAGATGAAGGCATAGTCGTCGAGGCCAAGCACCTCACCGCTATGAATATCGAAGGTCTGGAGGCTTTCAATCTGGTTACCGAAAAACTCCACCCTGAGCGCCAGCTCCTCATGGGCGGGAACCAGGTCAATAATATCACCCCGGACACGAAACTTCCCCGGTGCCGGGTCGATGTCATCGCGCACATAGTGCAGGGCAATAAGCTCCTTGAGAAACTGGTCCCGGTCCTTCTCCATGCCGGAACGCAGTTCGAGAATCTGTGCCTTCCAGTCCTCAGGCGAGCCGAGGCCGTAGATGCAGCTGACAGAGCTGACGACGATGACATCCTTCCTGCCGCTGAGCAGCGAACTGGTGGCCCTCAATCGAAGGCGCTCGATCTCGTCGTTGATGCGCAGATCTTTTGCGATATACTTGTCGAGCGAGGGGAGGTATGCCTCGGGCTGGTAAAAATCGTAGTAGCTGATGAAATACTCGACGGCATTGTCCGGAAAAAACTGTTTGAGCTCCCCGTAAAGCTGCGCAGCAAGAGTCTTGTTATGGCTCATCACCAGAACAGGCTTGCCTGCATTTGCAATGACATTCGATATGGTGAAGGTCTTGCCTGAACCGGTCACTCCGAGCAGGGTCTGGTAGGTGCTCCCCGAAACGACCCCCTCCGTGAGCGCCTCGATGGCTTTCGGCTGATCGCCCGTCGGACTGTATGGGCTGACCAGCCTGAATGTGTCGCTTCCCTGCATATAATAATTCCCTCTCTGTTGATTGGATTCGGCACGCTTCATGCCGAGCCCCGGATCTGCCTGCACTATGCGCTCTGACGAGCACGGTTATCTTCCCTGTAAAGAACTATTAAAGCTATTTGTTAGTTCTTCCAAAAACTTATCTACACTTTGGAGAAATATTTGATTTTGGATTCCGAATTTCGGATTGGAAATGACAATCGACGGTAATTGCTTATTTTGACCCAAAGGCACGGCAAGCAGGTTGCAATTATCCCCTATTAATGACGTTATTAAGGTTTTTTCATGCCGGCCAACATTCACCACTCTGTGATCGTCCGCATCCCGATGCTCGCCATCGGGATGCTCTTTTTGCATTTAATTGCCTGTAAGCCAATGATGAACGAAGTCAAGCACTATCCATACGCCACGGTTCCGGGAGACTCCCTCCACACAAGAATCTACACACTCAAAAACGGCCTGACCGTCTATATGAGCCCGCATCGTGAGGAGCCAAGAATCTACACCTCCATTGCCGTCAGAGCAGGAAGCAAGAACGACCCGGCGGAGACGACCGGCCTTGCACACTACCTCGAACACATGCTCTTCAAGGGGACCGATGCGATCGGCTCGCTCGACTATGAGAAGGAGCATACCGAGCTCGAAAAGATCACGGAACTCTACGAAGAGTACCGCTCGACCTCCGACATCGAAAAACGGGCAGCCATCTACAAGGATATCGACAGCATCTCCAATGTTGCCGCCCGCTTTACCGTCCCGAACGAGTACGACAAGCTGCTCAACTCCATCGGAGCCCACGGCACCAACGCCTACACCTGGGTGGAACAGACCGTTTACGTCAACGACATTCCCTCCAACAAGCTCGACCAGTGGCTCACCATTGAAGCCGAACGGTTCCGCAATCCTGTCATGAGGCTCTTCCATACCGAACTCGAAACGGTCTACGAAGAGAAAAACATGACGATGGACAGCGACAGCCGCAAAATCTGGGAAAACCTCTTTGCCGGCCTCTTCAAAAAGCACACCTACGGGACACAGACGACCATCGGCAAGGCCGAGCACCTGAAAAACCCGTCGATCCGCAACGTCATCGACTACTATCGCACCTACTATGTGCCGAACAACATGGCACTCTGCATCTCCGGCGATTTCGATCCCGATGCAACCATAAAAGTGATCGACGAGAAGTTTTCAGCCCTCCAGCCGAAGGAGGTTCCCCACTTCACCCCCGCAGTCGAAGCGCCTATAGCCAAACCGGCTGTCGTCAAGGTCAAGGGGCCGGAAGCTGAGGAGCTGGTCATCGGATTCCGCTTCAACGGCATCAACAGTTCGGATGCCGACTACCTGACGCTGATCGACAAGGTACTCTACAACTCCACCGCCGGCCTGATCGATCTCAACCTGAACCAGCAACAGAAAGTACTTGATGCGGGTTCGATGCTGGTGATGATGAAAGATTACTCCGCTCATATCCTCAGCGCAAAACCGAGGGAGGGCCAAAGCCTTGATGAGGTACGCACACTCCTGCTCGAGCAGCTTGAACTGCTCAAGGAGGGGAAATTTCCCGACTGGCTGCTTGAGGCGATAATCAACGACCTTAAAGTTGAGCAGCTGAAACTCTATGAAAGCAACCGCGGAAGGGCCGAGGCATACGTCGACACCTTCGTCTGGGGGATGGAGTGGCAGAATCACGTCAACCAGTTCAAGCGGCTTGAGAAGATCACGAAAAAAGATCTCGTGGAATTTGCCCGGAAGCACTACAGCTCGAATTATGTAGCGATCTACAAGGGGAACGGGAAGTCGAAAAGCGAGACCAAGATCCCCAAGCCGCCAATCACCCCGATCAAGGTGAACAGGGATACCTCATCAGTTTTTGCCGAAAAGCTTCTGGCCCGGAAATCTGAAAAGATAGCGCCTGCCTTTGTCGACTACAACAAGGATATTACCTTCCTCGACCTCAATCCTTCGATAAAGCTGCACTATCTGCAGAACCACGAAAACGAGCTCTTCTCGCTCTACTACGTCTTCGATGTCGGCAAAAACAGCAGCCGCAAAATCGATCTTGCGCTCGACTACATCTCCTATCTCGGCACCTCAAAACTCACCCCGGCGGAGTTCAGCCAGGAACTCTACAAAATCGGTGCAAGCTTTTCGGCATTCACCTCGGAGAACTACGTCTACCTGAAGCTCTCGGGACTCGGCAAGAACGCCCCGGCTGCAATCCGGATGCTGGAAAATCTTCTGCTCGATACCCGTCCTGACGAGGAGGCTCTTGCAAAGCTCAAGGCCGGCGTCCTGAAGGAGCGAGCCGACGACAAGCTCTCGAAGAAAAAGATTCTCTTCGAAGCCATGAGCAACTATGGCAAATACGGCCCCTCCTCCCCGTTCACCAACGTCCTGAGCAACAAGGAGCTGGAAAATGTTACTTCCAGGGAGCTGATCGATGAACTGCACACACTGCTGCAATACCGCCACAGGGTGCTCTATTTTGGCCCCGCGTCGTCCAGTGAGGTGCTTGGCGAGCTGCGTTCGGTGCGCCACTACCCGGAATCCTTCAAAACTCCTCCCGAAGTTGATCCCTATCCCGAACTTGAGCAGCCGGAGAATCTGGTCTATGTCGTAAACTATGACATGACCCAGGCGGAGGTCATGATGCTGACCAGGGATGAAATCTACGACCCCTCCTCGGTGCCGCTCGTCACGCTCTTCAACGAATACTACGGCGGCGGGATGTCCTCTGTGGTCTTCCAGGAGCTGAGGGAGGCCAAAGCCCTTGCCTATTCGGTCTTCTCGGTCTACAGGGCTCCGAAGCAGAAGGGCCGGCACAACTATATCGTCAGCTACATCGGCACACAGGCCGACAAGCTGCCTGAAGCTCTCGAAGGGATCCGCCACCTGATGAACGAGCTGCCGAAATCACCGGAGCTCTTTGCATCGGCACGGGACGGCATCATGCAGAAAATCGCCACCGAACGACTCACAAGGGCTGAAATCCTCTTCAATTATGAGGATGCCGTGAGGCTTGGCCACGGCTATGATATCCGCAAGGACATCTTCCGTGACACCGAAGCCATGAGCCTTGAGGATGTCGAGAAATTCCACAAAAAGCATTTCGGCGACAAGAAGCACGTCATGCTTGTCCTTGGCAAAAAAGAAAATCTCGACATGAACACCCTGAGGAAATACGGAACCGTCAGGGAGCTTACGCTGAAAGATGTTTTCGGCTATTGAGGGATCTTATGGGATGCCATGAAAATTCTTGACCGGTACATATTCAGGCAGTTCGCAAAAACCTTCCTGTTCACCACAGCGGTTTTTGTCTGCCTGTTCATGCTCATTAACATGGTTGACCGGCTCGATGAGTTCATGGATAAAAAGCTCAATTTCGGCCAAATTGCGAGCTACTACCTCTTCACCCTCCCCTCCACCCTGCTTGCAACCTCGCCCTTAAGCGCCCTGCTCTCTTCGATTGTCGTTGCCGGAAGGCTCTCCTCTTCAAGCGAACTGCCGGCCATTCGCTCGGCCGGCGTCAGCATGCGCCAACTCCTCTACCCATTTCTCTTCGGAGGTGCCCTTATCTGCGCCTTTAACATAGTCAACTCCTCCCTGCTTGCGCCTGCCGCCTTCAACAGCAAGAACTCCTTCGAGAAGAAGTATTTCAGCAAACGGCCGATCCTGCAGCATGAAATACGCAACATCCATATTCTCGAACCCGGCAACCGGATCATCTCCATAAGCAGCTCCGAGCTCGATGGATCAAGCCTGTCGGGTGTTTCCATTGAGGAGTTCAATGACTCCCGCCTCCGCTCGAGAACCGATGCCTCATCTATGCACTATGACGCCACCGCGGGCGTGTGGATCATGCAGGATGCCTCGACTCGCCTCTTTGAGGGTGGCACTGAACAGTTCAGCTTCATGCCGCTGAAATCGATCAGGCTTGCCCTGACCCCTCACTCTCTGAAGGAGCTCGACCTGCAGCCGGACGAAATGAACCTCCTCCGCCACTACCGCTACCTCTCCGAAAAACGGGCAGCCGGATTTGCCGGACTTGACAATACCGTGGTCAAACTGCATACAAAACTATCCATGCCCCTGGCCACCCTCGTGGTCATCCTGATCGGGGTCCCGCTCTCGGCAAAGAAGAAAAGGGGGGGGCTTGCAGGAGAGATCAGCATCTCGCTCTTCGCAAGCTTTATCTTTCTTGGCCTCCAGAAAACCATGTCGATGGCCGGATCACAGGGCGCTCTCGACCCTGTTCTGGCGGCGTGGCTTCCCGATCTTCTTTTTCTCGGAGTCGGCTGGGTGATCTACAAAACCTCAATCGACTGAAGCTCATGGAAGCCCCGACCATCCGGACTATCGTCCTCATGACCGATTTCGGCCTCACAGACAGCTATGTCGGCCAGATGAAGGGGGTCATCCTCAGCATCGCACCTGAGGCCCGCATCATCGACCTCACGCATGCCGTAACGCCCCAGAACATTACCGAGGGAGCGTTCCTGCTTGGCAAGTCGACTGCCTATTTCCCAGAAGGCTCCATTTTTGTCGCAGTGGTCGATCCGGGAGTCGGCTCATCACGCAAGGCGATCGCCCTCAAAACCGGGACTCACACCTTTCTGGGTCCTGACAACGGCCTCTTCACCGCTCTCCTGCAGAGCAGGGCTATCTCAACATGCGTCACCATCACCGAAAGCCGCTACGCTCTTCCGCAAAAAAGCTCGACCTTTCATGGTCGCGATATTTTTGCGCCAGCCGCCGCACACCTTGCCTCCGGCGTGCCGCTCTCTTCGCTCGGCGAAGAGATGGACCCTGCCTCATGCCGCGTGATCCCCATGCCGGAATGCACTACCCTGGATAACGGAAAGTCATGGGAGGGGAGCATCATCTATAGCGATCACTTCGGCAATCTGGTCACCTCAATCGACTCATCGCTACTTGAAAGCCCACACAATTGGGTGGTAAGAGCGGGAACCGGCTCTCCCCTTCCAATCTGCACCACCTACGCAGAGGCCGGCGACCTGCAACCCCTCGCCTACAGAGGCAGCAGCGGAATGATCGAGATCGGAGTAAGAAACGGCAATGCAAAAGAGATCCTTGGGCTCAGGAGCGGAGAGCCCGTCAGAGCTTACCATTTCTGCCGGTAGTGAAAAGTTAGGGGACGTTCACAACAATTTCAACTTATTCACAACTCCGTCTCACAATCAGATTCACAGCTGCGGCAGATATCCCAGAAAAGTTAGGGGACGTTCACAACAATTTCAACTTATTCACAACTCCGTCTCACAATCAGATTCACAGCTGCGGCAGATATCCCAAGCAAGCGCGCCGCTCCCGCATAGCTCATCCCAAGCTCCCGAACATACTCCACTGCAAGCTTTTTCCGCAATGCCGAACACTCCCGCATTCGACACCCGCCCTGCATAGCCAGCACCATTATACCCGCCTTTTCACATGCGATCTTTAACCGCTCTTCGGCTTCTTCATCCCTGGAAACAGCCGGTAGTCGCTCTTTTACCGAATCTTCAACCGCATCAAGAATCTCGCGAACAAAATCTCCGCTACCCAATATACGCTCATCACTAAACTGTTTCTCCCCCCGATTCCTCAGCGACTTTACCTCGGACCATCCGCCTATCGAACGGATCAATCCTCCCCCCGTCAGCTCCTCTTGACGCCCAAGACCGAACTCGGATGCAACAAACTCACTGTAGGCCTTCCGGGCGGAGGACTCTCGTTCTCCGAAATATCCAAGCACATGCACTCTATCCTGCCAATCATGCTGGATCTTGTTCATCACAACTGCATGCCCGCTCCACCGATAACTCTCAAGCTCCTCAACTGATCCGACAAGGCCTGCTCGCAATGGATTGAGATGAATATAGCTGACCAGCCTGTGGAAGTAGGGTTCCTCTTCGCAGACAATCGATTTATACCTGTTCTGGAAAAGATGTCCGTGCCGCTGGTGCCTGCGATTGTACCATGAGGCATACCCTGTTAACAGCTTACGCATGAAGGTTGACAGACCAAGAGCTCCGCTTTCCAGCAAAATATGAGCATGATTGGTCATCAGAGCCCAAGCGAATATTTTTGTCCCGGTTGCCGCTGAAACTTTCCCCATCCGGGAAACAAAAAAAGTGCGATCTGCATCATCGGAAACAATGCGATTCCCTTCAATACCCCGCACCATAACATGATGCAGTGTGCCTGGTGCATCCAGTCGCGCGCCTCTCGGCATGGCAGTTTATAGTCAGAGGTTATATTAACCGTATAGTATCGGAATATTACGGATATAATACAAACACAAAGAAGTTAGTTTAGTTTGTTGTGAACGTCCCCTATCCGTTGGGCGTACAAAAAAAAAGGCACCGGATTGTTTCCGATGCCTTGAAAAGTGACGTAAACTGCCTTGTTGGCATCTCAGCTGCCGATGTACTCTTTGAGCACCTTGCTGTATGCGGACTGGCGAAGCCTGCGTATCGCTTTCTCCTTGATCTGGCGTACGCGCTCACGGGTCAGTTTGAACTTCTCTCCGATCTCCTCGAGCGTCAGAGGGTTATCCATGCCGATACCGAAGTAGGAGCGAATCACGTCAGCCTCTCGTGGTGCAAGCACCGAGAGGGAGCGTTCGACCTCAAGCGTCAGCGAGTCGCGGTTGAGACCGTAGTCAGGCAGATGGCCGTCGTTCTGAAGAACGTCGAGCAGACGGTTGTCGTCACCCTGGGCAAACGGGGCGTCCACGGAGACGTGACGGCCGGCGATTTTGAGGGTGTCGGCAACATCCTGGGAGTCCATGTCGAGAAGGGTTGCGAGCTCGCGTGTGTTGGGATCGCGTTCGAACTCCTGCTCGAGCTGGCTGTATGCCTTGCTGATCTTGTTGAGGGTGCCTACCCGGTTGAGCGGGAGACGTACAATCCTTGACTGTTCGGCCAGGGCCTGAAGGATCGACTGACGAATCCACCAGACCGCGTAGGAGATGAACTTGAAGCCGCGGGTCTCATCAAAACGCTTTGCCGCCTTGATAAGACCAAGATTTCCTTCATTGATGAGGTCACCAAGCGTGAGCCCCTGATTCTGGTACTGCTTTGCCACCGAAACGACAAAGCGGAGGTTTCCCTTGATCAGTTTATCGAGAGCGCGCTTTGCACGCTTGTATTCGGTCGTGTCGACCGGCATATCGAAGCCTTCCTTGATTGCCTTGGTAAGCCGCACCTCATCTTCTGCCGTAAGCAGATCATATTTTCCAATCTCCTGCAGGTAACGATCAAGAGAGAGACTCTCACGATTTGTTATCTGTTTGCTAATTTTCAGCTGCCTCATAATAGTATCCCTTTCCTTGCGAACTTCAGCGATTAAACGTACATTCCGGTTCGGCAATAAACCGGGAAAGCCGTAAAATACCATTTACGGCTGACAAATCTAAAAAATCCCTTCTTTTTTCTCACTATCCCCCGCGACCGGCAAAGCACCGGCCACCATCACTCACCAAGAACGGCGAGGTTGCTCTGAAGCTTCTCCAGATTTACTTCGGCGTCCCGGAGCTTTTCATGCTCTTTGGCAATAACCTCTTCGGGTGCATTGTCTGCAAAGCCGGGATTTGAAAGTTTTTTCCGGATCGACACAACATATGCAGAGATATTGCTGATCTCTTTCTGAAGTCGCGACCGCTCCTTGTCGAACGATATTAAACCCTCAAGCAGTACAAAGAGTTCATTGCCGTCGACCACCGAGCCGGCGGCATGCTTCGGCCGCTCCATACTCTGGATGAGTTCCGGGCGGCACTGACCGAGCGCGGCGACAAGCGGGAGATTCTCCTGCAAGAGAGCTTGCGCTGCGTCACTGCCTGGACGAAGAAGCAGTGCGGCTTCAATGTTGTGGGGTACGCCGAAGAGAGACCGGAGGCTCCTGACCTCGGTGACAACCTTCTGTATCAGCAGAAATCCGCTCTCCGCCATGCCGCAAAGATCGGGATCTGAGGAGGGCATCTGGTCAAGCGCAATGCTCTCGGAGGAGGTACGGGGAAGGATATGGTGCCAGATCTCGTCGGTAATGAAGGGCATGACCGGATGGAGCGCCTTGAGGGTGCCCTCGAGAACATGAACGGCGAGGCAGACGGTGCGCCGCGCATCCTCTGCTGAAAGAGAACCGGAGAGACGAACCTTGAGGGTTTCGAGGTACCAGTCGCAGTAGTCACCCCAGAAAAACTCATAGACATTCTTGACGATATCGTTGACCCTGAACTGGGCGAATGCGCCGTGGTAGCGTTCGAGCATGGCGTTAAATGAGCCAAGCAGCCACTCTCCGGCAAGATCAGAGGTCACACTGCGGGGGTCGAACTGGCGGTAAGCCGTGGCAAAATCATCCTGATCGGTGAAATATTTCTCGCGCTGCATGAAGACAAGACGGGAGGCGTTCCAGATCTTGGTCGCAAAGTTGCGGCCGAGCTCGCACTTCTCTTCGCCAAAAAGCACATCCTGGCCGAGGGGCGCGATGTAGATAATGGTGAAGCGCAGGGCATCGGTACCGTAGGTATCGATCACCTTGAGTGGATCGGGAGAGTTGCCGAGCGACTTGGAGAGCTTGCGCCCCTTCATGTCGCGGATGATGCTCGTCAGGTAGACGTCACGGAACGGCACGTCCCCCTTGAAATAGAGGCCCGCCATGATCATGCGGGCAACCCAGAAGAAAATGATGTCCGGGCCGGTAACCAGCGTATCGGTCGGATAGAAGGTGCGCAGGTCGTCGTTGTCGCTCTGCATGTCGGTCCAGCCGAGCGTGGTGAGCGGCCAGAGCCATGAGGAGAACCAGGTGTCGAGCACATCGTCGTCCTGGACAAGCTTGTCGGTGCCGGCAAGATGGCAGGCCTCTTCAAAGGTGGAGGCAACCCATACCCTGCCTTCGGGATCATACCATGCGGGAATCCGGTGACCCCACCAGAGCTGGCGGGAGATGCACCAGTCGCGGATGTTCTCCATCCAGTGACGGTAGGTATTGATCCAGTGCGGCGGATGGAAGCGGATCTCTCCGTCATTGACCACCTTGAGCGCCCTCTCGGCCAGCGGCTCCATCCGGACAAACCACTGCTCGGAAAGGTAGGGCTCGACGACAACATCGGCCCTTTCGGAATAGCCTACATTATGTTCATACTCCTCGACGCGAACCAGGTTACCGCTCTCCTCGAGGTCCTTGAGAATCTTTTCGCGGGCATCGAACCGGTCCATCCCCCCGTAGCCGAAGGTATCGGTCATTTTGCCGTCTTTTCCTACCACCGAAATGACCGGAAGGTTGTGGCGCTTGGCGACCTCATAGTCGTTCGGATCATGAGCAGGCGTAATCTTCAGTGCGCCCGTGCCAAACTCCGTGTCAACATAGTCGTCGGCAATGACCGGAATGTGGCGTCCCGCAACCGGCACAATGGCCAGCTGGCCGACGAGGTCACTGTAGCGGGGATCATTGGGGTTGACAGCAATGGCAACGTCAGCAAGAATGGTTTCAGGGCGGACGGTGGCGATAGTGATGAAACGGCCGGGATGGTTGACCAGCTGGTACTGCACATAGACCAGCTTGTCGCGGCGGCTCTTCATGATCACCTCCTCATCAGAGAGGGCGGTCTGCGATACCGGGCACCAGTTGATGATCCGTGTCCCGCGATAGATCAGACCGTCGCGGTAAAGAGTGATGAAGGCGTTGATAACCGCCGTTGAGGCGCTCTCATCCATCGTAAAGAGGTTGCGCCGCCAGTCGCACGAAATCCCCAGGCGCCGAAGCTGCTTGAGAATAAGGCCACCGTACTCATCCCTCCACTGCCAGACATGGCCGAGAAACTCCTTGCGACCCAGATCGTGACGGGTCACGCCCTCTTTTTTGAGCTTGCGTTCGACCACCGTCTGGGTGGCAATGCCCGCATGATCGGTACCCGGAAGCCAGAGCGCCTCCTTGCCGGTCATCCTGCTGTAGCGGATGAAAATATCCTGAAGCGTATGGTTGAGAACATGACCGAGAGTCAGGCTGCCGGTGACGTTCGGCGGTGGCATGAGCACGGTATAGGGCGCCTTGCCACTCTCCTTAACCCTGGAGCTCTCCGCATGGAAGACGCCAAGCGCCTCCCAGTGCGAACTCCGCCAGCGCTCTTCGACGTCGTGATGATTATAGCGATTTTCCAGATTGAATGGCTGAGCGTGATCGGTCATGATAAAAAAATCGGTTACTGCTGATAAAAAACGTTTGCCGGTTACTCGGTCTTTTCGGGGATGGGCCGCTTTTCGAAAATCGAGTCGATGATGCCGTAGTCGAGCGCCTCCTGGGCGTTCATCCAGCGGTCGCGCTCGGAATCCTCACGGACCTGCTGTACACTCTTGCCGGTGTGGCTGGCCAGAAGTTCATCAAGAAGTATGCGGATTTTCTCTATTTCACGAGCCTGAATGATGATGTCGGTCTCCTGGCCATGCGCTCCGCCGGAAGGCTGGTGGATCATGATTCTCGAATGGGGAAGTGACGCCCTCTTGCCCTTCGCTCCGCTTGCAAGCAGGAATGCGCCCATGCTGGCCGCCATGCCGACGCAGACGGTTGAGACATCAGGACGGATGTACTGCATGGTATCGTAGATGCCGAGACCGGCCGAAACGCTGCCTCCGGGAGAGTTGACATAGATATAGATATCGCGCTCCGGGTCCTCCGACTCAAGAAAAATAAGCTGGGCCATGATCAGCCCGGCCACATGCTCGTCAATTCCGCTTCCGAGAAAGATGATCCGCTCGCGAAGCAGCCTTGAGAAGATGTCGAATGCGCGCTCACCCCTGCCGGAGGTCTCGATAACCATCGGCACAAGCGTACTCGTGATTCCCTGTTCTATGGCGCCGGAATAGAGTTTCGCGGCATGATGCTGAAATCCGAAATTGATATTGGCCATAAGATTCTGACGTTTGAGTTAGGCAGGCCTTTTGGGCTCCACAAGCTTTTAAAATACGGAGTGATAACAACAATTCAACAATTACGGTTCCAATTAGCAAAAAAAGGCGAGCATCGCCAAAACCGCAGGAGGGGAAAAAACTGCCCGATTTGCCTATATTCTTTTACCAAAAAAACCATAAACTCCCACGCACATGCAGGTCCGCCTCATTTCAGTCACCAACCCCCTTATCCAGGTCGACGGCAAACAGCTCACCCCCGAGGGACTTATCGCTTACTGCGCGAGGGTATCGAGCCCCCACCAGGAGACTCCCGACTACCAGAAACTGCTCGCGTACTGCATCGCCCACAAGCACTGGAGCGTCTTTGAAATGGTGGATATGACCGTCGAAATCGTGACATCGAGAGCCATCTCTCCGCAGATTCTCCGACATAAAAGTTTTCAGTTCCAGGAGTTTTCACAAAGGTATGCCAAGGCGCAGGAGATTGAGCACTACACACCGCGGCGACAGGACAGCAAGAACCGGCAGAACTCGCTGGACGATCTCGACACAGAGACCGTTGAATGGTTCGACCAGGCGCAGGAACGCATCGCCCGTCTTGCTCTTGAAGAGTATAATGCCGCGCTCGAAAAGGGAATCGCAAAGGAGTGCGCAAGGGTGCTGCTTCCTCTTGGAACACAGACGAAGCTCTACATGAAGGGATCAGTGCGGAGCTGGATACACTATCTGGAGGTGCGTACCGACAGGAGTACCCAGCAGGAACACCGCGAAATTGCCGACGCCATCAAAACGGTTTTCACCTCGCAGTTCCCGGTCACGGCGGCAGCACTGGGCTGGGCTTAGAGCCGCAACATGTCGAACAGGCTGACCAGCCTCGATTTCAGCTCCTTGCGGTGAACGATGATATCAACAAAACCGTGCTCGAGCAGAAACTCTGCGCGCTGGAATCCCTCGGGCAGATCCCTCTTGATGGTATCGCGGATAACACGCGGGCCGGCAAAGCCGATAAGCGCCTTTGGCTCGCTGACGTTGATATCTCCAAGCATGGCGAAGGATGCGCTGATACCGCCCATCGTCGGGTCGGTCATCAGGGAGATGAAGGGAAGCTTTTTTTCACTGAGCCGGGTGAGCCGGGCTGCGGTCTTGGCCATCTGCATGAGGCTGAAGGCGCCCTCCATCATCCTGGCACCACCTGACTGGGAGATCACCACAAGAGGCGCATTGAGCTCAATTGCCTTATCGACGGCACGAGAGATTTTCTCTCCGACCACAGAACCCATAGATCCACCGATAAAACCAAAATCCATAGCTGAAATCACGAGCGGATGAGAGCCGCTCAGACCATGGGCGTTGCGGCATGCTTCGGTTTTGCCGCTTTTTTCGATGGTGTCGTGAACCCTGTCGGGATATCTCTTGGTGTCGGTAAAACCAAGAGGGTCAGCCGAGCGAAGATTATCGGCAAACTCGGTACACTTGCCATCGTCAAAAAGAATTGAAAAATACTTGTAGGGAGAGATCCTGAAATGATGGCCGCATTCAGAACAGGTGAAAAAGTGATCTTCAAGCTGCTTTTTATGAAGCATCGCGCCACACTCATCACACTTCCACCACAACCCTTCCGGTATGTCACGCTTGTCGGTCGTTCGTATCGCAGGTTTTACACGTTGGAACCAGGCCATTTTCACAATTAGAGGTAAAGGTTATACATTAAAGCTGAAGATATGAACTCCCGAGGAGAACTCAAAAAGAGACAGCAGGAACTCTCGGAGCGGACAAATGAATCAGGAGCGCCTCAATTGCCTAAAGTCAGTACCATATTCTCCATAGTAGCACTCATTGCCGCTCTTCTTCCCGCAACCGCACCGCCTGTGGCGAGGGCGGCTGAGAGCGTCAGCACGATCTATCCCGATACGCTCACCACTGCTGTTCACCGGTTCCTGCTGCGCCCCTACATGCGTCCGGCAAGAAAAACCGTGGGAATTGCCCTGTCGGGCGGAGGCGCCAACGCCCTTTCACAAATTGGAGTGCTCAAGGCTCTTGAAGAGAAGGGCGTCCCTGTCGATTACATCGCCGGCACAAGCATGGGCGCAATCATCGGCGGCCTCTACAGCGCCGGATACACTCCCGATGAACTTGAAAAAATCTCCGAAAGCCTTCCCTGGCAGTCCATCATCTCTGTAAGCAACGGATACGCACGGTCGAATATTTTTCTTGAACAGCAGCAGATCAGGGACCGGGCAAGCATAGCCATACGTTTCGACAAGCTGAAGCTCCTGATGCCAAAATCACTCAGCTCTTCACAGCCGATCACGAGCACTCTTGACATCCTCGCACTCAACAGCATCTACAGTGCGGAGGATTTCACCACCCTTCCGGTCAACTTCAGGGCCGTTTCGACCGACCTTGTCTCTGGCCGGCGCATCACGCTAAGCTCAGGCTCCCTCTCCGAAGCGATGAGGGCAAGCAGCACCATCCCCATACTCTTCGAGCCAATCGTGCGGGAGGGCTATCAGCTCGTTGACGGAGGACTTGTCGCCAACCTTCCGGTCGACGAACTTGACACCCTCCACGCCGGATATAAGATCGCTGTCGACACTCACGGAAGCATGTATGCCAATAGCGGCGAGATCGACCTTCCCTGGAAGGCCGCAGACCAGGCGATGGGCATTCTGACAAAGATCCAGTACCCCGCGCAGCTCGACAAAGCCGACATCATCATAACTCCCGACCTCGGCAATCACAAGGCTACCGATTTTTCCGACATCAGGAATCTTGTTGCCGCAGGGTATGCCAAAGGCAGGCTCCTTGCCGATACCATACAACGCAGTATTACCCTGAAAGGCCGTGACCGGAGCCTCCCCTCTGTGGAGCATTATGCCAAAAGCGTTCAGTTCCCTTCAGACAACCCGTTTTTCACCGAACATTACCGGGCAGTGCAGGGGATGGTGCGCAGCTCCTCGAACCTTCAGAGCACACTACAGGAGCTGCTCTCCACAGATCTCTTCACCAGGGTTTACGCCGAACTCGACCAGCGTCGCAAAAAAGTGGTTTTTCACCTTGACCCCCTGCCCGAAATAACAGCCATTTCGGTGACGGATGGCCCTCCCGAAGCAGTTGCACCCAAAGAGATCGAAGCATGTTTCAAACCCTTAACAGGCCGCATCTATACCAATAGTGAAGCCACCAGAGCGCTCGAGTCACTGGTGAAGCACTACAGGCAGAAAGGGTTCAGCCTGGTCAGCATCGAGCGTATCACCCTCCGGGAGGGCACCCTCGCCGTAAAGCTCTCTTCCGGAAAGCCTGACTCTCTTGACATACGGCGCGACAGAAACATGACCGGGTTGACTGCAATAACGCGTGAAATCAAAATCGAGCGTGCCACCCCCCTTCACCTCGACAGGGCGGAAGAGTCGGTCAACAACCTCTACGAAACGGGAGCATTCAACCGTGTATCCATCTCCGCCCACCCCAGAAAGAGTGCTGAGGGAGAAAGCAGCTCCATCATCAGATTCTCGCTCGACGAAAAGCCCTCCTCGGTCATGCGACTTGGCCTGAGATATGACGAAACGAACGATGCCCAGTTTCTGCTTGATTTCAGGAACGAGAATCTCGGCGGAACGACCGGGTCGATCGGTGGCTGGATGAAAACAAGCTCGAAAAACAATCTCTTGAATCTTGAGTTCAGCATTCCACGAATCGGGCCATCACACCTCACACTCTCCTCACGCATCTTTTATGACCAGCACCTCCTCGAGAACCGCGACATAGTCTTTTCAAAAGAGTTTTTCGGATCACGCTCCAGCTACTCGGAAAATTACGGCATACAGAAATACGGCATCAGCTCGGCCTTCGGCACCAGAATCCAGAAAAACGGCCAGTTCATGGTCGACATGACCCTGCAAAACTCCCAATCCTTTTCATCCGATAACAGCCACGGCAGGCTGAGCACCTCCAATTTCACCATGTTCTGTCTGGGCACACAGCTCACACTCGACTCGCGAAACAGCGCCGAACAGGCCTCATCGGGCAGCTACACCAACCTCAGATATTCGCTAACCTCTCCCGTGCTCGATATTGAGGAGCTCTTTTGGCAAACATCAGGCATCCACGAAGAGAACATCCGCCTTGGCAAACAGACGACACTCCGGCTTTCGGGAGTTTTCGGTCTGAGCAGCAGTTCGGCCCCCCTTGCCGAGAAATTTTTTCTGGGCGGTCCGGGCAACGGCTACAGCAAACGCTTCATCGGCCTGAAAGAGTGTGACCTACCCGGAAACAATATTGCCTCGGCAGGAGTGAGTCTGAACTACTCCCCCTCCTTTGCCGTCATCTTTCCGACAACTGCAGCCCTGCACTACAATCTGGGAAATGCCTGGGAGAAGCGCGAGGAAATCTCCTTCAGCTCACTGCTTCACGGAATCGGAGCAAGCCTCATGTGGGAGACCCCGCTCGGTCCTGCAGAGCTGACCCTCTCCAAAGCATTCGCCTTGAAGCCTGTCGAAGGGAACGGAGGAACCAGTTCGTCGTCAATACGATTTTCCGATACCCTGCTCTATTTCAGCATAGGCCATGACTTTTGAGCCAAACTTTTTTGTATTTTTCCGCAATCCGCTACCGATGCGGGATGGCGCATTTTTACCATAAAACAACAGCGCGTGGAAAAAGCCCGCAAACCGCACATACTGGTCTGCAACGATGACGGCATTGAAGGCGAGGGAATTCATGCCCTGGCCGCTGCAATGAAGAAAATCGGCAACGTTACGGTCGTAGCCCCGGCTGAACCCCACAGCGGCATGAGTCATGCCATGACCCTCGGCCTGCCACTGAGAATCCGCAAGTTTTCCCGAAACGGCCGTTTTTTCGGCTACACTGTCTCAGGCACCCCTGTCGACTGCATCAAGGTGGCGCTCAGCCATATCCTGCCGACAAGACCGGATCTGATTGTCTCCGGTATCAACTACGGGAGCAACACTGCCACCAACACGCTCTACAGCGGCACTGTGGCGGCGGCCCTCGAGGGTGCCATCCAGGGCATAACCTCCCTGGCATTCTCGCTGGCCACCTATGAACATGCCGACTTTACCTATGCGGGAAAATTCGCCCGGAAACTTGCAAAAAAAGTGCTGCACGAAGGGCTCCCGCCCGACACCGTGCTCTCCGTCAATATCCCGAACCTGCCGGAAGCCGAGATAGCAGGAATCGTCATCACCGAGCAGGGGAGCTCCCGCTGGGAGGAGGACGCCATCGAGCGCAACGACATGTACGGCAATCCCTACTACTGGCTGAACGGAACACTCCAGCTGCTTGATAACGACATGCGCAAGGATGAGTTTGCCGTCCGACGCAACTATGTCGCCGTGACGCCGCTCTCCTGCGACTTCACCAACCACGCCTACATCGGCACTCTTGAACAATGGAACCTGCAAAAATAACAGCGTGAACACCTTCCTGCTCGATTACCAGCATATCCTGACACCTAAAAAAGGTTTCTCAAAGCTTTTTCGGGACTATACCTCCGAAGGCCCTGACCGCCCCGGACTGGTAGAGGAGTGCTTTCATCTCGACTATCAGAAAGAGGCCGATTACTACCGGCAGCTCGGCATGCTCGGATCGAGAAAATTTGACCGTGAAACACTGGTACGTGTTCTCAAAAAACAGAACACCAGCTACGGATGCGGCGAGCTGCAGCTCCGTGAAATAGAGAAGCTCCGAACGCCCCGATGCATGGCCATCGTTACCGGCCAGCAGCTCGGACTTTTCACCGGCCCCCTCTACACCATCTACAAAGCCCTGACCGCGATTGTCGTTGCTGAACGCCAGAAGGCTCTCTTTCCGGAATATGATTTTGTCCCGGTTTTCTGGCTCGAGGGCGAGGATCACGACTTCGAAGAGTCGGCACACACCGCGATTTTTGCAGAAAACCAGGTAGTCCACTTCACCCAGGAACCCTACCGGCGGGTGACGGATCAGATGGTGGCAAACAGCTGCTTCGGCAACGAGATAACCGGTTGTATTGAGGAGTTCCTCCGTCAGCTGCCCGACTCAGCCCATAAGGAGCGCGTTTCAGAGATTCTGCGGGAGTGCTACCTGCCGGGAAGCACTTTTGAAATGAGCTTTGCCAGAACCATGATGGCGCTCTTCAGCGACCAGCCCCTGATCCTCTTTTCCAGCCAGGATCCCGAACTCAAACGGCTGGCGGCCCCAATATTTCTCAAGGAGCTCACCTCCGCCCCCGCATCCTCATACAATGTCGTCGCCCAGAGTTCGAAACTCGAAAGCCTCGGCTACACTGCACAGGCCAAACCCCGCTCGGTCAACCTCTTCTACCTCAACCATAACAGCCAGCGGCTGAAAATAGAGCACTCCCCCGATGACTCTTTTTCCATCGCTCCAGACCGGCAGCGCTATTCAAAGCACCAGATGCTCGAACTCTGCCAGGATCACCCCGAACGGTTCAGCCCGAACGTCGTGCTCCGACCGATCGTCCAGGACTTCATCCTGCCGACCTTTGCCTGCATCGCGGGGCCCGGAGAGATCAGCTACCTTGCCCAGTACAGGAAAAATTACGAGCACTTCGGCATCACCATGCCGTTTATCATTCCGAGAGGAAGCTTTACACTGGTAGAGCCAAAAATAAGCCGGATCATGGACAAGCTGCTCCATGTAACCGGAAAGCCGGGTTTCTCACGAAAGCAGATCTACCATTCGGTATTCAGCGAACTCGCCCAGCTGAAAAAGAATGCAGTTGGCGTGGCTGAAAACCCCCTGCTCGAGGGGATATTCGAGGAGAAAAAGAGCGAGATCCGCGAAATACTGGCCAGCCTCGGGCCGGTGCTAACAAAGATCGATCCTACGCTGGAGCCGCTGCTCGGCGCTTCGATCGCGCAGTCGGAAAAGATTATCGAAGGCATTGAGCAGAAAGCATGGAAGGCAAGCAGAAGAAAGCATGAAGAGCTTCTCGAGCAGATCCTCAAAGCCGAAACCGCGCTCTTTCCCGAAGGGGTGCCCCAGGAGCGGCTGATCAACATTTTCTACTATCTCAATAAATACGGAATGGAGTTGATCGAGACCCTGAAAAACCTGCTGAGCGGACATTCAACTGAATCGCATATCATCGTCGAATTGTAGACGCCACCCAACCAGGGGATTGCACCCACCATGGGCTGGCGCCCATGGCTACCGACATGACGTCCCTACGGGACTGGGAATAATATGGGTTTGTAGCCGGCTACTTGCAGGTAGCGTCAAGATCACCGTCCACCTTCTGCAGAATATGACAGCAGTTGCAGACCATCATCTGCAGTTCGGTTCCCGAAGCCTCATCGCAGATTTTCTTCACCGCAGCCTTGATCTCCTGACGGTAGGGGGCACTCTTCGGAGATTGTGAGCCCCGTTTCTTATGCACATACTGCGACACGGCGGCGGGCGTCACACCGAGCTTCTTGGCTGCCGCAGACTGCGTCATGCCGGTTTTCACCAGCTCTATGGCAAGGTCGGCCCTGATTTGAGGGAGATGGTACCAGACGGCCTTTTCACAGGGAAATATCACGATAACAAGCGCTTGATTGGTTAAGGGAGAGGGGATGGACGAGGGCCGTAGCCATCGGCATAGAAGGCCTTGATGATGTCGATCACGGCTTCTGGACTATCTTCAAGGTAGATGAAATCCAAATCATCCTGGCCAATATAGCCTTTCTCCTTGAGCATTGTATCCCTGATCCAGCGATAAAACCCGTCCCAGTAGTCCTTGCCCATCAGGATAACAGGAAAGCGCTCACTTTTGCCGGTCTGGATGAGCGTAATAGCCTCAGAAACCTCATCAAGCGTGCCGAAACCTCCCGGAAGGGCGATGAACGCCTGGGCATATTTTATAAACATCACCTTTCGCACAAAAAAATACTGGAAACTGACCAGTTTGTCATGATCGATATACCGGTTTGGGCTCTGCTGGTTCGGGAGCTTGATGTTGAAGCCGACAGAGACCCCTCCCGCACCCTGCGCACCCTTGTTTGCAGCCTCCATGACGCCGGGACCACCACCGGTGATCACCACAAATCCCTCAGTGGCAAGCAGACGGCCCAGTTTCTCGGCAAGGAGATACTCCTGGCTTCCGCCGTGCACTCTGGTCGAGCCAAAAACCGTAACAGCCGGCCCGGTCTCGGACATGGTCTCGAAACCGCTGACAAACTCCGCCATAATCTTGAATACCCGCCATCCGTCAATCATGAAATCACTTTCACGACTCACGCCGGTACGCCGTGGCAGAGAGTGGCCGGGACCCTCTTCGCCGATCTTCGATGAATCCTCATAGCGCGCCATACTCTTCAGCTCCTTTGGAGATGCGGCTGCAGTTCCAGAAAATTCCTGATGATCTTTTTGCCTTCCGCAGTCATGATCGATTCCGGATGGAACTGAACGCCGTAGAGCATCAGCTCCTCGGAATCCATCCCCATGATGACCCCGTCCTCTGTCCATGCCCGTATGGTGAGCATTTCGGGAAGGCTCTCGCGCTCGACGATAAGGGAGTGATACCTTGTCGCGACAAACGGGTTGTCGACTCCCCTGAAAATCCCGCGGTCGTCATGATAGACCAGTGAGGTCTTTCCGTGCATGATATTGGCGGCTCGCACCACTTTTCCGCCAAGAGCCGCACCAATCGACTGGTGACCAAGACAAACCCCCAGAAGAGGGATTCTGCCCTTTGCCGCTTGAATCAGAGAGAGCGAAACTCCGGCATCATCGGGAGTGCCCGGACCCGGAGAGATGACAATTTTTTCAGGCACCATGGCCATGATTTCACTTGCCGTGAGTTCATCATTGCGGTAGACCTCAACCCTCTCACCAGACTCACCGATATACTGAACGAGGTTATAGGTAAACGAATCGTAATTATCGACTACAAGAATCATTCCTCTGCATGATAATGGTTAAACAAATATCTTTCCGGGCTCTTCCCGGGAGGCAACGAAACGGAACATAGCCTCATAGGCCGGACTCATGACGACCTGACGGCGCTCCATCACCCTCCTTGCCGTTTCAACCGCCCTCTCGATCTCATAGGGAACGAAGCCATCCTTGCCGCCCCAGGAGAATGAAGGCACCTCCTTCGGCGGAAATCCACTGTCAAAAACGTTGGCACCGGTACCGACAACCGTTCCGGTATTGAACATCGAATTGATCGAGCTCTTGCTGTGGTCACCCATCAGCAGCCCGAGAAACTGCAGGCCGGTCATCTCTTCACGGCCGTTAAGCCTGACGCTTATCCTGCTGTAGTTGTTTTTCAGGTCGCTCGTATTGGTATCGGCTCCCAGGTTGCACCAGGAGGAGATATAGGAGTGACCGAGAAAGCCGTCGTGCTGCTTGTTTGCAAACGGCTCGATCACCGAGTCCTCAACCTCTCCGCCGATCTTCGAGGCTGTGCCGATGGAAACATTGCTGTAAATTTTCGCCCCGATCTTTACCCTGGACCAGGGAGCAAGAGAGACGTTCTGCATAAGCACCGCCTGAGGGTCGACCACCGCTCCGGCTCCGAGAGCAACAAAGCCGTCGTCCGCATCAAGAACCGCACCGGCACGCACGACTGCCCCTGGACCCACGTAGATATTTGAGCGGTTTACCAAAACGGCCGAAGAATGAACCTCACCCTCGATACGGCCGAGTTCAAGCGTTTCGGCATCCCGCTGAAGCTCCTCAGTATGAAAGCCAATCACATCCCAGACATTGCGGATAACCCTGAATCCGCTGACCTCTTCAGTCACAAGGGCGCCGGCAAGCATTGCGGTGTCAAGAAGGTCCGGCAGCAGGCCGTCATCTCCGGCAAGCAGGCTCCGCTTCACGCGTGCAAAGAGCAGGTCGTCACCCTGCATATATGCCCGTCCGGGCTCAATGGCCGCTCCCGAGATGATACCCGCAGCCGTTTCATCGCAGACCAGGCGGCCGTTGACCATGAGCAGGTCATCCTCTAACATGCGGTTGATGGTGGAGTCGGGGTGCTGCTCCCCGTAAAACGGAGCGAGGTAGCGTCGAAGATGCCATGTAAGCTCAACGGACGCGTCTGTGGCGTGTTCAAACTTTTCCTGAAGGGAACGAAATCCGGTATAGAGACCGTAAACCGGCTTGAGATTGACCAGAGGCTTCAGCTCCTGAACCCTGCTATCTTCAAAAACGAGAACCTGCATATGAATTGTTATGGTTTTCCATCCCGCTGAACGCCGCAAAGCATATGAACTCCCTGGGGAACCACCATAATTGAGACGCTACCCTCAATGTTGTCATAAACCTCCCCGTCCATGTGCATAACATCCTGCTGCGACAGCCCTACCTCAACAGCCCGTGCCTTGCAGTAAAGCACCTTGGGATCACTGATCTGGGTGCCGGCAAGGTATTTGAGCACATAGCGGAAAAACTCGAATTTTGACACCGCCCTGAGAATGCAGACATCAAGCAGGCCGTCCGAAATTTCGGCCTGGGGAGCAATCCTGAACTTCCCCCCCTCAACCCTCCCGTTCGAGACCGAAAAGGCGAAAACATGCTCGTTGAGCTCCCATAAAGAGTTCTCTCCAGTGATTTTAATATGCATTTTTGGCGGCGTATAACCTATAAGCACACTGAAAAGTGCATAGACATAGCTGAGCTCTCCCCTCAGCCAGGAGGCGCTCTTGACGGCTTTTGCTACCCTCCCGGTAAAGCCTATGCCGAGCGAGTTGATGAAATAGCGCTGCTCCTCTTTTCCGAACAAAACACGCCCGAGATCAACCCGGCGGCTGCCGGCATCAAAAAAATGGGAGACCCCTGAACCGCTGCTGCGAGCGGGATCGAGCGTCTTGATGAAGTCGTTTGCTGAGCCTACAGGGAGAATGCCGATCTTCACCGACTCACCTGCCAGAGCATTGACGACCTCATGGAGTGTTCCGTCTCCGCCGCATGCGATAATGCTGGTATTTTTTCCCCTCTCTCTGCCGGCGATCTCCCCGGCGTGACCGGCCCTCAGGGTTGTTACCATTGATGAATCATCTCTCCGGGAAAGAAGATCGGCAAGCCACCGGGACTTGCCTGAAGCCCTCCCCTTGTCCGCGGCGGGATTGAAAATAAAAAGATAACGCATGCTGTTCGGCATAGGGCACTGGGGGGGAATGAACCGGAAGCCGGTCAGTTGGAACGATTGGGTTCTTCCGCAAGATACGGGTAAAGGCGAAACATCATGGCAAGTAACTCTTCCGAAGCCTGAAAAAGCTCTTGCGCTACGCGCTCAAAGGCCTCAGGCCCATCGTACCAGGGATCCGCAATTTCCTCTCCAACCCTTCCTTCGACCATATCGAGAATCATATGCACCCTCGCCATCCCGGTCGGAGAGAGATATCGGCTGATCTCCTCATAATTTTCACGATCCATAACAAAGATCCAGTCACAGGAGTCAAGATCGATATCCTCAACACAGCGCGCACGAACTTCCGAAATATCGATACCATGAAGGGAGAGGGCCCTGATGGCGCGTCCATCAGGTGAGGAGCCATGCTGAAGGGCGACAGTTCCTGCTGAACTCACTGAAAAACAGTGATGGAGATCATGCTGCAGAAGGAGGGCTGAAAAAATCCCCTCGGCCATCGGTGAACGACAGATATTTTCATAACAGACAAACAGTATTTCAAGAGGCATATTCTACAGCTGATTTATTTTTTACGACGGACGATCCGGCAATACAGGGAAGGTAACATACTGTAATTGTTAGCGAACAATGCGGTAAACACAGGGCTGAATGTCTGGTGAGAACGTATTTTTTTCAAAAAAGAATATATTCATTGCTTTATTATCAGATATTAAGAGTCTATTCGTAAATAACGCCAACTTTCCGAAATGCTATTATGGCCGAAGCCATGTGCAGTAAAGCTTCATATCGCTCTGTGAACTTTTCGTATCGCACTAAAATCTTTCTGAACCGATTGAACCAAGAGTGGGTAA
>CAIJVD010000014.1 GCA_903824045.1 uncultured Chlorobiaceae bacterium
GATCGCTTCGTCGAAGTTTACCACAAGATTGCTTCCAACGGCAACACCAGTAGCTCCATCGGCAGGCGTGAACGTGGTGATTGTTGGCGCAATGGTATCCGTGACAACGGCGGTCGTAGCCGCACTGGTCACGCTCTCGGCCGTTCCATGACCATCGGTATAGTTCACCGCCACGGTAACAAGCTTGCCAATCTGAGCACCTGCCAATGTCAGGGTGCCTGCTGTGGCACCGGTGATAGCCGTATGGTCTGCATACCATTGGTAACTGAACGTCCCAAGTCCATCCGCATCCGCCAACGCAGTAGTAACTGCTGCAAGTTGATGGTATTGCGTTGCTGTGCCGCTGATCGTCACTGCGCCTGTCGGAGCATCATTAACGTTAAGAACCGCCGTCGTAGGACTGCTGCCGACACTCTCGGCAGTACCGTGACCGTCGGTGTAGTTCGCTTTTACCGTAATGGCTTTGCCCACCTGCGCCTCGGCTAACGTTAACGTGTTTGCTGTTGCTCCGGCAATAGCCGTACCGCCAGCATACCACTGGTAGCTGATCGTTCCAAGTCCGTCCACATCCGCCAGCGTATGACCTGCCGTGAGCAGCTCGTTCTGGGTCGCTGTACCGGCAATCGTCACCACACCGGTAGGTGCGTGGTTAGTAAAAACTGTCCCTGTAGCCAAACTGGTCACGCTCTCCCGGGTACCATGACCATCAGTGTAACTTGCCGTCACCGTGATACTCTTGTCAGCATCGGCCACAGTCAAGAGATGGGTGCTCCCTGTTGCTCCGGCAATAGCCACACCGGCAGCATTCCACTGGTAACCGATCACGCCAAGTCCATCCGCATCCGCAAGCGTATTGCTCGCCGTAAGCGTCTGGCCAGTAGAGACAGTTCCGCTGATCGTCACGGCTCCTGTCGGAGCATCATTGACATTGACCACCGCAGCCGTTGCGCTGCTGGCCACACTCTCGGGAGTACCGTGACCATCGGTGTAGTTCGCTGTAACCGTAATGGCTTTGCCTACCTGCGCCTCGGCTAACGTCAGGGTGCTTGCTGTTGCTCCGGCAATAGCCGTACCACCGGCATACCACTGGTAGCCGATCGTTCCAAGCCCGTCAGCATCAGCGAGGTCGTTTGTTGCAGTGAGTTGCGCCCCCTGAATCGCTGTCCCGGAGATCGTTACCGATCCGGTGGGCGCATTGTTGGCGTTGTAAACAAGCGAGACTGTAGCGTCAGCAAAAACTAGCGTTTCAACACTTTTAAGTTGGAGCGTTAACGTGGTACCTTTCTTGCTGCTTGCTCCGGTCACCAAAATAAACCCATTGGAATCAACAGGATGGATTTGGAAATTTGCGATGGGATAATTCGCCAGATAATTGCTACCACTGCTACCGAGGGTCAGTTTGTCAGTTCCTGCCCCCCCATCCCAAATATAGGTATTGCCACTTCCCGGTTGACTACCGTTAAAAGAGGCTAACGTATAATTCTGATTTCCGGCTAATGCTGGCAAGGAATAAGTAGTCGCCATTATGCCCTCTCCTTTTTTATTAATTTATTGACACATATCTGATTCTGAACAAGCTGGTGGCATGACGGAGCTTTCGAAAGAAAACATCTTTAAAAAAGCAATACAGCACCATAAAACAATAAAAACTTCCCCATAATAGCCCCGTTGACCTTAAAGTATTATTAATGGAATCTTAAATTTTGCCTAAAAAAAACAAGCCACCCGACCCACTTGCAGGGATCGGGTGGCTTACATGGATGATGTAACGCCTTACGAAAGTCAGAACTCCCGTGAAAGGCCAACCTGGAAGAACGATGCACTGAAAGGTGCAAGTCCCGGATCGCCGCCGCCAGTCATGCTCCAGCCTGCGCGCTGCTCATAATTTTCATACTTCACATCAACCAGCCACTCTTTTGCAATCCGCTTCGACACCTTGATGCCAAGCGTGAGCGCTCCGTAGGATGAGAGCCGCTGATCCAAAGAGATATATGACCCGGCACTATAAAGGTTGTCAGCCTCAGGAGGAGGCATGGTAGGATCTTCAGCAGGGTTTGTCGGGCAATAAAAGTCGGCTGCTGTCTGGGAAGAGAAGCGCACCGAAGGAGTCACCGTCCAATCATTCGGCAGCGACTGAAGATATTCCAGCCCAAACGTATGCGCCCTGATACCGAAGGTGTCGGTATAATAGCGATACGAAAGATGGCTCGTGCCATCAATGCCATCAAAATGGTGGTTCCAGCGGGTCATCACCGTTTTGCTCTCCTTCCTGTCCGGTCTCCGTTCCAGCCACTTGTAGGGATCATTGAAATAGCCTTTGCCCCTTGAATAGCCAAGGTTCACCTGCACAATATCCTGCTTGGTCAAGACCTGTGTCACGCCTACCAGCCCCGCAACAGTTCTTTTTGCCATATTTTGGGCAATAGAATTGCTTGAGTTGATCGTATCCGTGGTATAGCTCCCACCAAAGGTAAAGGTTGTATTCTTGTCCTCGGTCGAAATGCTTCCCTGGGCAGAATAACCACGCGAAATGTAGTCGTTTTCCGAGGAATAGCTGGTGCCAGCGGTCACACTCCCTTTCGACAGATAACGGGTAACGCTCAGATCGCCGGAATAACGCTGCTCCTTGATTTTTGAAGCGCCTGATGTCCCGTCGGGTGCGGGCGGCTCAAGATAAGAGTGAAAATGCGGCGAGGCACCGGTAACTGAATCGTAGGTATAGGAGGTGCTGATCGACCACGTGCCAGCGATGGGAGCCATGGCCGAAACCGTGTAGGCATTAACACTCATCCGATCCGTGTCAGGCTGACTGTCTTCGTAATTAATGTATTTAAAGGCAACAATGCCGCGTTCCGGTGCCGCGTCTGCAAATGCTGTATTGGAGAGGGGCAGTGCCATGGCAGCAGCAACAAGGGCCGCGCCGAGCAGATGATTTTTTTTTGTCGGGAGTGATTTCATAGGAGTATCATGAAAATTAAAATTCAGGTTAATTGCAACCGCAACCGCCACCGCCTACCCCGGCACCGCCGGAAGCGGCCTCTTTGCTGCTGTAGATATGCTCAGTGTACTTGTTGTCAAGCGGATCGCCCTCAAAGGTCATCTCAGGCTTGGCGAGGGTCTCTTTTTCCCACGGCTGAACAGCCGGACCGATTGAGCAGCCAGACAA
>CAIJVD010000015.1 GCA_903824045.1 uncultured Chlorobiaceae bacterium
CTGGTGACCGTCACCAGGTTCGCGGTGCTGACATCCTTCGTGTTGAAGCTCGCCGCGGCACTGGTGCCGAGTGTCTCGGTGCCTACAAGACCGGCGGTGATGCTCATCGTCGGCGTTGCCGCAAGGCCGCCGTCATAGACCTTGTCAGGCGCTGACACCGTAGCCGTCAGCGTCGCTGAGCCTATGACAAGCTCATTGAGGCTTGAGCCGTTGTCTTTAAAGCCATAACCAAGACTGCTTGCCAGTCCGACGACATAGGTTACCTCATGACTCCCTGCATTATAACAGCCGCCTCCCGATGTAGTTCCTCCTATCGACCATGTCACAGCTCCACTAACAGTTCCTGGTGAAGTGTCACCGTTGGCATAACCGCTATAACTGGTAGAAAAAGAAGGCACTGTCTCTCCATAAGTAATGGATTGGCTGCTTGGGGTTACAGTCAACAGCGGTTGTTCTCGGTAGATGGCATAGGTTCCGGCAGACAGATTCTCCGAATAATTTGTGGCAGATTCATCGCTCGCATAGCGGAATCTGCCGTTTCCTGACCCAAGGAGTGTTGTCAGTCCTGTGCTACCGCTGATGCTCCCGGTGTAAAGCCGGGCTAACCCGCCCGATCCGACACTGATGCCGCCTCCGCTGATAATAATATCGCCACCCGTTGATGTCTTAGCTGAAGTGTCCCTGGCGGAATTCAGTATAACAGCACTCGCGGAAGAGTTAGCGGTGGTAACAGCTTGAGAGAGAGTCATGTTGCCGGTAACTGTTGCCACGCTTATCGTACCGGTCGCATTGATGCCATTAACACTGCCTACTGTGCCTAAAACCAATGCATCGCTATCCAGGTAGGTTAGATTGCCTACTCCACTGGCCGCAAGTGTGGCAACGTTATTGCTCGTATTGTCAAGAGTAACATCCCCGCCAAGTAAGGATAGCTTGTCGGCAACAAGGTAACCATTTGCGCTATCGGTGACTGTACCTGAACCCTTGAGGGTAATGGTATTGCTGCCAGTAGCAGTCAACGCGGCGTTAATAGCAAGATTCCCTCCATATAAACTGATTGGCCCACCCACATTGATAGGTTTATCGACGGTCAATGTGCCCCCGATTGTTGCAGTCACACTTCCTGTACCGGTTATCCCTGCACTGTTGGCGACCAAAGAACTCAAGTCGACCGAATCTGATCGACTAAATGTCAATGAGGCGTTATCGGTAACCGCACCTGTCCCGAGTGTTCCGGCAGTGCCGCCAGCGCCAACTTGCAAGGTTCCAGCTGAAACTGTGGTGCTACCGGTGTATGTATTGGCCGCAGAGAGGGTCAATATTCCTGACCCCAATTTGCTCAGGTTGGTCGAGCCACTGATTACGCCGCTAATGATGCTATTAGAAGCAGAAGAATTAATTGTCAAATCCGATAAATCAGAAGTGCGTCCATTAATGGTTGCCGCACCTGATCCGGAGTTGATAGTAAGAGAAGTCGATGATGCACTCACATTTCCGGCAATAGTCACCCCTCCAGCTGTGGATGTCAGGGTCGGGGTCGGGTTCGCACTCGCCAGGCTCACGTTTCCGCCATAACTCTGCGCACCCGTGGTAGTGATATTACTACCCAATGTAGTCGTTCCGGTAGCACCCACACTCAAACTCGTCAAGGAGGTCGAACCGCCTACAGAACCGTAAAAAGTGACTCCGGGGCTCCCTGCATTAACAGTCAAAGAGTGCGCCCCATTGACCGAACTGCTGAAGCTTATTCCCCCAGGTCCAGTAGAAGAAATCAGCGTTCCGGTCAACTTGATATAGCCGTCAGACCCCGCCACCGCTGGGTTAGATGAAGGAGTAGGCGCAGCATGAGTTGTGCTTGTGACACTTGTTGGAGTAATTCCAGATGCTCCGCTCTGACCTGCATATCCTCCGCGTCCGGTAGTTTCAGTGCTTGAGTTTTGATCACCAAGGCCACCTGTACCCCCTCTAACCCCAGTGCCCCCGAGGCCACCAAGAAGACCGCCACCACCACCGCCTGAACCGCCTCCATCCGCAACTATAGAGTAACCAGTTGTACCCGCACCACCAGTAGTGGAGCTGGATTGGACAAATGAGGCGCTGTATGGCTGCCCTGGCGTCTCCCCGTCATTTCTTATATTATCACCGCCAGCGCCACCACCGCCGCCACCTGCAACAAGGTATCCGGATGCCCCTATTATGGCTACCGAAGCAGCTCCACCGCCGCCACCACCGCCAGAAGTTCCAGAAGTTCCTGCATTACCGCCAGAACCGCCTCCGAATCCCGTGTATCCTGTACCACCAGCACCTCCTCCGGTATTTGCCACACTGGAGGCACCGGCTCCGCCGCCAGTACCTGCCTGTAAAGTAACGTTCGTTCCAGCCGCAACGCTAACTGTTGCAGTGTAATCGCCTGAAGCACCACCAGCCTGTCCGGCTTCGCTGTCATAGCCCCCCTGACCGCCTGTCCCGCCCACAAGCTGCAAGGTAACACTACCAGCATCGACCTTAACATTTTGCACGCCTGCAGCAGCTGAAAATGTTTGACCGGTAACTTGGTACCCGGTGGAATTAAGCGTCACATCCGCAGTCAAGGTTACAGGCCCTGTATAGGTCTGTGCTCCACCCGTCGTAATATTTGCTCCCAGGGATATGCCACCAGGTGCCGATATGGACAATGCGCCTGCCATAGAAATGGGCACGCTGATTGTAACCTGACTGGCCGCATTAAGCGTCAATGTGTAGGGGCTGTAAGAAGTGAATGCTGAGTTCAACGTAATATTACCACTGCTGTTACTATTACTGTTGGAACCATACGCTGTTGTATCACTGCTCGTTGAAATTGTTATATCCGTACTCTTCAGTGCATTGCTGAGAGCCGTCACTTGTGAAGCTCCGATGGTGTAATCATAGGGATCAATTAACCATACGCCAACACGGCCATGGCTCGCTTGTGTATCAAAAAGGGAGCTATTTCCAATGTCGACATTGGATGAGGAGGTCTCTATCCTCCCTCCGTCGCCGCCGTTGGGACCGCCTTTGGCTTCGAAGGTGCCGTATGCCCGGGTGAGGGAGTTCGGGTTTGTTATGTCCGACCAGGCAACGACTGTTCCGCCATTGCCGTTATCAGCAGCATTCGCCTCAAGCAAGGCGCCCCGCTCCACGACAGTGCTGACGGCCTGGGGAACTGCCGGATCACTGTTCTGCCAGCTTCCGCCAACGAGCACATTGCCGCCGCCGGTTGCTCCGGATACGATGAGATGTGCGCCGTCCTTGATTGCCACCTGGTTGCCGGTAACGACGATACTGCCGCCATGACCGTCCGGGGCGCTTGCATCAAGTTTTCCGCTGACGATGCCTTGGCCGTTCTCCATGTCGGAGATGAGGAGGATGCGACCGGCTTTGTTCTGGATGGTTTGGGCCTCAATGAGGCCGGTGTTGTTGACCGTCGCCATTCTGAGGTCGTCGGCTCCCTTTGCGGTCATCACCACCACTCCGCCATTTGCCTTGATAAGCCCCTTGTTCTCGACAAGCGCATCGACCGCCCCTCGATCGACGACGTAGTTGATGAGGCCGTCACCGGAAAAGTCAAGCGAGACCTGGTTGCCGGCGGCAAGGAGGGCGCTGCCGCTATTGGCGGTAATGCTTCCGGCGTTGGTGACCTTTGGCGCAATCAGAGCAACCACGCCACCATCCTCAACCTTGATGGATCCAAGATTAAGGACAGCGCCTGCGCGCTCACTGTTCGTGAACTTGTATTTCGCGGAAAGAAAGTCGCTGTCGAGCATGTCGAGCGATGAGGCCACCAGCCCGCCGACGTTCACCGTTGCGGTTTTGCCGAAGATGATGCCCGACTGGTTGACCAGAAAAACCTGACCGTTGGCCGAGAGCGAACCGAGGATCTCTGACGGGTTCTGGTCGGTGATGCGGTTCAGCACTCTTGAGGCGCTGCCCGGCTGCTTGAACTGGACACCTGCGCTCTCTCCGATAGTGAAGCTCTGCCAGTTGACAATCATCTGCGGAGTCAGCTGGTTGACCGTCATCTGGTTTCCGCTGGTGACAATGGTGCCGCTTCCGGCTGTTATCTGCCCGCCACCGGGAAGTGCACCGGGATCAATGGCATAGGCGGGGCCGCCGGAGGCAAACATCGCAGCAAGAACGGCAATGCTTCGGAGCGGTGATGAGGGGACCTTTCCGTTGCCCTTGACTTTTTCGGAAACGACAATCCATCTCTCCTTTGTGCTGGACCAGATGAGGTTGTATATCCTGTTCATAGAGCAACTTCTTGAAGATCGGAAAATGCGAGAATTTTGATAATGGGTGAATCGGGACGCGTATGCTTCAGAAAGAGAGCATCGCCTGCAGCCAGAATCGGCTCTTGTCACTCCCTGCCTCCGGGTTCGCTGCCGGGTTGCTACCAACCACATGTGCCCAGCTTGCGCGGAGAGAGCCACGGTCGGCAACACTGCAACTGAGGGCTATACCTGCTCCCTTCAGCCAATAGTCGTTAATGCCGGCGGCGTTCGATACATCATTGCTGTACCGGTCATGGTTGAGCGTACTATGGCCGGCATCATAAAATCCGCTGAGCTGGAGCCCGCCCCACGCTGGAGGCAATGGAAGTGCGCAGCGCAGCTCGGCATTCAGAAGCTGGCCGTTATCGCCGGCCGCCTCGCCACCCGGGTAGGCCCGCACGCCACTTGGGCCGCCAAGCGACATCTTTTCACTGGAGTCAAGATTGCCGGTTGCCGCCTGAGCACTGCCGGTGATATTGAGCGTAAGGCGTTCGCCAAGACGCTGGAGACGGGCAAGACCGAAGTTGAAATGCGTGTAGCCGCTCTCGGCACCCGTGAGGCTGATGTCGGCGACCGATTCATGAAGCCGGCCTGTGGTGAAACCGAGGTTTCCGCTCGTACAGCCGCCGCCAAAAAGCTGGTCGTACCGTTCGCCGTTGACATTGAAGGTGACACTCTGGAGCTTCCTGTTGCGGAGCGTCGTATCCTCCTTGGTATCGGAGAGTGCCCTGAAGCCGTAGGTGAGCGTTGCTGTTATGTTGGAGAGGCGCCTGCGGAGCACCGGATAGCTCAGTCCGGCATCTATGCTGTTGCTCTTTCCTTTGAACTGCATAGCGGCCAGGTCACCGCCGAGCTCATAACGCATGCCCGAATAGACGAGATTGGCCCGAAGACCGCTAGAGAGAAGCGGAAAACCGTACCCGAGCCGTCCCTGTGCAAGCCCCGATGCCTCGGTCAAAAGCAGGGTCACTTGATCGCCCTGATGAAGAGGATCGTTGATGGAAACCACGGCGCTGCTTCGCCAGGTGCCCGTGTATCGATCGCCCTGATTGTCGGCGGAGAGCATCCCTGAAAAGAGTGGCCCCTCACTTACGGATAGCTCAATACTGCTGGTGCCGGAGATCGCGCCGGGATAAAGCGAGGCTTTTGCGGTGACGCCGGGCAAATCATTGATGAGCAGCATGGCGCGCTCAAGCTCATGCTCGTTGACCGGTCGAGCTGCACGCAGCGCAGGCTGCGCAATGCCCCGAATCACCCGGTCACTGACTCTCGCTGTCTTCTCCCTTTTTATAGCAATGCTGCCATCGCTTTTGACCTGGGTCACCGCAATATGGATGATACCGGAGGTGATATCCTGAGAAGGCAGATATGCCCGTGCCTGATAGAACCCTTTTTCCTTGAATCCGTTCGAAATCTTGTCGGCAAGAAGATGCAGTTCACTGAACGTCAGCGTTTTGCCAACGGCTGATGCAACAGCCCCCTGAAGTTCTGCTTCAGTCGCAATGCCCTCGTAACCGCTGAAAGTGAACCCTTTGACCGCAACCCGGACGCCATCATCGGCCGTCACCGGCTCGCTCTTTTTTTCTTCAGGAGGGTGCAGCTGCCGCTGCGGCGTCTGCTCCTGCACCGGTTTTTGATCACGAAGAATGCTGCCTGCGTCAGGAACAGGCTGAGCCCGAAGCGGAGATGCCGAAAGCATCAGGCACAGGGCAAACAGTGCTGTTGACGTAACCCGCATTATTCCTCCGCGCATCAATGGTTATTATGGTTAAAAAGCGCCGTTGAAACGATCATCGGGGAAAGCCTCTTTGCTTATCGCCCGGTGATCAATAAAAGCTGATAAGGGTGATAAGGAAAAAGAGTCCGCAGTATAGAGGCCAGTAGAGGTAGCGGAAAAATATTCCGTGCTTGTAACTGCAGAGGAATCCCTTCTTTCTGGTAATGCCAACTGCCAAAAACACATTGAGCATCATGGCCAAATAGATCATGAAATAGATTTTTTCGATATACAGCACGTTGACAGGTATCACCTGAATCCTGACGCTCTGTATGGAAATGACCAGAAAAATGGTGAAGGCTGATCCAACCGCCGTAGCCTCATTGGCATCAAAGCTGAACGACTCCCTTGTATCGAGATCGTTGGTAATCATATAGACACCCGAATAGAGAATCGCCATAATGATGAAAATCGGAATCATCAGGGAGATAAAGGTGCTGAGCCAATCGCGAGCGAGGTTGATGTTCAGCACAAGGTCTTTCATGACATGGCTGCCAAGCAGCGTACGACGACCGTAATCAATGTTGTAGGATTGTTCCGAAAAATTAAAGTAGGTATTGTCAAGCCGCCAGCCTGGAATGGCGAAATCTGCCGGCACCATTGACTTTGCGGTCGGAGAGATGATTTTGTAGGATGCGATATCGGGAATGAATACAATGGATTCAAACTTCTTCGGCTGACGCAGTCTGATTTTGATACTGATCCGGTCAAACGGATACATGGAGCTGCTGAAATCCTGCTGAAGCCGCGTGCAAAAATTCCACCCCACGACGGTGAAGCCGTTCTCCTCCATGCGGTATATCTCATACACCTTGGTTTCAACCTGGTCGGGAAACAGGAACCCCGTAACTTCCTTGACATCCATACCGGCAGGAATCCGTTGCCAGATCGTACCATAGACATCCGCAGTCTCATTGGGCTCTGAAATACCGGCTGAGCTGACCATAACCCCGGTCTGGATAAATTTCGGAGGGGCGGACTGTGTCAATTGGGCCTTGCCGGTCTGCTCGTTCTTGAACTGTTCAATTTGAGCGGTAGTGGTAATGCAGTTATCCTCATTAGGTGAGGCTGCACCCTTGGTGATCTGGAGCACCCACAGGCCAATCAGGCCGGCGGTAAAGAGCAGGCTGAGAAACCAGGAGTAGTGGCGGAGCCGCTTGTGAAGCTGCTCGGTTGATGAGGAGAGGAGCACGTAGTAGAGGCCAGAGAGCACCAGAGAGAGCGTCATTGCTCCAAGAAGCTGCATCAGCTGCTGCTTCAAAACGCTGTCCGATACGGTTACCTCATCGGCAAGCAGCTCAAAGCATGTAAACCATCCGGTTGATGCCACTGGCTCAAGGCGCAGCAGGGTGTTTTGCTTGTTAATGATATTTTTGTCAGAGATGCTGACTGCCTCTCTCTCCTTAAACGCACGCTGCAGCGCTTTGCTGTTGGCCGGCGTATAATTCCCCTTGGCGTAATCGAGCAGCTGGAAATTGTTGATAACAAGGCTCTTTGTGGGGTGGTCGAGGGCAAGGCCGTCACCATCAACAAGAAACCGACAGGCATCCTGTCCCGGATTTTGAAAGTTCAGCGCCGTCTGGAAATCATCGATCGAGACCTTCGCCGAAACCACTCCGGTCTGCACTTTCCTGCCGGCAGCCGAGGCGCCATAAAGCGGCTGCTGATAGCTCACCTTCACGGCCTTTTGACGCTGATCCCAGGCAGCTTTCTGCCACCCCTCTTTCAATGCTGCCCCGCCAGCTTGCCTGGCATCGCTCTTGCCGATAACCCTCATATCCATCAGTTGACGAATACGGGCGCGCCCTGCGCTCGACAGTTTACTGCAGAGTGCTGTTGAGTCGGCCTCCGATAAAAAACTGATGGAATAGCGGCATGCAACACCGGCGCGCTGGCTGGAGAGAAGATCAGTCAGGTTTTTCTCATCACCGCCACCCTTTTCTGCAGCAAGCGAGAGATCTTTGACCGCTCTTTCAATGTTTCTTGCCACTCTGTCGACCTTGCGGGCGTCACCCTTTGCTGCGTTGACCGCTCTGGTGTTTACGGCATTATTGTTGGAGTAGAGCAGGAGTGCAAGATTGACGGAGAGATAGAGCGCCACCGCAAAGGTTGCGGCTATCAGCACCAGCAAGAGGGTTTTTGCTCTACGAAAGAAAACAGTGTGCTCTTTGAGCAATCGCTTCCATTGCTCTATCTTTTCTAATGGCATAACCGGTTGCAAATAGTGTTGGGGGAAAGAAGTGATGGACGCAACACCCCTTGTTAAGGCCTGTCAAATAAACCTTTTCCCAGCATTAAATCAAGCAATTAATTGTCATATTTTCAGCACACTTAACAGCACAACGGCGGCGTAAGAAGAAAGAAAAGGTGTGCTAAAATCGCCTGAATCAGACCTGATCTTATGAGGTTTCCGTGATATTTGACCAGAAGACGCGCACTGAGCCGATAAACTCCACGCCGGGCAGGACGAGCACACCGAGCAGGCTCGGATATTATCGTTACTGTATGATTTGTGGCCAGCTCAGTTGACAGGAAAAATTTATATTCACCTGTTAGCTCTTAAAGAGGGATGGTGGCGTATGAACGAATGTGCGAATGTGCAAACATCCTTGCAGAGGGCCTGAAAAAGCCAACTACTTAACTTTTTGATCCATTCATGGTGGCGACTACCTACTCAGCACCTGATTCCGCCGGTCACTTCGGCGTCTTCGGCGGCAAATTCATACCCGAAACCCTTGTCAGGAATGCGGCCGATCTTGAAGCGGAGTATCTCAAGGCAAAAAACGATCCAGCCTTCCACGCCGAGCTGAACAACCTCCTTTCTGACTATGTAGGACGCCCGACGCCCCTCTATCACGCCGCCCGCCTCAGCCAGACGCTTCAGGGCGGCAGAATCTACCTCAAACGCGAGGATCTCTGCCATACCGGAGCCCACAAAATCAACAACGCACTCGGCCAGGTGCTGCTTGCCCGGCGCATGGGCAAGAAACGGGTGATCGCCGAGACAGGCGCAGGGCAGCACGGCGTCGCTACGGCAACCGTCTGCGCGCTCTTCAACCTTGAATGCGTCGTCTACATGGGAGAGGAGGATATCCGTCGTCAGGCGCCCAACGTCGCAAGAATGAAACTCCTCGGCGCAGAGGTCCGCCCGGTCGGAAGCGGATCCAAGACCCTGAAGGATGCCACAAGCGAAGCGATCCGCGACTGGATGAACAACCCCGAAGAGACCTTCTACATCATCGGCTCGGTTGTCGGCATGCACCCCTACCCGATGATTGTCCGCGACTTCCAGGCAGTTATCGGCAAAGAGACCCGCCAGCAGATCATCCGCCAGGCAGGCAGGCTTCCCGATGTTGTCACCGCCTGCATCGGCGGAGGCAGCAACGCTGTCGGCATGTTCTACGAATTCCTCGGCGATGCCGGCTCCATCGAGCTTGTCGGTGTCGAAGCCGCAGGTGAAGGGCTCGAAAAACGGCACGCCGCATCCCTTACCCTCGGCACGACAGGAGTGCTGCACGGTGCCATGACGAAGCTGCTGCAGAACGAGGACGGGCAGGTGCAGGAAGCGCACTCCATCTCCGCCGGCCTCGACTACCCCGGCGTTGGGCCTGAACACTGCCACCTGCAAGAGCTCGGGCTGGTTCGCTACACCTCTGCGACCGACAAAGAGGCACTTGCAGCACTCAAAACACTTGCAGAGACTGAAGGAATCATCTGCGCCCTCGAATCGGCTCATGCGGTCCACTACGCAATATCAAGAGCCCCATCAATGCCGAAAGAGGGGATCCTCATCGTCAACCTCTCCGGCCGTGGCGATAAGGACATGGCAACAATCATGCAGGAGCTTGCTCTCTAAAAAAAGAGTGGTTTTGACGAACGGCAAAAGGTGAACCAAAGAAAATGCAGTCCGGAGTTGCACAAAAAAAAAATATCCTTATATTTATGCCTCACAAGCGGGAATAGCTCAGTTGGTAGAGCACAACCTTGCCAAGGTTGGGGTCGCGAGTTCGAGTCTCGTTTCCCGCTCAGGAATAAAGCAAAAAGCCTCTGGAAAACCGGAGGCTTTTTGCTTTTCAGCCATTTCCCTGAATGCAAAAGGGAGCCCGCATCTTCGACCGCTCCCTTGCTGGTCTCACTCCTTGAAACCCTTATCTTGCCCGTTTCGCCCGGTGGTGATGGCGCACTTTGTGCTTATGCACTGCCTTGTGGTGCCGATGATGGCTTTTCGCACCAACGCGATGCTTCGCCGGAGCCGCCTGTGCGTCAAGGTAAAAATTGCCGAGAAGCATGCCCGAAATAGCGAGCACCATCCAGAATGTTTTTTTCATAGCTCCGTTTTCCTGTCAGTTAGATTGTTAAATAAACACCCGACGCGAGCTCACGCCAGCTGCGCACTGCCCCACAAAACACACTATCGGTTGCGATCGTTCCGATATGGTTTTGCATGATTATGCGCCTGTTAACAAGGGGTGACTGTGGTGAAAAAATGAAGGCTTTTCCAGAGAAGAAATCCCCCGGCTGGTCTCCCGCAACACTCTTTCAGGATATAAAACACATCCCGTAAAAGCAAATCAAGGATGATATTGCCGCTATCGTACAACGACGATGGCACCGGAACCCCTTTCCCCCGGCTGGCAGGGAAATTGCAGGCAAAACCCTATGGAAATAGCTTCGATTTTTTTTATTATAGGGCTCCAAAATCCTAATGCCAGCGTTTGTTGAAACACGAACAGAACAGTTTTAGTAAACCAGAAAGGCAAACTGGCACCGCCTGACGGACGAGGAAAAACTGTAAGCTGTTTTATAAAAGTCACTTGGAGAGGTGGCAGAGTGGTTGAATGTGACGGTCTCGAAAACCGTTGTGCGCGCAAGTGTACCGTGGGTTCGAATCCCACCCTCTCCGCACCGCAATACCCTGCACAATCAGGGTTTTCTGCAATTAGCGACAGCGAGATGCATTGATGAGTTCACCGCACACCTGGAGGAACGGATACCTATGGCAGTCGGGGTTAGCGGCATCAATTCTGACGGGACTTCACTGCCAGTCTCCTCCTTTCGGGACATGCTGCACGGCTAATCGAATTACCTGTTTTTTTCCTGATGATTTTCCTCCGCAATGAGCATCAGGAATCAAAGCAGAGATCACCAGCATGAAAAGAATAACATTCAGCGTGGAACAAATCACCTTTTCCCGACGTTGAAACAAAACAGTAATTACAAATAAGTTTATACTGCATAATACCTTAGGTTATCTAAAGCTTATGGGGTTCGTTGGTGTGCAGTAAAATAGGCTAAATAAAATCCTATTTTTGCCGTAAAAAACAGGATCGCATCTCTCTCCCTCCCATATCCAGTTAAGGTGGGTGGCGGGGCTCGCATTAAGCGATTTTCCAGAATCAACAAACGCAACTATTAGTGCCTAATCGAGTTCCCCCCCCTTCGCTCAAATTGCAACATGAGCCCATGCGACTCCTCTTCAGTCAGGCAGGCGAGGAGCTACGATACACCGTCGCCGGAACGCTCTCATACCTGGCCAGTGACAGAAATATGGTCACGTTGACGAACGTTATGGCAACTCATCCCGTCATGGGGGACGATGTCGTAAACGGGTATTATGCCTGGATCCAGAACGACAAAAACAGCTCAGCTTCAGCAGTTGACTCCCCCTTTCAACTGAGTCAGGAGAACAATCATTTCGTTTCCGCTGCCGCCATTGGCTATGCGGCAATTACAATTCCCGGCGAACCCACCAACACCGGTGTCGTCCGTACCGTGGCTGATGCGAAGGAGATTCTCTTCATCGACAGTGCGGTGGCAGAGATAGCCTCCCTTATCGCCGGCACGCGTGAAGGAGTTGAAATCGTCGTTCTCGATGCCCAGCACGACCCCTGGGCTCAGATGACAGAGATCATCACGCAACACCGGAACATCCTGGCAGTGCACATTGTCTCGCACGGCAGCGAGGGCCAGATCGTTCTCGGCGGCAAAGCATACAATGATTCGGGACTTCAAACTGAGTCGGCATACATCTCAACCTGGCAATCTCATCTTACGACAGGCGCCGACATTCTTGTCTACGGCTGCGATGTAGCTTCAGGCCCGAACGGCACGACATTCATTAATTCGCTTGCTCGCATTTCAGCTGCTGATGTCGTAGCATCAACCGACACAACCGGTGCTGTAACGCAGGGCGGCAACTGGGTGCTTGAAAAACAGACCGGGTCAATCGAGACTTCGCTGTTTGCATCATCGAGCGCTCTGGCCATGTATGACAGCACTCTGGCGGTTACGGCAGCTACGTTCACAGCACTTACCGCCACAAATGACACAACGCCAACACTGACCGGCACCTATACCAGCGGCAGCAGTTCCAATACCCTATACCTTTGGGACGGCTCAACCAGAATAACAACCACAGCTCCGACAATAGGAGCCAGTCAAACAGGTGCATCATGGAGCTGGACGACATCCACCCTTACTGATGGTTCACACACTTTTTACCTGACAACATCATCAACAAGCAATTCCACTGGTCTTTTAGCTACGCTTGGCAATGTCACCATCGACACCACGGCACCAGTGCTTGCTTCAGCAGTAATTGGAGGAACCACCCTTACTCTCACCTATTCTGAGACAGGAGCTGGTCTTGCCGTTATAACCCCTGCCCCAGGTGATTTTTCTGTCACCAAAGGCGCGGGCAACACCGTCGTCACCGTTAATTCCGTTGCCATAAATGACTCCGCCAAGAGCGTCACCTTGACGCTGGCCTCGGCTATTACGATTAACGATACGAATGTCAAAGTGAGCTACACCCCAGGCAGCGACCCGAATGCAATACGGGACGTTGCCGGAAACATCGCGTCTTCGTTCACCAACACGCTGCCAATAATTGAGAGTCCACAAACTGTTGTGGTCACCACAGGCACCAACATGGATCCGACCAAGGCCACCTCGGGCTTGATCGGTGCCGGCAAACTTATCACGACAAATCCGGTAACGCTCACCACCGGGACCACATCGAACTTGATGGTCATCAATGCCTACGATGTGGACTACGGGATGAAGAATTCCACAGGCGTTCCTTACGCCATTGGCAATTCCGCATCCGAATGGGATGGCGTCTACATCAAGTTGCACAGTGCTGCAGATAGTCCGGCGAACTGGAAGTTCGTTGGTTTCCTTGCCGGCTTCAATAATACATGGAATACAACCACCTTCGACATTACCAGTTCCCTGACAGGCCTGGGATCAAGCGTCGGAACTACCGCATCATATGATATCCGCGTGGTACCCGACGACAACGGCACCCAGACCCAGGCAAACAATGGCGGCCGCTGGGTGGTGGGCGTAGCTTCAGTGCAGGTTGTGATCGACGGAGGTGACACCTCCACACGTACGGCCAGTATGGTTGGCAGTCCGTCTGAAACTAACGCAGCCGTCTCGGTTAACGTAACTCCAGCAACATCTGCGACCTATACTGTCCAGTTCAACCTTATCGATGCCTCCGGACATTATGTGGCCGCCTACAGCAAGACTGTCCCCCTGACCTCTGGCACGACCGCGACGATTTCCGGCTCTCTACTGGCCAATACCACGCTCTATGCGAGTAGTGCATTTTCCAATGTGCCATCGGGCAACTATACGCTTCAGGTAAATCTCCTGGATGCCAGCGGTACGTTGCAGGATACCAAAAGTGTAGCCGAAACCATCACCTCAAGCGGCGGGTCGGTTACTACCAGCAGCACCGCGACGGCAACGTCAATAAAACGGGTTGGCATTGGCGGTAACACCTCCTGGGCCGGAAATTCGAGCGCTGACTTGCAGCACATTGCGACGACGGATACCACTCCGACAATCGTTGGTACCTATTATTCAACGAGCAACACCACCAAGACCATCGATATTTACGACAACGGGGTAAAGATTGGTTCAACAAGCACTGCAAATTACAATTCGACGACCAAGCTTTTCACCTGGTCATATACACCGTCAAGCACGCTGAGTCTTGGTACACACGACTTTTATGCGCAAAGAAATGGGAAAACCACAACCAACTACATTTCATCAACCTATGAGCTTATCATAGATGGTCCGGTTCAGCCAACCATCTCAGCCCCTGTTTCTACGACCCTTGCCAGCCCCACGTCTACCGCCAATGCTAATTACACACTGACAGGTACTTCGTCGCCTCTGATCGATCTGTGGGTGTATGACGGGAACAACGTCATTGGTGCAACTACAGCGGACAAAACAGGTGCATGGTCCTTCACCGTTCCGTCCAACTCGTCCCTGACCAATGGCACCCATACCCTGACCGTCAAGGATGTTACAGATGTGGGATTCGGTAGTGCCACTTCGGCTTCACACTACCTTTCGGTGACCTCCTCAGCACCCACACTGTTTGTAAGCGGTATTCACATATCCGTTGATACCGGTTCCAGCGCTACAGATTTCGTCACAGCCTCGCAGCAGCAGAACATTACGGCAACGTTGAGCGGTGCGCTTGGAAGCAATCATCTGCTTGGGTCTCTCGACGGCGGCCTGACCTGGACGGACATCACCAGCTACGTTTCGGGAACTGCCATCACCTGGAGCAGCCAGTTGTTGCGGAGCGGCTATGCCGACTCTTCACAGTACGTGCCATGGCAGATCCAGTTCAAGGTCAGTGATAATGCCGGCTCACCCCAATATGGAGCCGTGTCCGGTCAGGACTACCATTACATAGGGTACATCTCCGATCCGACGATTACCCGCCAGGGATGGGCCACTGCCGGGACACCAACGCTGTACGGCATGGCCGATCCCAACTCTGTGGTTACCGTCAAAAACGGCAGTACCATACTTGGCACCGCTGTTCCGGACGCCCAGGGAAACTGGAGCTTTACTCCCGCATCCCCCTTCCCGGATGGCACCTATACGCTCACGGCCAGTGCTCAGGATACATACTCCGGTGCAGCCGCACTTCAAAGCGCTTCTGTAACCCTGATCATCGATCTGAACCTGCCGGTCATCAGCAACATCGCAATATCTGCTGATAGCGGAAGCAGTAACAGCGACTTCATCACCAGCACTGCCGCACAGAATATCACTGCCGTTCTTTCCCAAGCATTGTCAGCTAACCAGAAAATCTGGGCCTCTCTTGATGGCGGCACTACCTGGCAGGATATAGTTGCCCATGGCGGTTCGGTGTCAGTAACTTCGATCACCTGGAACAATCAAACCCTCTCCGGCAGCAACAGCATTGAGTTCCAGGCGCGAAACTCCTCTACCAATACGCAGGGAGCGATCGCCACACAGGACTTCGTGGTGGATACCACAGCACCAATATTGGTAACATCCGGCAACGCGGCAACATATGACAGTAACGACCAGATTGTCACTCTGGTCTTCAATGAAGCCAGTTCAGGGCTTGACGAAAACTCTGTTCCAGCAACATCTGCATTTACTGTCAGTGGCGGTTCGATATCGGCCGTTACCGTAGACGCAGCGATCAACAGCGTCATACTGACCGTTAGCAGCACAGTCACCTCTGTAACCTATACCAAACCGGGAAGCGGCAGTACGCTTCGAGATCTTGCCGGCAATGAAGTGGCAACCTTTACCAAGTCAGTAACTGATATTTCCAGTGATACGACAGCACCGGCATCACCATCGATAGCTCTTTCGGCCGCATCTGATTCAGGTCCCCTGAATAACGATGACAAGACCAACACAGGAACTCCGACGGTTCGGGTCTCTTTGCCCGGCACCGGTTCAGGTTCGACTACTACTGGACCTGTGGCCGGCGATACTGTCGAGGTCTTCAATAATGGCGTCAGTGTCGGCACTGCGATACTGGGGACAAATGATGTCAGCAACAAATATGTGGACATCACCCTTGCCTCGCTTGGTAGTGACGGGACAAAAAGCCTTACAGCAACCGAAACCGATGCGGCAGGCAATGTTTCGGGGACAAATACATTATCGGTTATACTCGACACAACCTCCCCTACGCTCAACACCGCATCGGTGAATGGCGCCAGTCTTGTCTTGTCCATCAACGAATTGGGTAGCGGCCTGGCTTCCGCCGCACAATCGCCCAGTCTCTCAAGCAGCAATTTCACCGTTACCCGCAACGGAGCGACACCAGTCACCGTGAGCAGTTTTGCGGTGGATACAACGGCCCAGACCGTCACATTGACGCTTGGCACCTCCATCACGAGCGCTGACAACGTCACCCTCAGCTATACGGCTGGTGCAAACAGGCTTCAGGATATTGCGGGAAACCAGTTCGCGAGCCTTTCATCACTTGCAGTCATCAACAACAGCCCTGACCTGACTGCACCGGCGGCGCCGGCGTTGACTCTTAATGCCGGTTCCGACTCCGGCACGCTCAATAGCGATGCTAAAACCAGCATCGACACGCCAAGCGTGCGTGTCGCATTCAATGGCACCGGATCAACAAAACCGGCGATTGGAGATACCCTCAAAGTATATCTGGATGCATCCCAGATCGGCACCACGGTATTATCATGGAGTGATATTAATAATGGATATGCGGATATCACTACCACTACGCTGGGCAGCGATGGGACAAAAAGCCTCACAGCAAAAATAACCGACCAGTCGAACAATGTCTCTGCGGCATCTAACGTATTGACGGTCACGATCGATAAAACTGCGCCATCCATCTCCTCTGCCGTTGCAAGCGTCAGTACGCTGACGCTCACCTATAGTGAAAGCGGCGTTGGAGTTGCTGACACAACACCCCTGCCGGCAGACTTCATTCTTACAAAGGGAAGCAGCAATGACGCCGTTAGCGTTACCGGTGTTTCGGTTGATGCGACGGCGAAGACCGTAACGCTTACTCTGGGCACAGCACTTATCAACGCTGACAGCAATATCCTGATAAGCTACACGCCCGGAACAAACAAGATTCAGGATATTGCAGGAAACACTGCGGCAAGCCTGACATCTATGGCGGTGACGAACGTCACCAACGTCAATAATGCCCCAACGGCCATCAGCCTCTCCGCCGCTGCCATTGCCGAGAACAACTCCGCCGGAGCAACGGTCGCGACCTTGAGCGCCACCGATCCGGATGGGTCTGAAACATTCACCTACACGCTGGTATCAGGTCACGGAGACACTGACAACACGGCATTCACCATCGCCGGCGACCAGCTCAAGATCAATGCTTCGGCCAACTTCGAGGCACAATCGAGCTACAGCATCCGTTTGAAGGTGACCGACCATGGCGGACTAAGTTACGAGACCAGCAAGACGATCTCCGTCAGTGACCTCAACGAAGCCCCAACGGCCATCAGCCTCTCCGCCGCTGCCATTGCCGAGAACAACTCCGCCGGAGCAACGGTCGCGACCTTGAGCGCCACCGATCCGGATGGGTCTGAAACCTTCACCTACTCGCTGGTATCAGGTCACGGAGACACTGACAACACGGCATTCACCATCGCCGGCGACCAGCTCAAGATCAATGCTTCGGCCAACTTCGAGACGCAGTCGAGCTACAGCATCCGTTTGAAGGTGACCGACCATGGCGGACTAAGTTACGAGACCAGCAAGACGATCTCCGTCAGTGACCTCAACGAAGCCCCGACGGTGAGCGCCATAACGAGCACCAAGAGTGAGAACGATTCGAGCTACACGCTGAACCTGCTGAGCGGAGCACACGATGCGGACACGAGCGATGTGCTGAGCGTGACGGATTACAGTGCAGCAGCCGTCGATGGATCGGCTCTCTCAAGCACGATCCCGACAGGAGCTTTGAGCCTGAGCGGCAGCACGCTGGCAGTGGACCCGACGAAGTTCGATTTTCTGGCAGCGGGCGAATCACGGGTGATCACCGCGAGCTACAACGTCTATGACGGCCTTGTCAAAACAGCGAACACGGCAGCCATCACCATCACTGGCGCCAACGACGCACCTGTAGCCGTAGCTGCCACCGACAAAACAACGGGAAATGCCCCCCCGATAACAGGTCTCCTGACCGCGACCGATGCGGATATTCTGGGCACAACCGCAACTTTTGCGCTTAATGCCCCAATCGCAGGCTTAACCCTGAAAAGCGATGGCCACTATCTCTTTGACCCTTCTGACGCTGCGTACAAACATTTGGCTGCAGGCAAAACGCTTGAAGTCGTGGCCGATTACACCGTAACTGACGACCATGGTGCAACCGACACCAGCACCCTGACCATCACGGTTACAGGCATTGACACCCCAACGTTGACTGTAAGCAGTGTCACTGTCAGTGAATCATCACCTTTTGCTGTAGTTGCGGTGAACCTTGACAGCGCAAGCACAAGTGATGTCAAGTTCACTCCAACGCTTGTCAGTGGCACTGCGACGGCAGGAAGCGACACAGGACACACTCTTGAATTTTTCGATGGGCATGCCTGGCTCCCACTTTCGGGAGCCGCAACTATCCCTGTCGGAAGCACTTCGGCACTGCTCAGAACTGCGATCACCAACGATTCCGTTTATGAGGGATCGGAGTCTTTGACGGTTACCACTGGATTACTTGATGGATCTGTTTTAAACACTGAGGGAGCAAGTAGCACTATAACGATTGAGGACGATGGGACAAGTAGCAACGTATTTACAGAAAGCAGCATTACCGCCACCCCGTCAACCGGGTCGTCCAATGACGATCATCCCGCAATTTCAGTCAGTAGCGTAACGGTCAACGAGTCCCTTTCGCATGCGATGTTCTCTGTGTCGCTGTCAAATACCCTAACCACTGACGTATCGTTCACGCCATCGCTTGCCGCTGATAGTGCCACACTGACTTCGGACTTTGGCCCGTCGCTTGAGTATTTCAATGGCACCGCATGGGCATCGATCCCTTCTGGCGGTGTCACGATTTTCGCCGGAACCATCTCCGTTCAACTCAGAACACCTTTGGTTCATGATTTGAATTTTGCCGAGGGGACCGAACGCTTCATAGTCAGCACAGGCAGTGTTACCGGCAATGTCCACAATACGGCGGGAGCATCCGGCATTGTCTCTATTACGGATATGAAACAACTCTCTGATCCTGTGATCACAGACGTAACAGAGACCGCAACTGACCCGACACCATATGATCTGCTGACAGCCGACACGACGCAAATAATAACGGTGAAGGGTGAACCAGGCAGTTCTGTAGCGCTTTTCAAGCTTGATTCCCATGGAAATCCAGATCCTGTGGCGGGCGCTCTTTTTACCACTGATGACAACTCAGGCACCTATACTCTTGATTTCGGCAGCAATGTGCTCACCCATGGCGATTACGTTGTTCAGCTGACCAAAAACAATGCCGCAAGCAGTTTCTCCAATGCGTTCACGATCGACAGCACCCCCGGACTCTATGACATTACCGGTCAGCGGAAAATTGTAACGATCAGTGCAACCGAAAGTGCAACAATCGGAGCTGTAGGAGGAATGGATCAGTACCGACTCCCGACCCATTGGAATGGCACAGACTGGACTGATTCCGACGGCGAGATTATTCGGTTTTCATTCAATAGTCCGACATCGTTTGACCAGGGCGTGCTCCCCTCAGCAAACACTGTCATTTCGACTTCAAGCAGTGGTTCAACACTTGCCATTAACACTCAGAGTGGGGCATACACCTATAATCCCGAAAAAAATGCTACTCTTGACAAATTCACGCTCTACGCTTCGGATGGACACAACGGCTCGGCGCTTGTCCTGACTTTCGATGCAAAAGATACGCTTGACCGTGATGGAATCTCATCAAGCGTGGAAACCAGGCTTGCCGCATTGGCAAATCCGGAAGGAGGCACTACCGGCGACTTGAACAAGGACGGCATTCCTGATGCGAACCAGAACGCGGTTACGACTCTGGCGTGGATTAACGATAACAATTATCTGGAAGCACTTGCCGGAACGTTAACAGACCCCTCGCCTGTAATTTCAATCCAGATATTACAATCCACCAGCGGAAGCACCGTGGATAATTCCGCCCAGCTCTTTGGAGTACAGGTGCTCGCCCCGACAAGCGATATCACTGGGGGATCAAAACCAGCCAACGCGCAGTGGGATCCAATCACGTTCTCTGTAGAACCCCTTCAAAGTGTTGGTCTTCTTGATGCGGACCCATCCCGGGAAGGGACTCAGGTTCGTATTATGATCGACATCTCCCATTCGATGACCCCGGAAGGGAGTTTCACCGGTTATGAAAAGTATGTGAGTGCGGAGCTCGTGGCCTCAGGCATCAAAGATTTTGACGGCAACCTGATCACCACTCCCGGCTGGTATGATTTCACCCAGCGAGTAGCAGGAGGAGACGGGGCGCGTTTCATCACCAATGGCGGATACATAACGGGCATCGAGTTAACCATCACAGACAACGCATTTGGCGACGACAACATGACCGTCGGACGAATTTATGATCCCGGCGTCCCGGTCTCAGGCAATACTATTGTGCCGCTCTACAGCGTCCAGTCAGGAGGAAACGACCGAAAAATCTTCTCCAGCCTTACGGATGCCGGAGTGGAAGCTACTTCCCACAGCACATCTCCCGTAATAGATTTCTATGGCGTCACTAAGACCGGCAATGATACTGTTGCCCTTAAGGCCTGGTACAATACGGTAACCGGCGACTGGTTCTATGCTCCCGAAGGCAGCACGCCACCCTATGATTGCTACGTCCAGCAGGAAGGGACATTAGGTCGCGCCATGGCCATCGGCAAAGGCGCATTTGATGTACACCTTTACCTCAACAGCAGCGGCATCACCCAGATCATGGGCGAAGCAGAGGCAAATGCGCTTGGATTGACTTCGCGGGGCTATACCGATAAAGGGGCCCTGTTTGCATCGGCCGCTCCGGCAATCATAGCTTTCAGTCCTGATGATGGTTCTACGTATGCCCATGTTCAGGATAACATAGTGCTGAGCTTCAGTGAGGGCATTCAACATGGAGCCGGAACAATCGCTATCCACAGCGGCTCAGCAACCGGAGATTTGGTTGAAAGCTTTGATGCTGCAACAGACACAACGCACCTGTTGTTCTCAGGCAGTAAACTGACCATCGACCCAGGCAGCAATCTTTCTGCCGGAACCCACTATTTCGTAACCTTGGAGGGTGGTTCCGTCATTGATCTCGCCGGAAATCACTACCCCGGCTCTTCAGAATATGAGTTCTGGACTGACTCAGTTCATAATGCCGAAATGGCGGTTACTGCAAGCGGCCATGATTCAGGGGGCGGCAGCGAGATCATCATAGGGGCAAGTGCGATTGGACTGATTGCATGGCTGGCCTTTTAAGTAAAAATCATAGGTTTTACAATTATCAAATGGCACATATCCGTGAATAACCATCTCAATACGACCTCCGTCGACAAGTCAAATACCGTTCGAAAAAGCATCATTGCGTTGGCCACTGCAGCCGTTTTGCTTGCAGGAACAAAACCGGTGAAGGGGCATCCATCCCAGGAATGCAACTGGTATTTGTCCGCTGGCGCCCAGGAAATAGTTAGCGCTAAAGGCTCAGGTCCAGATATAGACTTCGGGAGCCCGGTTTTGGTAACTGGCAGTTCCAGCTACGATGGCCATCACCTCGTCAATATGGCGGTTGGACGTGAATTCACCGTTTGTGATAAGGCCGGCCGATCTTCACATCTACGCCTGGAGTTAGAGTATGTAGATGGAATCGTGGGCAGAAAAGCCGTAACATCAGGGGTGCTAAACCGGAGCCTCGACGACAAAGTGGACCTTCGTGCGCTCTTTCTGAACGGCTTCATACGGATTGCAAAAACTGACAACTTTCGCTTATGGTTTGGCCCTGGAATAGGATATGCCTGGACCAACGTTCCTGACGCATCCTATGCCACGCCCTGCGGCTGCCTTAAGGGAGCGAAATCTGAGAGCCTGGCTCTCCAGTTAAAACTGCAAGGCGAAAAAATGGTGTCCGGCAACTCCTCGATTTTTGGAGA